>NZ_CP034929.1:0-664395 GCF_004014875.1 Nocardioides yefusunii | reverse complement strand
CCGCCTCCGTGTCGACCACCCAGCGGCCCTCGACCCGACCGCTCGAGGATGCGGCCGCCCCGAATCGGACGTCGACGCCGCGGGCAACGACGTCAGCGAGCAACGCCTCAGCGAGGCGTCCCATGCCGCCGGCGATCCCGGCGAAGACCGGGGAGTCGTAGGTGGTGGGCACCGCCGCAGCCTGCCTCAGCAGCGAGCCGCGAGCTGCGAACGCCACCAGTTGCGGGACCGCGGCCCGAGCCGAGAGCAACCGGGAGTTGCCGGCATAGACGCCGCCCAGGAGCGGTTCGACGAGGCGGTCGACCACTTCGTCACCGAAGCGCGCGGCCACGAGGTCGCCGACCGAGACGTCCTGGCCCTCCTCGAGGACGACAGGGCCGAGCGTGGGCTCGGCACGCACGGTCGCCACCGTCTCGGGCGAGACGACGCCGGAGTCGACGAGGTCGTCGACGTCGAGCGGGACGCCCATCAGCGAGCGCGGCAACCGCCGCAGTTCGCCGCGGGTCCAGATCCGTGACGAGGTCAGGGCCGGATGCTCGACCTCCAGGCCGAGAGCACGGGCGAGTTCCACGCCCTCGGGACGACGGTTGAGCATCGCCTCCGCCCCCACGTCGACCCGGACACCGGCGACCTCGGTGCTGAAGAGCTTGCCGCCTGCACGGTCGCCTGCCTCCAGGAGCGTGACCTGGTGCCCTTCCGCAGCGAGAAGGCGAGCAGAGACGAGACCGGCAAGACCGGCTCCAACGACGACGACGTCCATGACCGCCAATCTTTCAGATCAGTGGTGACGGACGTCGTCAGGTGCCACAGGCAGGGAGTGTCAGCCCCTTGCGCGCAGGAGTTCAGGACTTCGGAACCGGGGCTCCGTTGATCCGGCCGTCGAGCTCGCTCGGGTCGAGGTCGTCACGGTGCAGACGCTTGAAGCCGCTGCGGTGGAAGATCAGCGGCTCGCGCTCAGGGTTGGTGGTGACCTCGACGACCTCGAGCAGCACGATCAGGTGGTCGCCGGCCTCGATCTCGGAGTGGATGCGGGTGCGCAGCGTGGCGAGGCCCTCCGTGAGGAGGACGGCGCCGTCCTCGGCGACCTCGACCGGGAGGCCGTCGAAGCGACGGTCGGCCGGGCCGGCGAGCTGACGGCAGATGACGTCGTGGTGGTCGGCCAGGACGCTGATGCCCAGACCTGCCGAACGACGCAGCGCCGGCCAGGTGTTGGAGACCTTCGCGATGGAGAAGGAGACCAGCGGCGGATCGATGCTGACGGAGGTGAAGGAGCTGGCTGCGATGCCGACCTTCTGACCCTCGACCTTGCCGGCGACGGCGACGACACCGGAGGGGTAGAGACCGAAGACGTCGCGCAGCTGGCGCTGGTCGAGCTGGGTGGCAGTGGTGCTCATGCGGGAATCTCCGTGCGGTTCTCGAGGGTGGGATGGGACGTGTCAGTGGTGGTCGCGCGGGCAGCGACGCGGGCGGCGATCCGGGCCCGGACGTCGGCACCATTGGCGGCGAGCCAGTCGGCGTGCGCGGCGGGGTCGTCGTGCCGGGCGTCGCGCACGAAGAGAGCCTTGGCCGGACCGGTGGAACTGATCTGGGCCAGCAGCGGCGCCAGGGTGTACTGCGCAGCGAGGGCGTGAGCCTCCCCGGCGCCGAGCATCAGCGGGACCGTGACACCGGTGATGCTCCCGGCCGCGAACCTGTCCAGGAAGACCTTGAGCAGCCCGGTGTACGACGCGTTGTAGGTGGGGCTGGCCACGACCACGAGGTCGGCAGCCGCGACCTGGGCGACCAGTGCGGCCACACCGGTGTCACTCCAGTCGTGGAGACGCGCTCCCCAGTCGGCGAGATCGACGACGAGCGCGGGGCCGTCGTCACGCCGGTCGGCGCGAATGGCGTCGGCAAGGAGCTGCGCGGCCTCGAGGGTGCGGCTGCGCGGCTTGGGGTTGCCGACGACGACGGCGACTCTGGGTGTGGACACGATGACTCCTGACGCTGGGACAACTCTCTCACCGACACCTGTCACAGGTGCGGATCAGGTGGGTACCACCGATCAATACCTTACATACCCTATTGGATTACTAGAGTTTGGTGATCACGTCGCGAACGGGCACCTGGGCCCCGGCCCGAGCACCCATCCCGACGAAGGTCGAACTCAGGCGCCGAACGGCACCGAGGCACGGACGGTGGACTCACCCAGCGGGTTCTTCCACAGACCGCGACGCTCCAGCTCGGGCAGCACGCCCTCGCCGAAGTGGTACGCCTCTTCGAGGTGCGGGTAACCCGACATCACGAACTCGGTGCACCCGGCCTCGACGTACTGCTCGACGAGGTCAGCGATCTCGGCGTGCGACCCGACCATCGCGGTGCCGGCGCCGCCGCGCACCAGACCGATACCGGCCCAGAGGTTGGGGTGCACCTCGAGGTGCTCCTTGGAACCCTTGTTGAGCTCGAGCATGCGGCGCTGGCCCACCGACGCACTGCGAGCCAGACCCGCCTGGATCTTCGCGATCTGCTCCTCGGAGATGCCGTCCAGCAGGCGGTTGGCCACGGCCCACGCCTCCTCGGAGGTGTCACGCGCGATCGAGTGCAGGCGGATGCCGAAGCGGAGCTCGCGCCCCTCCTTCTCAGCCAGGCCCTTGATCCAGTCGATCTTCTCCTTGACCGCGGCCGGTGGCTCGCCCCAGGTGAGGTAGACGTCGCAGTGCTTGGCTGCGATCTCACCGGCGATCGGCGAGGAGCCACCGAAGTAGACCTCGGGAGCAGGCGACGGGATCTGGTTGAGGGTGGCGTTCTCGACCGAGTGATGCTTGCCGGAGAAGGTCACGGTCTCGCCGGCCCACAGGCGGCGCACGATGTGCAGGAACTCGCCTGCGGACTCGTAGCGCTCCTCCTTGGACGAGAAGTCACCGAACATGCGCTGCTCGTGGTCCTCGCCACCGACGACGACGTTGACGGCCAGCCGTCCACCGGAGAGGTTCTGGAAGGTGCCGGCCATCTGTGCACCCAGGTAGGGGGCAGTGAGGCCGGGGCGGAAGGCCACCAGGAACTTGAGCCGCTCGGAGACCTGGCTGAGCATCGCGGTGGTGACCCACGCGTCCTCACACCAGGCACCGGTCGGCGTCAGGGCAGCCTCGAAACCGAGCTGCTCGGCCGAGCGCGCCACCTGCCCGAGGTAGGGAACCGTCGCCGGGCGCTGGGCGACCGTGGTGTTGACGCCGTGGCCGCCACCGACGACCTCGCGGCTGTCACCACCGTTGGTGGGCAGGAACCAGTGGAACTTGAGCGCGCTCATCTTCTCTCCTCGAACAGTGCTGCAGCCCGGCCCTGCGGACCAGTCCGCGGAACAGCGATGCATCGGGACAACCGGAACCAACCGGTCAAAGTCTATGGAACTTGTCAAGATTAACTCCGCTGGAAGCGCCTGTCGCGCACTCCGCTCAGAATCGCCCTCATGAGTGGAAGGCTTTGCCTTGCACCTGCGCCGGGGAGCGTCCGCGCGTGCACGGAGAAAGGCTCAACAGGCGTCAGATCTGACCGCTGCTGGGCGGCAGGACGCCACCCACGGCCCATCGACCCAGGTGCTGGACCTTCCACGCAGCGGGATCGTGCAGGGTGTGCGTCCGGGCATTGCGCCAGTGCCGGTCGAGGTTGAGGCTCGCCAGCGCCGAGCGCGTGCCCGCGACCTCGAAGAGTCGGTTGGACGTCTCGACCGCTGCCCGGGACGTCGCCACCCGGGCAGCCGCGAGCGCAAGGCTCGCCGCCCCGGCACTCTCGACAGTGAGGTCGGCGTTGGCTGCGTCGACCGCACGGGCTGCCACCACGAGCAGCGCCTCGGCCGCACGGACCGCGAGCTCGAGCTCACCGAAGGTCTGCACGACGAGCGGGTCCTCGGCGTGACGCTCCACCCCTGCGTCGGGGTGCGGACGCGACTTGGTCCGGACGAAGTCCGCGGCCTCGTCCAACGCTGCGCGAGCAATGCCGGCGTCGATCGCGGCATGCAGGGTCTGGGCAAAGGAGCCGTACGTCTGCGGACGTCCGTCGAACGTCTCGTGGTAGCCGGTGATCCGTGCAGCCGGGACGCGCACGCCGGTGAGCCGGACGGTCCCCGACGCCGTCGTGCGCTGCCCCAGACCGTCCCAGTCGTCGACGATCTCGACGCCCGGGTCCGTGGCGCGCACCCAGGCCACGTGCAGCGGACCGTCGACCCCCAGGTGCGCGAGCGTCGGGATCCAGTCGGCATAGAGGGCGCCGGTGGCGTACCCCTTCACGCCGTCAAGGATCCACTCCCCCGTGCCGTCCTCGGCCTCGGTCAGCGTGGTGCGGATGTCACGCACGTGCTTGGTGCCGATCTCGGACTGTGCGTTGCCCAGGACCGCGCCGTGCAGGACGGCATCGAAGAAGAACTTCTGCTGCTCGGGGTCGGCCGCCAGCGTGAGTGCGTTGACGTAGGCGAAGTGGCTCTGCGGGATCTGCCCCAGGTTGGGGTCGGCAGCAGAGATGCGGCGCACGATCTCGGCGAGCGTCTCCACCGAGAGCCCTGCACCACCGAAGTCGACCGGGACGGTCACGGCCAGCAGTCCGGACTCAGCCAGAGCGCGCACCTCGGCCCGCGGGAGCTCACGGTGCACGTCGCGATGCGAGGCCCCCTCGGCGATGACGGCCGCCAGACGCGTCGCCTCCGCCAGTGCCCGCGCAGCGTCGAGGACAGGGACGGGAGCACTCATGCCTGCCCACCCCACGCCAGCACTCCCTCGGCGGCCTCCAGTTCGCGGTAGAGCGGCAGCACCTCGCGGCCGAAGTACTCGACCTCCTCGCGGAAGTGCAGGAAGCCACAGAGCATCAGGTCGACGCCACGACGGCGGTACTCCAGCAGACGGTGCGCGATCTGCTCGGGCGTGCCGACCAGACCGGTGCGGAAGCCCTCGTTGTACTGGACCAGGTCAGTCAGGGTGGCGTCGGCCCACATGCCCTTCTGGTCAGACGTGGACGCCCCGGCCTGCTTCACAGCGTCGGCGAAGCCCTCGACGGCCGGGGTGTCGGCGTTCTCGATGATGTCGGCGAGCTGAGCACGCGCCTCGGCCTCGGTGTCGCGGGCGATGACGAAACCGTTCAGGCCGAACCGGACCGTTCGGCCGTTGTCGTCGGCCTGCTTGGAGACGTCGGCGATCTGGGCCTGCGCGGCGTCGAAGGAGGCCCCGTTCATGAAGTACCAGTCCGCGACGCGCGCCCCCATGCCGCGCGCGTCGGTGGAATTGCCACCCATGAAGACCTCGGGATGACGCCGACCGGGCAGGTCGAGCGGCTTGGGCTGCATGTTGAAGTCGTGGAGCCGGTAGAAGTCGCCGGAGAACTCCGCGGCATCAGAGGTCCAGATCTCGCGCATGTAGCGGATGAACTCCTCGGCCCGGCGATACCGCTCGCCGTGCTCGAGCCACGGCTCTCCGAGCTGGACGAACTCGTTCTTGAGCCACCCGCTGACGACGTTGACCGCCGCACGGCCACCGGAGATGTGGTCGGCGGTGGTGAGGAACTTGGCCAGGACACCGGGCTGCCACATGCCGGGGTGGACCGCGGCGATCACCTTGAGCTTCTCGGTGGCCGCGAGCAGCGCGAGCGAGAACGAGGTCGACTCGTGCTGGTTCGCGGCCCCATAGGAGGCCAGGTAACGGACCTGGGTGAGTGCGTACTCGAAGCCTGCAGCCTCGGCGGCGCGCGCGAGGTCGAGGTTGTACTCGTAACTCCAGTCGGTGCGCTGCTCGACGTTGCTGACCACGAGTCCGCCACTGACGTTGGGCACCCAGTAGGCAAACTTGAGCGGCTCCCGGACGGCACCCCCACGGTCGTCCGGACGTCCTGCGATCTCGGTCATCTCTTGCCCCTCGTCAACGCTTTCCCCACGGCATGCGCCATGAAGTCGATATATTCAACTCAATCACTAGACTTTAAGCGGTGCAACACGCAGGCTTGATCCCGACGACTGGAAGCCACGACAGGGCTACAGGCAAAACCTTGCAGCCCGTTGAAGTCCCTACCCCCACACGGAGGCATCGGTGCGGATCGAACAGCTGGAGTACGTGGTCGCAGTGACCCGGTTCGGCTCACTGCGCAAGGCCAGCGAACGGCTGCACCTCTCCCAGCCGGCCCTCAGCGAGGCCGTCTCCAAGCTCGAACGCGAGCTCGGCGTCCCGCTCCTGGACCGACGCCGCTCCGGCAGCCGGATCAGTCGCGAAGGACGCGCCCTGCTGCCTGCCATGGTCGACGTCCTCGAATCGGTGCGACGCCTGCGTCAGGAGGCCAGCGACCAAGAACTCACCAGCGGGGTGCTCCGGGTCGGGACCGTCAATGCTGGCACGTCCGCCGTCCTCGTTCCCGCCGTGCACGCCTGGACCGCCCAGCATCCCGGCGCGCAGGTCGAGATCCTGCCGATGCAGCAGGACGACATCCGCACCGGGCTGCTGGAAGGCTCGCTCGACCTCGGTCTGGTCAACCTGCTCGACACCGACGACCGCACCAGCGAACTCTCCACCACCGACCTGCTGCACGGCCGAGCCGTCGTCGTCCTGCGCTCCGATCACCCGTTGGCCGAGCGGACCGAGGTCACCATCGACGAACTGCGTCAGGAACGGTTCGTGCTGATGCGCGCCGGCTACCTGATGCACCGCTTCGCACACCGCCTCTTCGGTGCCGAACCGCCCGCCCAGGTGCACTCCACCGACGGGGCCGAACTGGGCAAGATGATGGTCGCCGAAGGCCTCGGCGTGACCCTGCTGCCGAACTACTCCGTCGAAGGAGATCCGCTGCACCGGGCCGGCGTCATCGTGACCCGTCCGGTTGCCGACGACCGCACCAGCATCACCCTCGTCCTCGAGCACCGGCCCGGCCCGGCGACCGGTCAGGTCCGCAGCCTCGTCCAGCACCTCGTCGCCGCAGCAGGCGCGCACCAACGCGCCTCCTGAAGCACCGAACCCCACCGTTCTGAGTCGTGAAACCAAGGTTTCGACGACTCGAACCGGTGGGGTTCGCGGCGGGGGACGGATCAGCGCAGCGGGTAGGACTGCACGAACTCGGTGAGCTTCTTCAGCTGGTCGGGGTTCGTCGACGGAATGACGCCGTGGCCCAGGTTGAAGATGTGGCCCTTGGCCGCGCGGCCCTCCTCGATCACCGCCGCGGCACGCTCCAGCATCACCTCGGTGGGGGCGAAGACCAGCGTCGGGTCGAGGTTGCCCTGGACCGCACGGTCGCCGACCAGCTCGATGCCACGCGTGAGCGGGGTGCGCCAGTCGACACCGACGACGTCCGCGCCGGCCTCTCCCATCAGGGTCAGCAGGTTGGTGGTGCCGACACCGAAGTGGGTGCGCGGCACACCCCAGGTGCCAGCCTCGGCCAGGACCTGCGAGGAGTACGGCATGACCTTCTCGGCGTAGTCGCGCGGAGTGAGCGCACCGGCCCAGGAGTCGAAGAGCTGGACCGCGGAGGCACCCGCATCGACCTGCACCTTGAGGAAGGCGGTGGAGATCTGGGTGATCTTCTTCATCAGCGCGTCCCAAACCTCAGGAGCGGCGTGCATCATCGCCTTCGTCCTGGCGTGCTCCTTGGAGGGGCCACCCTCCACGAGGTAGGAGGCGACCGTGAACGGAGCACCGGCGAAACCGATCAGCGGAGTCGCGCCGAGCTCGGCGGTGAGGCCCTGGACGGCCTGGGTGATGTAGGTGACGTGCTCGGGCGTCAGATCAGGGATCCTGTGGACGTCGGCGAGGGTGCGGACCGGCTCGGCCACGACCGGGCCGATGCCGGGCTTGATGTCGAGGTCGACGCCGACGGCCTTGACCGGCAGCACGATGTCGGAGAAGAAGATGGCGGCGTCGACGCCGTAGCGACGCACCGGCTGCATGGTGATCTCGACGATCAGCTCGGGGTCCATGCAGGAGTCGAGCATCGCGATGCCCTCGCGCACCTTGAGGTACTCGGGCAGGGAGCGACCGGCCTGACGCATGTACCAGACCGGGGTGTGGTCAACCTCCTCCCCACGGGCGGCGCGGAGGAAGGTGCTGTCAGTGGCTGCGGGGGAAGGGCTCACACGGGAGATCATCGCAGGTCAGCGGCGTGGCGGACCAGCCCGAAGCGCACCCGCACGTACGGTTGGGGCATGTCCGTACACTCCGACACCAGACGCGGTCCGGGAGCGGTTGAACCGCCGCCGCACTTCGCGACCGCCGTCGAGGAGATGAGGTCCGCAGACTTCCGCAGCGAGGTCCAGATCGAGGACATGCCGGCACCTCAGCGGATCGCCCCGTGGTCCGCCGCGATCTCCGCCGACGTCGACGTCGACGACGACCAGCACGGCACCGGCCGTCTGATCCTCCTGCACGACCCGCACGGCAACGAGGCCTGGCAGGGCACCTTCCGGTTCGTCGCCTACGCCCGCGCCCAGGTCGACCCCGAGCAGGCGATCGACCCACTGCTCGGCGAGGTCGGATGGTCCTGGCTCGCCGAGGCCCTCACCGAGCACGGCGCCGATTGGGGCAACGCCTCGGGCACCGTCACCCGGGTGACCACCGAGACCTTCGGTGAGATGGCCGACGACGAAGCCACCGCACAGATCGAGATCCGTGCCTCCTGGACGCCACAGGGCGACGAGCACGGCACCCCGGTTCGCGCACACGTGGAGGCATGGGGTGAACTGCTGTGTACAGCGGTGGGACTGCCACCGGTACAGGACGGGATCGCAGTGATCCCCAGCAGACGAGGACAGCGGGGCCACTGAACCCGATGACGCAGGACAGCGCGCACACCGAGACCACACAGACCGGCAGCGAGGAGACTCCCCCACTGCCGCTGCTCACCCTCGCTGGGGGCATCCCCGGTGTGGTCGACACTCCCGCCGCACTCGAAGCGGCCTGTGAGGCCATCGCCGCCGCGAGCGGGCCCGTGGCCCTCGACGCCGAGCGCGCCTCCGGCTACCGCTACTCGGCGCGTGCGTACCTGATCCAGCTCCGCCGCGGCGACTCCGGCACCTTCCTGGTGGACCCGGTCGCGTTCGGCCAGAAGCTTCCCCAGCTGGCCGAGGCGATCGGCGACGAGGAGTGGATCCTCCACGCCGCGACCCAGGACCTGCCCTGCCTCAACGAAGTGGGCCTGTTCCCCCAGCACCTCTTCGACACCGAGCTCGCCGGACGTCTGCTCGGCATGCCCCGCGTCGGCCTGGCCACACTGGTGGAGGAGATCTGCGGCCTGCGGATGCGCAAGGAGCACTCCGCGGCCGACTGGTCGACCCGTCCTCTGCCCGAGTCGTGGCTCGAGTACGCCGCCCTCGACGTCGAGGTCCTCGACGTCCTGCGCGACCACCTCGCCGCGGAACTCGTCAAGGCCGGCAAGGACGAGTGGGCTCGTCAGGAGTTCACCCACCTGCTCACGTTCAAGCAGTCGGTGCGCCAAGAGGCGTGGCGTCGCACCTCGGGCGTCCACAAGCTGCGTGGCCGTCGTGCCCTCGGCGCCGCCAAGGCACTGTGGGAGATCCGCGACGAGCTCGCCCAGACCCGCGACGTGGCCCCGGGACGCATCCTGCCCGACGCCGCGATCGTCGCTGCCGCGACCGCGATGCCGCTCTCGCGTACCGCGCTGCTCGGCACCAAGGGCTTCCACGGACGTGGCGCCGAGCGTTACGCCGCGAAGTGGCTCGCCGCCATCCAGGCCGTGGCCGCCATGGAGGAGAACGACCTCCCGGCCCGTGCTCCGCGCGGCGACGGCCCGCCGCACCCGCGCACCTGGATCGACCGCGACCCGGCCGCCGACCGCCGCTACAAGGTGGCCCGCGACGCCACGTTGGCGATCGCCGAGGAGAACACCGTCCCGGTGGAGAACCTCATCACCCCCGACTTCGTCCGCCGCGCGATGTGGGCCCCGCCGCGCACCCGCGACGAGGCTGCTCTCACCGCCGAGCTCTCCGACCAGTTGCGCGGCTACGGTGCCCGCGAGTGGCAGATCGACCTCGTGATCTCCTCGCTCGTCTTCGCCGTGATCGAGGCGGACAAGGGCTGACCGCTCGCCTCACGGCCCGACACCGAGCTGCACAGCACGAAGGCCCCGATACCTCGCGGTGTCGGGGCCTTCTGCGTACCGGGGCCAGCCTCGGATCAGTTCTGCGGTGCGGTGCTGGCCGACGGAGTGGCCGAGGGGCTGACGGACGGCGACGTGGTCGCACCGTCCTTCTCAGCCTGCTCAGCGGCCTCCTCGGCAGCCTTCTTCTCCGCCTCGGCGGTGAAGAAGGCACGCGAGGCCTCGTCGATCTCGGTGGTGTAGGCGTTCAGGTCGATCTCGCCGGGCTCGTTGAGGAGACGCTCGAGGATCGGGTCGACGGCGGCCTCCAGGCCGTCCCAGTCGACGGAGGTGGGACGGAACCAGGTGCCGCGCAGGGTCGAGGTGAAGACTCGCGAGCGCGACGGCATCAGGTCACGCTGCAGGAAGCGCTGGCTGCCCGCGACGGCGAGGTTGGCGGGCGTCATCGCACCGGCCTCGGCGATCTGGCCCGTCGGGCCGTCGGCGACCACGTCGGCGATCAGGCTGGCGGCCAGCGCCGGGAACTCCGACTCCGCGGAGATGCACAGACCCACCACGTCACCACTGGTGCGGATCTGCGAGAGGCGCGGGTAGGGCTTGACGTCGAAGTTGAGGCCCTCGACCTCGCGCAGCTCGGGCACCAGGGTGCGGTCGCCGGCGATCATACCCAGCTTGCCGCGCTTGAAGAGCTCGAGCGGGCTGTACTTCGCCAACTGCTTGTCTGTGGGGGTCAGGCTCGCGTCGCGCAGGATCGCGAGGGTCTGACGCAGCGCCTCACGGCTGGTGTCGTCGGAGAAGTTGAGCGAGGTGGGGTTGGCGTCGTCGTCGAAGATGTTCGCGCCACCCGAGAGCAGGAACGGAGCGAGGGCCTCGACGGTCGCGTCGACCTGGACGCCCGCGGTGCGGGTGTCGGGACGCGAGGCGAACGCAGCCGCAGCAGCGAAGTTGTCCAGGCCCCAGGCGTCCTTGGTGCCGGCGACGGAGAGGCCCTGCTCGCGCATGGCGTCGAAGTCGACGAGGTCAGTGTTGACGTAGAGGACGTCGGTCTGGATCGACCACGGCATGCACTGCAGTTCACCCTGCGCACTCATCGCCATCAGGGCGTCGCGGGAGAAGAGGTCGCCGAAGTCGACGCCACGCTCGTCCAGCAGCTCGCTGGCGGGGACGGCCGCCTGGTTCTCCAGCACGGTGCCGAGGTCGTTGCGGGTCACCATGAAGACGTCGGGGAGGTCGCCGGACTCCACCTGGGCACGCGCGGCGTCGCTGTCCTTCCACGTCACCAGTTCGGTCTTCACCGTGGGGTTCTTCTCGTCACGGGTGGCGAGGACGTCCTTCCACGCGGTGATCTCGGCGTCGGTGCCCCAGACGCCGATGCTGACGTCGATCGGCTTCGGCGTGGAGGTCGCGGTGGCGGACGGCTTCGGCTTCGCCTCCGGTTCGGAGTCGGACGAGCAGGCCGCGAGTGACAGCGACAGCACGAGTGCGGAGGTCAGGGCGAGGACGTGGCGAGGGGGCGTCATGAGCGATGAATCTTCTCTCCGCACGAGGATGTGGCCATTCCACTCTAGCGAGGGGGACCTCACCACACCCCCGTCGCGCACCCGATGGGGGTGTGACGTGCCTCCCGGCCGACGGGGAGGAACGTCGAGCCGGGGTTGAGCGGTGCACCGGACTGGGAGCGCCTCACGGCGCGTGGCCGCTCGTAGCGGCTTATTTTGGGACCCGGGGCTGCCGCAGCCCGGCGCACCTGGTGGAAGTCTACGTCGCTGACAAAGCACCGCCAAAGGTGCAGGTGAGCGTCAGTTCGGCGTCGCTCGACGCGTCCCGCTCACGCCTCGGAGCACGGCTCAGACCAGCGCGCCGCGGGACTCCAGGCGCGCTGCCTGCTCGAACTGCTCGGCGAGCCGGAGCATCTTCAACGTCTCGTCGTGGGTGGCGTGGCCCAGGTGTCCCCGGCCCGTCGCGACGACGTGCGAGAAGGCCGCAGCGCGGGCCAGGACGTCGACGTAGTCGCCGGTGGCGATGCCACGCAGCACCTCGTCGACCATCTCGACCACCTGACGCGGTCCCGGCGGATCCGCGACCCCGGCGACCACCCCGGCTGCCTGAGCGACCCCCAGTCCGCCACGGAACTCCTCCGCGACGCTGTGCGGGTTCCGCTTGACCCAGGTGGTGAGCAGGTAGAGCCGCCACAACGAGCCGGCGAGGGAGTCCTGGGGCGCACCGGCCCAGATGTCGGCGAGAGTCTCGATGCCCTCGGTGTCGGCGAGCCGGACGACGCGGTCGATCATCGCCTCGTCACCCTCACGGCGCACACCGCGCACCAGCAGGGTCGCGGCGACCTGGCCGGCCTCGCGGACGGACGCCGGGTCGCTGCCGGCTTCCTGCTCGTCGAAGAACGCCTCGGTCCGCATGATCGGGCGGTGGTGGCGTCGGGACCGTGCGGGCATGTCCATCCCGTTCACGCTACGCGTCATCCCAAGACCTTCCGGATCCGCTGGTCGGAGACCTTCTGGGCGGTGCCGAGGTGAACGGCCCAGAGCTGGACCCGGTACTCCTCGATCATCCAGCGGGCCTCGCGCAGGGACGCGTGCTGCGGGCGGCCCTCGGGCAGCGCAGCGACCTGGTGCAGCCAGGAATCCTGGATGTCGGCGATGGTGTCCATCAGCATCCGGTCGTGGTTGACCTGTCCGGCCAGGCGTTCGCGGCGATGCTCGATGGCGTTGAGGTAGCGCGGGTAGTGACGCAGACGCAGTGCGCCCGCTTCCCCGGCGAAGCCGCGGCCGACGAGGCGAGCGAGCTGGGCCTTCATGTCGGTGAGCGCCGGCAGCGTGTACAGGTCGGCGCGACCGCTCAGGCCCTTCTCCACCGTGCGCCACACACCCAGCAGCTTGACCATGTCGGCCATCGCGGCCCGCAGGCCGTTCTCCACCTCGGCCTTGGCGCGGGTCAGCAGGGCGTCGAACGCAGCGCCGTCGCGGACCTCACCGGTCTGGTCGACGAAGTCGAGGACGACGCCTGCGCGCAGGTCCTCGACCAGTTCGGCGACGTTGGGGTACGGCGTGGAGGCCAGCCCGAGCTTCTCGGTGTTGGAGAGGTTCTCCAGCAGCCACCCGGCGCCGGGCAGGTTGAGCAGCAGCAGGCGGCGCACACCGAGACGGTGCCGGGCCGCGGCCTCCTCCTCGGAGCCGAAGACGCCCAGACCCACCGTCGTGCCTTCGTCGGTCAGCGCGAGATGACCGCGGACCTCGTGACCGGCGCGCTTCTGGATGAACGACTTCTCGATCTCCCCGAACGTCCACGTCGTCTGGCCCGTCGCGGTGACGCCGGTGTCGGAGGCGACTTCGGCCATCGCCTTCGCGAACTTGGGACGCAGCGGCGCCTTGAGGGCGTCGAGGTCCTTGCCGCGAGCGGCTTCCTTGCCGTCCTCGGCGACGACGGAGAACGTCGGCGTCAGGTGACTGGGCAGCTTGGTGAGGTCCCACGACTCACGTGGGACGTGGACGCCGGTGCTGGAACGCAGGTACCGCTCCAGGGCGTCGAGCAGGGGCTCCTCCCCCGCCGGGACCGCGGCGAGGAAGTTCTTCGCGGTGTTGGGGGCGGGGACGAAGTGGACGCGCAGGTTCTTGGGGAGGCTGCGGATGAGCTCGACCACCAGTTCCTCGCGCAGGCCCGGGACCAGCCAGGAGAAGTCGTCGGCCTCCACCTGGTTGAGGGTCGCGACCGGCACCTGGATGGTGAGTCCGTCATCAGCCGTGCCGGGCTCGAAGTGGTACGCGATCGGGAACGTCAGGTGCTCGCTGTGCCACTGCGTCGGGAAGTCCCCGGCCTCGACCTCGTCGGCGGTGTCGTGGGTGAGCATCGCGAGGTCGAAGGTGAGCAGGTCGGCGTGCTTGCGACGCTCGTCCTTCCACCAGGCGTTGAAGTGCGCGCCGGAGACGACGTCGGCGGGGATCCGGGCGTCGTAGAAGTCGAAGAGGGTGTGTTCGTCGACGACGATGTCGCGTCGTCGGGCCCGGTGCTCCAGTTCCTCGGCCTCGGCGAGCAGCTCGTTGTTGCGGGTCCAGAACTTGTGCCGTCCCGACTCCAGCTCGGCCCATTCTCCGTACACCAGCGCGTGCCGGATGAAGAGCTCACGCGAGAGCGGCGCGTCGATCCGGCCGTAGTTGACCGCACGGTCGGCGACGAGCGGGACGCCGTACAGCGTCACCTTCTCGTTCGCGACCACCGAGGCACGACGCTTGGACCACGACGGCTCGGAGTGCTGACGCTTCACCAGGTGGTCACCGAGACGTTCGGCCCACTCGGGCTTGATCGCGGCGTTCTGACGGGCCCAGAGCCGTCCGGTCTCGACGAGCTCGCCGGCCATCATGAACGCGGGGTTCTGGCCCTTGAGGCCGGAGCCGGGGAAGATCGCGAACTTCGCACCGCGGGCACCGAGGTACTCGCGCATGCTGCGTCGTTCCGACGGCTTCGTCCCGGGACGCGGCTTCTCGCGCTCCTCCAGCGCACCGATGTGGCTGAGCAGGCCCGAGAGCAACGCCTGGTGGATGCCGTCGGCGTCGTAGACGACCCCGCCCTCGGCAGCGATCGGGGCGTCGGAGACGACGTACTTCTCCTCCTGACGCTCGGCGCGACCCTCACGTCGGGCGTTGCGGATCTCCTTCTCGGGCTTCTTGCCGCGACCGCCACGACCGTTCTGGGCACCGCCACGTCCGCCCTGGGCTGCGGCGAGCGCCTCGGCGACCGCACCCTTGCCGCCCTGCTCGGCACGTCGATCGTCCTGTGGGGTCGCCGACCCGAGGTCGATCTTCATCTCCTTGCAGACCTGACGCAGCTGGGACTCGAACTCCTGCCACTCGCGCACACGCAGGTAGTTGAGGAACTCGCGCTTGCACATGCGACGGAACGCCGAGGAGGAGAGCTCCTTCTGCTGCGCCTTGAGGTAGTTCCACAGGTTGAGCCAGGTGAGGAAGTCCGAGGACTTGTCCTTGAACCGGGCGTGGAACTGGTCGGACTGGGCCTGCTGGTCGGCGGGACGCTCACGCGGGTCCTGCAGCGACAGCGCGGAAGCGATCACGATGACCTCACGCACGACGCCGAGACGTTCTGCTTCCAGGATCATCCGGCCCAGACGCGGGTCGATGGGGAGACGGGCCAGACGCTGACCAAGGCGGGTCAGACGCACTCCCCCACGGCCCGTGCCCTTGGCGTCGTTCCTGGTCTCCTGCTTCGTCTCCTGCTTGGTCGAGCTCAGTGCACCGAGCTCCTCGAGAAGCTGGACGCCCGACTGCACGTTGCGCTTGTCCGGGGCCTCCACGAACGGGAACCGCGCGATGTCACCCAGACCCAACGACGTCATCTGCAGGATGACGCTGGCCAGGTTGGTGCGCAGGATCTCGGGGTCGGTGAACTCCGGACGCGACTCGAAGTCTTCCTGCGAGTACAGACGGATCGCGATGCCCTCCGAGACGCGACCACAACGTCCCGAGCGCTGGTTGGCGCTTGCCTGGCTGATCGGCTCGACCGGGAGACGCTGCACCTTGGTGCGCGCGGAGTAGCGGGAGATGCGGGCGACACCGGTGTCGACGACGTACTTGATGCCCGGCACCGTCAGCGACGTCTCGGCGACGTTCGTGGCCAGCACGACGCGACGCACCAGCGGAGAGTGCGAGGAGAAGACCCGGTGCTGCTCGGCCGCGGAGAGACGCGAGTAGAGCGGGACGATCTCGAGCTTGTCCGACTTCAGGGCGTCGAACGCGTCCGCGGTGTCGCGGATCTCGCGCTCACCGGGCAGGAAGACCAGCACGTCGCCGGGGCCTGCGACCGAGAGCTCCTTGACGGCCTCGACGATCGCCTCGGTCTGGTCGCGCTGGACGACCTCGCCGTCGTCGTCGGTGCGGTCCTCGCCGTCCTCGTCGACGAGGATCAGCGGGCGGTAGCGGACCTCGACCGGGAAGGTGCGGCCCGACACCTCGATGACGGGGGCGGGCGTGCCCTTCGCATCGGCGAAGTGCTGGGAGAAGCGCTCGACGTCGATGGTCGCGGAGGTGACGATGATCTTGAGGTCGGGACGCTTCGGCAGGAGTCGCTTGAGGTAGCCGAGCAGGAAGTCGATGTTGAGGCTGCGCTCGTGCGCCTCGTCGATGATGATCGTGTCGTACTTGTGGAGCATCCGGTCGCGCTGGAGTTCGGCGAGCAGGATGCCGTCGGTCATCAGCTTGATCCGGCTGCTGCGCGAGGTGCGGTCGGTGAACCGGACCTGGTAGCCGACGACGTCGCCGAGCTCGGTGCCGATGCCGTCCGCGGCCAGCTCCTCGCTGATCCGTTCGGCGACCGAGCGGGCCGCGATCCGGCGTGGCTGGGTGTGGCCGATGAGCCGGGTCCGGCCGTTCTCGTCGGGCGTTCCCCGGCCCAGTTCGAGGCAGATCTTGGGCAGCTGGGTGGTCTTGCCCGAACCGGTCTCGCCGGCGACGATCACGACCTGGTGGTCGCGGATCGCAGCTGCGATGTCGTCACGCCGCTGCGAGACGGGCAGCTGCTCGGGATAGGTGATCGCAGGCAGCACGGGTTCGCTCGACATGATGCGGTCCATTCTGCCTCTGCCCCGTCGACGGGGTCGACTCAGGCGATCAGAGGTGCAGCGAGTCCCAGTCGCCCATGCCGACCACCTTGCCGGTGACCCGGCGGGTGGGCAGCGTCAGCACCATCGGACGTCGACCGTCCGCCCAGGGCCGTGCAGCCTTGTCGCCGAGGCGCGTGGTCTCACCGAAACGGTCGAGGTCACGACGACACTCCCCGGCCACGACGACGCTCCAGCCCGAACGGGTGGCGGGGTCGACGTGGTCGATCTCGAGGGCGATCTCGGTGCCGGGTGCGTTGACGGCCATCTCGGAGGCAGAGGTGGTGCGGAACTCCACGACGTCGACGCCGTGCTCGGTGTCGGAGCGGACCACGTAGTTGACCGGGACGATCCGGGCCGAGGCACCACGCTCGGTGACGACGCTGAACGCGACACGGGCGACCTCGTGCTGGCGCAGCAGCTCGAGGCAGTCCTCGCGGGAGAGGTCACCGAGGGGGGCGCCGGTGTGGGGGTGACGGGCACCGCGGGCACCCAGGACCATCGTGGGGTCGAGGCCGAACATGGGTCAGATTGTCCCATCTGCGCTCGTCCCCGCCCCTCCCGGCTCCGCTAGGTTCCCTGCCATGCGGACGTTCAGCGACAAGGTCGTGGCCATCACCGGTGCAGCATCGGGCATCGGGCGAGCACTCGCGGTGGAGGTGTCGCGGCGCGGGGCGCACGTCGCGCTCGCCGACGTCGACGCCGACGGGTTGGAGGTCACCCGGAAACTGGCGCACGCCGCCGGGGCCCGCGGCACGCTGACCACCGTCCTCGACGTCACCTCCGCGCAGGCCCTGCGGTCCTGGGCCGACGAGGTGGTGGAGCAGTTCGGCCGGGTCAACGCTGTGGTCAACAACGCCGGGGTCTCCCTGACCGGTGACCTCACCGATCTCGACGACGCCGACATGGAGTGGATCATGTCGATCAACTTCTGGGGCGTCGTCCACGGCACCCGTGCCTTCCTGCCGCACCTGATCGCGTCCGGGGACGGGCACGTCGTCAACGTCTCGTCGTTGTTCGGGCTGGTCTCGATGCCAGGCCAGAGCCTCTACAACGCCTCCAAGTACGCGGTCCGCGGGGCGAGCGAAGCGCTGCGTGAGGAGATGCTGGTGGCCCGACACCCGGTGCAGGTCAGTGTCGTCCACCCGGGTGGGATCAGGACCGGGATCGCTCGCAACGGACGGTTCGCGACCGGTGTCGACGGTGCCGAGACCGCCGCGAAGTTCGACACCCGACTGGCCCGGACGACCCCGGAGAAGGCCGCCCGGACGATCGTGGCCGGAGTCCTCAAACACCGGCCACGGATCCTGGTCGGACCGGACGCGCACGTCGTGCACGTGCTCAGCACCCTGGCCGGCGCGCGCTACCAGGACGTCGCGGCCCGAGTGAGCGCCCGCACCGGCTTCTGAGCCCTTCACGGGAACGACACAGACGAGCCACAGCGCACGGCTCAGGTGCGGAGTCATCATGGGCCCACAGCCGGCGCCGCGCCGGACGGAAAGGCACTCACGATGAACCGTCGCACTCCCCGCACCTGGCGTGGTCGCGTGCTCCCCCGCGCCCACGAGGACGTCGAGGACCAGGGCCTCGCGTTCGACGTCGGCACCCTGATGGGTCGCCGTTCGCTGCTGCGCGCCGCCGGGATCGGCGTCGTCGGGCTCGGTCTGGCCGGGTGCTCCGACGACTCCGACTCCACCCGGGCCGACTCCGGCAGCACCGCCGAGGGTGAGCTCCCTGACGAGACCGCCGGCCCCTACCCCGGCGACGGCTCCAACGGCCCCGACGTCCTGGAGGAGTCCGGAATCATCCGCAGCGACATCCGCGCGTCCTTCGGGGACGCCGACGGGGTCGCCGAGGGCGTCCCGATGACGTTGCAGCTCAACCTCTCCGACATGGCCAACGGCGGTTCGGCGTTCGCCGGCGTCGCGGTCTACGTGTGGCACTGCGACCGCAACGGCGACTACTCGATGTACTCCTCGGCGATCGAGAAGGAGAACTACCTGCGCGGTGTACAGGTCGCCGACGACGACGGCATCGTCCGGTTCACCTCGATCTTCCCGGCCTGTTACACCGGGCGTTGGCCACACATCCACTTCGAGGTCTATCCCGACGCCGATGCCATCGACGACTCCACCAACGCGATCGCGACCTCGCAGGTCGCGCTGCCCCAGGACGCCTGCGCCAAGGTGTACGCCACCGACGGCTACGAAGCGTCGTTGAAGACGTTCGCCGAGGTCTCTCTCGACTCCGACAACGTCTTCGGTGACGACGGTGGTGTCCTGCAGTTGGCCAGCGTCACCGGTGACGTCGAGAGGGGATTCGCGGTCCAGCTGGCGGTCCGCGAGGACACCCGCACCGAGCCGACCGGCGGCAGGCCCCCGTCGGGCGGTCCCGGAGGCACACCTCCACAGGGTGGCCCCGGCGGCACTCCGCCGCAAGGCGGCCCGAACGGCACTCCCCCGCAAGGCGGCCCGAACGGCACTCCCCCGCAAGGCGGCCCGAACGGCACTCCCCCGGCCACGCCGGACGAGGACTGAGACTCAGTCCTCCTGCGCGGCGAGCTCACGGCGTCGGGCCCGCGTCCTGGGTCGGAACACTCCGACCAGACGCGGCCCGGCGAGGCGTGACTCCAACCGGCGCGACTCCCGCTGGACCGGCTGGGCGATGAACTCACCGAAGATGACGCCGGCAGCCAAGGCGAGCGCGACGGAGGCTGCGGTCACCATCGCGAGCAGACCCTGGGAGACCATGAATCCGCCCTGGGTGAGCAGCGAGAGGCCGCGGTAGATCGAGAGACCGGGCAGCAACGGCACCATCGCGGGGACCACGATCACCAGCGGCGGGACGCCACAACGTCGCGAGACCTCGTAGGCCACCAGACCCACCAGGAACGCCGCGACCGCAGCCGCCCAGGCACCGTCTGCGCCGGCCTCGCTGATCGCCCGCCACACGCCCGACGCGACGGCGGCGACCACCGCGATCGGCGCCAGGGAGCGCCGTGGAGCGTAGGCCGAGAGCGCGAACGCGGCCGCCGCGATCCCCGCGCCCAGCATCAGCACCCCGATCTCCTCGAAGCCGGTGCGTCCCGGGACGTAGTAGAACCAGTCGGCACCCAACGCCTTGCCGAACGTGATGCCGCCGGAGACCCCGGCGACGATCCCGACCGTGGCGATGATCGCCTCGGTGATCCGGGCGGTGCCGGTGAGGTGGAACCCGCTGATCGCGTCCTGCAGCGCTCCCATGAAACCGATGCCGGCGAGCAGCATGATGATGTTGGCCGTGATCACCACCGACAGGTCGACGTCGAGGTCGGTGAGGCTGGCTCCCACCGCGAAGACGCTGGCCACGAAACCGCCCGCGACCTGCTGGTAGAACATCGGCAGCCGACGCCGGTGCATCCACAGCATCACCCGGTCGATGGAGCAGGCCGCAAGGAACGCGATCACCACGACGTAGGGACCACCGCCGAGAGCCAGGCCGACGGCGGCACTCATCAGCCCGGTGGAGACCGTCACCACCCAGCGCGGGTAGCGCGGCGGCGTGGAGACGATCGTCGCCATCCGGGTGCGGGCCGTGTAGAGGTCGATGCGACCTGCGGTGAGGTCGCGGACCAGGTGGTCGACCTGGGTGAGGTCCTCGTAGTTGTAACCGCGGTTGGGGACCGCGCGGATCATCACCAGGGTCGGTTCGGCCGGGTCGTACTGGTGACTCATCGAGATCTGGGTGAACGTGACGTCGATGTCGGTGTTGCGCAGCCCGAGGTGCTGGGCCGCGGCCCGCATCGTGGAGGTCACGTCGGCGGCACCCGCGCCGTTGCCCAGCAACATCTCGCCTATGCGCAGGCACAGGTCGATCGCGAGGTTGAGTTCCTTGACGTCGTGGGCTTCGGACTGTGACACGAGCACCACACTGCCACGGCACACCGACACGCCGCACCGACGCGGCGCAGCAGCGCCACGAACGGTTCACGTCCCGCACGTGAACGCGTGTGAACGACTTCCGGTGAGTGTCACCACAGCCCGTCCATGCCATCCTCACGACGGGGTTCCGCCCCCTATGCTTCCGACCATGCGCATCGACTTCCACTCCTCCCCCAGCCCTACCGTGGGCGTGGAGTGGGAGCTCGCCCTCGTCGACCGGACCACCCGGGACCTGGTGAACGCCGCCGACGACCTGTTCGCCTCCGCGACCCCGCAGATGGCCAGCCCCGAGCGGCTGCACAAGGAACTGCTGCGCAACACCGTCGAGGTCGTCACCGGCATCTGCCACACGGTCGGTCAGGCCCGCGAACAACTCCGGGACGTCCTCGACGTCGTGGTCCCGGCCGCCGACCAGCTCGGCGTCGACCTGTTCGGTGCCGGCTCACACCCGTTCGCGAAGTGGTCCGAGGCCCAGGTGACGCCCGGCGCGCGCTACGAGGAACTCATCGACCGCACCCAGTGGTGGGGCCGCCAGATGATGATCTGGGGCGTCCACGTCCACGTCGGTCTGCCCGAGCGCGACCGCGTCCTGCCGGTGATCGGCGGCCTCCTCAACCACTACCCGCACCTGCTGGCTCTCTCGGCGTCGTCACCGATGTGGGACGGCATGGACACCGGGTACGCCTCCAACCGCGCGCAGATGTTCCAGCAGCTGCCCACCGCGGGTCTGCCGTTCCAGTTCGAGAAGTGGGAAGAGTTCGAGCGGTTCTCCGGCGACCAGATCACCACCGGCGTGATCGAGGAGCTCAACGAGATCCGCTGGGACATCCGGCCCGTCCCGCGTCTGGGCACCGTCGAGACCCGGGTCTGCGACGGGGTCTCCACCCTCGACGAGATCAGCGCCCTGGCGGCGTTCGTCCAGTGCCTCGTCGTCGACCTCGACACCCGGATCGCTTCCGGGGAGAAGATCCCCACCCTGCCGCCGTGGCACGTCCAGGAGAACAAGTGGCGCGCTGCGCGCTACGGCCTCGACGCGATCGTGATCCTCGACGCCGACAACCGCGAGCAGCTCGTCACCGAACACCTCGCCGAGGAGCTCCAGCGTCTCGAGCCGATCGCGGCCCAGCTGGGCTGTGAGGAGGAGCTCGACGGCGTGTGGCGGATGGCCGAGCACGGCGCCTCCTACCAGCGTCAGCGTCGCGTCGCCGAGGAGAACGACGGAAGCCTGGTGGCCGTCGTCGACTCCGTCGTCAGGGAGTTGCGCGAGTCGCTGGGCTGACCGCCCCACGCCGCACCGCACCGCACCGCAATTGTCGGATTGATGCCACTCCGGCGGCGTGTCACCGCATCAAGGCAACAGTTGCGCGGGCAGATCGGCAGGAAGGTTGTCGGACAGGTCAGCGTCGGGACGGGTGAACACCTGCTCGACGAGCCCTCCCCCGACCTCCTCGGCCACCGCTCGCAGCCGGGCCCGGGTGATGTCGGCGACCGTCGTCAGACCCGCCAGAGCCGCAGCCGATCCGGCGCGCGTGGGTTCGGCGACGTTGATCGAGACGCAGGTGCGCGTCCCGCCGTCCTCGACGTTGAGCATCGCGACCGCGTGCCCGGTGGTCCCCGAGCCCGCGAACGGGTCCAGGACGCGGGCGTCGTCGGGCATCGTGCGCAGCACCCGCCGCACCAGACCGGTGGGCTTGGGCGACTCGAAGACCTTGCCGATGAGCTTCTTGAGCTCGGCGGCGGAGGTGTCGGTGGAGCCGATCTCCTCGTGGTGCCAGATCGTGCGGAGCTTCTTGCGGCGACCGCCGGGAGCGTCGAGCCAGTCGCGCTGGAAGATGTCGGCGCGCGGCCCCTTGAGGCCGCGGATCTCCCGACAGACCAGGTCGTGGGGACGTTCGGCGGCGAGCTTCACCGACCAGCGCCACACCGCTGCGGCACCGTCCCCGAAGACCGGCAGGAACGCGGTGCTTCCCTCGAACGGCTCGACGTCGACGCGACCGGTGATGGGGTCGCCGTGCAACGGGTAGTGCAACGTCGGCGTGGAGACCGGGTTGAACTTCTTGTTCGTGTTGCGCAGCGGCAGGAAGCGGTGCGCGCGACCGTCGTCGGTGACGTGCGGGAAGTCGGCCGGGTCGACGGTGTCGGTGGTGCGGGCGTCCAGGACGCACTGCTTGGCGTCACGGGAGTAGACGAGCAGGTACTCGTGGTTGGTCGCGAAACCCGAGCCGAGCTGGCGGCCCTTGGAGTTGAGGTTGACGACCACCTGGGCGAGGAAGTTCTCCTCACCGAAGACGTCGTCCAGGAGCAGCCGGAGCCGGGCCTGTTCGTTGTCGTCGATGCTGATCGCGAGCGCACCGGTGGGCGCCAGGACGCGGTGCATCTGCTCCAGCCGGGGACGCATGAACGCCACCCATGCCTCGTGCCGTCCGGCCCGACGACCGTCGCGGCCGCGGAACGTGTCGACGTAGGCGAAGTCGTTGCCGGTGTTGTAGGGGGGGTCGGTGACCACGAGATCGACGCTGGCCTCCGGCATCGCCGTCAGGACGTCGAGATTGTCTCCCTCGACGAACGTGTTCCAGGTGGTCATCTCGCGAATCTAACCGTCCGGAAGCGGGGCGGCACGATCGCCCCGACTAACCTCACCCCATGGCCCGCTTCACCCGCGACGAACTCGAGACCTACCGCGACGCCGAGGTCCCGGACCTGCTGGGCGACGACGTGAAGCTGCTCTTCGTGGGCATCAACCCGGGCCTGTGGACCGCGGCGACGCTGACTCATTTCGCGCACCCCACCAACCGGTTCTACCCGGCTCTACACCGGGCCGGGATCACCGAGCACCTCATCGATCCGGTCGACGGGATGACGCCCTTCGACCGCGACTACATGAAGGCGCGCGGCATCGGGTTCACCAACGTGGTGCGTCGAGCCACTGCGCGGGCCGACGAGCTGAGCGCCGAGGAGATCACCGAGGGCGGCCAGCAGTTGCTCGCGACCGTCGCCCGGGTCCGTCCGCGGGTGGTCGCGATCGCGGGCCTGACGGTGTACCGCCAGGCGTTCGGACAGAAGAAGGCCGTCGCCGGACGTCAGGAGCTGCCTGAGCCGGACCTGTTCGGTGGTGCCGATCTCGCGGGGGCCAGCGACCTGTGGTCGGGCGCCGAACTCTGGGTGGTGCCCAACCCCTCGGGGCTGAATGCCCGCGAGACCGTCGATTCCCTGGCCCAGGCGTACGCCGGACCGGCCCGGGCCGCCGGCGTCATCTGACCGCTCTTGCGCCGTGGTGGCGTGAACCTGTGGGTGCCGTAGTGCAGGCTGGTCCCATGATCGACTCCGCGTCCACGCACGAAGGCCCCGTTCGCGACTCCGTCCGTGAGTACGCGGCGTTGCGACCGACCCTGGTCGAGCCGACCCTGCGGTGCGCGGAACTCATCACCTCGCTCCTCGACGACACCGGCATCAACTACCTGACGGTGACGTCGCGCACCAAGACCGTCGCCTCGTTCGCAGCGAAGGCGGCGCGGATCCAGGCCGCCGACCCGGCAGCCGACCCGATCGCCGCGATCACCGACGCCGTGGGCGTCCGCGTCATCACCTACGTCCAGGAGGGCGTCACCGCGGTGGCTGCCCTCTTCGAGCAGGAGTTCCAGGTCCTCGACGACCGCGACATGGGCCTGGAGACCGCAGCGCTGGGCAACTTCGGCTACTCCTCGCGACACATGCTGGTGCGGGTGCCCGACGAGGCCCCGGAGGGGTTCGAGGACATTGCCGGGGCGGTCGCCAACGTTCAGCTCCGCACTGTCCTGCAGCACTCGTGGGCCGAGTTCGAGCACGACATCCGTTACAAGGGCACCATCCCGGAGTCGCTGGCCCCTGACCTCAACCGACGCTTCACGCTGGCCGCCGGTCTCCTGGAACTGGCCGACCGGGAGTTCTCCTCGATCCAGGCCCAGTTGCAGGCTGACGCCCCACGACCCGACCTCGGTGAGGACCCGCAGGACCCGCGCATCGCCGCCGCCGACCTCGCGGCGTTCCTCGACGCCCAGTACCCCGACGCGGGCTGGTCGAAGTCGGAGCACTACGGCTGGATCTCCGGGCTGCTGCTGGAGCTCGGCATCACCTCGCTGGCCGAACTCGAGGCACTGCTGACCAGCGTCGACATCGACGCGATGATCGCGCACATGGGCTACAGGCACCCCACCGGAGCAGTACGACGTCTCGACGACGCCCTGCTCGGGATCTTCGGCGAGCAGTACGTCGGGCTCAAGGAGAACGCGCACCGCGTCCCGTCGTTGCAGGCACGTCTGGCGAAGCTCACCCCGGCGCCGGTCGACGACGACCTCTGACCAGACCACCCGGGCTCGGCACGAGGTCCGTACCACCGGCATAGAAACCCCCGGTCCCCCGGTTTCTGGACTCCGTACGGGGATAGCCTGCCGCTCCGTGACCTCACCGCAGAGCGCCCGCCCGCGCACCGACCGTCCGCTCCTTCTCGACCGCCGCACCGCGGTGCGCACTGCCGCATGGGCGGTGCCGGCGGTCAGCGTCGCTGCAGCCGCTCCGGCCTTCGCGAGTTCCGGCAACACCGTCTCCTTCGGCGTCTGGCACGGCTCGTGGTACTTCCCCAGTGACGGCGTCCCGGAGGCGAGTTTCTGGGGCGAGATCCAGAACGACTCCGCCACGACCGGCACTGCCATGACCGTCATCCTGACCCTGCCGGTGCCCGCCGGCGTGAGCGTCACCCTGACCCCGGTCGACGACGTGCCGGGGGGCCCGGGATTCGGTGACGGCTTGTCCCTGTACGGCGACCGGACGAACGCCACCGGCAGGTTCACGTTCTTGGTCGACGAGCTCCCTGCGACGGGATTCGCCTTCTTCGAACTCGTCACCGCGACCTTCAGTTCCGACCCCCGCACGCTGGGCCCGGACGGCTTCGAGCCGTGGACGGTCACGGTGACCATCGACGAGAACTCCCTGGCCACCGGGTACTCCGCGGACGGCGGGCCGGAGTGGTCGTTCGTCCTCGTCTGACCTCCGCCCTCGCCGTCCCACAGCCAG
This sequence comes from Nocardioides yefusunii, assembly GCF_004014875.1. NCBI lineage: Bacteria > Bacillati > Actinomycetota > Actinomycetes > Propionibacteriales > Nocardioidaceae > Nocardioides > Nocardioides yefusunii. Next base: position 638,754 of record NZ_CP034929.1, on the reverse strand, counting down.
GTCGACTAGAAGCCGAGGGGTGCGCGGCCGATGGGATTCCCCTGTGCGTCGAGTTGCCTGAGTTCGCTCACCTTGATCCCTGCCGCGGTGTAACGGTCCCAGATCCGGACATCGAAGTCCGGAGCATCGACGTCGAATACCCACCCGTTCGGCATCTTCTGTCGGTCCAGGAGGCCGTCCTCGTCAACGCTGACGACAGCCATGGGCAGGCGCAATAGCCGAAGCACCGTGGTGACGTCCAACCGATCCGCCCGCGCGAGGTCCAGCAGATGCTGGGACACGACGCGCATGGGCATCACGTGCTCACCCGTCGTACCCACGGTTGAGCCGTCTGACCCAATGGAGCGCTTCTGATCCTTGAGCTTCCATGCCTCCTCGGACCACCAGGAACCTGCCGAACGCTTGCGGTGGCCCTGCTTGGTCTCCCTGGGCTTGGCCCAGACGTAGTCGACGTCGTCGCGGATGATCTTGGTCAGGTTGAGGTCAGTGCGGTCTTTGAGGAGTCCGACCAAGGCAAGGATCAACTGCGCATCGCGCTCGTCGCGTTCGTGTTCGCTCGGGTTCATGAGCAGTTGAATACCCCTGCCCTGTGCGGTGCACAAGCGCAATTGTCGGATTGATGCCCTGACACGCCGTGGCAGTGGCATCAATCCGACAATTGCGCAGGGACCCGCGCCCGGAGGCGCAGGAACGTGGGCGGCTCAGGCGTCCTTCGGGTCGGCGAAGTCGAAGGCGACGAACGGGTCGACCTCGTACTTGCCGTCGGTGCGCAGCGTGACGAGCTGCAGCCCGACAGGACGTCCGTCGGCGCCGTAGGTGATCAGTGAGATCTGGGCGTCGCGCTTGGGCTTCGACCCCACCGCGATCGCGTAGGCCGCACCACCGGTGGTGCCGTTGGTGAACGTGTAGCCACGCTTGGAGTTCTCGCCCTCGACGAGGGTGGGGCCCTTGTCGACGTGGTGGTGGCCGCCGATCACGAGGTCGGCGCAGCCAGCTGCGATCGCCTTCTTGGCCAGGTTGGGGTCGTGGACCAGCAGGGTGTTGACCCGTTCCCCGGCCTCGTCGAGGGCGCAGACCTCGTCGGCGACCTTCTGCTGGGCGTCGGCGAACGAGATGCCCTTGTCGTCACGCCACGACCCCAGCCCGGACGAACGCGGGTCGGGGTAGCCCATCAGACGCCCGCCGTTGGGGCCTTCGACGACGTCACCCTCGAGGACGTTCCAGCCGAGTCGGGCGAGCTTGTCGCCCACGAACGTGCCGTGGTCGTGGTTGCCGGTGACGGCCCAGCGGTCGAACGTCTTGAACTCCTTGTCCAACGACTCCAGGCTGAACGCCTCCCACGGCTTGCCGGTGGAGGTGTCGTCGCCGCCATCGAAGACCGTCGTCGATCCGACTGCGTCGGCCAGTGCCTTCGCGACCCGGTCCATGCCGACGTTGTCGTGACGGTCGGTGACGAAGACCGTGACGGTCTCCCCCGTGCCGGGCTGACGCAGGTCCTGCTCGGCCGCAGCTGCTGCGGCGTCGTCGTAGAAGGTCTGCGACTTCGACCAGGTGTCGACGACGCTGCCGACCAGCTTCTTGGAGCCGTCGGTCGCGGCGTTGGCTCGGATCTGGACCGCTGCGGCGTCGGCGGGCAGGTCGAGGTCGAAGTCGTCACCGAGGAAGTCGTCCAGGGTCGTCCAGTCACGCTGGGAGGCGATCGGGGCCTCCTCGCGCCACCACGGCTGCCACATCGCGACGCCCACCGCCAGCACCAGAGCGACCGCGAGCACCGGACGGAACCGGAAGTGACGCAGGTCGTCCCACATCGCGCGACGCCGTCCCGGCCCGACCAGCAGGTACAGGATCACCGGCACCAGACCGGCCGCCGCGCCACGCACCAGCGCCGAGACGCCCATCGCCACGACGAGGTCGACCACCTTGTCGGCCTGCGCCTCAGGGTTGGAGACGATCAGCGAGTAGCGGCTGATCAGTTCCTCGGTGGTCTCGGCGTCGGTCTTGCCCAGGGTGATCTCGACACCGACGGGTGAGTCGATCTCGATCCGGACGTCGGGCAGCACCGGACCGGTCGCGAGCACGGCGTGGGAGTCCAGGCGCGGCGCGACGACCGCGTCGTGACCCACCAGTTCGGTGGTGCGTTCGGAGCTGAGGAAGAACGCGAACGCGACGGCGGTGGTGATCACCAGCCAGACCACGCCCAGGACGAGGGCAGCGAGGAGTCGACGTCTGAGAACGGGGCGAGGCCCCCGTCCCTGCGTCGTTCCGGAACCGCTGGCAGCAGCGGCGGGGTCGACAGCAGGCACGGAGGCCTCGTCCACGGTGTTCTCCTCGGGGAGGATCAGGCGCGTGCCTGGGAGACGGCGTACAGGGTGACCGAGGCGGCCACACCGGCGTTGAGCGACTCGAGGTCGTTCGCCATCGGGATGGAGACGATCTGGTCGCAGGTCTCGGTGACGAGGCGCGAGAGGCCCTTGCCCTCGGAGCCGACCACGATGACGAGCGGGCCGACGCCCAGGCCGTCCTTGGAAGCGAGCTCCGGCAGGGAGACGTCACCGTCGGCGGCAAGGCCGACGACCATGCAGCCAGCAGCCTGGTAGTCCTTGAGCGCACGGACCAGGTTGACGGTCTGCGCGACGGGGGTACGGGCCGCGGCACCGGCGGAGGTCTTCCAGGCCGAGGCGGTCATGCCAGCGGCACGACGCTCGGGGATCAGGACACCGTGGGCACCGAAACCGGACGCCGAACGGATGACGGCACCCAGGTTGCGGGGGTCGGTGACCTGGTCGAGGGCGACGATCAGGGGGCGCTCGGAGAACTCGTCGGCGCGGACCAGCAGGTCCTCGGGGTGCGCGTACTCGTAGGCCGGGATGCGGGCCGCGATGCCCTGGTGGACGGCGCCACCGGTCATGCGGTCCATCTCGCTGCGGGTGGCCTCGAGCATCGTCAGGCCGACCTCGGCCGCAAGCTTGAAGATCTCACGCAGACGGCCGTCGCGCTCGGCGCCCTCGGCGACGTAGATGTGGGTGATCGGGACGCCGCCGCGCAGCGCCTCGAGGCAGGAGTTGCGGCCTGCGATCCACTCGGCGTCAGAGGTCTTGGTGCGCTTGGGACGGGCCTGAGCGACGCGCTCGCCCTTCTGAGCGATCTTGTACTGCTTGTGGTACGGACGCTCGGAGGCCTTCGGCGTCGGGCCACGGCCCTCGAGGCCACGACGGACCTGACCGCCGGAGCCGACGGTCGCGCCCTTCTTGCCCTTGCGGATGGAACCCTTGCGCTGGGAGTTGCCTGCCATGTTCTGCTGCTTTCTTCTGCGCGCTCGGTGTGCGCGGTGGGTGTGCGCTCGAGTGCGCGGGTGGGGGTGTTCGGGGGCCGGTCAGTCGGAGAGCGACCAGCGCGGGCCGTCGGGGGTGTCAGTGACCTCGACCCCGGCTGCCTTGATGGTGTCGCGGATCGCGTCCGCGGCGGCGAAGTCCTTGGCTGCGCGAGCGGCGGTGCGCTGCTCGAGCAGGGTCCGGACCAGAGCGTCGACGGCGTCGGTGAGGGCGCCGGTGTCACTGTCGGCGGCCGGGCCCCACGCCGGGTCGGCCGGGTGCAGACCCAGGACGTCGAGCATGGCGAGGACGGCGCGGGCACCGGCCTCCACCGCTGCGGCGTCACCGTCGGTGAGGGCCTTGTTGCCGTTCTTGACGTGGTCGAAGAGGACCACGACAGCACCAGCGGCGCCGAGGTCGTCGTCCATCGCGGCGACGAACGCCTCGGGGAGATCGGCCAGGGTCGCGGTGCCGGCCACGGTGCTCACGCCGGCGCGACCCAGGAAGGTCTCGATCCGACGGAAGCCGGTGGCGGCCTCGTCGAGCGCCTCGAAGGAGAACTCGACGTGGCTGCGGTAGTGGTGCTGCACCAGGTACCAGCGCAGCTCGATCCCGCGGTACTTGGTGAGCACGGCGGGAATGGTGAGGGAGTTGCCGAGCGACTTCGACATCTTCTCGCCGGCGGTGGTGATCCAGGCGTTGTGCATCCAGAAGTTGGCGAAGGCGTGGCCCGCGGCGCGGGACTGGGCCTGCTCGTTCTCGTGGTGCGGGAAGCGGAGGTCGAGGCCACCGCCGTGGATGTCGAAGGACTCGCCCAGGTATTTGCCGGCCATCGCCGAGCACTCGATGTGCCAGCCCGGTCGACCACGGCCCCACGGGGAGGGCCACGACGCGGTGCGCGGCTCGGTCTCGGACTTCCACGACTTCCACAGGGCGAAGTCGCGGGGGTCGCGCTTGCCGCGCGGGTCGGCGTCGGCGGCGGGCTCCATGTCGTCGATGCCCTGACGGGTGAGCTGCCCGTACTCGGGGAACGACCGGACGTCGAAGTAGACGTCACCGGAGCCGTCGGGGGCCGGGTAGGCGTGACCGCGCTCGATCAGGGCCTCGATCATCTCGACCATCTCGGGCACGTGGCCGGTGGCCGCGGGCTCGTAGGTGGGCGGTGCGACGTTGAGCGCGGCGTAGGCCTTGGTCAGCTCGCGGTGCATGTCGTAGGCGAGGTTGTACCAAGGGCGACCCTGCTCGGCGGCCTTGGCGAGAATCTTGTCGTCGATGTCGGTGGTGTTGCGGATGAACGTGACCTCGTAGCCACTCACCCGCAGCCACCGCTGCAGGACGTCGAAGTTCACGCCCGAGCGGACGTGACCCACGTGCGGCTCGGACTGGACCGTCAGACCGCAGACGTAGAGGCCGACCTTGCCCTCGACGAGGGGGACGAAGTCACGGACTTCACGGGTCGCGGTGTCGTACAGGCGCAGGCTCACGGGCACGATTCTACGGGTGGCGAGCGACGCCCGACGCATCCTCGCGCGGAGGATCGGTGACGTCCACCACCCCGCGCTGCCGCCCACGCGTGACAGTCCTGAGTCAGATCCGCGTTCGTGTGACTGCTGTGACGGCAGTGGCCTAGCCTCGACGCGTGTTCCCCACCACCCGCCGCCGTAACGCCGCCCCCGCGACCCGCCGTGCGACCGCCCCGCTGGTCACCGCCCTGACCACGACGCTGGCCACCGCGCTGGTCTCTGCCACCACCGTCGGCATGCTCGGCCTGGCGCCGAGCGCCCACGCAGCGAAGGCCAAGGCGAAGTCCCGCACCCTGCCCACCGCGACCGTGCTCACGACCAAGTCGTTCGACAGCACCGCGCAACTGGCCAAGGGCACCACCTCCGGCACCACCGTCGCGAACGGTTCGGTGAAGCTGAAGTCGCCGAAGAAGATCCGCACGATCGCCGGCAACCGCTACCGCACCGGCACCTGGACCTCGCCGTGGGTGAACACCAAGACCTTCACCGAACTGCTCCCGTCCTGGCAGGCCACCACGCCGGGCCACAGCCTCGTCCAGATCCAGGTCCGGGTGAAGAAGGCCGACGGCACCACTGGTTCCTGGGACACCCTGGCCCGCTGGACCTCGCAGAACGACGGCGTCCTCAACGGCTCGCAGGCCTACGCCCGCAAGTCGTGGACCAGGCAGAGCGACGACCTCGCCTCGATCGCCACCGACACCGTCGTCGTCAACGACCGCGCCGCCGGTGCCACCGGGTGGCAGGTCCGGGTCGAACTGATGCGTCGTGCCGGCACCACTGACCGTCCGGTGCTGCACCGTGTGGGAGCCAGCGCCAGCGAGGTCATCGCTCGTCGCACCACCTCGAAGCCCGGGAAGGTGGCCCGCGCCGGGATCGTCCTCGACGTCCCGCGCCTGTCGCAGATGACCCATGCCGGCCACTATCCCCAGTACGGCAACGGCGGCGAAGCCTGGTGCTCGGCGACGTCAGTGGCGATGGTGCTCGAGTACTACGGAGCCAATCCCGCCGAGGCACACGCCTACTCCCCCGTGCTGAACGGTCGAGCACACACCGACGGCGTCGTGGACTTCACCGCCCGCGCCGTCTACGACCACGCCTACCGCGGCACCGGCAACTGGGGCTTCAACACCGCCTACGCCGGGACGCTGCTGCGCAAGACCCGGGTGCACCGTCTGCCGCACCTGAAGTCGGCCGAGAAGTACCTGGCGGCCGGCACTCCGCTGATCGTCTCGGTGGCGTTCGGCAAGGGACAGCTGAGCGGCGCACCGATCTCCGCGACCCCGGGCCACCTGATGGTGCTCATCGGCTTCACCCCGGACGGCGACGTGATCGTCAACGACCCCGCCGCCAAGACCAACGACCAGGTGCGTCGTCGCTACGACCGTGCCCAGTTCGAGAAGGCGTGGCTGTCCCGTTCGGGCGGCCTCACCTACGTGATGGAGGACTGAGCCGCCGGCTCGGGTCGCGGGTCAGGAGTCGTCGGGCTCCTGGACCGTGAACCGCACCTCGTGCCAGCCAGTGGCGCCGCTCGGGACGGCGTCGTGCCGGACCGCGCTCTGGCGCTCCCCGCGACGGTTGGTCGCACGCACCCGCACCCGGTGTTCGCCGGGCTCGAGGTCGAGCTCGATCCCCCACTGCACCCAGGCGCGGTCGAGGCCGGGGTCAGCCAGTCCGGCAGGACGCCAGGCGGACCCGTCCACGGAGATCTCGACCTCCTGGACCCCGACCACCGGCTGCCAGGCCACGCCGCCGACCTCGATCCGACCTGCCGGGACGCGCTCGCCCGAGGCAGGAACCTGGATCGCCGAGGCGAGCCGGACCGGAACCCGACGTTCGACGTCCTCGTCGTCGCTCTCCACGGCGCGGGCCGACGTGACCTCCCAGTCCACGACGACGGGGCAGTCCACGGTGTCGGTGTAGTAGCCCGGCACCACACTGCGGGCCGGGAAGCCGTGTTCGATCGGCAGCGCCTCGCCGTTCATCGCGACCGCCACCATCGCTCCGCGCTCGTCGGTCATCGCCGCCAACGGCGTCGCACAACGCCATCCGTCAGCGGAGCTCTGGACCACGAGGTCGGCTCCCGAGAGAACTCCTGCCTCCTCCAACAGTTGTGAGGCGAGCACACCGCTCCACCAGGCGTTGCCGGCACGACGGCCGCCGACGGGGTTGTCGCGGTGCACGAGCGTGACCCACTCCTCGGTCATGCCGCGGGAGATCAGGTCGTCGTAGGTGAGTACGAGGGGGTTGCGGACCAGTCCGTGGATCACCAGACGCCACTGCGACACCTCGACGGTGCGGGGCGCGATCAGTGAACCGCTCCGCGGCGGGAAGTCGTCGTTGGGCGTCATCCACGGGGCGAGGCCACTCACCCCGGCCCCTGCTCGGGCGGGGACCAGCGGACGCGTGACGCCGGGGATGCGCAGCAGTCGGCGGGACTCGCTCAACGCCTTGCGGCTGCGTTCGAGCGCCCAGATCCCGACGCCGCTGGCAGCGGAGACCACCGCCCCTGCGCCCAGACCGACGATCACGCCACGACGGGCCACGACCAGTTCTGTCCCCGAGCCAGCGGTCTCACCGCGGTCGGCTGCGTCCCGGGCGGCGTCGAGCCTGCGCAGCGCGGGCCGCAGCAGTTCCTGGGAGAACACCCACGCCACGACGCTGGCCACCGGCGGCACCACCTGAGCGACCCCGGCCCCCGACGTCAGCAGGGCCAGGGAGAACGACCCCACCCCCAGCAGCGACCACACCGGCAGCGCGGCCCACCAGGCGTGGCGACGCAGCAGACCGGCGACGGCGAAGATCAGGACCATCAGCAGCGCCAGGACCACCAGCAGCAACGGCTTCAGCAGGGTGAAGAGGAACTCGGCGGTCGCCTGCGCCATCTCGCCGGGCGTGAGGCTGGAGATCGCGCTGACCACCGACGTCATGGGGGTCTCGCGCACCGACACCATCTCGGAGACCACCTGCCCGAGGCAGAGACCGACGACGCCCGACACGACGCCGCCCACGGCCCACCACAGCGCTCCGCGGGCGTCGGGAAGCAGGGCTGCGGCGGTTTCCTCGGGGGGCGTGGACGTCGGGGGCACAGGGTGATTCTTGCTCAGGCATCATGAGGACGTGACTGCACTTCCGCGTATCGGCCTCGGCACCGACGTCCACCGCCTCGTCGACGGGGTCCCGATGCATCTCGCCGGACTGGCCTGGCCCGACGAGGCCCAGGGCCTCGAAGGACACTCCGACGCCGACGTCGCGGCCCATGCCGCCTGCGACGCCCTGCTCTCGGCTGCCGACATCGGTGACCTCGGCAGCAACTTCGGCACCTCCGAGCCCGAGTGGGCCGGGGCGGCCGGGGCGACCCTGCTGGCCGAGACCGCACGACGGGTCCGTGCCGCGGGCTTCGAGATCGGCAACGTCTCGGTCCAGGTGATCGGCAACCGTCCGCGTCTGGGTCCGCGCCGTGCCGAGGCGGCCGCTGCGCTCAGCGCCGCCGTCGGTGCGCCGGTGACGGTCTCCGCGACCACCACCGACGGCCTCGGCCTGACCGGCCGCGGCGAGGGTGTGGCCGCGATCGCGACCGCGCTGGTCGTGGCCGTCGAGAGCTGATCAGCCCACGGCCAGGCGGTACCCCCGCTTGACCAACGTCTGCACCGCCGCCGATCCCACGGCCTGACGCAACCGCGCCACGGCGGTCTCCACGGCGTGTTCGGAACCGGCTGTTCCCGAGGGCAACGAGCCGAGCAGTTCAGCACGCCCCACGACGTGTCCGGGACGCTGGGCCAGGACCCGCAGCACCGCGGCGGGTGCCGGGGTCAGCCGCACCGGACAGTCGTCGACCAGCACTCCGCTGCCCCCCACGGTGAGCAACCGGCCGTCGTTGAGGCGAATCGTGGCGTCGTCCCCCTCGGCCGGAAGCACCCGGGCGAGCAGCGCGACGAGCTCTTCGACGCCAGCGCCTGCGGTGGCAGCGGCCCGCACCCCGACGGCGTCGAGTGCGGCCTGGGTGTCAACGCCGGAACAGACCACGGCGACGTGTTCCCTCATCGCGGTCAGCACCAGTTCGGTCATGCCGTGCTGCTCGGCACCGCGCAGCAGCGCGCGGACGGCCGAGGTCGAGGTGAAGGTGAGGGCATCGACGCGACGGTGTGCCACGGCGTCGAGAAGTTCGACGGACTCCGCCGCCCACGAGGTGTGTTCGGGAGCCAGGACCGGCGACCACACCACGGAGGCCCCGTGGCGGCGCAGCAGACCGACCTGTTCGCTGGCGCTGCGGGTGGCGGTCACGCCGACGCGTACTGCGCCGAGCACTCCCTCAGGCACTGGTTCAGGCGCTGGCACGACGCTCCGTCCGCGGCCCCACCAGGACCGTGCCGTCCACGACCTTCGCGGGGAACGACGGCACCGTCACCGTCGGGTCGTCGAGGCAGCGTCCGGTGTGCAGGTCGAAGGTGTGACGGTGGGTGGCTGTGGCGACGAAGTGGACGTCGTCACGGACCCCGACCATGCCGCGGGCCAGGACGGCCCCGCGGGAGAACGGGTCGTGGTTGCCGATCGCGACGACGACGTCGTCGGGCAACCGGAAGATGGCGACGGCCTGGCCGTGGACCAGCGCCACGACACCGCGTCCCAACTCCAGGTCGCCGAGCTGGCACACGGGCTGGAAGTCACGTCCCATCACGCGCTCCTCACCTCGGAGGTCGGGCTGCGGGGTACCACTGGGGCACCTGCGACACGATTCGTCACGGCGGCTCCTTCCTCTCGACCTCGAACGTTAGGAGTCGGATGTTGTGAGTTCGTTGCGTCATGTTTCGCGCAGGAAAACGCTTGCTCCGTGCAGACCTCCAGGGACGCTCGCCTGAGCGCCTCCCCTCGCGCCTGCGCGGACGCCCCACGAGGTGGGTGGGCACGACGACGGGTCGGTACCCTGAACCCCGTGACGAACCCCCTCGACGCCTCCCCCGCGACCGACGCCCGACCGACCCCCTGCGCGGTGGTCGTCCTCGCTGCCGGTGCGGGCAGCCGGGTCGGCGCGACCGTCGCCGGTCTCCCGGTCAACAAGGTCCTGCTCCCGCTCGCAGGCCGCCCGGTGCTGGTGCACTCGGTGCGCAACGCACTGGCGACGCCCGGCCTGCGCCACCTCGTCGTGGTCGCTCGTCCGGGCGAGGAGGGCATGGTCGCCGGCGCGATCACTCCGTACCTGGACGAGCGCACCGAGGTGCGTCTGGTCACGGGCGGAGCGAGCCGGCACGCCTCCGAGGCAGCGGGCATCGAGGCCGTCGCCGCCGAGATCACCTCGGGTGAGGTCGAGGTCGTCGCGGTCCACGACGGTGCCCGCCCGTTGGCCTCCCCGCGGCTCTACGCCGCGGTGGTCGCCACGGCCGCCGAGGTCGGTGGCGCGGTGCCGGTGGTCCCGGCCCGTTCGCTCGTGACGCTCTCCGGCGGCGAGGGCCCGCAGCAGTTGGCCGGCGTCCAGACCCCGCAGGCGTTCCGGGCCTCCGCGCTGCTGGACGCCTACCGTGCGGCTGCCGTCGACGGTTTCGAGGGCACCGACACCGCGAGCACGTTGGAGAAGTACGCCCCCGAGGTCCTGCTGGCGGCCGTGCCGTCGGGCACGAGCAACCTCAAGGTCACGTTCCCCGAGGACGTCGCGCTGGCCGAGGCACTGCTGGAGCGCCTCGGCTGAGTCACGAGCTGATCAGCCCAGCCGATCAGCCCAGCGGGCCGGTCTCGCGACGGGTCAGTTCCTCGAGCACCCGGACGTCGTCCGCGGTGACGATGCGGCGCGCCTCGGCGGGAGCCTCGACGAGCGCGATCGGGAAGTGCTCACGCAGCAGCGGCACCAGCACGTCGAAGTGGGTGCTGGGCAGGTTCGGCATGGCGGCCACGACCGAGGACGGCAGCGCGATCGGGGAGACCACCTGACGCAGGTCCTCACGGTCGACGGTCTCGCCGAGGACGCCGTCGGTGACGGTCTTCACGGTGTCGGTGACCGGACGCACGCCCACCACGACGACGCGCTGGCGGTGAGCTCGGTCGACGCAGTCGGCGATGAACGCGGCCGGCGTCATCGGGCAGAGCGGGTCGTGGAGGACCAGCGTGGCGCCGGTCTCGACGACGTGCTCGCGGATCTCGTCCCACGGGACGCCGGAGTCGCCCGGCAGCACGCCTGCTTCACCCATGCCCCAGGCGGCGGCGGTCACGAGGGCCTCACCGTGGATCAGGGCGTAGGGAAGGGTGCCGCGGTCGACGTCGAGCAGGATCCCGACGGGGTCGGGGGCGTCCGGGTCAAGGAAGACCGAGAGGGTCTCCTCCTCGGGCTCCACAGGATTGCCGTCCTCGTCCACGTCGGGGAGGTCGGCGTACGGGTCGTCGGTGATGTGCTCGCTCATGACGTCTCCCACGCTAGCCGTTGGTGTCGTGGACGCACGAGGCCCCCGGGTCTTCCCGGGGGCCGACGTCGGCGTCACACGTGTGTTCAGGAGGCGAGGACCTCGTCCAACAGTGCTTCGGCCTTGTCCTCGTTGGTGTGCTCGGCGAGCGCGAGCTCGGAGACCAGCACCTGCCGGGCCTTGGCCAGCATCCGCTTCTCGCCCGCGGAGAGACCGCGGTCGCGGTCGCGGCGCCACAGGTCGCGCACGACCTCGGCGACCCGGATCACGTCGCCGCTCTTGAGCTTCTCCTGGTTGGCCTTGAACCGACGCGACCAGTTGGCCGGCTCGTCGATCTCGGCGGAGCGCAAGGTGCTGAACACCCGCTCGAGGTCTTCGCCCTCCACGGCGTCACGCACTCCGACCAGGTCGCAGTTGTCGGACGGGAGCCTGACGAGCAGGTCCTGCTGGGCGACGATCCTCATCACGAGGTACTGCCGCGCCACCCCCTTGACCGTCCGCGTCTCGATGTCCTCGATGACTGCTGCTCCGTGCTGGGGGTAGACGACCGTCTCCCCTACTGCGTAAGCCATGTGCTCTTGTCCCCTCATCCGCGTGGGGCACCCGGAACACTCAGAGTGGGTACCCCTCGGAGTATTTTCGCAGGTCAATCGTCGTTTATCGAGGGCCTGAACCCTTGACATACCGCGGGTCGACGTGCGTCAGTGCTCCGCGAGCCGGTGCCGCACTGCTCTGCAGAGCCTGCACACCGAAGCGTGGCCCGGGAAGACGCCGGGAGCCGGGTCCGGCTACCCTAGGGGGCATGCAGATGTCTCACCGCCGCAAGACCGCGTTCGCGTCGTCCGCGATCGTCCTCGCCTCCGTGCTGAGTTCCTGTGGTTTCGACACCCCCACTGACCGGGACTACCCGGTCGCCACGGGTGCCGAGGACCGTACGCAGGAAGTCGACGTCCTGAGCGGTCACGTGGTGACCGACATCGCCGGTCGTGGCGTGGTTGTCGCCACGCTGAACAACGGCTCCCAGGACGAAGAGATCTCCCTCACCGGTGTCACCTCCGACGAGGTCGACGTTGCTCCGTTCGAGGCGATCCCCGTCGGCAAGCGCAAGGCCGTCAATCTCGCCGACGCAGCCTCCGAGCTCCCGTCCATCCAGGTCACCGACCCGGGCCAGTCCTTCGAGAGCTTCGCCCCCAAGGCCAAGCCCTCCAAGACCACCGAGGCCACCCCCGCCGCTGAGGAGGGTCACGACCACGAGGGTCACGACCACGCAGCAGGCGAGGAGCACGCCGAGGAGCTCGCAACCTCCGGCTACGACGCCGACCTCAAGGTCGTCGGAGGCAAGTTCGTCCGCGTCACCATGCAGTTCTCCAACGGCGAGGCCGTCAACATCAACCTCCCCGTCGTGCGCAACTGCGGCTACTTCGCCGAGACCCCCGGCGTCAACGCCGGCCCGAAGACCTGCCCGTCCGGCAACGACCTGAAGCAGGAGAGCCACCACTGATGACGTACACCCTCGTCCTCCTCCGCCACGGCGAGAGCGAGTGGAACGCCAAGAACCTCTTCACCGGCTGGGTTGACGTCAACCTCACCGACAAGGGACGCGCCGAGGCCGTCCGCGGCGGCGAGCTGCTCAAGGCCGCCGACGTCCTTCCCGACGTCGTGCACACCTCGCTGCAGCGTCGCGCGATCAACACCGCTGCGCTCGCTCTCGACTCCGCCGACCGTCACTGGATCCCGGTCAAGCGCAACTGGCGCCTGAACGAGCGTCACTACGGCGCGCTCCAGGGCAAGGACAAGAAGCAGACCCTCGCTGAGTTCGGCGAGGAGCAGTTCATGACCTGGCGTCGTTCCTTCGACATCGCCCCGCCGGCGCTGGCCGACGACGACGAGTTCTCGCAGGTGGGCGACGCCCGCTACGCAGACCTCGGCGACGACCTGCCGCGCACCGAGTGCCTCAAGGACGTCATCGCACGTCTCCTGCCGTACTTCGACGGCGAGATCGTCCCCGACCTGAAGGCCGGCAAGACCGTTCTCATCGCCGCCCACGGCAACTCGCTGCGCGCCATCGTCAAGCACCTCGACGGCATCAGCGACGAGGACATCGCGGGTCTCAACATCCCGACCGGCATGCCGCTCGTCTACACGCTGGACGAGAACCTCAAGCCGCTGGTCGCCGGTGGCGAGTACCTGGACCCCGAGGCTGCAGCCGCTGCTGCCGCCGCCGTGGCGAACCAGGGTCGCTGACCCCGCACGACCACACCCGAGAGGGCCGGACGCTGATGCGTCCGGCCCTCTCGGCGTTCGGTGGGCCCTCCTGGGGCACCAGTCAGTCCTCGCGAGAGGGTTGGCCGGTCACCACGAACACGATCCGGGTCGCCAACGAGAGCGCGTGGTCGCCGATCCGCTCGTAGTAACGACACAGCAGGGCAATGTCGACGGCCGTCTCCACCCCGTGCTGCCAGTCCTCGGCCAGCAGGGTGCGGAACAGTTCGCTGCGCAGCCGGTCCAACTCCTCCTCGTCCGGAACGAGGTCTGCGGCCCGAGCGGCGTCGCGGTCGCGGATGATCTCTCCGGCCTGCTGCACCATCTCCTCGGCCAGCTGGGCCATCCGACCGATCATCGGCACCAGGTCGTCCGGCACCGCCACCTGCGGGACCCGCATCCGGGCGATCTTGGCGACGTGGACCGAGAGGTCGCCCATCCGCTCCAGCTCGCCGACCATCCGCAGCGACGCGACCACCGTGCGGAGGTCACCAGCCACAGGCGCCTGGCGCGACAACAGCTCGAAGGCGTGCTCCTCGAGCTGCTCGCGAGCCCGGTCGATCTCGGCGTCGTCGGAGATCACCTGCTCCGCGACGGCGGCATTGCCGGTGAAGAGGGCGTGGGTGGCTCGTTCCACCGCAGTTCGCACGGCCTCGCAGATACGGGCGAGGTCAGCATGGACGGCGTCGAGTTGGTCGGTGAAGGCATCGCGCATGCCTGCACCGTAGGGAACCAGGATGACCGCGCCCCTACCTCAGGTGAACGCCGGATGAACACTGGGCCGACGCCCGTCTCGAGCGGCCGGAACAGCCTCCGGCAAGTCGTACGATCCGGGTGTGGATCCGACGACGCAGGCCTCCCTCACCGCCCTGGTGGGCGTCTTCGTCGGCGCGGTCGGGGTCTGGACCTACATCCACTCCGAGCGCATCCAGCGCACCGCTGAACCCACACCGACCGAACCGTCCGTCCCGGCCGACGTCGCGACCGTGCTGGCGACGTTGCGCAGCAGCGCCGTCGTCGTCGACACCGACGACGTGGTGCTCAAGGCTTCGGCCCCCGCCTACTCGCTCGGCCTGGTGCGCGGTGGTGCGCTCGCGATCGACGAGCTGGCCGAACTGGTGCGACAGGTCCGGCGTGACGGCCAGATCCGGGAGCAGGAGATGACGCTCGAACGAGACCTCTCCGCTCCCCTCACCGTGCACGCCCGCGTCGCTCCCCTGGGCTCCAAGCTGGTGCTGGCGATGTTGGAGGACCGCACCCGGGAACGCCGCGTCGAGGCGGTGCGCCGTGACTTCGTCGCCAACGTCAGCCACGAACTCAAGACTCCGGTCGGGGCGATCAAGCTGCTCGCCGAGACGATCGAGGACGCCAGCGACGACCCCGAGGCGGTGCGCCGTTTCGCCGGCCGTCTGCGGGTGGAGTCCGACCGGCTCACCGACCTCGTCCACCAGGTGATCGAACTGTCCCGGCTCCAGGACACCGACCCTTCCGAAGCCCAGGACGTCGTCGGGATCGACGAGGTGGTGCGGATCGCGGTCGACACCTCGGCCCTCGCTTCCACCGCCAAGCAGATCTCCGTCGTCGTGCGGGGCGACACCGGCCTCTTCGTGCGCGGCAACCCGCAACTGATCAGCGCCGCGGTGAGCAACCTGGTCTCCAACGCCGTGCACTACTCCGAGCCGCACTCCACCGTGGTGGTGCAGACGCGCGGCCAGGGCCAGACCGTCGAGATCGCGGTCGTCGACCAAGGCATCGGCATCCCGGCGGACGAGATCGACCGGATCTTCGAACGCTTCTACCGCGTCGACCCGGCCCGGCACCGGTCCACCGGCGGCAACGGTCTGGGACTCTCGATCGTGAAGCACGTCGCCGCCACCCACGGTGGTGACGTGAAGGTCTGGTCCGTCGAGGGCCAGGGCTCGACGTTCACCCTCACCCTCCCCAGCACCTCCCCCACCGATATTCCCAGCGACATTCCCAGCGACATTCCCACCGACATCCCCAGCGAGACCCACCCGGCCGACACACACCCGGCCCAGCAGGAAGGCACCCCATGACCCGCGTGCTCGTCGTCGAGGACGAAGAGAGCTACTCCGACGCTCTCTCGTACATGCTCCGCAAGGAGGGGTACGAGGTGGCCGTGGCAGCGACCGGGCCGGACGCCCTCGTCGAGTTCGACCGGAACGGCGCCGACATCGTCCTGCTCGACCTGATGCTCCCCGGTCTGCCGGGCACCGAGGTGTGCCGACAGATCCGACAGACCTCCTCGGTCCCGGTCATCATGGTCTCGGCCAAGGACGACGAGGTCGACAAGGTCGTGGGCCTCGAGCTCGGCGCCGACGACTACGTCACCAAGCCCTACTCCCCGCGCGAGCTCGTGGCGAGGATCCGCGCGGTCCTGCGTCGCGGCGGCGAGAGCGAGGTGGCTCTCGACGTCCTCGAGGCCGGCCCGGTGCGGATGGACGTCGAACGGCACGTCGTCACCCTCGACGGCGTCGAAGTGAAGCTGCCGCTCAAGGAGTTCGAACTGTTGGAGATGTTGCTGCGCAACCCCGGCCGGGTGCTCACGCGCGGGCAGTTGATCGACCGGGTGTGGGGCTCCGACTACGTCGGGGACACCAAGACCCTCGACGTCCACGTCAAGCGTCTGCGCGCCAAGATCGAGCCCGACCCGAGCCTCCCGCAGCGTCTGGTGACGGTGCGGGGGCTCGGATACAAGCTCGACCTCTGAGGACGGAGGGCCCGCTCCGCGCGCTCAGGACGGAGCGGGCTCCTCGCCGGACTCGAGCCAGCCGCGGAACGCCTCGAGGTTGTGCGTGGGTTGGCCGGTCTGCTTGCGCCACTCCCACTCCTTGCGGATCGAGGTCGCGAAACCCATCTCCAGCAGCGGGTTGAACGACTCGTCGGCGTAGGTCAGCACCGACCCCATCAGGCGGTCGAGTTCGTCGAGGGTGACGGTGTGCAGCGGGAGCCGGGCGTCGAGGTAGATGTCACCGTCGGCGTCCACGGCGAACGCGACCGCGTACATGCGGAGGTTCTTCTCCAGCAGCCAGCGGTAGACGACCTGGTGGTTCTCGTCAGGGTTGCGGCACACGAAGGCGTGCACACCCAGGGCGTGCGGACCGACGTCGATGCGCACCGGCGTCTGGAGCTTGTTGGTCCCGGGCAGCGAGAACGAGAAGACGCCCGGGGCGGTCTCCTCGGCCGGGAGCTCGTTGGTCTCCAGCCACTCGATCACGGTGCGAGCCACGTCGAGGTCGTAGGAGAGCTGCGGAGCGCCCTCGCTGAAACCCGGAGTCTGGTCGGTCATCGTCGTCCCCCTGCTGCGATCGGTGCGGCCTGCGCGGACGCGAGCGTCCGCTCCGCCAACGTGTACGCCGCGAGGGTCTCCTCCGCGGCTCGTTCCCAGGCAAAACGTTCGGCGCGCTCGGTCGCGCCCGCGGCGAGACGCATCCGGAGCGCGGGATCCACGAGGACGCGGCGCAACGCGTGGGCCCAGTCGCGGGGGTCGTGGCCACCGACCAGGAGGCCGGAGACCTCGTCGGCGACGACCGTGGTGAGACCGCCCACGGCGGCCGCGACCACCGGAGTGCCGGCGGCCTGCGCCTCGGCGGCGACCAGACCGAACGACTCGTTGTGCGACGGCACCGCGACCAGGGTCGCAGCAGCGAACCACTTCGCGAGCTGGCTCTGGCCCACCGGCGGGACGAACCGCACGACGTCGTCGAGACCGAGGGTGTGCGAGAGGTCGGCCAGCGCCTCGGGGTGCTCCAGGCCCGACCCTGACGGGCCACCGACGATCGGGACGACCAGGTTGCTGCGCAGCGACGGGTCCTCGTCGAGCATCACCGCGACTGCCTTGAGCAGCACGTCGGGCGCCTTGAGCGGCTGGATCCGGCCGGCGAACAGCACGACGAGGGCGTCGGGAGCGATGCCGAACTCGGCGCGCGCGGCGGCACGGTCGGGGTTGCGGAAGACGGAGAGGTCGACGCCGGGGTGCACGACCGCGACCCGGGCCGGGTCGGCACCGTAGAGGCTGACCAACTGGTCGGCCTCCAGGTCGGTGTTGGCGACGAGGACGTCGGAGGCGTCCACGACCTGCTCCTCGCCGATCACGCGAGCCAGCGGTTCGGGGCTGTCGCCGGCAGCGAGTGCGGCGTTCTTGACCTTCGCCATCGTGTGCATGGAGTGCACCAGCGGCACGTTCCAGCGGTCCCGGGCCAGGGCGCCGACCTGCCCCGACAGCCAGTAGTGGGAATGCACGACGTCGTACCACCCGGGCTCGTGCAGCACCTCGGTGCGCAGGACCTCACGGGCGAACGTGCAGAGCTGGGCCGGGAGCTCGGACTTGGTGAGTCCTTCGTAGGGGCCGGCGTCGACGTGACGCACGAGCACCCCCGGGGCCGCCTCGACCTCGGGGCGCAGGGAGGAGTCGGTGGCGCGGGTGAAGATGTCGACGGCGATGCCGCGTTCGGCCATCCGCTTGGAGAGTTCGAGGACGTAGACGTTCATGCCGCCGGCGTCCCCCGTGCCGGGCTGGTCGAGCGGCGAGGTGTGCAGGCTGATCATCGCGACGCGCTTCACACCACGTCCTTCCGTCCGGTTTCTGACTGGTCCAACTCCCCCGGACCGCCAATTCTTCCCCGAGCCGTCCCCGAACGCGACTGCCGGGGGTGAGCGGGCCCGTTCAGACCCGGCTGTGCCGACCGCGCTGCGGTTCGGGGACCCGGCCCACCGGCGCCTGCGCGGCCGTCGATCGGTCGCGCCGTGCCCCGGTGGCGAGCACGAAGCCGGTGACGACCGCGAACACCCCGAGGACGAGATGTGTCGAGCCCGACGAACCCCACGTGTGCACCGTCTCGTAGACCGTCCACACCAGCAGCGGAGCCGCGGCGCCGACCACCAGGCCGAGCCACCAGGCGGTGGCCTTGACCATGCCCAGGCCGACACAGACCCAGGAGGCAAGGATCAGCGCCAGACCGATCGAGCGCAGTTCGTCCTGGGACTGTGCCGCGCCTGCGTCCTGCAGGAGCCACCGCACGATCCAGGCGACTCCGCCGGAGATGCTCAGCAGTGCCGCCATCGCTCTGGTCCGCATGGTCCCTCCCCAGGGTGTGCAGGTCCCGTCCCGCGCCTGACCCTACTGCGTCGTGGGGTCAGGCGCGTTCGGCCGACGCGTGGTGGAAGCGCTGGAACCACTCGCCGCGCTCACGCACCCACCAACTGCTGCGCAGGGTGGCGCCGGCGCGGCCGTGGCTGCGCCACACGATCAGGACGACGCCGGGGCTGACCTCGCTCACCTCCAGGACGTCCATGTCGACGTGGCCCACCGGCCCGACGCCCTGCAGGAACCCCTCACGGGTGAGCAGTCGACCACTGCGTCCGATCTCGCTCCACTCGGGGTGCAGGAGGTCGGCGACTCGTTCGACGTCGGAGCGGACCGCGTCGGTGAGCAGGGCACGTTCGAGGTCGAGGACGGTCTCCCGGGGATCCGTCGCAACCTCCTCGACGCCGGGCGCGAGCAACGGGGCGTCGTCGCGGGAGACACCCTCGTCGGCAGCTGCGTCGGTTCCGGGGGCGGCGGCTCCAAGGGGGTCGACCTCGGGCACAGCGTCGAAGAGGCTGGCCGCGGGCACAGCGTCGAAGAGGCTGGCCTCGGGCAGCGCGGCCGGAGCGGCGGGGGCGCCGTCGTCCTCGACGCGGGCGGCGCCGGTGACGCGGTCAGCGGCGTCGCCGAATCCGGGACCGCCGTCGGGCACACGGCCTTCCTTGTAGGCCTGCGAGGCGCCGTTGGCGAGGCGGTCGGCCTCCTCGTTGAGGGCGTGACCCGCGTGGCCCTTGACCCAGGTGAAGGTCACCTTCCCCACGCGCTCACGCATCGCCACGTCGAGCGCCTTGACGATCTCGAGGTTGGCCACCGGCTTGCCGTCGGCCTTCTTCCAGCCCTTCTTCTTCCAGCCGGCCATCCACTTGGTGATCGTGTCGATGGCGTACTTGGAGTCGCACAGGACCTCGAGTTCTTCCTCGAGGTGGGCGGTCTGGCGCAGCAGGTCGAGGACGGCGGTGAGCTCGCCCATGTTGTTGGTGCCGTGCGGCCAACCGCCGGCGGCCCAGCAGGAGGGGTCGACGTACCACCCCCACCCGGCGGGGCCGGGGTTGCCGAGTGCGGAACCGTCTGCTGCAGCGATGATCGTCACGGGGTCGATCCTGCCAAAGCCGAAGGCCTCCGGCGGTGTCGACGCCGGTGCCAGAATGACGTCATGAGCCCTGACCCCTCCGTCCCCACCTCCGTGCCTGCCGCCGTCCCTGCCTCCGTGGTCGCCTCCGGCCAGCGCGTCGCCGTCGTCACCGGAGCTGGTTCCGGCATCGGCGCCGCGACCGCCCGCGCCCTGGCCGGTGACGGTTTCCACGTGGTGTGCGCGGCCCGGCGCGCCGACCGGATCACCGAGGTCGCGGCCGAGATCGGTGGCACCGCAGTGGTCTGTGACGTGACCGACGCCGACTCCGTCGCTGCCCTGGCTGCAGCCTGCGGCGACGTCGTGCACGTCGTGGTCAACAACGCCGGTGGTGCGTTCGGCAACGACCCGGTCGAGTCGGCCGACCCCGCGCAGTGGCAGCAGATGTTCGACGTCAACGTCGTGGGTCTGCAGCGCGTCACCGCTGCCCTGCTCCCGGCGATGCGTGCCAGCGGCGACGCCCTGGTGGTGACGATCGGTTCGGTCGCGGGCCGCGTCGCGTACGAGAACGGTGGCGGCTACGTCGCGGTCAAGCACGGCGCGAAGGCGGTCATGCACACGCTGCGCCTGGAGCTGTGCGGTGAGCCGATCCGGATCTCCGAGGTCGCACTCGGCATGGTGCACACCCCGGAGTTCTCGCTGGTGCGGTACGGCGGCGACCAGGCTGCGGCCGACAAGGTCTACGACGGTGTCGCGGAGCCGCTGCTGGCCGAGGACATCGCGGAGACGGTGCGCTGGATCGCCTCGCTGCCCAGCCACGTGAACATCGACGAGATGGTGGTCCGTCCGCGTGCCCAGGCTGCGGCCCACAAGGTGCACCGCGCCTGATCCCCCTTTTTTCTCCGGGACGTCATAGGAATCCGGGGCTCTGCCCTCGGATTCCTATGACGTCCCGCTGGGTTTTCCGGCGGACTCCACTTTCCAACATGGAAAGTCAGTGGTTTACTTTCCATGTTGGAAAGTCCCGTCCATGAGGAGACCCCGTGACCAGCACCAGCCACGCACCCAGCCCCGAGGGCTACTACGTGAAGCTCGCCGTCGCGTTCGCGACCCTGACGATCGCCGTCGCCTCCGCCCCCGTGATCCAGGTGGTCGGCGCCGTCATCGCGGTCGCGCTGGTCTACCTCGCGGTGCGGTCCTGGAACGAACTCCACGGCAGCTTCGCGATCGCCGGCCCCACCACGCCGGGCGTGCACTGGCTCGGGCTCGCATGCCTCCTCGTCGTCGCCGGAATCGGCGCAGCCTCGCTGACCGACAACGTCGCGGTGGCCGTCGTCGCCGCCCTCGTCATCCTCGGCGCCGTCCCTGCACTGGGCGCCCAGTTCGACCGCGCGAACCTCGCAGGAGCGTGAAATCCATGACCAGGCAGAACTCCCACGACCCCGACGACGCGGCCGCCGCCCTCGCTGCGATCTCCTCCACCCGCGCAGACGTCGCGGACCGGATCGGCAGCCCGCCGCACTACTACACCAAGCTCGGCGTCGCGATGGCGCTGATCGTCGGCGCCCAGGCCGACGCCGTCCCGACCGCACTCTCGATCACCGCCGTCGTGGCCGCCTGCGCCCTGCTCGGGTGGGCCGTGCGCTCCTACATCGACCGGACCGGCAACTGGACGATGGCCACCCTGCGCGAACCCGGCGCGTGGAAAGCATGGCTGATGCTCGCCGTCATGCTGGTCTCCCTGGTCGCCGCCACCGTCACGCACAACGGCGTGGTCTGCGTGATCGGCGCGGTCGCGTCGTTCGGCGTCTGCACCTTCCTCGGCCCGAGGTGGGACGCCGCCTGGGTGGCCAGCAAGAAGCGTCAGGCATGAACAAGGACGTCGAGCCCGCCTTCGACACCCTCGTCCACGCCCCGCAACGACTCCAGATCTGCGCCACCCTCGACCTCGTCGACAGCGCCGAGTTCGCCCTGCTGCGCGAGACCCTCGGCGTCAGCGACTCCGTCGTCTCCAAGCACCTGAAGACGTTGGAGGAGGCCGGGTACGTCAAGGTCTCCAAGGGTGTGCTCGACCGCCGGACCCGCACCTGGGTGGCGATGACGAAGGCCGGGCGCACCGCTTACCGCGGTCACGTCGCGGCACTGCGCCAGATCGTCGGCGGTTGAGGCTCCGCGTCGGGGGCTGAGAATCTGGCCATGACGCGCCCCACGCAGCGCGGATCGCTGCCACACTGCTCGCCATGCAGACCATCGGACTCATCGGCGGCATGAGCTGGGAATCCAGCGCGGCGTACTACCGACTGCTCAACGAGGGCGTGCAGGCGCGTCTGGGCGGGCTGCACTCGGCCCGGACGATCATGACCTCGGTCGACTTCGCCGAGGTCACACACCTGCAGAACGCCGAGGACTGGGACGGCGTTGCCGAAATCCTGGTGGAGGCTGCACGTGGCGTCGAACGGGCCGGCGCCGACTTCTTGCTCCTGTGCACGACCGCGTTCCACCGCGTCGCCGACCAGGTGGAGGCCGCCGTCGACCTGCCCCTGGTGCACCTCGCCGACGTCGTGGCCCGGACTGCGCGCGAGCGACGGATCCACGCCGTCGGGCTGATCGGGACGAAGTTCGCCACCACCCGGACGTTCTTCACCGACCGGCTCGCCGGACACCAGCTCGACGTCGTCGTCCCGCCCGAGGAGGCCTGCGACGACCTCGACCGGATCATCTACGACGAGCTGGTGCACGGGAAGATCACCGACGCCTCACGACGACGCGTCGTGCGGATCGTGGAGGACCTGTGGGACGCCGGTGTCGGCGGAGTGATCCTGGGCTGCACCGAACTCGAGCTCCTGGTTCACCAGGCCGACCTCGAACTGCCCGTCCTCCCCTCCACGACCCTGCACGTCACCGCTGCTCTGGACCGGGCTCTCGCCGACGTCGCGGCTCCGGCAACGACGGCGGTCGCCCCCTACTGACGTCATCGCTGGCCGCCTGCATCCGGTGGGCGGCCTCGGCGGCGCGGCGTTCCCGCCTCCGGGCGTCGCCGCGACGCACCGCGGCACGCAGCATCCGCACGAAGGCCCACACCACAGCCAGCAGGGCGACCAACGCCAGCACCGGCGCAAGCAGGGCCAGCAGACTCAGCCCCACCGAGACCCCGTCCTCGGCTGTGGAGAGCACCGGTGCCGCGACTCCCCCCGTCCCGGCGTTCGCGACGGGGCGGATCGTCGCCTTCGCGGTGTGCACCACCAGGGCCACCACCGCGCCCAGCACGATCGAGATCCACGGGTTGTCGGCCAGGAACGACGACGAGTCCTCGACGTCCTGCGCGGCCGTGGTCGCAGCGACCACGATTCCTGCGCTGGCCGGACGGATCGCGGTCTGCACGGCGTCGTTGAGGGTGTCGACCACCGGGACCTTGTCGAGCAGTACCTCAGCGGCCAACAGCACGACGCCGAGCCCGATCGCCCACCACGACTCCATCCACTCCCACCCCGAGGGCAGGGAGACGACATCGGTGAACCGGGCGACCAGCGCGACCACCAGGAACGGGATGTAGGCGTTCAGCCCGGCAGCCGCCGAGAGGCCGAGTCCGGTGAGGGCAGCGAGCACGTCAGCCTCCTGTGGGGGCGCGTGCTCGGTGAGGGTCACACCGGCAGAGAACGCCAAGGATCGGTGCGGTCCCACAGCGTCGGGAGGTGCAGTCGCACGCCGTCGCGCTCGGCCAACGCCTCGAGGCGCTGCAGGGTCACGTCAAGATCGTCCACCGCGTAGGGCAGGGCGCGCAACGGTGCATCGAGAGGTCGGAAGAAGTTGTCGTGGTGGACCACCACCGCGACCTTCGCCCCGACCCGCCCGACGGTCTCGTTCCAGTACTCCTCGACGTAGGCATCCTCCTGGACGCCCAACTGCCCGACCCCGAGCATCACGACCTCGGCCTGTTGCCCCTCCAGGGCGCCGGGAACACAGCCGGCCGAGCCCTGGACCAGCAGCCGACGGCCGGTGGCAGGGTGGTGGATCAGCGTTGACCACGCTTCTCCGCAGCGGTACTCGCGCGCCCGGTCGTCGATCATGACGGGCTCCTCGATCTCGCCGGGGAACCGGTCGGGTGGGCAGTGGCTGCTCTCCACGAGGGTGATCTCGAAGCCGCCGACCTCATGGGTCTCGCCCGACTCCACGACCGTGACCCGCTCGGGCGGCAGGCCGTGGCCCACCACCACGTTCAACGTCGAGGTGCCGCCGTAGACGTCGGCTCCGGTGCGCGCGGCGACAGTGGCGGAGTCGAGGACGTGGTCGTAGTGGCTGTGGACCGGGAGCACGGCGTCGAGGGCGAGGATGCCCATCCGGTCGAGAGCGTGCTCGATCCGAGCCCGGTCGGGGACCAACGGCGCCAGACCGGTGCGCAGCAACGACGGCCGGGAGAAGAACCCGTCCGTCATGACGGCACTCGTGCCGTCGGTGACGAGCACGGTGCTGACCCCGAGCCACGCGACCTGCAGGACGGATCCTGCGGCGGCGGCCACGGGGTCAGCGACCGGGACATCAGTGAGGTGGATCCACCTCAGCAGGTCAGGTCGACCGAACCGGAGCCTCATCCATCACTTCCCGTCAGTGCTCTGAGGCTCGCGTCGTCCGTGAGGACGAACCGTCACGCAACTTCCGTGCCGGTGGACTGACGCGCGGCCATGTCGGCGTCGAGGCGCAGCATGCCGGCACCGTCGTCACCGATGCGCTCGATCTGGCCGATGATCTCGCGAATGGTGGCCTCCTCCTCGACCTGCTCCTCGACGAACCAGTTGAGAAGGGGACGGGAGTCGATGTCGCCCTCGGCGTCGGCGAGGCGGTAGAGGTTGCGGATCGACTCCGAGACCTTCTGCTCGTGCGCCAGGGACGCCTTGAAGACGTCGAGCGGGGTGGAGACGGTGGCGACGGGCGCGTCGAGAGCACCGATGACCGGGTGGTTGTCACGGTCGGCGACGTGCTGGATGAACTTGTTGGCGTGGACGATCTCCTCGTCGGCCTGGGCGCGGAGCCAGCCGGCCATGCCGGGGAGGTCCTGGAGCTCCATCTCGATGGCGAGCTGGCGGTAGACCAAGGAGGCGCCGAACTCCAGGGTGATCTGCTGGTTGAACGCGTCTTCGAGGGCGGGAGTGAGCTTCATGCGGGCCACGCTAGACGACCTCGGACGCATCCGCATCGAAGGAAAGGCTCACCCAACATAGGTGAGGCTCACCTGCACGAATCCCGCTCGGCACCTGTGGAGACCAAGGCCACGCACGCGCGAAGTGGGTCAGGATCGGCCCCGCACGTAGGATGGATCGGCTACCCGAGTCGGGGTGGCAACCCCCGAGTACCGAAAGTGATGCCACACGCTCATGACTTCTCTTCGCAGGAACGACCTGCGCAACGTCGCCATCGTCGCCCACGTCGACCACGGCAAGACCACGCTCGTCGACGCCATGCTCCGCCAGGGCGGTGCCTTCACTGAGCGCGAGGCCGAGAACGCGGGCGACCGCGTCATGGACTCCGGCGACCTGGAGCGCGAGAAGGGCATCACGATCCTCGCGAAGAACACCGCCGTGCACTACAGCGGTCCTTCCGCTCCCGAGGGCATGACGATCAACATCATCGACACCCCGGGTCACGCTGACTTCGGTGGCGAGGTCGAGCGCGCGCTCTCCATGGTCGACGGCATTGTCCTCCTGGTCGACGCCTCCGAGGGTCCGCTCCCGCAGACCCGTTTCGTGCTGCGCAAGGCCCTGAACCAGAAGAAGCCCGTCGCGCTGGTCGTCAACAAGACCGACCGCTCCGACGCTCGCATCGACGAGGTCGTCGACGAGACCTACGAGCTCTTCATGGACCTCCTGGAGGACGGCGACGAGGACGCACTCGACTTCCCCGTCATCTACGCCTCGGGCAAGGCCGGTATCGCCTCCTCCGTGAAGCCGGAGAACGGAACCCTCCCCGAGGGCGACAGCCTCGAGCCGCTCTTCAAGACGATCCTCGAGACCATCCCCGCCCCGGTCTACGACGAGGGTGCGCCGCTCCAGGCCCACGTCACCAACCTTGACTCCTCGCCGTTCCTCGGCCGTCTCGCCCTGCTGCGCATCTTCCAGGGTGAGCTGCACAAGGGTCAGACCGTTGCCTGGATGAAGGGCGACGGCACCGTCAAGAACGTCAAGATCACCGAGCTCCTCGTCACCGAGGGCCTGGTCCGCGTCCCCGGCGAGAAGGCTGGCCCGGGCGACATCGTCGCCATCGCCGGTATCCCGGAGATCATGATCGGTGAGACCATCGCCGACGCCGAGAACCCGATCGCACTGCCGCTGATCACGGTCGACGAGCCCGCGATCTCCATGACCATCGGTACCAACACCTCGCCGCTCGCCGGCAAGGTCAAGGGCGCCAAGGTCACCGCTCGCCTGGTCAAGGACCGCCTCGACTCCGAGCTCATCGGCAACGTGTCCCTCAAGGTCCTCCCGACCGAGCGTCCCGACGCCTGGGAGGTCCAGGGTCGTGGCGAGCTCGCGCTGGCCATCCTGGTCGAGCAGATGCGTCGCGAGGGCTACGAGCTCACCGTCGGCAAGCCGCAGGTGGTCACCAAGGACATCAACGGCAAGCGTCACGAGCCCGTCGAGCGCCTCACCATCGACGCTCCCGAGGAGTACCTCGGCGCGATCACCGAGCTCCTCGCGAACCGCAAGGGCCGCATGGAGGGCATGTCCAACCACGGCACCGGCTGGATCCGCATGGAGTTCCTGGTCCCCGCCCGTGGCCTCATCGGCTTCCGTACCGAGTTCATGACCGTCACCCGCGGTACCGGTATGTCGTCGCACATCTTCGAGTCCTACGAGCCGTGGGCCGGCGAGATCCGCTCGCGTCTGTCGGGTTCGCTCGTCGCCGACCGCGCCGGTGCTGCCACCGCTCACGCCATGACCTCGCTCCAGGAGCGCGGCACCCTGTTCGTGCCCCCGACCACCGAGGTCTACGAGGGCATGATCGTCGGCGAGAACTCGCGCGCCGACGACATGGACGTCAACATCACCAAGGAGAAGCAGCAGACGAACATCCGTTCCTCGTCCGCTGACAACTTCGAGAAGCTGACCCCGCCGAAGACCCTCTCGCTGGAGCAGTCCCTGGAGTTCTGCCGAGACGACGAGTGCGTCGAGGTCACCCCGGAGAACGTCCGCATCCGCAAGCTGGTCCTGGACGCCGGCGAGCGCAGCCGCACCGCTGCCCGCGCCCGCAAGGCCAACAAGTCCTGATCGTCTGATCCAGGTCTGACGAGGGCCCGTCACCGCTTCGGCGCTGGCGGGCCTTTGCCGTTCCCAGGTGACCGCCCACGGGCTACCGTCGGGCCCATGACCACCGAGACCCCCGCACTGCTGCCCACGTTCGACGACGCCGACGTCCAGCGCGTGCTGTGCGTGGTTGCCCACCCCGACGACATCGAGTACGGGCCGTCGACGGCGGTCGCGACGTGGACGGCTCGCGGCGTCGAGGTCCGCTACCTGCTGATGACGCGCGGCGAGGCGGGGATCTCGACGATGCACCCCGACGAGACCGGCGCGCTGCGCACCCGCGAGCAGATTGCGGCCGGCGTGGCTGTCGGCGTCGACCACATCGACTTCCTGGGCCACCCCGACGGGATGCTCACCTACTCCCTCGACCTGCGCCGTGACGTCGCCCGGGCCGTGCGCACGTTCCGGCCCGACATCGTCGTCACCCAGACGTGGGCCGAGGAACCCGCCTGGGGACTCAACCAGGGCGACCACCGCGCCACCGGGCTGGCCTGCGCCGACGGTGTCCGCGACGCCGGCAACCGGTGGGTCTTCACCGACCTGATCGACGAGGGCCTGGAGCCGTGGTCGCCGCAGTGGCTGCTGGTCCACGGCGACCCGAACCCCACCCACGGGGTCGTCGTCGACGAGGAGTCGTTCGAACGCGGTGTCGCGTCCCTCGAGGCGCACGCGGAGTACTTCGCGGTCCTCACCGACCACCCCACCCCGCGGGAACTCGTCACTACCTTCACCACCACCGCAGGCGCTGCCATGGGCGTGCCGCACGCGATGCTGTTCCGCGTCCACGCTCTCTGAGCGCCTTCGCCCCGACCAGATCCCAGGAGACCTCATGCCTGTCACCGCGTCCCGTCCCGCTCCCCCGCGAACCGCCACCCTGCGACCCGCCACCCTGCGTCACCGGCTCGGCGTCGTCGTCCTCGGCAGCGCGCTCGTGCTCGGGCTGAGCGCCTGCAGCGACGACGAACCAGCCGCGAAGTCCTCCGAGAGTCCCGCCACGTCCGCTGCCCCGGGGAGCAGCTCCGCAGCCTCCCCCACCTCGGAGCCCACCGAGGCTGGCGACAACACCCGCTCCCGGGCTGCGCTCGACCAGCTCGTCGAGGCCAACCGGAGCATGCTGGGCACCCAGAAGGAAGCGATGAAGGAGGTCTACTCCGACATCACGGTCGAGGCCCAGGGCGACGACACCTTGCTGATCCGCTACGTCCTGGCCGCACAGGCTCCCGCCGAGGCTGCCGAGGCGTTGCAGAGCGAGGCGAACCCCGCCGTGGAATCGCTGCGCACCACGGTCCTGCCGCAGATGGAGACCGCTGGCGTCGACGAGCCGAAGGTTCGCTACGTCGTCGAGAACCCGGACGGCAAGGTCGTCTACGACGAGACGATCAGCCAGTGACTCAGGCGAGCCCGTGCTCGTAGGCGAAGACCACGATCTGCACCCGGTCACGCAGACCCAGCTTGCGCAGCACCGACCCGACGTGGGTCTTCACCGTCGACTCCCCCAGGAACGACGCCGCCGCGATCTCACCGTTCGACAGGCCCCGCACGACGCCGTCGAAGACCTCGCGCTCGCGTTCGGTCAGTGACGCGTACGCGGCGGGCACCGTCACCTCGGGGGTGTTGAACTGGCCCTCCATCAGCGTCGCGAGGTCCTCCGGTGCCAGCACCGCGTGTCCGGCGTGGACCGTGCGGACCGCGTCGACGAGCAGCGCCGGCGAGGTGCCCTTGAGCAGGAACCCGCTCGCCCCCAGACGGATCGCGGTGGCGGCCCGGTCGTCGAGGTTGAAGGTGGTCAGCACGATCACCTTCACCGGCGTCTCCCGGGCAGCGACCGCGGCCGGGGAGAAGATCTGACGGGTCGCCTCGACGCCGTCCATCTCCGGCATCCGCATGTCCATCAGCACCACGTCAGGGCTCAGTGCCCGGACTGCCGAAACGGCCTCGGCGCCATCGGAGGCGGTGCCCACCACCCGGATGCCGGGCTGGGCGTCCAGGATCACCTGGATCCCGGCACGGAAGAGTTCCTGGTCGTCGACCAGCAGGACCCGGATCTCGTCGGGGTGTTCGTCGTTCACGGTCGGTGCTGTCCTTCGAGGGTTCCGGGCAACGGCAGCCAGGCCGTCACCGTGTGGGTGGAGGGACGGGTGGCGTCCCCGGTGCGGATCCGGACGTCGAGACGCCCGCCGACCGACTCCAGCCGACGCCGCATCCCGGTGACGCCCTGCCCGACCCGACGGACCACCGTCGGTGGGACCGCTTGCTCGGGTTCGAACGGCATCGCGTTGGCGACCTCCAGACGCAGGTCCCACCCCCAGTGGCGTTCCACCAGGATCGGCTCGTGCTCGTTGCCGTGGCGCACTGCGTTGGTGACCATCTCCTGCAGCACCCGGTGTGCGACCGTGGCGAGCTCGGGCGGGAGCGGGCGCGGCTGCCCTTCCTCCATGAACTCGACCCGGCGCCCCGAGGCGCGCACACCGTCGAGCATCACGTGCAGGTCCTCCACGGCCGGGGCCGGCACCGGCGCCCCCGAGGTGCTGGCCAGCACGCGGCGCACGTCGTCGAGAGAAGTGTGGGCGGTGGCTGCGATCGTCTCCAACGAAGCCCGCACCTGCTCCTCGTCGCCGAGGAACTGGGCCGCCTGGGCCTGGGCGAGGATCACGGTGAGTGAGTGCCCCACGACGTCGTGGACGTCGCGGGCCAACTGCGCCTGCTGCTCCCGGACATGCGCGACCTCCTCGGCCTCGACGCGGGCGGCAGCGGCGTCGTCGCGCTCCGCCTCGGCAACGGCCGTCTCCCGGGCGGCTGCCTCCGAGCGGATCCGGAACCGTACCGCCAGCCCCGCGAACCACGGCAGCGCGAGCGCGAGAATCGCCACCACGAGGATCACGAGCCGCCAGTCGACGACCTGGTAGAGGTCGTAGCCGTAGCGGTAGAAGCCGAACTCGGCAGCCGCCCTGCTGACCACCAGCGGGTCGAGGGAGACGGCGACGAGGAACGTCGCGGCCGGGATCGAGAGCGCACTGGCCCACAGCGTCCAACGGTTGCCCCACGCAGCGCACGCGAACCCGGTCAGCACGGTCATGCCGATCGCAGCCTGGGGCGGGCACCCCAGACCCACCATGCCGAGCACGATCCACGCCAGGAGCAACGACAACGACGGAACCCGTCCCGCCACCGCCACCGCGAGCACCGCGACGGCGGTGCCCCACAACGAACGGTTGCGGAGGTCGTCGTCGATCCAGTTGAGGTACGGGTCGCTGTGCGTGGCGAACCCGAACCACGCGATCACGACGGTGACCAGGGCAAGGGTCCCGAAGACGACGTCACGACGCCGGAACCGCGCTCCGGGTTCGCCGGCGACCGGGGCGAGGGGAACTTCGGAGTCGGCGTCACGCACACCGGATGTTCTCATGCGCGCACCTCCCGGCCAGCCGGTGCTCCCCGGCGTCGACCTCCCCATCGACGCGCCGCGGGTTCCTCGACCCAGCGCCACGACACCTCGGCGAGCAGACAGGTCAGCAGCACACCCACCACGGCCTGGACGCCGAGCGGCAGGTCCGTGGCACGCAGCCACACCGCGACCGGGTAGTTCCACAAGTAGGCGGCGTAACTACGACGCCCCAACCACACCGCGGCCCGAGCCAGGTCGGGCGAGCCCGCGGCGTCGACGCCCCCGGCCCGCGCACGCGCCACCAACAGCGTGGTCAGGACCGCCACCAGTGGCGCGACGACGGTGTACGTGAGCCAGGAACCGCGCACCGGCAGCAACGCGAGGGCCAGCAGTGTGGCTGATGCCGTCGGCACGATCCATCTCCCTGTCGCCAGCGGCTGCACCACCGGGGAGAACAGGGCCGACGCCCCGCCCACGACGAAGCAGAGCGCCCAACTGGTGGGGAACGCGTAGGCCACGTCGGCTGCCTCCCCCAGCCACAGCGCGGTCGCGGCCAGTCCGACGACGCAGGCCAGCAACGCCCCCAGGAGGAGCCTCACGCGTCGACGACGGGCGAGCGCGCACCCGAGGAGGACAGGCCACAGCAGGTAGAACTGCTCCTCCCCGGCCAGGGTCCAGAGGTGGAACGCCGCGTCACTGGACTCCCCCACCCACGGCAAGGGCAGGTTCGCGGTCCACGTCAGTGCGGTGCCCCAGGTCGCCGACAACGTCGTCCGGTCGCCGAGCGGATCGAGACACAGCACGACGACGCTGAACCCGATCAGCCAGAGGACCAGCGCCGGGGCCAGCCGCACGACCCGGCGTCGGTAGAACTCCCGCAGGTCGATCCGACCGTCCCGACGGTGTTCGGCCAGCAGCCCGTGGGTGATGAGGTGACCCGACAGCGCGAAGAACATCACCACCCCCACCACGCCGGCGCCGGGGAACAGGTCGGGCAGAGCATGCCGGGCCATCACCAGTGCCACCGCGGCGGCCCGCAGGACGTCGATCCCGACGTGGTGTGCACTCACGACGTCGGCGTTGCGGTCAGTGCAGGCCTCAACGGACACGGGCCGACCTGACGAGGTCGCTGAGCAGCTCCGCGTACGTCATCCCCGCGGCCGCCGCCATCAACGGCACCTGCGAGGTGGCCGTCATCCCGGGCACGGTGTTGACCTCGTTGAGCACCCAGCCACGCTCGGTGAGGAAGAAGTCGACCCGAGCAACCCCGGCGCACCCCAGGGCCTCGAAGACGTCCACCGCCTGACGTTCCAGCTCGGCGCGTTCCGCCCCGGTGATCGGGGCCGGGACCTCGAACCGGGTGCCGTCGCTGCCTCCGTACTTGGCGTCGTAGTCGAAGAAACCGTCGACGTGGACCTCCAGCGCCGGCGTGACCAGCAGCGTGCCGTCAGCCCGGCGCAGCACCGCCACGTCGATCTCGCGGCCTTCCACGACCTCCTCCACCAGTACGCGGTCGTCCTCGGCGAAGGCCGCCTTCAGTGCGACCTCGAGGTCTCCGGGCTCGCGGACCAAGGAGACGCCGTTGCTCGATCCCGCCGCGACCGGCTTCACCACCACCGGCCCTTCCCACGTCACCAGGTCGTCGGGACGCACCAGCCGCCCGGCGGCCACCTGCACCCCGACCTCGGCGGCCACGAGTTTGGTGACCCACTTGTCCATCGCCAGGGCTCCGGCGGTGAGGCCGGAGCCCACCACGGCGACCCCCAGCAGCGAGGCGAGCGCCGCAAGCGTCCCGTCCTCGCCGCCGGGGCCGTGCACCGACCCGAACAGCACCTCGCAGCGGGCGAGCTTCCCCAACGCCACAGCCGCGTCCAGTGCCGAACCGTCGGCGTCCTGCCACCCGCCGCAGCGGGTGATGTCCATGCGCAGCACCTCGAACTCGTCGAGACCTGCGAGCGTCGTGCTGATCGAGTCGGCGGTGGCGTTCGAGACGTCATGCTCGGAGCTCGTTCCGCCACCGATGACCGCGACCCGCGTGGTTGCTCCCTCTGCGGCGCTCATGCGGCACGCTCCATGTGGTTCGAGCTGTTGAGGTTTCCAGCGCCGAGGTGCACCCGCGCGACCCGTGCCGGGATCCCGGTGAGCACCTCGTGCGGGATCGTGCTCCCCCACTCTGCCCATTCCTGCACCGTCGGTTCACCCCGCTCCCCGGGCCCGAACACGACCGCCTCGGAGCCCGGAGCCACGGCGTCGTCCCCGAGGTCGACGACCGTCTGGTCCATCGAGATCCAGCCCAGGACCCGACGACGTCGTCCGGCCACCCACATCTCGGCATGGTCGGACGCCGCACGCGGCAGACCGTCGGCGTACCCCAACGGGACCAGCCCGACCCATCCGTCCCGGGACACGGCGTGGTCGTGCCCGTACCCGACGTGCTGTCCCGCCACGACTCGACGGACCTGGACGACGGGGGCGCTCAGGGTCGCGGCCGGGCGCAGCCCGCAGACAGCTGCCTCGACGCCGGACGGATCGATGCCGACGAGGCCGGCACCCACCCGCAACGTGTCGTGGTGGGCACCGGGGGTGCGCAGGGTCGCCCCGGTCGCGGAGAGGTGCAGGTGCCGCGGCGAGAGTCCGAGGCCGCGAGCGACACGGACCGCGGCGGTGAAGCGGAGGTGCGCAGCGCGGTGGTGGCGCTCGTTCTCGTCGTCGGCACACCCCAGGTGCCCCATCACTCCGACGACCTCGAGGTACCCGCAGCGTTCGGCGCCACGGGCGCGGGCACACAACGTCACCCAGTCCACGGGGTCGCAGCCGTCCCGGTTCATGCCGGTGTCGACGAAGAGATGGACCCGACGACGCACCCCGCTCCGGGCAGCACCACGGACCACGGCAGCCAGGTGCTCCAGCGAGGTCACGGCGACCTCGACGTCGGCGGTGGCCGGGTCCTCGAAGGCGGCGCCGACGGGGTTGAGCCAGCTGAGCACCGGCACCCCGAGGTCCAGCAACGGTTCGGCCTCAGCCAGCGTCGTGACCCCCAGCCCCGAGGCACCGGCGGCGATCGCCGCGCCGGCAACCGCCCGGGCACCGTGCCCGAAGCCGTCGGCCTTGACCACCGCAACCAGGTCGCGGGCCGTGCTCCCGGCCCGGAGCCGGGTGACGTTGTGGGTGACCGCCGCGAGGTCGACGGTGAGGCGTGGAGTGAGCATGCCTCGACGTTAGGTCTGGGCCACGGTGCTCCGGATCCACCCGGAGTACCGGCCGTCTCCGCCCTGGGTACCGGTTACGGCGACCTTTGGGTGGACCGGGGCAGGACCCACGGGACGTCTCAGCGGACGCGGAGCACGGTGACCGCGAAGTCGGCGTCGTCGGTGAACGGGTCGAGGTGCCAAGTCGCGAAGCGCTGCTCGAAGTCGGCGACACCGTCGCGGGCCAGGGCGGTGAGGTCGTCGTCGAAGGCGGTGAACGGGTAGACCTCGTCGCGACGGAACCCGAGGACGACGCGACCACCGGCACGGGTCACGGCACAGAGGTTGCGGAGCACCTGCTGCTCCGTGCCGGGCGCGAGGAAGACCATCACGTTGCCGGCGCAGACCGTGAGGTCGACGGGCTCGTCACCGACGTCGTCGAGCGTGAGTTCACTGAGGTCGGCGACGGCGTAGGTCGGGCCGGGGTGGTCGGTCTCGGCCGCCTCGATCAGGACCGGGTCGACGTCGAGGCCGAGGGCCTGGTGCCCCACCGCGTGCAGCGCACCGGCGACGCGTCCGGCACCGCAGCCCGCGTCGAGGATCCGGGAGCCGCGGCCGGCGAGGGTGTCGACGAACCGGGCCTCGCCGTCGAGGTCGGCGCCCTGGTCGGCGAGCGCGCGGAAGCGTTCGACGTAGTTGGTCGAATGGCCCTCGGGGGTCGCGGTGAACCAGCGGGGACGGGGAGAGGCGGACTCGCTCATGGAGTCATCCTCGCTCAGCCGACGCGGGCCTCGCCCACGAGGAGGTGGGAGGCGGTGGAGAAGCCGTCGCCGCGGAAACCGCGGAAACCGAGCTCGGCTCCCTCGGAGGTCCGCACGACCATGCCGTCGCCCCAGCGCGCGTCCAGCTCGGCGGCGAGTTCGTCGTAGGCGATCTCGGCGACGTTGAGCTCCTCGAAGGTGATCGCGGCGATCACGGCGTCCAGCGCGGCCCGCAGACGCTGACCATCCTCGTAGGCGCGGGAGTCGCAGACCTCGGTGTCGCAGGCTTGATCGTGCTCCGCCACCCAGGTGCCGTGCACACCGGGACGGCGCCACGAACGCTCCAGGTAGCCGCGGAGCAGGGACAGTCGGGTGGTGTCCGGGAGGTCCAGGTAGCGCATGACTTCTCCTCAGGTCGCTTCTGATGAAAACCTAGGCGCCCCCGACGCCCGCGTCATCGGAATCGACGAACTTTCACGTCGGCGAAACAACTGTTCCCCGATACGGGTCACCCGCAGACGCTGCCGGTCACCGTCGCGACGCCCGGGCTGAGCCGGGCGAGAGCGCAGAACTCCTCGAACGCCGTCCCCGCAGCCGGTCACGCAACCAGGCGCGACGCATCGAAAGGGTCTCCAGGAGCGCCAACGCGATGAAACCGGAGACGAGTTTGTCCACGACGGAGACGACGAGGTTGGAGACGAAGACCGCCGCCACCAGCCACGGCAACGACTCCGCCAGCGACTGGGTGAGCCGGGCCGAGTCGTGGAGGGTGAATCCGTCGTACTTGAGATAGGTGATGGGCACCGAGATGGCGGTGCAGGTGACGGCGACCGCCAGCGACAGGCCCAGGAACCTGACGGTGGAACGGGCCAACGCCCACCAGCGCACGCCGTAGCCCCACAGCAACGCGCCCGCCACCGCCACCGGCAGGTACGCGAACCCGGTGTCCCCGAAGAGGGCGACGTCCACGGCCATCGACGCCACGGCCACACCGGCTCCCCACCACGGCCCCAGAGCGATGGCGGCCACAGCGGTCCCGGTCATGTCCTGCCAGATCGGGAGGTCGAGGTCGGTCATCAGGCTCTGCCCGACGACGTTGAGCACCAACGCCAGGACGAGGAGTTTCGCGACGGTGGCAGGCCGCGGGCGGTGGAACCCGGCAGCGCGCGCCGCGACAGGCTCCGCGTCGGGCGTCTCGTCGGCGGCATCCTGGGTGGGCGTGACCTCGGTGGACGGTTCAGGAAGCGACGCGACGGCCGCCAGAGGCGTCGTCGGCGTGATCGGCGCGACGGCCGGCACCGGGTCCCCGCCCAGCACCTCGACGATGTCGGCCACGAGGTCGCGATCCAGACGTCGGCGCCCCAGCCGGAACGCGTCGTAGACCGTCGTGCGCGGCGGCATCGCTGCCTCCGGAGCCACGCCACGCGCCTCCCGCAGACGTCCCACACCCCGGGCGATCTCGGCGTAGGACGGTTCTCCGGCTGCTCGACGCAGTTCCTGCAGACGGAGTGCGACCGCGTCGGCCTGCCCAGTCCCCGGCCGCCCCAACTCCTGCATCCCACCCCCAACGACGTCGTGCACCCCCCGGCGCACCGGACAAGGCTAACCAGCGCTGTTCGGAGTCGAGGAGGCCGTTCGGGAATCGTCCGGACTTTGCTCCGAGGGCGCAGAACGTCCACGAACGACGGTGATTCAGATTTGAATGGAGTGCATCGGGCGGGAGGGCCCGAACCCACGGCGCACCGTCCTGCGTCGAGGATCTCTGCGGCGTCGGCCCTTCGCGGGGGCAGGGGCCGACGCCGTCAGGGACCAGCGCCGTCAGGAACGGGCAGCGATCAGGCCCAGATGTGTCCGGGACGACCGCCGTCGGCGGTGACCACCGCACCCGAGGCCACCCAGGCCCGCGGAGAGGCCAGGAACGTGATCAGGTCAGCGACGTCAGAGGCGTGCGGAGCCCGACGCAGCGCGTTGCCGGCAGCTGTCTCCAGGTAGTCGACGTCGCCCAGGTTGCGTTCGGTCACCGTCAGACCGGGGTGGACGCAGGTCACGCGGACCCCGTCGGGGCCGAGTTCGTCGGCAAGGTTCTTCGTCAGCGCCACCACGCCGATGTTGCGCACCGATCCGGAGATGTTGCCGGTCACCCGGGCGTTGCAGCCCGAGACGTTGACGACCGCTCCCCCGCCCCTCCGCAGGTGCGGCGCAGCAGCCCGCACGACCCGCAGGTAGCCGACCACCTTCGTGTCGACGTCGGCGAGCATGTCGGCCTCGACGAGCTCCTCGAGCGACGTCGGTGTGCCCGGCAGTGCCCGCGGAGCCGCCGCGTTGACCACGACGTCGAGGCCGCCGAGGAGATCGACGGTGCGCGCCATCGCAGCGCGGACCGTCACGTCGTCGGTGGTGTCGGCCAGGACGTGACCCACCGCGCCCACCTCGACGACTGCGTCCAGCAGCGCTGCCTCGTCCCTGCCCAGCAGCACCACGCGTGCGCCCTCCGCGACGAGGGCACGGGCCGTGGCGCGTCCGATCCCACGGTTTCCACCGGTGACGAGGGCACGGGCCCCCGAGAGTCCAAGATCCATGCGCGGTAGTGAAGCACTCCCACGCGCGGCCCCTGACGTCAGGCGGCGTTCTCGCGGGCGTGCCGAGCAGCGATGTCCCGACTGCTGGCGTGGCGTGGCTGGTTGTTGAGGTTGGCGACGATCCCCGCCCCGGCCATGCCCGCCGCCATGAACAACGCCGGGAGACCGTGGAACGGGGTGAAGCCCAGGAGTCGTTCTGCCAGGAGTGCGACCGGATGCAGCACCAGGGCGATCGGGATCCAGTACGGCACCCGGCACGCACCCCAGAGCGTGCGAGCGAGCAGCAACTCGCCGGCGAAGAAGGCGAGGTGGGCACCCTGGAGCATCCCGGCCTGCAGACCGTCCTCCATGACGCGGGTGAGGTCCCCCGGCGCCAGCGGGACGTGGGTGACGACGTTGCGCAGCATCAACAACTGCTGGGCGAACCCGGCGATCATGACGACCCCCAGGGTCAGTAGCGCCATCCCGAGGAACCCGCCGATCTCACGACGTCCCTGCGGGACGAGGGACCTGAGCGCAGGCAGCCCCAGGATCAGCGCCGTGGCACCCAGCAACAGCACCACCGCGGGCGACAGCAGGCCGTCCGGTCCCCGGACGACGAACTCGAGCACCTCCCCGTAGCCGTCAGGGCGTGGCATGGTCTGCGCGCCGTAGAAGAGTCCGGTGGCCCCCACCACCAGGGAAGCCGCCGAAACGGGGAGCCAGTCGATTCGCACCCACAAACGGTAATGGCCGAGCACTCCACTGACAGAGTGATCGGCCAAACCTGCCGCGTGCAGGCGGCCAGCGCCCCCCGAGATGGCGCAGGTCGCCCTGTGTGCACAAGACGTCAAGGACCTTAACAACCAATGCCACACCGTCGCGTGTCAGCGACGGCGAACTGCAACATGTTCACCCCGTCCGGGGGTGCGGTGGTCACGGACGAACGACGGACGGGCCGTTCCCCCAGGGAGAACGGCCCGTCCGTACGGAGATGTGACCCGTGGCGAGGTGGGTCAGACGCCGGTGGCCTTCACGCCCGCGTGGGTCTTGTAGCGACGGTTCATCGCGATCAGGTTGGCGGTGAGCGCCTCGACCTGGTGGGCATTGCGACGGCGACCGCCCCAGACGCCACGGACACCGGGGATCGAGGCGGCCAACTCCTGGACGAGGTCAGTGGCGTCGCGCTCGTCACCGAGGACGAAGACGTCGGTGTCGATGCTGCTCAGCTCGGGGTCCTCGAGAAGAGCGGCAGAGACGTTGTGGAAAGCACCGACAACGGTCGACTCGGTCAGGATCGCGGCAGCCTGCTCGGTGGCGGAACCCTCCTCCACCTTGAGAGCGAAGGGGCCCTGCTTGTCGAAGCCGAGCGGGTTGACGCAGTCGACGACGATCTTGCCGGCCAGGACGTCCTTGAGGGACTCCAGCAACTCCTTGTGGCCGTCCCACGGGACGACGACCAGGACGACGTCGGCAGCAGCAGCGGCGTCGGGGTTCGCGGCACCGGTGACCTTGCCGCCGGTGGCCTCGACCAGCTCCGCAGCGGTGGCCTCGGCCTTCTCCGCGCCGCGACCGCCGATGACGACGCTCAGGCCAGCCTGGGCGAAGCGACGGGCCAGCCCGCGGCCCTGGGGTCCGGTGCCGCCGAGGACGGCGATGGTCTTGCCTGCGAGCTCGCTCATGTCTACTCCTGGGGTGGTTCTAACCGTGGTGGCCGCAGCCGCCTGACTTAAATGTCTGACATCTGGGAGGGGCAACAGATTCGCACGCTCAGCGCGTCGAAGTGTCACCGGGGTCACGCAGTCCGCGCAGCAGCAGTTGCGCCAACTGTTCGTAGGCGGCGGCGTCGTCCAGGCCTGTGACCCGGGCGATCTCGCCGGCCTGGATCGCCGACATCACCTGGGCGACGACGGCGCCGACGAAGACCGCGTCGACCTCGCGCAGACGACCAGTGCCGACGCCCTCAGCCACAAGACCCCGGATCCGCTCGGCAGCCAGTTCGGTGTTGTGGCGGTAGATCTCGCGCGCCGGTTCGTGGGCGGCGAGGTCAGCGTAGAACTGGGGGGAGGCCGGAGCGAGGCCCCGCGCGACGGCGCGCAGGTAGGTCTCGATCCGCAGCACCGGATCGTCTGCGAGCGCCACCTCGGCCTCGATCGCGGCCGTGGCGTCACGGAACCAGGTGCGCACCACCTTGAGGACGAACTGCTCCTTGGTGGGCGCGACGAGGTAGAGGGTGCTGCGGGAGCAGCGCAGGCGTTCGGCGAGGTCACCGATGCCGAAGGCGAGGAACCCCTCGGCCAGGAACAGGTCACAGAGACCGGAGAGCAGCTCTGCCCGGCGGGCGTCACGGCGCACCTCGACCCGACCGACGGGACGTCGAACGACCGACCTGCGAGAACTCTCATGACGCATCTCCACGGCCGCTACAGTACTCACACCGAGAACGCAGTACTCATTCCAGTACGTCAGGAGAGACGGGTGTCCGCACGCCGCGTGATGAGCAGCTCCGAGACCGCCGACCTGCTCTCCCTCGCCCGTCGCGTCTGCGCCGACCTGGCCGAGCGGGCCGTCGAGGCCGAGTCCTCCGCCACTTTCCCTCGTGACGTCTTCACCCTCCTGGGCGAGATCGGCGTCCTGGGACTCCCCTACCCCGAGGAGCAGGGCGGCGGCGGCGAGACCTACGAGGTGTACCTCCAGGTGCTGGAGGAGATCGGTGCGGTCTGGTCCAGCGTCGCGGTGGGCGTCAGCGTGCACGCCCTGTCCTGCTTCCCCCTGGCCCGCTTCGGCACACCTGAGCAGCAGCAGCGCTGGCTGCCCGACATGCTCGCCGGCCACCTCCTCGGCGCCTACTGCCTCTCCGAGCCGCACGCCGGGTCCGACCCGGCCGCGATGACCACCACCGCACGCCGCGACGGCGCCGACTACGTCCTCGACGGTGCGAAGGCGTGGACCACCCACGGCGGCGAGGCTGACTTCTACACCGTCATGGCGCGCACCGGCACCGGTCGCACCGACATCTCCTGCTTCCTCGTCCCCGCCGACGCCGAGGGGCTGCGCGCCGACACCCCCGAACGCAAGATGGGCCTGACCGGTTCCACCACCGCGACGATGCTGCTCGACGGCGTCCGCGTCCCGGCCGAACGACGTATCGGCGACGAGGGCCAAGGCCTGCAGATCGCGCTGGCCGGGCTCGACTCCGGACGGCTCGGGATCGCTGCCGTGGCCACCGGGCTCGCCCAGGGCGCGCTCGACCTCGCGGTCACCTACGCCCAGCAGCGCGAGACGTTCGGGTCCCGGATCATCGACCACCAGGGGCTGGCCTTCCTGCTCGCCGACATGGAGATCGCGGTCGCCTCGGCCCGCGCCACCACCCTGCACGCCGCCCGCCTGCGGGACGCCGGGCTCGGCTTCTCCCGCGAGGCCAGCGTCGCCAAGACCCTCGCCACCGACAACGCCATGCGCGTCACCACCGACGCAGTCCAGGTGCTCGGCGGATACGGCTACACCCGCGACGTCGCCGCCGAGCGCTACATGCGCGAGGCCAAGGTGATGCAGATCTTCGAGGGCACCAACCAGATCCAACGCATGGTGATCGCCCGCTCGCTCGACCGGGACACCCCCGGCCCGATCACCCACCTGCCCCCACTCTGATCCAACCCTCCCCGCACAGCCCGTCACGACCCAGCCCGTCACGACCCAGGAAGAGGAACACCATGCAGCTCAACGACACCGCCGCGATCGTCACCGGAGGCGCCTCCGGACTCGGTGCCGCCACCGCCGAGGCACTGACCAAGCAAGGCGCCAAGGTCTTCGCCTTCGACCTCCCCACCGCGATCGAGGCCGCCCCCGCCGTCGACGGCATCACCTACGTCGGCGTCGACGTCACCGACGTCGAGCAGGTGCAGGCAGCCGTCGACACCGCCGCGTCCGCGGGCGTCCCGCTGCGCACCGTCGTCAACTGCGCCGGCATCGGCCCCTCCGCCCGACTCCTGGGCAAGAAGGGTCCCCACGACCTCGCACTCTTCGCCAAGATCGTCCAGGTCAACCTGCTTGGCACCGTCAACGTCATGACCCTGGCCGCGGAGAAGATCGCCGAGACCGAGGCCCTGGAGCACGGCGCCCGTGGCGTCGTCATCAACACCGCCTCCGTCGCCGCGTTCGACGGCCAGATCGGCCAGGCCGCGTACTCCGCGTCCAAGGGCGGCATCGTCGGCCTCAACCTGCCGGCCGCCCGCGACCTCGCCCAGTACGGCATCCGCGTGCTGACGATCGCACCCGGCATCGTCGAGACGCCGATGCTGGCGACCGTCTCCGAGGAGTTCCGCGCTGCGTTGGCGGCGGGGATCCCGTTCCCGCAGCGCCTGGGCCGTCCCGACGAGTACGCCCAGCTCGCCCTGAGCCTGATCGACCACGACTACCTCAACGGTGAGGTCATCCGGATGGACGGCGCGTTGCGCATGGCCCCGCGCTGATCCCTCGCCCCGGGCCCGTCAGCGACGCCCGGGCAGCGCAATTGTGGGATCGATGCGCCGACACGCCTGTGGCGGTGGCATCAATCCCACAATTGCGGAGCGGAGTTGCGGCTCAGGCAGTGAGGCGTTCAGCGAGCGTCCGGGCGGCGTCGCCGACCCGGTGTCCCAGACGCACGCAGGACGCCGGGGTGCGGTCCTGGAGTCCACCGCCGACCGCCACGAGCAGGTCCGGCTGGGCGACACCGAGCATCTCGACGACGGCCTCGACGTGGGCGAGGTCGCGGGTCATGGAGGCCGCCAGCACCACGGCCGATGCGCCTC
Source organism: Nocardioides yefusunii (assembly GCF_004014875.1). Lineage (NCBI taxonomy): Bacteria > Bacillati > Actinomycetota > Actinomycetes > Propionibacteriales > Nocardioidaceae > Nocardioides > Nocardioides yefusunii. Next base: position 597,116 of record NZ_CP034929.1, on the reverse strand, counting down.
GAGTACGGACCGCGGAGGCCCAGTCCTCGACCGGCAGGTCGGCGCCCACGTACGTCGTCGGCAGACCAGCGCGACGCGAGCAGACCGCGAAGCCGAGCAGACCCAGCTCGTGACGCGACTTGGGCGGCAGACCGACGACGACGCGCGGCCCGGCCAACGGTGCGGCAGCGGCGTCGAACGCCGCGGAGAGGCGTCGGACCACCGCGTGGGAGACCATGTGTTCGCCCGCCACGGTGACGCGTCCCGAGGCCCAGGCCAGGCCGAGTTCGGTCATGGCAGGGAGCAGCCAGTCGTCGGTGACAGCCTCGAAGGAGGCGCTGGCGTAGCGGGCGTCGAGCAGTCGGGTGACCGCGGCGACGTCGAGGCGTTCGGCGGCGACCAGCAGGGCTTCGGTGGCACCGGCGGCGTCGTCGGGAATGCCTTCGAAGGTGTCGACGACGACGGTGCGGGTCTGGACCTCCCCGGCGAGGAGCCGCTTGGCCTCCTCCGCGGCCTGCCTGGGCGCCATCCCGTCCATGACGAGGGAGTTCATGGTGCTGAGCGCGCGCAGGGCTTCGTCGTCGTAGAGGCGGTAGCCGGAGTCGGTGCGCAAGGGGACCGCGATCTCGTAGCGCCGTTCCCAGGCGCGCAGGGTCGCGACGTTGACGCCGATCATCTCGGCCGCGTGCTTGATCGTGTACATGCCAGCTGCTCGCCCGGTCGACGGACCGGACTTCCTCCGCCCTAGTTCTGCGTGCCCAGCCAGCGCTTCCCACCTCAGCGTGCGAGTGGGGCGTCAGCCCGTAGATCCTACTGCGCCTTCCCCGGGATCCCCGGCGATGACACGAGTGCAACGAAGCGCTCACCCCCGAGTAAACCTTGTGCAAACCTTGAACACAACCTTTGACAAAGATTGTTCGTGCACCTAGCGTCGTACTCGCTGAAGAACTCCCGATCAACCCCTCCCCTCCGTCGGCACGCTGACCACCGGTCCCCATCCGGTGACCGACGGAGAACTGATGCCCCGTCGCCGCCCCCATCGGTGACGGGGCATCAGCGCGTCCACAGTCATTGCAGCCCCAGCACGAAACCACCACGGCACTGGTCGCGGCGCGCGCGACCTGAGAGCGTGGGAGAACGACTCCCGGAGGACACGTGACCAGACCCGCCGCACCCGCTCCCGTTCTCGTCTGGCTGCGCCGCGACCTGCGCATCGAGGACCATCCCGCGATCGGCGCCGCGACCGCGCTGGCCAACGAGAGCGGCGCGACGGTGCTGCCGCTCGTCGTCCTCGACGAGACCTTGGCGCTCAGCGAGACCCGACGTGCGCGGTACGGCGCCGCCGTCGACGCACTCGCCGCATGCCTCTCCGACCTGGGCGGCAGCCTGCTGACGCAGGCGGGCGACCCCCGAGAGGTCCTGCCCGACGTGGCCCAGGCACTGGGTGCGACCCACGTGGTGGTCAGTGGCGAACACACACCCCACGCCCGACGCCGCGACGCCGCCGTCGCCGATCGACTGGCCAGCCGGGGCGTCGTGATGACGTCGGCCGGCTCGTGCCACGTGCTCGCACCGGGCACCGTGCGCACCAAGGCCGGTACGCAGCCCAAGGTGTTCACCCCCTTCTTCCGCACGTGGCTGGACCAGGTGCGACGCGACCTGAGTGAGGCGCCACCCTTGGGCCCGGCACCCGAGGACGTCCCGTGGCACCACCTCGACACCTCGACCCCGCACCGCGACGACGCACCCGCACAGGAGGCGCCCATACAGGAGGCGCCCGCACAGGAGGCGGGCGAAGCCGCTGCCCTGCATCGATGGGACGGCTTCCGTGCCGACATGGCCGGGTACGCGGCCGACCGCGACCTGCCCGCCGCGGACGCGACCAGTCGCCTCTCGATCGCCCTGCGCCTGGGCGAGGTGCACCCCGCGCGGCTCGTCGCCGACCTGCTCGACGACCACGCCGACCGCGCTGCCGCCAACGGCGAGGCGCCCGGCGACGTCGACCTCGACGCGGACGTACGCAAGTTCCTGGCCGAGATCGCATGGCGCGACTTCCACGCCGACGTGCTGTGGCACCGCCCCGAAGCACTCTGGGTCGACATGAATCCGGCGCCCGCAGGGATCCACGACGAGCCGGGCGAACAGTTCGACGCATGGCGCGAAGGCCGCACCGGCTACCCGCTCGTCGACGCCGGCATGCGGCAGTTGCTGGCCGAGGGGTGGATGCACAACCGGGTCCGGATGGTGACGGCGAGCTTCCTGGTCAAGGACCTCCTGCTGCCGTGGCAGGTGGGCGCGCGGCACTTCCTGGAGCACCTGCTCGACGGCGACCCGGCGTCGAACAACCTGGGGTGGCAGTGGGTGGCGGGCGTCGGGACCGATGCTGCGCCGTACCACCGCGTCATGAACCCGACGGCGCAGGCGACGCGGTTCGATCCGCGCGGGGAGTACGTGCGGCAGTGGATCCCGGAGCTGCGCCATCTGGGCGGCAAGAAGGCACTCGAACCCTGGAAGCACGACGACGGGCACAGCGACGGATACCCGCGCCCGATCGTCGACCACTCCGAGCAGCGGACCGAGGCGCTGCTGCGCTGGCGCAACGCCCGCGCCTGACTCGCGACCGGGTCGCACGGGCACCCGAATGCCCACATTTCGATACAACTTGTATCCCAATGAACCGCTGGGCGACGGCCGGGACTACTCTTCTTGCGAACCCTTTGCAATAAGAGCGGGAGAGCCATGTCCACAGCAGTTGACGCCCCCGAGGCAGTCAGCGCGCCGAGTCCGTCCCGGCGCACTGCCGGCCGTACGGGCGGGCGTACGACCGGGCTGGTCGTCGGGAAGTTACTCCGGCTCCTCAGCCTGCTCGTCGCCACCGTCGTCGGCATCTTCGTCCTGCTCTCCTACTCCCCCGTGGACCCGGTGCAGGCCTACGTCGGCGCCGACTCCGCCGCCCTGAGCGCGGAGCAGAAGGCACAGATCGCCGAGCGCTGGGGACTCGACGACCCGCCGCTGGAACGCTTCGGCGCCTGGGCCGGCAACCTCCTCCAGGGCGACTGGGGCACCTCGCAGGTCTACGGCGAACCCGTCCTCGACGTCATCGGCGAACGGTTCATGGCGAGCCTCGCGCTGATGGCCCTGGCCTGGATCTTCTCCGGTGTCCTCGGGTTCATCCTCGGCCTCGTCGCCGGTGCCCGCCAGGGTCGCCTCACCGACCGCGTCCTGTCATGGTTCGCCTACACGCTCGCGTCGTCCCCGACCTTCTGGGTCGGCCTGCTGCTGCTCTACGTCTTCGCCGTGCAACTGCAGTGGGCGCCGGTCTGCTGCGCCGGCCCGATCGGCGCACTGCCCGGCGAGGTCTCACTGCTGGAGCGTCTGCACCACCTCGTGCTCCCGGCCCTGACGCTCAGCGTCGTCGGTGTCTCGCCGGTCCTGCTGCACACCCGGCACGCCACCATCGAGGCACTGGCCAGCGACCAGGTCTCGTTCGCCCGTTCCCAGGGCGAGAAGTTGCCCGGCCTCGTCCTGCACCGTGTCGTCCGCAACGCCGCAGCCCCCGCGCTGATGCTGCAGTTCGCCTCCGTCGGTGAGCTCTTCGGCGGTGCGGTCCTGGCCGAACAGGTCTTCACCTACCCCGGCCTCGGCGAGGCCACCACCACCGCCGCGATGCGCCAGGACGTCCCGCTGCTGATGGGCATCTCGATCATCACCGCGGTGCTGATCTTCGTCGGCAACGCCCTCGGCGACGTCGCGCACCGCGCCGTCGCACCCCAGACCAAGGAGGTCGGCGCATGAGCGAGGCCACCCTCTCCCCCGCGACCGGCTCGCCGCACGGTGGTGGGCAGCGCACCGGATCCTCGCTGCGTGCCGCGTGGCGCAACCGTCGCACCCGCACGCTGACCAGTCTCACGCTGGCACTGCTGGTGGTGGTTGCGGTGGTCGTCGTCGGTGGAGTCGTCCGCGACGACGCCGCCGTCACCGACCTGACGCAGAAGACGCTGGCCCCCAGCGGCGAGCACTGGTTCGGCACCGATCCCTACGGCCGCGACCTCTTCGAACGCACGATGGTGGGCCTGCGGCTCAGCCTCGTCGTCGGCACCACCGCCGCCGTGCTCTCGGGCCTGATCTCGATCGCCCTGACCCTCTTCGCAACCGTCGGTGGACGCTGGGCGATGGCGACGGTCAACTGGCTGATCGACCTCTTCCTGGCCCTGCCGCACCTGGTGCTGCTGATCCTCGTGGCGTTCGCGCTCGGCGGCGGCACCGACGCGGTCGTCCTGGCCGTCGGCCTGACGCACTGGCCGCGGCTGACCCGCGTGCTGATCTCGGTGGCCCGCGAGATCAACGCCACCGACTACGTCGCGCTCTCGCGCACCTTCGGTTCGTCGCGACGCTTCGTCGCCCGACGCCACCTGGCCGTCCACCTGGTGCCGCACTTCTCGATCGGCGTGATCCTGATGTTCCCGCACGCGATCCTGCACGAGGCGGCGCTGTCGTTCCTCGGCCTGGGCATCGACCCCGGCCAGCCTGCGATCGGCATCCTGCTCGCCGACTCCATGCGGTACCTCTCCGCCGGCCACTGGTGGCTCGCAGCCCTGCCCGGCCTCGCGCTGCTGCTGATCGTGAAGCTGATCGACCGGATCGGCGACGACCTACGGATGCTCTCGGACCCGAGGAGCGCACACCTGTGAACGCCACTCCTGCTCCTGCGCCCAGCGGCCAGCCACTGCTGGAGGTCCAGCACCTCGCGGTCTCCTTCACCCAGTACGAACGCGGCCTGCGTCGTCGGGAACTCACCCCGGTCACCGACATGTCGGTGAGCGTCAACGCCGGCGAGGTCGTCGCCCTCGTGGGAGCCAGCGGCGCCGGCAAGAGCCTGCTCGGCCAAGCCGTCCTGGGCATGCTCCCGCCCAACGCGACGTCCTCGGGCGTGATCCGCTGGCAGGGTCGCGAGCTCGACCTCGCCGGACGCCGAGCCCTCGCCGGACGCGAGGTCGCGTTCCTGCCGCAGTCGCTCAGCCACCTCGACCCGACCGCGACGGTCGGGGCACAGGTGCGCCGTTCCGCACGTCTCCAGGGCGCGTCGCGTCGTGAGGCGAAGACCCGGGCGCTCGACGCGCTGACCTCCCAAGGGCTCGACGCGTCGGTGCTGAAGCTCTACCCGCACGAACTCTCCGGCGGCATGGGACGACGCGTCCTCACCGCGTGTGCGCTGATGGGATCGCCGTCGTTGGTGATCGCCGACGAGCCGACGCCCGGTCTGGCGTCGGAGAGCGTCACCGCTGTCCTCGATCGACTGCGTGGCATCGCCGCGACCGGCGCCGGCGTCCTGCTGATCACCCACGAGATCACCGGTGCGCTGACGGTGGCCGACCGCGTGGTCGTCGTCGACCGGGGTCGTTCGTTGGAGGAGGCGCCGGTGAGCGCGTTCACCGGCCACGGCGTCGCGCTGACGCACCCGTACTCGCGCCAGTTGTGGATGGCGCTGCCCGGCAACGGGTTCCAGGTACCGGCCGACCACGTCGCGCACACGTTCCACGTGATGGAGCACGACCACGCCCACCCCCACACCGAGGAGCAGCCGTGCTGACCGGGACCGACCTCTCTTTCCGCTGGTCGCGTCGCGGCCCGTGGATCCTGCACGAGCACGCGATCGAGGTGGCGCCCGGCGAGGTCGTGGGCCTGCGTGGCCCCTCAGGGTCGGGCAAGTCGACCTTGGCCGCAGTGCTCGCCGGGCTGCAGCGTCCGGCGTCGGGCACGGTGCTCGTCGACGACGAGCCGTTGGCGTCGTTCACGGGTGCGTCGCCGGTGCAGGTGGTGCTCCAGCACCCCGACCGCGCGATGAACCCGCGCTGGACGATCCGCGAGGTGCTGGCCGAGGCGTTGCCGCTGCGTCGTCGTGAGGCGTTGGTGCGCGTCGACGAGATCGTCGCCGAGGACTGGGCCCGTCACGGACTCGTGAACCCTGACTGGCTGGGACGACACCCGCACGAGATCTCCGGCGGCGAGCTGCAGCGGGTCAACCTGCTGCGGGCGCTCTGCGCCGAACCCCGCTACCTGCTGGCCGACGAGATCTCGGCCAGCCTGGACGCGATCACCCAGACGGTGCTGTGGCACCGGATCGAGCACGAGGTGAAGTCGCGCCGGATCGGCGTCCTGGCCGTCTCCCACGACTCCGCACTCCTGGAGCAGGTGGCCGACCGGATCGTCGACTTCCGCACCCCCTGAGGTCCGCTCCGCAACGTCAGGCGAGGCGGACGAGCGTCTTGCCCACGGTGCGTCCGGCCAGCATGTCGGCCATGGCCCTCGGCGCCTGCTCCAGGCCCGAGTACACCGTCTCGCGCTGCACGAGCTCTCCCGAGCGGAGCCACCCACCGAGGCGGCGCTGCATCTCCTCCATCACGCCGATGTGCAGGCTGCCGCGGAACCCCTGGAGCGTCAGGTGCTTGGCGGTGGCCAGGAAGATGTTGCGCGGACCGACAGCCTCGCCCTCGTAGTCGCTGACCGAGCCGCACAGAGCGATCCGGCCGTGCATGGCCATCGCGTCCAGAGCCGCCTCGAGGTGGTCCCCACCGACGTTGTCGAAGTAGACGTCGATCCCCTCCGGCGCCAGCTCACGCAGTGTCGGAGCCAGGGGCTGGGTGCGATGGTTGAACGCTCCGGCCACGCCCACCTCGTCGCGCAGCCAGGCGACCTTTGCGTCAGTGCCGGCACTGGCGAGCACGCGATGTCCGAGCAGGACGCCGATCTGTGCCACCAGTGAGCCCACGGCGCCGGCCGCAGCGGAGACCCAGAGCGTCTCACCGCCCTTCAACGCATCGACCACGGCCAGTCCGCTCCACGCGGTCAGACCCATCGCCCCGAGCGGACCGAGGTACCACTGGGGCTCGACGTCGGTGACGTCCAGACGCCGCAGGGTCGCGGCTCCGTTCATCAGTTCGACGCCGGCCGGGACGACCGCGTGCGTGCGCCACCCGAAGGGGTGCCAGACGGTGTCGCCGACCGCGAACCCCTCGGCCCGCGACTCGACGACCTCGCCGAGGGTGATCACCCCGTCCATCGGACGTCCCAGCTCGAAGGCGGTGAAGTAGCCCTCAGGTGCGTGCGGGCGCAGCCGCAGCCGCATCCCCGGGTCGACCGAGGTCCAGGTGTTGCGCACCAGCACCTCGCCCTCGGCGGGCGTCGGGACAGGGACCTCCACCACCTCGAAGTGCTCCGGCCCCACCGCCGCGTCGGGGTAGGACCTGACGTGGACCTCGCGGGCGAACGCCACGGTTCCTCCTTCAGTCGTTGAGGACGACCAGGCGTCCGGTGACGCCTCCGGCCCGGAGCCGCTCGATGCCCTCGGGCACCTGGTCGAAGCGCAGGTGCGTGACCACGGGGGCCAGGTCTCCGGAGGCGAGCAACGTGTAGACGGCTGCGATGTCGGCGGCGGTGCCGCCGGAACTGCCGACGATCCGCGCCTTCTGGTGGACGACGTCGGCGGTGACCAGCGGCGTGGTGTGCGCGCCCATGCCGACCATCACGACGGTTCCACCCTTGCGGATGGCCATCAGGCCGGCCTGGGTGGTCGACCCGAACCCGGCGAAGTCGACCACGGCGTCCAGCTCGAGGCCGATGAGTTCCTCGGCGCTGGAGACGACGGAGGCCAGCCCCAGGGAACGTCCCAGTTCGACGGCCGCGGGGTTGGTGTCGGCGGCGTGCACCTCGGCGCCGTGGAGCACCGCGATCCGCGCGCCGACCTGTCCGAGCCCGCCGAGGCCGATGATCCCGATCCGCTGGCCGGGGACCGCCCCGGCGACCTCGACCACGGCATGGTGCGAGGTCATGCCGGCGTCGGTGCCCAGCGCAGCCAGGTCGTAGCCCAGACCGTCCGGAACGGCGACGAGGTCGGACGCCGACACCAGGTGGTACGCGGCATACCCGCCGTCCCGTCCGTAGCCGGGCACGGTGTCCCCCATCGGGAACACCCCGAATCTCTGGCCCAGCTCGATGCCGGTGACCGACTCGCCGAGAGCGACCACGTCGCCGGCGATCTCGTGTCCCAGGGTGATCGGGTTCTGGTGGATGTTCTCCGCCCACGACGGTTCGTCCAGCTCCCCCACGTCGGAGTGACACATCCCGGCCGCGCGCACGCGGAGCAGGACTTCACCGGGGCCCGGCCGGGGCACGGGCACGTCGTTCAGAGTCAGGGGCCGGCCGGTGCCGGTCCACTGCCAGGCCTGCATGGTCGCCGGGAGGACGACGTCCTCCGCGGTCGCGGCGGCGCTGAGACCGGTGCTCACGCGGTGGCCGCCAGTGCCTGCGCGGGTGCGACGGGGGCCGAGTCGGCGTAGACCTGCATCGCCTCGGGGCGGAAGGAGATGACCACGGGCTCGCCCTCGTGGGCGCTGCGCAACCATGCGCCGTGCTGTGCCGACGCGACGCGCAGACGGAACTGCTCCGGCCCCGCAGCGACAGTGACGTCGTAGTGCCGTCCACCGAACTCGGAGGCCAGCAGCACCGCGTCCAGCGCCACGGCGTGATCAGGCACCCGGTCACCGGCGCGGTGCAGGGCGACGTCGTCGGGCCAGAGCCGGGCCACCACGTGCTGGGCGTCCGGGAGCTCGCGGAGCAGTTCGATCTCGTTGCCGCCGCGCGTCCGCCACCGGGAACCAGCACGCTCGAGCTCGATGCGGTTGGCCATGCCGATGAACTCGGCCACGAAGTCGGTCCCCGGGTTGTCGAAGACCTCCTGCGGGGTGCCCATCTGCTCGATCCGACCCTTGTTCATGATCGCGAGCTTGTCGCCCAGTGCGAAGGCCTCGGACTGGTCGTGGGTGACGAAGACCGCGCCGAATCCGAGGCTCTCGTGCAGGCGGTGGATCTCGGTGCGCACGGAGTCACGCAGGCGAGCGTCCAGGTTGGAGAGGGGCTCGTCGAAGAGGACGAGTTCGGGGCGCGCCGCGAGACCTCGGGCGACGGCCACTCGCTGCTGCTGACCACCGGAGAGCTGGGAGGGGTAGCGGTCGAGCAGGTGGCCGGTGTCGACCATCGCCGCGGCCTCCTCGACCCGGCCTGCCGCGAGGGCGTCCTTCATCTTGCGGACCTTCAGCGGGTAGGCGATGTTCTTGCGCACCGTCATGTTGGGCCACAGTGCGTACGACTGGAAGACCATGCCCAGGTTGCGCTGGTGCGCGGGGACGTTGGTGCGGGCAGCAGCGTCGAAGACCGGGCGTCCGGCCAGTTCGATGGTGCCTCGTTCGGGGGTCTCCAGACCGGCGAGACAGCGCAGGGTGGTGGTCTTGCCGCAGCCCGAGGGGCCGAGCAGGACCAGGAACTCGCCCTGCTCGATCTCGAGGTCGAGATCGTCCACGATCACGTTGGAGCCGTAGGCCTTGTGCAGGCCACTGATCTTGAAGGCAGAAGACATGGGAGGAACCTCTCGGGACACCAGGGACAGGCCCTGGACGGCATTCATTTCGTGGGCGGGGACGCGCGGCGGTGGCGCAGGAGTGACGCGGGGGACGTCACAGGTTGTCGAGGACGTTGCGACCACCGATCGCCATGGCCAGCGCGACGCCCGCGGTGGTCACGGCCGTCATCAGGATCGACATCGCCGCGACCAGCGGGTAGGAGCCGTTGCTCCAGTGGTCGTAGAGCACGGTGCCCATGACCTGCGTCGTGGACGAGCGCACCATGATCGAGGCGGCGAACTCATGTGTGAGCAGGATGAACATCAGCGCGACGGCGCTGAGCGCGGCGGGCTTCAGCGAGGGCAGGGTGACCCGCATCGTCGTGACCAGCGGACTCGCGCCGCTGACCGCGGAGGCCTCGGTGTAGCTGTTCCCCATCGAGATCAGAGCCGTCAGCAGCATCCGCGTGGCGAAGGGAAGCATGAGCACGACGTAGACCAGGACGATCACCGTCCGGGTGCCGTAGAGGATGAACGGCGGCTCCGTGTAGGTGAGCAGGAATCCGACACCGAAGATCACCGCGGGGATGCCGAGCGGCAGCGCGGAGACCAGGTCGCCCAACAGCCGCAGGAAGGGCACGTGCTGACCCTTGGCGATGAGCAGCGCGACGGCCAGGCCGAGCGGGACGCAGATCGCAACCGCGGCCAGCGAGGTCACGACGCTGGTGACGACCGACTCCATGATGCCGGGGGTGTCCACCAATTGACGGTAGTTGTCGAAGGTGAAGAGGCTCCAGGAGAGGTCTCCGGACCAGTAGGGCGTCAGCGAGACGATCACCACCCCGATCATCGGGAGCACGAGCGCCAGCAGACCGTACAGGGCCACCACCACGGTGGCCCAGTGCGACTGGCCCGAGGTGGGAGCGAACGACTTGCCTCCGTGGGTGACGAATCGTGCCTGGTTGCCCAGCAGCAGACGCTGGGCCAGGACCACGAGGATGCCCAGGATCACCAACGGTGACCCGGCGGCAGCAGCGGCGGCGAAGTTGGCCGGCGACTCCGAGGCCCGGAAGTACATCTCGGTCGTCAGGACCTTGAGACCTTCGTTCTGCCCGAGCAGCAGAGGCGCGGTGAACTGCCCCAGTCCCAGGAGCAGCGCGACACCGCCGCCGTAGACGAGGGAGGGGCGCAGCAGCGGGAGCACGACCTTGAAGAAGACCCCGAGCGTGGTCGATCCGCTCAGCTGGGCCGCTTCCAGGTGCTCGGACGAGATGTTGGACATCCCGGCGGAGACGAACAGGTACACGAAGGAGGTGAGGCTGAAGCCCGTGATGATGACGATCCACGCGGTGGAGTAGATGTTGACCGGACCGGCGTCGAGGTGGTCCCACCAGGGCAACTGGCGCAGGACCATGTTGAGGTATCCGGGACCGGGCGAGAGCAGGAACGCCCACCCGACCACGTTCGCGACCGACGGCATGACGATCGGCAGGAGCGGGACGATGCGCAGCCAGCCGACGCCTCCCGGCAGCCGACTCACGGCGAACGCCAGGATCGTGCCCAGCACCATCGCGATGACCACCGAGACGACGGCCAGCAGCGCCGTGGTCTGCAACGTCTGGGCCACGTCGTCGCGGCCGAACTGGTCCCGGTAGCCCTGGGCGCCGTCGGCGAAGGCCATCGACTGGAGCTTGTAGAGGGGCCACACGATCAGGTAGGCCAGCACTGCGATCAGGACGCCGTAGCCGATACGACTGCGCCACAGGCGCGACGCGGCCAGACGGGACCACGGTGTGGGGGTGGGAGCCGCATGGGCCGCGGCACGGGTCATCGTCATCACTTCACCTCGCTCAGCGCTTCACAGCGCCGACGTACTCGCCGGGGGGAGGAGCGGGAAGCCGCTCCGACCGGGCGGCCCGGGAGGGCCGCCCGGCAGGGGGTCACTTCTTGAGGAAGAGGCCTTCCCACGTCTTCTGGTAGTCGGTGACCACCTCGGGGCTGATCTCCTCGGGGTCCGGGAGCTTGATCTCCTGGGCGACGACGTCGGCGCCGGCGATGCCGGTGCCCTCCACGTCGGGCAGAGCCGCGACGTAGTCCGCCGAGATCGCCTTCTGGCCAGCCTCGGTGACCATGAAGTCAGCCAGCAGTTGGGCGGCGTTGGGGTTCTTGGACGCACCGACGACGTGCGTGTACCAGGGGACGCCGAAGGGCTTCTCCGGCACGACGAAGTCGACCGGGGCGCCCTTCTCCTTCTCGGCCAGCAACTGGCTGGCGGCCACCGGCGTGGCCCACACCTCACCCGAGGTCAGCGCGGAGGTGATGGCCACTGCACTGGGGTAGATGCGCGGTCCGGTGGCGGCCAGGTCGGTGACGAAGCCGGGCGCCCAGTCCTGCTCGAAGCCCTTCCACATGTCGACGTAGGTCGGGATGCCGGACGGGTTGGAGACGCCGACCTTGCCCTTCAGCTTCGGGTCGAGGACGTCCTCGGGTGCGGAGAGGCCTGTGGGGTACTTGTTGGTGTTCCAGGCGATGCCGAAGACGGCCGCGCTGGTCACGAACCACCGGTCGTCGAGGATGCTCTCCGCGCGGCGGTACTCGGCGGCGTCGAACGAGGGACCCACGAGCTCGGCCGAGGCGTCCTCGTCCTCGAGGTCGCTGGCGATCCAGGCCGCGTCGGTGGTCATGTGGACGTCGGCGATGGCCTTGCCGGTCTTCTTCTCGACGTCGACCTTGGGCAGGATGTCGGCGTCCGTGCCGCGCACGAAGTCCAGCTTGATGTCGGGGTACTCGGCCTCGAAGGCCTTCTTGAGCGCCTCGAGGTTCTCGGGAGCGTGGGTGCTGTAGAGAGTCACCTTGCCCTCCTTCGCGGCCGCCTCGACGATCCCGTCCCAGCTGTCTGCGAGTTCGGACTCGGGGCCCGATCCTCCACAGGCGGCGAGGGACATGGATGCAGCCACCACCAGGGCGGTCAGGACGGCAGGACGCTTCGATGCCATGAGTTGGGGCTCCTTGCAGAATGCACTCGTTCGCCAAATTGAACTAGATTCAGGCACCAAGGTATGGCGCGGGTCACATCCTGACAAGAGGATGTGCAATGTTTCTTGAATCGAATTCAACAGACGACAGGGGTGCCCGGAACCCCGGACACCCCTGTCGCGTCGTCGCTGGCCACTCTCAGCGTGCGACGAACCTCTCGATCAGTCGGACGGCCTCGGCGCCGGCGACGGCACGTGAGATCGTCCTCGCCTCCTCAACCCCGACGGCCGTGCGGTCGATCTCCCACCCGGCACGCAGGAGACGTCGAGCCTGCCCCAGGGCGCTCGCCGGCCCTGCAGCGAAGTCCAGGGCCACCTGGGTGGCACGGGAGACGGCCACGTCGGCGTCGTGCACGACCTCGGTGACCATGCCCCACTCGTGCGCGGTCGCGGCGGTGACGGGCTTGTTCGCCAGCGCGAAACCCAGCGCCCGCTGCTGCCCGATCGCGCGCGGAAGCAGGTAGGAGACGCCGCAGTCAGGCGTCAGGCCGATGCCGGGATAGGCGAAGACGAACTTCGTCTGCTGGGCAGCGACGATGACGTCCGCAGCCAGCATGATCGCCAGCCCCGCACCTGCCACAGCACCGTGGACGGCCGCCACGACCGGCTTCTCCAGCGACTCCAGGCCCCGGACCGCAGCGTCCGCGTCCAGCGCCAACTGGTGCAGGAAGGCCGGTTTGTCCTCGGCCGCAGCGAACGCGGGAACGTCCCCGCCACCACAGAACCGCGCACCGGATCCGGAGACCAGGACCGACTTCGCACTCTCGTCGGAGGCCGCTCGCTCGGCCGCCAGTCGCAACGCGTGCGAGAGGCCGACGTCCAGGGCGTTGGCCGCGGACGGTCGGTTCAGGGTGATGTGCGCGACGCCGTCACGCACGGCGTAGGTGACGTCGTCCTCCGGCCCGAGGTCGTGCTCGCCGACGACGTAGCCGGCCGGCAGTTCGTCGGGCAGGACGTACTCGCCAGCCATCTCAGACCCGCTTCAGCAGGGCGGCGAGCGCCTGGCCGCCACCGATGCACATGGTGACGATGCCGTACTCGTGGTCGGCGCGGACCATGGTCTTGGCCGCTCGGACCGTGAGCAGGGCGCCGGTCGCGCCGACCGGGTGACCGAGCGCGATCGCGCCGCCGTAGGGGTTGGTCTGTTCGGCGGAGAGCCCGGCGTCACGCATGACAGCGACAGCCTGGGAGGCGAAGGCCTCGTTGAGCTCGACGGTGCCGATGTCGGACGGCGTCAGGCCGGTCTGCTCGAAGAGCTTGCGGAGCGCGAACGTGGGGGCGTAGCCCATGAGTCGCGGGTCCATCGCAGCGGTGGTGACGGCCTCGATCGAGACCAGCGGCGTCAGACCACGCTCGGCAGCCACCGATTCACGGGCCAGGACGACCGCGGCGCCACCGTCGTTGATGCCGGAGGCGTTGCCGGCTGTGACGGTTCCGTCCTTCTTGAACGCCGGGCGCAGGCCGGCGAGGGTCTCGATGGTGGTGGCGGGCTTGGGGTGCTCGTCGGTGTCGACGACGACGGGCTTGCGGCCCTTGACCTCGAAGGCGACGATCTCCTCGGCGAAGGCGGCCTTGGCCTCGGCGGTCGCAGCGCGACGCTGCGACTCCAGGGCGAACTCGTCCTGCTCGGCACGGGAGACGCCGTACTTCGCGGCGACGTTCTCGGCGGTGATGCCCATGTGCACGCCGTCGAAGGGGTCGGTGAGCATCAGGACGGTGCCGTCCTTGAGCTCACGGTCACCCAGGCGGTAGCCGTTGCGCGCACCGAAGTCGTAGAACGGCATGCGGCTCATCGACTCGTTGCCGCCCGCGAGGGCGAAGTCGAGGTTGTTCCAGCGCATCTCCTGCGCGGCCGACCAGATCGCCTGCAGGCCCGAGCCACAGAGGCGGTTCACGGTGAAGGCAGGGACCTCGTGCGGCAGCCCGGCGGCCACACCGACGCGGCGGGCGTTGTACGCGTCCGGGCCCACCTGACCGATGCACCCGGTGACGACCTCACCGATCTCCTCCGCCGCCACGCCGGAGCGCTTGAGCGCCTCGACGGACGCGGCAGCACCCAGTTCGTAGCCGGGGACGTCCTTGAAGACGCCGCCGAAGGACCCCACCGGGGTGCGGGCTCCGTCGACGATGACGATCTTCTCCACTGTTCTCTCCATTCGTAGAAGCGGCCAGGTGCAGGATGGCACGCCGAGCGGCGCCCGCCCCGCGACCGACGCCGGGGGAAACGAGCCGCAGCACCCGACAGGTGCTGCGGCGTCAAGGGTCAGGCAGGCTCGGGATAGACGACCATGAGCGTCTGGGTCACCGCGGCAGGGCGCTCCCGGCCCTCGATCTCCACCACGTAGGAGACCCGGCCCAGCACTCCTCCCCCGTCGACGTCGGACGCCTCGAGCATCGTGGCCGTGAGGCGGATGCGGTCACCGGGGTGGACCGGCGCGGGGAAACGCACCTTGTCGAGGCCGTAGTTGACCGCGCGGCCCACCTCGGCGAACTCGAAGACCTGCGCGCTCAGGCGCGGCATCAGCGAGAGCGTCAGGAATCCGTGCGCCACCGTGCCTCCGAGCCCTTCGGCGCGGGCACGTTCAGGGTCCACGTGGATCCACTGCCAGTCCTCGGTGACGTCAGCGAAGGCATCAATGCGCTCCTGGGTGATCTCGAACCACTCACTGGTGCCCAGCTCGGACCCCACGAGGGATCGAAACTCCGCGATGCCGCGAATCGTACGACCCATCACCCCTCCTAGTTGAATTCAATTCAGTTCGGTGTCACTGTAAACCCACAACCGTCCCCCGACCAGTGGGACGCCCAGGACGACCGACTCCGCAGTCGCGGACACATCCCAGGAGAAGCCATGGACCGCTACACCGGCAGGACCGTCCTCGTCACCGGCGCCACCGGCGGGATCGGCACGCACGTGTGCCGACGCCTCGCCTCCGAGGGGGCCCGGGTGGTCGCGGCGGACCTCGCCGGCACGCCACTGGATGACCTGGTCTCCTCCCTGCCCGGCTCCGGGCACCTGCGCTCAGTGCTCGACGTCAGTGACGAATCAGCCTGGATCCGGGTGGTCAAACTGCTGGAGGAGCGCACCGGCGGACTCGACGTCCTGGTGAACAACGCAGCCATCGGCTCGGCCGCCGACGTCACCGAGGAGACCCGCGAGCGCTTCGAACGCGTCGTCGCCGTCGACCAGATCGGCACGTGGCTGGGCATGAAGCACGCCGGCGCACTGATCGAGCGCAGCGGGGGCGGCGCGATCGTCAACGTCGCCTCGATCCTGGGCAGCACCGGCGGCCTGGGCAACTCGGTCGCCTACGCCGCAGCCAAGGGCGCCGTGCGCACGATGACCAAGAACGCCGCCCTGACCTGGGCCACCCGCGGCGTGCGGGTGAACTCACTGCACCCCGGCTTCATCGAGACCCCGCAGCTGCTCGAGCGCTTCGAGGGCTCCGAACGCCACCGCGGCATGCTCGCCAACACCCCGATGGGCCGCCTGGGCCGCCCCGAGGAGATCGCCGGCGCCGTGGCCTTCCTGGGCTCCGACGACGCCGGCTTCATGACCGGCAGCGAGCTCTACGCGGACGGCGGCTGGACCGCGCGCTGAGCACTCCGGGGTCTCCCCGCCCCGGAGCAGGGCGGGGTCACCGCGCGAGAAACCGGTCGACTCCCCCGCGGGACGGCTCCACGGCGATTTCGCCCTGCTCCACGAGCACGTCGAGGTGGGCCATCGTCTCGCAGACCGCGATCATCTTGTTGAAGACGTCGAGCTCACCGAAGCTGCGCCCGCGACGGGTCCAGAGCAGACCGGAGGCGACCTCCAGCCCCGTGCTCGCACCGTGGTCGAGCACCTGGTCGCGGGTCGCGTCCAGACGCACCCGGTGGTGCTCGAGCAACGCGCGCACCCGCTCGTGCACTCCCCCGCCGACCGGCCCGTGAGCCGGCAGCAGGATCGCGTCCGGCCGCGTGAGCAGCAGTTCCAACGAGGAGAGGTAGTTGCCCAGCGGCAGGTCCCAGTCACCCAGCTCGAAGCCGATCGAGGGCGTGATCGTGGGCAGCACGTGGTCGCCGGAGAAGAGCAGCCCCGCGGCGTGGTCGTGGAAGACCAGGTGACCCTTGGTGTGCCCGGGCGTGAGCACCGCCTCGACCGGTCGTCCGGCCAGCGCGACCGTTCCGGGAGAGGTCCAGACGTCCGGCTCCTCCCAGTCCGCCGCCCTCCACGGTTCGCCGTGCTCCATCCGCGCGACGACGCCGGCGATCGCGTCGGCGCCGGCACGCGCCAACTCGCGCAGGGACGCTTCGGGGCTGTTGCTGCGCAGGGCGCTGACCATGGCCAGCCCGGGCGCCTCCTCGGCACCGAGGTGGATGCGCGCACCGCACGCGCGGCGCAGTTCCGGTCCGAGGGTGTAGTGGTCGCGGTGGATGTGCGTGACGTGGACGTCGGTGACGTCGGCCAGGGTGCAGCCGATCTGCCCCAGGCCGGCGGAGAGCACCTCGAGGGCACCCGGCACCCGCCATCCGGCGTCGACCAGAGCGAGGCCGGCGGGCCCCTGGACGGCGTAGACGTTGACGGCCCGGAGTCCGTCCTGGGGCATCGGCAGGACGATGCGGTGGATGCCCTCGGCGACCGGGTGGGCACCGGGTGCGGACCAGTCCTGGCCCGCACCCGACACCGCTCCCGGCAGCAGCGGAGAGGTCACTTCTCCGCGACCATCACTCGCTCTTCGCCCATCACGGCAATCCGGCTGCCCTTCATGTCGCCGACGTGCTCGATGGCCTTCTTCCACTCGTCACTGGCCAGCGCCGCGTCGAGCGCCTCCTTGGAGTCGAAGGAGAGGATCGAGACACCGTCCCAGCCGGCCGAGCGCTTCTCGTCCATGCGCTCGAGCACCTCGGTGTGGTGCCAACGTCGCAGCCCGGGGAGTCCGTAGGTGACCTCGGCGTGCTCGCCGCGCCACCACTCGATGAACTGGTCGTGGGTCCACTCGTGCGGCTTCGAGGCCATCAGGATCAGGTTGTACACGGTTCCTCCTGAGTTGAATTCTGTTCAAGGACTACGGGTGAAAAGGTGCCCCTCCTGTCACGACAGGAGGGGCTGCGGCTCAGTGAGCCAGTCGGAGGCAGGCCTCGACAACCTCGTCGGCGACCTGGTCGAGCGTCTGGGAGCCACTCGGGCGGTACCAGCGCCAGACGCTGTTGAGCAGACCCAGCATCAGCCTCGCGCCCGTCTTGGTGTCACGGTCGGAGAAGGCGCCCTGCTCGATGCCCAGCGCGAGCATCGCGGACCAGTCCTGCTCGATCTGACGGACGAGGTCGCGCGACTTCTGGCGCTCGGCCTCCTCGCGCTCGGAGACACGAGGAGCAACCAGGAGGTCCTGGTGGCTCAGCAGGATGCGGGCCTGCAGGGCCTCGCGCGGCTCGACGGCGATCGCTGCCCGGACCGAGGCACGGAGTTGCTCCTCGGCGCTCGCCACTCCCTGGGTCACGGCGACGAAGCGCTCGTGCGAACGCTCCAGTTCGGTGCTCATGATGGTCAGCAGGCAGTGCGCCTTCGACTCGAAGTAGTGGTAGAGCGCCGTCTGACCGATGCCCACCTGGTCGGCGATCGTGGCCCACTTGGTGTGCTCGAAGCCGACCTCCCCGAAGTTGTCGATGGCAGCGTCGAGGATGAGGCGACGCTTGGAGCGCGGCCCTGCTGGAGCTGTGGTGGACATGTTTCTCCCGGTGTCGGCGTCGTCACTCAAGCGTAACCTGAGTCGAGTTCAGGTCGGTACACACAATGGCCTGAGATCCCCTGCAGCGCCATCACTGTCAGAAATCGTTACACCAAGGAGCCGTCGGTGGCGTACCGCGCGGCGAGCGACACGGCCTCGACCCGGTTCAGCTTGCCGACCCTGTTCTGGGGCAGCGTCGGGACCGACCACAAGAACTCCGGCCACTTGAACTTCGGGAAGTCCGAGGCCGCCAGCTCGCGGACCACCTCGTCCAGCTCGCGGGGCTGGCCGTCCCACACCACCAGTGCAGCGGCGCGCTCCCCCAGCATGTCGTCCGGCACCGGCACCACGCAGACCTGCGCGACGCCGTCGAGGGCGGCCAGGGCCGACTCGACCTCGTTGATGTCGATGTTGCGCCCGCCGCGAATGATGACCTGCTTCTCGCGGCCGAGGATGTTGATCGTGCCGTCCTCGTTGATGCGGGCCCGGTCACCGGTCGGGAAGAAGCCGTCAGCGACGACCTCCGGCGGGACCGGGACGCCACCGCGCGCGTAGCCGGTGAAGAGCGAGGGGCCACGCACCTGCGCGGCACCGACCTGCCCCTGCGGCAGCGGGGATCCGTCCTCGCCGACGACACGCACCTCGGTGCCCGGGAACGGGCGACCGTCACGGCCCAGGCGGACCTCGGCGTCGTCGCTCGGCCGCGGGGTGGTGTGCCCCAGACACTCGGACATGCCGAAGACCCGCAGGAACTTCGTCCCCAGGTGCTCCTCGGCACGACGCAGTGCGTCCATGTTCATGGGACCGCCGCCCACGGTCATCGCCTTCATCTGCGAGAAGGCGTCTGCGGAGCCGTCGACCAGGGAGAGCTGCAGCGCCATCGTCGGCACGAGCATCGTCCAGGCGACCTTCTCCTCGCGCAGGAGCGCGACGGCCGACTCGGGGCTCCACTTCTCCAGACACACCATCGGCGAGCCGTTCATCGCCGGCAGGTGCAGGCCGAAGCAGAAGGCAGCCACCGACGACAGCGGCACCAGAGCACCGACCGGGTCGCCGGGCTGCAGGCCCACGGCCTCGATGGTGGAGCGTCCGGCGTAGCGCAGGGCCTCCTCGGACTGCACCACACACTTGGGGCGACCGGTGGAGCCCGACGTCATCGCGATCACGACACCGCCGTTCCAGCGCTCGACGCCACGGGTGGTCCCGGACGCGGCGCGCAGCAGCGGCCACCCGTCCAGCACCTCGCCAGCGGCGACGAACCCGGCGTCGGCCCCGGTGCCGAGCTGCCAGCTCTCGGAGGTGTGGGCCGAGACCACGACGGCGTCGGGCTCGATGTCCTCCTGGGCCAGCTCCCACTCGGTGCGGGTGGCATGGCCGCTGATCACCGCGACCAGACCACCGCGAATGCCGACGGCCAACGCAGCCGCCAACGTCCGCCAGGTGTTGTCGGCCTGCACGAGAACCGTCGGGGCGCCGTCGAGCTCGCGCTCCAGCACCTCGGCGAGGGCTCGGGCGTGGGTCACGACCTCGCCCAGCGTGTGCCTACCGGTTCCGTCCACCACGGCCACCTGCTCGGGTGACTGCTCGGCCCGGGCCAGAACCTCCTGCGCCAGCTTCTGCATGCCTGGATGCTCCTCTGCTCGTCGTCGTCTTCGTTCAAGGGGGTGGTTCAGCGTCCGGGGATGACGACCGCGCGGCCGTGCACCTCCCCGGCAGCGAGGCGTGCGTACGCCTCCTCCACCCGGGACAGGTCGAACTGTTCGGTCTCGGCGTGCAGGACGCCACGGGACGCCAGGTGCACCACCTCGACCAGGTCGGCGTGCGTGCCCCAGAACGGAGCGCTCACCGAGAACCCACGGGGCCAGGGCGCACCCTTGGCCACCCGAGCGGCGCCCCCGCCCGATCCCACCACCACGTAGGAACCACCGGGGACCAACAGGTCCGGGGCCGCGTCCAGGGTGGCAGCGTTGCCGACCAGGTCGATGACCAGGTCGAGACTCCCGTCGGCCTCGGCGGCCGGCAACGGACCGCGCGCAGCCAGCGCCAGGGCGACGGCGGGCTTGACCTCGCTGACGTCGGCGACCACGACGTCGGCGCCCAGGTGGGTGGCCAGGTCACGGGCACCCGGACGCGGGTCGACCGCCGCCAGGAGCTCGAGACCTTCGGTCGCCAGGAGCTGGAGCGCGAGGTGGCCGAGTCCCCCGATCCCGACCACCGCGGCCACTCCCCCACGCAGGCGACCGCGGTGCGGGGCCAGGGCGTGGAAGGTGGTCAGACCTGCGTCGGTGAGCGGTGCCAGGTCGACGGCCGCGACACCGTCGGCCGGCACCAGGTGCTCGGCGGAGGGCACGAGCACGTACTCGGCCAGGCCACCGTCGCGCCCGATCCCGGGACCGATCGCGTCGGTGATCGAGGCACAGGAGTTCTGCTCACCACGACGGCAGGCACGGCACTGGCCGCACCCCCAGACCCCGTGCACGGCGAAGGTGCCGCGCAACGTGGGGTCGGCGTCGGGTCCGAGTGCGACGACCCGTCCCACGACCTCGTGACCGAGGGTGAACGGGACCGCGAAACCCATCGCTCCCGGAGCGGCGCCGATCAGTGTGAGGTCGGAGTGGCACAGCCCGGCCGCCTCGACGGCGAGCAGCACCTCACGTCCCTGCGGACGCGGCACCGGCACCCGGACGGTCGTCGGCGCCTCACCCCAGGCCAGGAGCCGGAAGGCGTCCATCTCCTCGGGGAGATCTGCAGGGAGCCCTGCGGGGAGGTCTGCGGGCGTGGTCACTTCGCGGTCCATCCACCGTCGACGGCGAGGGTCTGGCCCGTGACGTAGCTGGAGGCGTCCGAGGCCAGGAACAGCAGGGCGCCGTTCACCTCGCCCTCGGCGCCGCCGCGTCCGAGCATGGTGTTGCGACGCACCCAGCCGGCCGACTTCTCGTTCTGGAAGAGGCCGTCGGTCATCTCGGTGTCGAAGAAGCCGGGGACGATCGTGTTCACGCGGATGCCGCGCCGTCCCCACTGCCCGGCCAGCTCGCGTCCGGTGCCGATCACGGCTGCCTTGGAGGCGGCGTACCCGGCGCCACCGATCGGGGCGGTCGAGACCAGGCCCACGATCGAGGAGATGTTGATGATCGACGCGGTGCGGTCGTCCGGCAGCGCCTTGACGGCCGACACGGTGAGGTGAAAGCCGGAGACGAGGTTGATGTCGAGGATCCGGTCGAACTCCTCGGCGGTCTCGGTCAGGGCGTCCGGGCCACCGGCGATGCCGGCGTTGTTGACCAGCACGTCGATCCCGCCGTTGATCTCGGTCGCCGTGGCCACCAGACGCTCGCGGTCCTCGATGCGGGTGATGTCGGCGACCACCGGGACGATGCCCGACACCTCGGCGGCCAGCGCCTCGAGGCGATCGGCACGGCGGGCAGCAGCCACGACGGTGGCACCGGCACCGGCCAGCGTGCGGGCGAAACCCTCCCCCAGACCGGAGGAGGCACCGGTGACCACGGCGACGCGACCGGTGAGGTCGAAGAGTGCGTTCACGTCCACCATCTCAGTACACCGCCGTACGCCCGCCGTCGACGGGGATCAGGGCACCGGTCGTGTAGCCGGCGCGATCGGAAGCCAGGTGGACGACCATCCCGGCGAACTCGCGCGGGTCGCCGAGACGCCCGGCGGGCAGCCGGTCGACGACCTTGCCGATGAGCTCATCGTCCCAGTTGGCCGCCATGTCGGTGGCGAAACCGCCGGGCATCACGCAGTTGACGCGCACGGTGGGCGCGAACTCCTGGGCGAAGGCGCGGGTGAGTGCGTTGAGGCCGTTCTTGGTGGCCGCGTACGTGGCCTCGGCCGGGCTCGGACGCTCGGCGCCGATGCTGGAGACGTTGATGATCGAGCCGGAGCCCTGACGACGCATGTGCTCGCCGGCGACGGCTATCACCCGGAAGGGACCCTTGAGGTTCACGTCCACGGTCTTGGAGAAGAGAGCCTCGGAGACCTCGTACGAGCTCGGCGCGAACGGGGCGATGCCGGCGTTGTTGACCACGACGTCGATGCGACCGTGGTCGGCGACGACCGAGTCGATCGCCGGCTCGATGGCGTCCCAGTCACCCACGTGCAGGGCGAGCGGGTACGCCTTCACGCCGGTGGCCGCGGTGATCTCGGCAGCGACCTCCGCGCAGGCCTCGGCCTTGCGGCTGGAGACGATGACGGTGGCGCCGGCCTCGGCCATGGCGTCGGCGATCGCGCGGCCCAGGCCGCGGGTTCCACCGGTGACCAGGGCAACCTTGCCCTCGAGCTCGCGAGGGGCAGCAGTGCTGGCGGGGTTCGTGGGGGTGCTCATCACTTCTTCTCCGGACGCAGGTGGCGGTACTTGCGCAGCTCGCCGCGGCCGATCGAGCGCAGGTGCACCTCGGTCGGGCCGTCGGCGATCTGCAGGGCACGCGTGAGCGAGTGGAAACGGGCCAGCGGGGTGTCCTCGGTGGTGCCAGCGGCACCCCAGGTCTGGACGGCGCGGTCGATGACCTTGTGTGCGACCTCCATGGCGGCCACCTTGATCGCAGCGACCTCGGTGCGCGCGGCGGCGTTGCCCTGGGTGTCCATCAGCCAGGCGGCCTTGAACGTGTAGAGACGGATCTGGTCGATCTCCATACGGGAACGGGCGATCCACTCGCGCACCACACCCTGGTCGGCCAGCGGGCCGCCGAAGGCGCTGCGCTGCTGGGCGCGCTCGCACATCAGCTGCAGGCCACGCTCGGCGATGCCGATGGCGCGCATCGCGTAGTGCATGCGGCCGGGACCGAGACGGCCCTGGGCGATGGCGAAACCGTCACCCTCGTTGCCGAGCATGTTGGCGGCCGGGACGCGGACGTCGGTGAACTGCAGTTCGGCGTGGCCGAGGCGGTCGCGGTAGCCGAAGGAGGAGAGGTCCCGGACGATCTCGACGCCGGGGGCGTCGGTCGGGACCAGGATCATCGACTGCTGGCGGTACGGCTCGGCGTCCGGGTCGGACTTGCCCATGAAGATGAGGAGCTTGCAGTCGGGGTCCATGCCTCCGGAGGTGAACCACTTGCGGCCGTTGATCACGTACTCGTCGCCGTCGCGGACGATCGAGGACTCCACGTTCATCGCGTCGGAGGAGGCGACCCAGGGCTCGGTCATCGCGAAGGCGGAGCGGATGGAGCAGTCGAGCAGCGGCTTGAGCCACTGGTTCTTCTGCTCCTCGGTGCCGTACATGGCCAGGATCTCCATGTTCCCGGTGTCGGGGGCGGAGCAGTTGAAGACCTCGTTGCCGATGATGGAGCGACCCATGATCTCGGCGAGCGGGGCGTACTCGAGGTTGGTGAGGCCGGCACCCAGGTTGTCGTGGGTCATGGCGAAGTTCCAGAGCCCCTGACGACGGGCCTCGGCCTGCAGGTCCTTCATGATCTGCGGCTGCTCGTGGAAGTCGCCCTCGGCGACCTGCGCGTCGTACACGGTCTCGGCCGGGTAGACGTGCTCCTCCATGAAGGCGGTGATCTTCTCCGCCAGCTCGACGGTGCGGGGGGTGAATGCGAAGTCCACGGGGGTGTCCTCTCGGGTCCTGCAGGGGTGGAGTCAGGCGAGTCGCTCGAGGCCGGTGGTGATCAGGCGCTCGATGGTGGCGGGAAGTTGTTCCTGGGCGGGGTTGTGGTGACGGCCCTCGCGGTGACGTCGGAGGTTGTGTCCCATGATCGCGGCCATCTTGAAGCGCCCCAGGGCGTCGAACCAGGTCAGGTCGCCCAGCTCGGGGCCGTCGCCGCGGTAGAGCTCGACGAGCTCGGCGGGCGTCGGCAGGCCGGGCACCTCGCGGCCCACGCCGGGGAAGTTGCTGCCGTCGGCGAAGACCATGAACCAGCCGAGCTCGACGCGCGGGTCTCCGGGGCTCCAGATCTCCCAATCGATGATCGCGGCGGGCTCGGTGCCGGCCGAGAGGATGTTGCCCAGGCGGTAGTCGCCGTGCACCAGCACCGGCTCGATCGCCTCGGGGACCGACGCCTCCAGACGACGCTGCAGCTCGTCGGCACCGGTGACCAGCTCGGGCGGGACGGCACCCATGGTGCGCACCCAACGGGCCAGCTCGTCGGCCGGCGAGAGCGGCTCGGAGTCGATCGGCAGGTCGGCCAGCGGGACCGCGTGCAGGAGCGGCAGCACCTGCGCTGCACGACGCATCCGGGCCGCGGCGAGGGTGGGCTCGACGGCCGGGTCGTCCAGGACGGGCTCGAGCGACTCACCGGCGACCAGGTCCATGGCGAACCAGGACTGGACCTCGGTGGAGTCGGAGTCGTGGCTGGCGCGCACGGTCGGGACCGGGACGCCGGTCCCCTCCAGCGCCTGCAGGATCTTGGCCTGGCGGAGCATGTCGTGGCGGCCCACCGAGCGCTGCCCGAGCGGAACGGCCTTCACCACGAACGAGTTCTCGCCCATGCTGACGCGGTAGGTGAGGCCGGAGTGGCCTCCGAGCATCGGCACGAGCTCGGTGGCCGTGCCCTCGAACCCGGCTTGGCGCAGGCCGAGGTGGACCGACGCGGTCAGGTCGGCCAGGCCGGGGGTGGCCGGCGTGGTTCCGGCTGCGGTGGTGTCAGCGGTGGTGGCGGTGCTCATCGGGGCTCCCGGGGCAGGCCGAGCACGCGCTCGGAGAGGATGTTGTGCTGGATCTCGTCGGTGCCGCCGGCGATCCGGTAGCCCGGAGCGCCCAGGACGTGCTCGGTCCAGGCGAAACGTCCCCACTCGCCGGAGTCGACGGTCAGGTCGGCGCCGAGCAGGGCACGGGCGACCTCAGAGGTGCGGGCCATGGTGTCGGTGGCCAGCAGCTTGCCGACGCTGGCCTCGGGACCGGGCTCGCCGCCGGCGGCCACGGCCGCCAGGACGCGCATGCCGGCCAGACGCTGGACGTAGCTGCGGGTGACCAGGTCGGCGACCTTGTCCTTCTCCAGGTCGGTGAGCTCGCGACCGATGTTGCGGGCCAGGTCGACGGCCGCGTCCGCGTTCTCCAACCCGAGGGTGCCCGAGTCGAGGCGCTCGGAGGCGAGGACGGTCAGGGCGACCTTCCAGCCCTGGCCCTCGGGGCCGAGGCGGTAGGCGTCGTCCAGGACGACGTCGTCGAGGTAGACCTCGTTGAACGAGGAGCCACCGGTCATCTGACGGATCGGACGGATCTCCACACCGGGAGCGTCCATCGGGACCAGGAAGACGGTGAGACCGGCGTGCTTGGCCGAGGTCGGGTCGGTGCGGGTGACGGCGATGCCGATGTCGGCGACGGGGGCTCCCGAGGTCCAGACCTTGTGGCCGTTGAGGCGCCAGCGGACGCCCTCTCCGGTCTCCTCCTTGACCGCCTTGGTGCGCACGGCGGCGAGGTCGGAGCCGGCCTCGGTCTCGGAGAAGAGCTGGCAGGCGATCAGGTCGGTGCGCAGCATGGCGGCGACGTAGCGGTCACGCTGCTCCTCGCTCCCCCACTGGGCGACGGTCGGCGCGACCAGCTGCTGGGTCACGGGGAACATCTCGGTCCGCTTCGGGACGTCGTAGCCGGCCTCGGCCTGACGGAAGGCCAGTAGGTGCTGGACCGGCAGGTTCGAACCGCCGTAGCGGGCGTCCCAGGTGATCGCGGTGAAGCCGGCGTCGAACTTGGCCTGCTCGTAGGCGCGGATCCGGTCGGTCTCCTCGCGCTCCTGCTCGGGCGTCCAGTTCTCGAAGACGGCGACGGCGTCGGAGCCCTCGCCCCAGGTGCGGGTGGTGCGCGGTGCGGCGACGCTGGCGAGCCAGGTGTGGGCGCGCTGGACGAACTCCTCCAGGCTGACGCCGGCGTGGGTGACGGGGGTGCTCATCGGCGGGCTCCCAGGACGGTGCAGGCGCTGATGCCGGGGGCGCCGTAGACGTGGGTGAATCCCAGCCGGGGCCCGTCGGGGACCTGACGCGCGCCGGCCTCGCCGCGCAGCTGGGTGACGATCTCGTGGACCTGGCGCAGGCCTGAGGCACCGATCGGTTCACCGTTGGCGATGCAGCCGCCGTCGGTGTTGACCGGCAACTGGCCGGTGATCTCGGTCAGTCCCTCGTGGATCCACTTCTCCTGCTCGCCGTGCTCGACGAAGCCGCACTCGGCCATGTGCATGATCTCGGCACCCGCCTCGGTGTCCTGCAGCTGGGCGACGTCGATGTCGGACGGGGAGACACCGGCGGCCTCGAAGGCGGCGGTGGCTGCCTGGGTGGAGACCGAGGTGGGTGTACCCAGACCCTGGATGGCCGGGCTGAAGACCTCGAAGGTGCCGAACTTGCGGGTCGCGTTGGCGACCGAGAGCAGCTCGACGGGACGTCCGCCGAGGCGCTTCACCACGTTCTCGGAGGCCAGGATGATGGCTGCGCCGCCCTCACCGGGCGAGCAGAACATGTACTGGGTCAGCGGGTCGTTGACCATCTTCGAGCCGGAGATCTCGGCCTCGCTCAGCGCCTGCTGGCGCCAGGCGTTGGGGCTGATCGAGCCGTTGCGGAACGCCTTGGCGGCGACCTTGGCCAGGGTCGGCTCGGAGATGTCGTGCTCACGCATGTAGCGGGCGATCTTGATCGCGAAGAACTGGGTGGTGACCATCAGGCCGGCCTCGCCGTAGCCCGAGGGCAGGCCCCAGTCCTCGGGACGCGGGTCGAAGGCACCCGGGGGGTGCTTGTCGAACCCGACGGCCAGAGCGATCTCGGCAGCACCGGAGCGGATGGCGTTGACCGCCTGCACCAACGCGCTGCCGCCGGTGGCGCAGCCGTTCTTGACGTTGGTGAACGGGATGCCGGTCAGGCCCAGGTCGGCGACCAGGGTGTCGGCCAGGCCGGAGCCGTCCGAGCCGCCGTAGGCGACCTGGACGTCGGCCCAGGTGATGCCGGCGTCGTCGAGGGCGTTGTGGATGGCGGTCACGGCCATCTGGCGCCCGGTGATGCCGGGCTGGCGACCGAACTTCGAGAGTCCGGCGCCGATGATGCTGACGCGGGTCATCGTGCGGACTCCTCGGTCGGCGTGGTGGGAACGGTGGCGAAGCGGGGCACGGGCAGGGTGGCCACGAGCTCGACCTCGGTCCCGGCCAACGCGTGCGGATCAGGGTCGGGGCCGCAGTCGATGACTGCCTCGACCCGGACGCCGTCGGGGAGTTCGACGTACCCCACGGCGAAGGGCGTGAAGCCCTCCGCCGGGGGGACGTACGGAGGAGACTTCGGAGCGAACCTCTGGACCGTGGCGGCCCAGACGACACCCGAGGTGGCGAGCGGGAGAGGCTCGCAGTCGCCGGCCGAGCACCTGTGACAGCGCACGGCCGTAGGGAACGCGACATTTCCGCAGGTGGCGCACCTGCTTCCGACGAGGACCAACGGGTCCTGCAGCGTGTCGGTCGAGCGGGCGGGTCGAGTGCTCATTCCATCTCCTCGGTGACTCCTCCAGTGGTGCTGCTGACGCACGCCCCGATGGGGACGGGGCGGCTCAGTGGTTCAGCGACCGATCCAGACGGGCTCACGCTTCTCGAGGAAGGCCTGGACGCCCTCCTTGCCGTCGGCGGACTGCAGCGAGTTGCCCACGGCGAAGTGCTCCATGATCATGAGCGACTTGATGTCGGCGTCGAGGCCCTGGTTCACGGCCATCTTGGTCAGCTTCATCATGAAGGGGGACTTGTTGGTCAGGTCACCGATGAAGTTCTCGACGGTCTCGTCGAGCTTGTCGGCCGGAGCCGAGTCGTTGATCAGACCGAACTCGTGGGCCTCGTGGCCGGAGAGCAGCTTGCCGGTGAGCATGAGCTCCTTGGTCTTGCGCAGACCGAGCATGCGGGGCAGGCGGTAGATCGGGCCGGCGCCACCGAAGAGGGCGCGGTTGATGTGGAAGTCGCCGATCTTGGCGTCGTCCGAGGCGATGGCGAAGTCGCAGGAGATCATGAGCTCGAAGCCACCGGCGGTCACGTAGCCCTCGAGGACGGCGACGGACGGCTTGTTCATCGAGTACAGGCGGTCACAGACCTGGGCCGACAGGACGCCGACGTCCATGGCGTTCGAGGTGCCGATGAAGTCGCCCAGCAGCTCGTTGAGGTCGAAGCCGGAGCAGAACTGGTTGTTGACGCCGCGCAGGACGAGGACGCGCAACTCGGGGTCGGTCTCGACCTCCTTGATGATCTCGTCGAGGCGGTGGAGCAGCTCGACGGTGACGGCGTTCTTCACGTGCGGGCGGTTGAGCCACACGCGAGCAACGGGGCCGTCCTTCTCGAGCAGGATGTGGTCAGTCTCGATGGCCATGATGTGCGTCCTTTCAGAACCGAACTGGATTCAGTTCGAAGTATGCCCTGCATCACACGACCCTCGTCAAGGTCAAACTGAACTTATTTCAAATCAATTTGTTTGCTCCTGCCCCGACCTGCGAGAACGACGCAGGGGCCGCGGGACCCATCGGTCCCGCGGCCCCTGCCGTCGTGATCAGATCTCCGCGCCCAGGCGGTACCCCTCCGCGATCGCGTGCGAGATGCGACGTGGCGTCACGCAGTCACCGATCGAGGTGACCACCGCGCCGAACTCGGCGTCGGGCGCGAACGGCCCGGTCCCGAACGGCAGCACCGCGACGCGCGGCACGTGGTGCACCAGCAACGCGTCGGCGACCTCGAGGTCCACTCCCCCGAACACCGGACGCAGCAGCAGTGGCACCCCCGCCTCGTCAGGACGCACGACGGTGTGGGCGACGTGGAGCGCCACCCCGGCCTCCCCCAGCCGAGCCAGCAACAGGGCCGCACTCTCGGCCGGGATCCGGGTCGCCAGACCACCCAGAGTCGTCGCGAAGTCGACCTGCCAGCCCTGTCGCACGAGCGCCTCGACGGCACTGTAGGCCGGCCAGAACCCGTCCCCGTCGTCGAGGACGACCGCGCGGCGTGACCCCGTCTCCGGCTGGCGACCGAGCAGGACGTCGTCCACCGTCGCCTGCGCGCCCGACCACTCCGGCAGCGGAGCCGGACGCGAGCCCGTGGCGAGCACCACGTGGTCGGCCATCGAACGGATCTCGGCGAAGTCGTCGGCGTCGATCGGCGAGCCGAGGTTCACCTCCACCTTGAGCCGCTTCGTCTCGCGCTCGAGATGGTCGACGACGTCGATCATGGTCGCGCGGTGCGGCGAGGCAGCGGCGACCCTGACCGTTCCGCCGAGCGCGGGCGAGGCCTCGAAGAGCGTGACCTGGTGCCCACGCTGGGCGGCCACCCGGGCAGTCTCGAGTCCGGCAGGTCCACCGCCGATGACGAAGACGCTCTTCGGCTCGGCCACCTTCACTCCGTAGTTGGTGTGGCGACCGCGGCCGACCTCGGCGTTCACCGCGCAGTGCAGGTGCGGGTCGAAGGCGCGGCAGTCCTGGTTGATGCCCAGACAGCCGCGCACCTCGCCCAGCCGCGCCGTGCGCGACTTCTCCGGAAGCTCAGGGTCGGCGATCAAGGCCCGGGCCATGCCGACCAGGTCGGCGTGACCGGCCCGGACGACGTTGTCGGCAGTCGCCACGTCGCGGATCCGCTGGCCGACAATGACCGGCTTGCCGGTGGCGGCGCGTACCCGGGCCGCGGACGGTACCGCGACGGCGTCGGGGTTCGAGGCGTCCTTGACGTACTTGCCCCGGGTGCCGTGGGTGATCGAGAAGTAGTCGACCCGGTCGGCCAGGTGCTGCGCGATCCGGACACAGTCGGTGATGTCCATGCCGCCGGGAATCTCCTCCTCACCACTGAGCCGGACCCCCAGCGCGAACCCGTCAGGGATCACGCTGCGCATCGCGTCCACGATCTCGTCGACGAACCGCATCCGGTTCTCGAACGAGCCGCCGTAGGCGTCGGTGCGCTGGTTGGTCAACGGCGACATGAACTGGGCCGGGAGGTAGCCGTGGGCCGCGTGGATCTCCACGCCGTCGGCGCCTGCCTTGACCAGGTTCTGCGTCGAGACGCGCCAGCCGGCGACGATGTCGGCGATCTCGGGGGCAGTCAGCTCGTGCGGCGGGTAGGCGTCGCGCGGGGTCTTGATCGCGGACGGCGCCACCGGCGGCGAGTCGGACTCACCGCCGATGAACTCGCGTCCCAGATGGACCAGCTGACCGATGAACTTCGCGCCGTGCCGGTGGATCACCGCGGCCTTGGCAGCCGCCTTCGGCACGAACTCGTCGATGTAGGCCTCGACCAGTTTGCGCGAGCGGAGCGTCGTGGTCGGGTGGACGACGGTCGCGCCGCCGATCACCAGGCCGACGCCACCGGCAGCGAGCCGTTCGAAGTGCTCGGTGTCGCCGTCGGTGGGAACGCCCTCGTGTGCGAGCGACGTGCCGGCCGGCAGCGCCACCAGTCGGTTGCGCAGCGTGAGCGGGCCGAGCTGGAACGGCGAGAAGGCGTGCGGGAACTCGGGGTGCTCGCCGCCGGGCAGCGCGGACCCGTCCGGGAGCCGGAGGTCGTCGAGACCGGCCATCAGACCGTGAACCTTCCGCCGTTGGAGAGCAGCACCGCCCCGACCACGTTCGCCGACGCCGGCGAGGCCAGGTAGCAGATGTTGTCGGCCAACTGCTCGGGCGTCGCGTAGCCGATGGCGCCCGAGGCCTCCATCGCTGCACGGACCGAAGCGGGCGTCCGGGCCGCCATCGCGGTGTCGACCGGGCCGGGGGCGACGGTGTTCACGCGGATGCCGAACGGGATGACCTCCTTGGCCACGGCCTGGGAGACCGCGTGCACGCCGGCCTTGGAGGCGGCGTAGTGCGGGTAGCCGACGAGGGTGTCGAAGGCGGCCGAGGAACCGACGGTGACGATCGCACCCGAGCCCTGCGGCTTCATCCGACGCACGGCTGCGCGCAGGATGTGGAAGGTGCCGTCCAGGTTGATCGAGAGCACCCGGCGCCAGCCCTCGTCGGAGAGCTGGGTGAGCACGTCGACCGGCTCCCCCTTCTCCATGGCCGCCAGCATCCTGGCCTTGGACTCGGCGTCGTCGACCCCGGCAGCGTGCACCACGACGTCGACCCGTCCCGACTCCGCCACGACGGCGCCGAAGGCGGCCTCGACGGCGTCAGGGTCGGAGACGTCCACGACGTGTGCGGAGCCGCCGACCTGCTCGGCGACCGCGAAGGCGTTGGCCTCCACGACGTCGACCACGTGCACGCGCGCGGCGCCCTCGGCCGCGAGCTGGCGGGCCACGGCGGCGCCGATGCCGGAGCCGGCACCGGTGACCAGGGCGACCTGGCCGGCGAAGCGCTGGGCAGCGCCGGTCTGGTGGGCGCCAGCGTTCTCGGCTCCGGCGGTCTCGTTTCCAGCGGTCTGGGCGGGACTCATTCACGTCCTCCTTCGTCAGGGGTCGGGACAGCGCCCGGCCGGTGGGGGGTGGTGCCCTGCCCGGAGTCCGCGCGGCGCGCAGGACGGGCAGGAGGTTCGGGGGTGCTCGCCGACGAGGACACGAACGGACCCTCGACCCGGTCGGCGAGCAGGTGGACCGCGGTACGCAGACGCATCTCGGGGACCGTGAGTCTCTCCGTCTCCTGCGCGAAGAGCTCGACCGGGTCGACCAGCACGTAGTTCTCGACCCAGGGGGATGCGGCGTGCGCTCCGCCTGCAGGCTCATGGAGACGCCACCTCGTCGCTCCGGTACGCAGCCGTGAGAGTCGGAGCGGCTCCATCGCACGGACGAAGTCGTCGGAACGCCCGGGGAGGACGGAGTAGTGGTGAGTGACCTCGATCGGACCGGGCTCCAGGTCGGACAGCGAGGTGAGCAGGCCGTGGGTGGCGTCGTCGGCCTCGACCAGGACAGGTTCGATGCCTTCGGCGGACGCCAGCCCGAGCCGGAGCAGCACGACGATCGAGGCGCACATCGCGACCGCCGCAGCGACCAGAGCAGCGGGCAGGCCGACCAGGTCGGCGACGACGCCCCAGGCGAAGGAGCCGATCGCCTGGGTGCCCTGGAAGAGGAAGAGCAGCAGTGCGATCACCCGAGGACGGACCCACTCGGGCAGCGCCTGCTGGGCGAGCGTCATCCACGTGCTCTGGACGCCGACCCAGGCCACTCCGCCCAGGACCAGCACCCCACCGACGACGGCCGGGACGGTCACCAGCCCCATCACCAGCAGCGTGAGCGCGTAGAGGCCCGACCCCAGTGCCGCGAAGACGGGCACGCTGAGGCGACCTCGCAACGGCGGCAGCACGAAGGTGGCGACGACCGCGCCGGAGCCGACCAGTGCCATCACCACCCCGAAGCCGGTGGAGCCCAGGCCTAGGCGGTCGTGCACCACCAGGGAGACGAGGGCCCACAGGGCGCTGGCGGGGAGGCCGAAGCAGACCATCCGGGTCAGCAGCCGACGGGTCCAGGGTGAGTGACGGGTGAACCGCAGCCCGCCCAGCATCTCGCCGACGATCGGGCGCCGCGGGCCGCGGGCACTGGGGTGGCGCACCTCGACGACCAGCAGGACGAGGGTGCACGCGCCGAAGAGCAGGGAGACGGCCACGAAGGTGCCACTGACCCCGACCCAGCCGAGGCCGACGCCGGCCAGCAGCGGTCCGACCGCGCGCGCGACGTTGTAGGCGGACCCGTCGACCACCGAGGCCGAACCCATGAGGTGCCGGCCCACGACGTCAGGGATCATCGCCTGCCAGGTGACGCCGGTGACCACCAGCGCGGCACCGACGACCAGGACGGTGCCGACCATCGCCGTCCAGTGCAGGTCGCCGGCCGCACCGAGCGCAGCACCGACCAGAGCGGCCAGGACGGAGGCGGCGGTGGAGGCGATCAGCAGTCGTCCGCGCGGGGCGAAGCCGACCCAGGCACCCACCGGCAGCGAGAGCAACAGGAACGGCAGGGCAAGGGAAGCCGGCGCCAGGGAGACGACGGCGGCGCTCTCACCACGCTCGGTCAGGGTCCACTGGACAGTGACGACGTGGGCCCAGACCGCGATCGCATTCACGAGCTGCACCGTCATCAGGAGCGCGAAGAGCCGCACCCTCAGGGCATCCAGGGCGCTGGGGGCATGCAGGGCGCTGGTGGCATCGGGGGCGCTGGTGGCGGACCCCGGCCGTGTCGCTCGGTCACGCATGGATCCTCCATCCCTAGACTTACTGAAGTGAGTTCGGTTTACTGTAACCCCAATCACACCCCGAAGGGAGTCCCCCCACATGGACCAGCTCGACCTCCTCGTCATCGGGGCCGGCATGGCCGGCCTCACCGCGGCCACCAAGGCCGCCCGTGACGGACTTCGCGTCACCGTGGTCGAGATCGGTGAGGACGTCGGCGGCTCAGCTCGCTTCGCCGGCTACGCCTGGACCGCACCCACCCGCGAGGTGATGGACGAGGTCAACCCCGGCGGCGGCGAGGCACTGCGCCACAAGATCGTCGACGACTTCGCAGCCGGCATCGACTTCATCCGCTCGGTCGGGGTCGAGGCGATGCCAGCGCAGCGGATCCTCAGCTTCGGCCAGGGACACGGCTTCGACACCAACCAGTACGTCGACACCTGCCGCAAGCTGGTCACCGAGGCGGGCGGCGAGGTGCTCGTGCGCACCCGCACCGAGGAACTGCTGCTCACCGACGGTCGCGTCGTCGGCGCCCGCGTCACGACCCCCGAGGGCGAGCGCGAGCTGCGTGCCCGCTGGACCCTGCTGGCCACCGGCGGTTTCCAGGCCGACGCCGACCTGGTCCGCGAGCACGTCGGCGCCCTGGGCGACCGCATGCAGCTGCGCTCCAACCCGCACAGCGCCGGCGCCGGCCACCGCCTCGCCACCGCAGCGGGCGCGGCCACCGGCGGCGAGAACGCTGGTTTCTACGGCCACCTCGTGCCGTCGGGCGTTCCGTTCGCCGACCCGTCGGACTTCGTCGACCTCTCGCTCTACTACTCCGAGCACGCACTGCTCTTCAACCTCGACAACGAGCGGTTCACCGACGAGACCCTCGGCGACCACCTGACCACAATGGAGTTGCTCGACCAGCCCGAGGCCCGCGGCCTGCTCGTCGCCGACGCCCGCGTGCACCGCGACTGGATCGTCGCCTCCTACGTCGAGGGCGCCGTGGCACTGGACAAGTACGCCGTGGCGAACCGTCGGGGCGGCCGGGTCGGCATGGCCGAGTCGCTGGACGAGCTCGAGTACCTGCCCGAGGAATGGGGCTACGACGGCGCCAAGATCGCCGCGGCGATCGAGCAGTACAACGCCGACACCAAGGCCGGCACCGTCACGCCCGGGCGCGAACTCGACCCGGCCCCGCTGGACGAGGGCCCCTGGTACGTCATCGAGTGCGAGCCGGCGATCACGTTCCCCTTCCACGGCGTACTGATCGACACCGCAGCGCGCGCCCTCTCGGCCGACGGCACCCCGGTGCCCGGCCTGCTCTGCGCCGGCTCGGACTCCGGTGGCGTCTACCACCGCGGCTACGCCGGCGGACTCGCCAATGCCCTGGTCTACGGTCTGACCGCCGCAGCCACCGCCGCCGGCGACTGACACCCACCTCGACCAACGGCAACGGCCCCACTCCTTCGAGTGGGGCCGTTGCCGTTGCCGTTGTCGTTGCCCTTGTCACTGGCCGAGGGCGTCGCGTCGACGTCCGACTCAGACCTCGACGAGTGCGGCCACGCGCGCACGACCTCGGGCGGAGCCGCCCCCCAGTCCTTCGTCACCCAGAGCGCGGCGCACGTAGTAGTGGGCGCGGTGCTCCCAGGTGAAGCCGATGCCGCCGTGGAGTTGGACGGCCTCGTGGGCAGTCCGGACGAAGGCGTCCTGGCAGACGACGGCGGCCACCTCGACAGCCAGCTCGACGTCGTCGGGCACCTCGTCGTCCTCCATCGCCTGCTCCAGCACGGCGGCGGCGTAGCGCGAGGCGGACAGGGCGCGCTCGCGGTCGACGAGGACGTCGGCGAGACGGTGCTTGACCGCTTGGAACGATCCGATCGGGCGGGAGAACTGCTCACGCTGGGTGACGTACTCGACCACCAGGTCCAACAGGTGCGAGACGGCGCCGGACTGCTCCGAGGCGACGGCGACCTTGCGCAGCAGGCCCAGGCGGCGTGCCACCGATCCCGCGCGTCCGGACCCGACGAGCACCCGAGCCTCCACCCCCTCGAGTTCGACGTCGGCCTGCCTGCGGGTCAGGTCCACGACGGTGCGCGGCACCACGGTGACACCGGCAGCCGCAAGGTCCACCAGGGCGATCACGTGCTCCCCCTCGACGTCGACCGCGGTCACGAGGTGCTGCGCGAGCGCTCCGTGGACGACGCGCTCCACGCGGCCCGTGACCCGCACCGCCCCGTCACCACTCAACGTCGCCACCGGGACGCACGGCGTGTCGAGATCAGCCACGGTCACCACGACGGAGCCGGCCACGGTCGCAGCGAGGAGGTCGCGGTCCACCTCGTCAGCGAGGGTGAGCGCGCGGACCCCCAGGACGGCCGAGCTGAGCACCGGGTCGGGCAGCAACGCGGCCCCCACCTCCTCGAGCAGGACGGCGAGCTCCGGCAGCCCGAAGCCACTGCCGCCCCACTGCTCGGACAGGGCGAGGCCACCGATCTCGAGCTCTTCGTTGAGGCGCTTCCACAGCGCGACGTCATGCCCGGCAGCGGTGTCGGCCGCCGCGCGGACGGTCTCGCGGTCGGCGTACTTGGTCAACACCTGTCGCACGACGGTACGCAGCTCGTCGTGTTCCTCCACGGGGGTCAGCACGGTGGGATCGGCCTGCGGCCAGGGGTGGGTCATGCGGGTCCTCCTCGGGAAGAAATCTCCTGGACTGAACTCAATTCAGCAACAGTACGACGCGCCACTCGCTGGCGGCAATGCTCTGGACACTCCCCTTCAAGTGAATTAGGTTCAGCCGCATGTCCGACTTCGTCACCCGCCTCGAGCGCTACTACGCAACGATCGACTCCGGCGACCTGGACGGCGGCGTCGCCCTGCTCGCTCCCGACGTCCGGTTCGCGATCCTGCTGCCCGGCACCCCCGTGCGGGGCGAGAGCCGCGACGGCGTGAAGGCCTACCTCGAAGGACGCCCCGCCGGCGTCCGTCGGGTGCACGTCCCGCAGCACCGCAGCACCGACGGCGACCTCGAGTTCGTCTACGGCGCCGTGGTCGAGAACGACGAGCGCACCACCGGCCACTTCCTGGCCAGCGCCCGGATCGGCGCCGACGGCCTGATCCGCGGCTACCAGGTCGCCTTCGACCCGGACCTGGGCCTCACGGCCCTCGACTGACCCTCCCTCCCCGAGACAGAGAGCCCCGAGATGACTGCCTCCGCCACCCCCTTCATGGTGAAGTGGTTCGAGATCATGGACTCGACCACCCCCGAGCGCGTGCTCGACATGATCACCGACGACTTCCAGATCTCGATCCTCTTCGCCACTGCCGACGGCGCAGCGGAGTTCAAGGGCGACCGTGCAGGCTTGGAGACCTACCTGGCCCAGCGCGAGGTGAGCGTCCTGGTGCACCACGTGACGCACGGCCACAAGGTCGGCGACACCGAGGTGCTGCTGGGCGAGACCCGCCGCGACGGCGCCTTCGAGGCGTCGTTCAACACCTCGACGCAGATCGACCCCGCCTCCGGCAAGGCCCGTCGGATGCTGATCTGCCGCACCCCGAGCGTCTCCTTCAGCGACTGAACCGCGCACGCGTGGACGGCGGCAGTCACCTGACGTGACGCGTGACCGCCTCCGTCCACGGCGCCCGCGCGGTGCGGAAGTCGTTGATCCGCGCCTCGGAGTCAGGGTGCCCGAAGGCAAGACCACAGACGAGGAGCCGGTCGTCCTCCAGCCCCAGGTGGCTGCGCACCACGTCGGAGTACATTGCCAACGACCCGAGCGCGCAGGTGCCGAGCCCGGCGTCGCCGAGCAGGAGCATCAGCGTCGCGAGGTACCCGCCGCAGTCGAGGACCCCGTAACTGCCGAGGTCGGCGTCCACCGTCAGGACAGCCAGGTGCGGGGCACCGAAGAAGTCGAAGTTGCGCAGCATCTGCGCGCCGCGGGCCGCGTGGTCCTCACGGGCGATGCCGAGGTGGGCGTACATCTGGCGCCCGGCCTCGCGTCGCCGGTCGGCGTGGACGCCGGTGTAGGTGGGCAGACCGAGGTCGGCACGCTGCGGCTGGGTGGCGACGTGCTCACCGAGGACCTTCGCGAACGACGCCAACGCCTCTCCGCTCAACAGGTGCACCTGCCAGGGCTGGGTGTTGCACCAGGACGGCGCCTTCTGGGCCCGGGCGAACGCGGCGTCGATGACGGCGTCGTCCACCGGGTCGGGCCGAAATGCACGACAGCTGGCACGCTCGTCGACGAGTCGAGTGATCTCCACGTCGAGGAGTGTGCCAGCCGTCGGGCCGACCGGGGTCAGTTGTAGGTGTAGAAACCGCGACCGGTCTTGCGACCGAGCAGGCCGGCCTCGACCATGCGGTTGAGGAGCGGCGGGGCAGCGAACAGCGGCTCCTTGAACTCCTCGTAGAGGGACTCCGCGACGGCCTTGGTGGTGTCGAGACCGATGAGGTCGGCCAGGGCGAGCGGACCCTGCGGGTGCGCGGCGCCGAGCACGAGGCCCTTGTCGATGTCCTCGGGCGAGGCGAAGCCGGACTCGACCATGCGGATGCCCGACAGCACGAACGGGATCAGGAGCGCGTTGACGACGAAGCCGGCGCGGTCCTTGCAGTCAATGGCCTCCTTGCCGAGGGTGCCCTCGACGAAGGTGCGGGCGATCTCGGTGACGGCCGGGTCGGTGACGATCGACGGCACGAGCTCGACGAGCTTGAGCACGGGCACCGGGTTGAAGAAGTGGATGCCGATGACGCGCTCGGGGCGCGAGGTGACGACGCCGAGCTTCATGATCGGGATCGAGGAGGTGTTGGACGCGAGAATGGCGTCCGGGGAGGCGACGATGCGGTCGAGGTCACGGAAGAGCTGGGTCTTGATCTCCTCGTCCTCGATGATGGCCTCGATGACGAGGTCACGGTCGTGGAGCTGCTCGAGGTCGGTCACGAAGCGGATGCCCTCGAGGACGGCCGCGGCGGACTCGATCTTGCCCTTGGACTCGGCGCGCTCCAGGGACTTGGTCATGCGACCCTTGGCGGCCTCGGCGGACGCCTCGGTCGACTCGACGACAATGACGTCCAGACCGGCGCGTGCACAGACCTCTGCAATGCCCGAACCCATCAAGCCGCCACCGACGACTCCTACCTTCTGCATCCTCTTGCCTCTCGCTCAGGGAACTCAGTACCGTCGTACACGGTACTCAGTACCGTACGGTAACCAAAGCACGGGATCCGAAAAGCACGTAATCTCCTCTTGATTCCCCGACCGGAAGGCATCATGTCGACCCGCGACCGCATCGTCGAAGCCGCGTTCTCCCTCTTCGAGGAGCAGGGGTTCGAGGCGACCACCGTCGAGGACGTCGCCGAACGCGCCGGCGTCGGACGCACCACGTTCTTCCGCCACTTCCGGGCCAAGGAGGACGCCGTCCTGCCCGACCACGAGCTCGTGGTCGCCGCCGTCGACGCCCGCCTGGCCCAGGACGACGCCCTCGCCACCCGTGTCGCCGCCGCCGCCCGACTCGTCCTGGAGCACTACCTCGAGGAGGGCGAACGGGCCCGCGTCCGGTACCGCCTGAGCACGTCGGTGCCCGCCATCCGTCGCAGCGAGGCCGCCGGACAGCGCGCCTACCAGCGCACGTTCAAGACCGCGATCAAGGCCGAGCTCGGCTCCGCGGTCGAGGCCCGCCTGGAGGCCGAGCTGGTGGCCAACGCCGTCATCACCGCCCACAACTTCGTGCTGCGCCGCTGGCTGCGCGGCGAGACCGAGGACCCGTTCACCGAGTTCGACGCCGCGATGGTGCGCGCCACCCAGCCGCTGCACCCCGAGCGCCTGGCCACCCACCACCCCGACGCGCACGCGGTCGAGGCCGCTCGACGAGCACTGCCGGTGCTCGAGGAGCTGCTCCCGGCCCTCCGCCGCCTCAGCGACCACTGACGACGAAGGGGCCACGGGCCGGGGACATCCACCCCGGGCCCGCGGCCCCTGTCACGCCCTCCCCCGCAGGGAGGTCGCGGAATCAGGAGAGGCGCTCGAGCACCATCGCCATGCCCTGCCCGCCGCCGACGCACATCGTCATCAGGCCGCGCTCCTTGTCGTCCCAGCGCAGGGCGTTGATGAGGGTGCTCGTCATACGAGCACCGGTCATGCCGAACGGGTGCCCCACCGCGATGGCCCCACCGTGGACGTTGACCTTGTCCTCGTCGATGCCGAGCTGACGCATCGAGGGGATGACCTGGGCAGCGAACGCCTCATTGAGCTCGAACAGGTCGATGTCTCCGACCCCCATGCCGGCGAGCGCCAGGGCTCGGCGCGACGCCTCGACCGGGCCCAGGCCCATGATCTCGGGCGAGAGACCGCTGACGCCGGTGGAGACGATGCGGGCCAGCGGCTGGATGCCGAGCTCGGCGGCTCGGCGGTCACTCATCACCACGAGTGCCGCGGCGCCGTCGTTGAGGGCACAGCAGTTGCCGGCCGTCACGGTGCCGTCGGGGCGGAACGCCGGCTGCATCTCGGCGAGACGCTCGACCGTGGTGCCCGCGCGCGGGCCGTCGTCGGCCGAGACCACGGTGCCGTCGGGCAGGGTGACCGGGGTGATGTCGGAGGCCCAGAAACCCGAGGCGATGGAGGCCTCGGCGCGGTTCTGGCTGCGGGCCGCGAACGCGTCCTGCTCCGCACGCGTGACGCCGGTGATCCGGGCGACGTTCTCGGCGGTGAAACCCATCCCCTGGTAGTAGTCGGGCAGTCCACCCTCGAGGACCGGGTCACTCCAGTCGGCTCCGCTCGCGACGAGGGCGCGGCTGCGTTCGGCGGCCGCGGCGAAGAGGGGGTTCTTCGACTCCTCGGGCGCGTCGGCGAGCCCGTTGAAGTAGCGGCTGACCATCTCCACGCCTGCCGAGACGAAGACGTCCCCCTCCCCCGCCTTGATCGCGTGCAGCGCCATGCGGGTGGTCTGCAGGCTGGAGGAGCAGTAGCGATTGACGGTCACGCCGGGGGTCTCGTGCAGGCCCGCGAGGATCGAGACGGCGCGGGCCATGTTGTGGCCGTGCTCGCCGGCAGGCTGGGCGCAGCCGAGCATCAGGTCGTCGACCATCGCGGCCTCGACCTGGGGCACCGCAGCGAGTGCTTCGCGGACCATCGTGGCGGCCAGGTCGTCGGGGCGGAGGTCCTTGAGGGACCCCTTCATCGCACGACCGATGGGCGATCGGGCAGTCGAGACAATCACGGCTTCAGGCATGGAATCTCCTCGTCGGGTCAGGGGGGGGCGCAGGCACCGTGCCCGGTGCGTTCCCGCGTGGAGACGACGTTCGGAATCTCTGGACCAGCACCCCGGGACGACCTACAGTAGCCGCTGTAATGAATTCAGTTCAGGAGATGAGACGTGCCGAAGACCGCCCCCGCCCCTGTTGACGTGATCGCCTCGGCCGTTGCCGCCGCCACCGGCGACAACCGCTGGAACTCCCTGGACATGAACCTCGTGACCGGCGGGAAGTCCAACCTCACCTACTTCCTCGAGAGCGCCGCCGGCACCCTGGTGCTGCGCCGCCCACCGACGGGCGACCTGCTGCCCAGCGCCCACGACATGCTGCGCGAGGCCCGCGTCCAGTCCGCCCTGGCCGCCAGCGACGTCCCGGTCCCCCGGATCGTCCTCGTCGACTCCGGAGACCTCCTCGGGGTGCCCTGCTACGTCATGGAACGCGTCGCGGGCCACGTCGTGCGCGACCACCTGCCCGTGGGCTGGGCCGACGACGCCGAGAGCCGACGTGCAGTGGCGTTCGGCTTCGTGGACACCCTCGCCGACCTGCACGCCGTCGACCACGAGGCCGTGGGACTGGGCGACTACGGACGCCCCTCCGGCTTCGCCACGCGTCAGGTCCGCCGCTGGACCGGCCAGTGGGAGGCCAGCCGCAGCCAGGACGTCCCGGAGATCGACCTGCTGGCCCAGCGCCTCGCGGAGTCGGTGCCGGTCCAGCAGCGCTCGACCCTCGTCCACGGCGACTACCGCCTCGACAACGTCGTCCTCGACGCCTCCACCCCCGGCACGATCAACGCCGTCCTGGACTGGGAGCTCTCCACCCTCGGGGACCCGATGACCGACGTCGCCCTGCTGGACCTGTTCTGGAACGGCCCCGCGGACCGTCCGCTCAGCCTGATCCCCGGCGTCTCCCACCTGCCCGGCTTCCCGAGCCGCGAGGAGATGCTGCAGCGCTACTCCGCACGCTCGGGCGCCGCACTGGACGACCTCGACTGGTACCGCGCCTTCGCCCACTTCAAGTTCGCCGTCATCACCCAGGGGGTCTCGGCCCGTTCCCGTGCCGGCGACATGGCCGGACAGGACTTCGGTGACCTCGACGCCGAGGTGCTGCACCTGGGCCGGACCGGCCTCGCCCTCCTCTGACCCCTCCCACCGAGCCCGAAAGCGACACCATGGACTTCTCCCTGTCACCCCGTGCCACCGAGACCGCCGAGAACATGTGGGACTTCATGCGTTCCCACGTCTTCCCCGCCGAGCCCGTCTGGGACGAGCACCTGCGCACCCACGGCGACCACGCCCACCCCCCGGTGATGGAGGACCTCAAGGCCGAGGCCCGCAGGCGTGGCCTGTGGAACCTCTTCCACCACAAGTACTCCGGCATGAGCAACGTCGAGTACGCCACCATCGCCGAGATCACCGGGTGGTCGCCGGTGATCGCACCCGAGGCGATCAACTGCCAGGCCCCCGACACCGGCAACATGGAGACCCTCGAGCTCTTCGCCACCCCCGAGCAGCGCGAGCGCTGGCTCGAACCCCTGCTGGACGGACGGATCCGCTCCGCGTTCGCGATGACCGAGCCCGAGGTCGCCTCCTCCGACGCCACCAACATCACCACCACGATCCGTCGTGAGGGCGACGAGTACGTGATCAACGGCCGCAAGTGGTGGATCACCGGCGTGGCCGACGAGCGCTGCGAGATCTTCATCGTGATGGGCAAGACCGACCCTGAGGCCGACACCCACCGTCAGCAGTCGATGGTGCTCGTCCCCCGTGACACCCCCGGCCTGGAGATCGTGCGCTCGCTGCCGATCTTCGGCTACCAGGACCAGCACGGCCACTGCGAGCTCGTCTTCCGCGACGTGCGCGTCCCGGTGAGCAACCTGCTCGCCGGCGAGGGCGACGGCTTCGTGATCTCCCAGGCCCGCCTGGGCCCGGGCCGCATCCACCACGCCATGCGCGCCATCGGCATGGCCGAGCGCGCCCTGGCCCTGATGGTCGACCGCGCCACGTCGCGCGTGGCCTTCGGTCAGCCCCTCTCGGAGTTCTCCAACGTGCAGGACGCCATCGCCCAGTCGCGCATCGACATCGACCAGGCCCGCCTGCACGTGCTCGACGCCGCCTGGAAGATCGACCAGTTCGGCGCCAAGGGCGCCCGCAGCGAGATCTCCGCCATCAAGGTCTCGGCCCCGGCCATGGCGACCACGGTCATCGACCGTGCGATCGAGCTCTTCGGTGCCATGGGGGTCTGCGACGACACCCCGCTGGCCTACTTCTACGCGTGGGCCCGGGT
The DNA here is from genome assembly GCF_004014875.1 of Nocardioides yefusunii. Taxonomy (NCBI): domain Bacteria; kingdom Bacillati; phylum Actinomycetota; class Actinomycetes; order Propionibacteriales; family Nocardioidaceae; genus Nocardioides; species Nocardioides yefusunii. The sequence goes on along the minus strand of NZ_CP034929.1, from coordinate 554,466 downwards.
GCTGCGGATCGTGGACGGCCCCGACGCCGTGCACCGTCGCACCGTCGCACGCCTCGAGATGCGCAAGACCCCGCCCTACGTGGGCTGACCGCCCTTCCCCACCTGCTGACTTCACCGAGGAGAACCCCATGAGCAAGCCCGTCGCCGTCGTCACCGGCGCAGCCCGCGGCATCGGTGCCGCCATCGCCCAGCGCCTCGCCGCCGAGGGCCACCCCGTCGCCGTCCTCGACCTCGACGCCACCGCCGGAGCCGAGGTGGTCGCCGCGATCACGGCAGCCGGCGGCACCGCGGCGGCCTACGGCGTCGACGTCTCCGACGAGGCCGCGGTCGAGTCCGGCGTCGCCCGGATCACCGAGGAGCTCGGCCCTGTCGGCGTCCTGGTCAACAACGCCGGCATCCTGCGCGACAACCTGCTCTTCAAGATGTCGGTCTCCGACTGGGACCAGGTCATGGGCGTGCACCTGCGCGGCGCCTTCCTGATGTCGCGCGCCTGCCAGGCGTCCATGACCACGTCCGGCTGGGGACGCATCGTCAACCTCTCCAGCGCCTCCGCGCTGGGCAACCGCGGGCAGGCCAACTACTCCGCCGCCAAGGCCGGTCTGCAGGGATTCACCCGCACCCTGGCCCTGGAGCTCGGCAAGTTCGGGGTGACGGTCAACGCGATCGCCCCGGGCTTCATCGAGACCGAGATGACGGTGGCCACCGCCGAGCGCATGGGCACCGACTTCGCCGACCTCAAGGCCGCCGCGTCGAAGACGATCCCGGTCGGTCGCATCGGTGCCCCCGACGACGTGGCCCACGCGGTCGCGTACTTCGTCAGCGAGGGTGCCGGCTTCGCGACCGGCCAGACGCTCTACCTGACCGGCGGCCCCGGCATCTGAGCCCTCGGCACACACCGACCCACCGGGCGGTCGCGGCAGTGCGCGGCCGCCCGGTGTCGAGTCTCAGCCCCGCAGCGCAGGTGCCTCGCGGCGGTCCAGCATCCACGCCGCGACCACTCCGCCGACGGCGCCGAACAGGTGGGCCTGCCACGAGACGCCCACCTGGGTGGGGAGCACGCCCCACAGCAGGGACCCGTACACCAGGAAGACCAGCACGCCGACGGCGATCTGTTTCAGGTCGCGCGCGAACCACCCGCGCACCAGCAGGTAGGCCAGCAGCCCGAACACGACGCCCGAGGCGCCGATGTGGACGGTGCCCGCGCCGCCGACGACCCAGGTGCCCAGCCCCGAGACCACCATCACGGTGATCATCACCTGCAGCCATCGACCCACGCCGGAGAGCAGCACCAGGAATCCGAGCACCAGCAGCGGACCGGTGTTGGAGAGCAGGTGGGCCCAGCTGCCGTGCAGGAACGGCGCGAGCAGGACGCCGACCAGACCGTCGGGATCGAGCGGACGGATGCCGTCGTCGTCGAGCTGGTTGCCGGAGAGCACGTCGAGGAGTTCGACGAGCCACAGCAACGCCACGAACCCGCCGCTCCACGCAGCGGCGGTGATCCATCGCGACCGTTGCTGACGACGCGGCGAGGGGAACGGGGTGACCTGGGCCATGGAGCGAGGATACGGAGCCGCTCCTCACTGGCGCGCGGGCCGCGACCGAGAAAAGCATGGACGTCCACGCAGATGCGTTAGCCTGCACGCGTGCCCAGCCCCAGCCGCGACGAACGCGACCCGATCCGCGACGCCCGCGAGCAGTGGATCCGGCACGGGTGGTCCGAGGCCGCCGACGGCATGGCCATGGTCACGTCGCTGGTGAGGGCCCAGCAGTTGCTCATGGAGCAGATCGACGCGGTCCTGCGCCCCCTGGGGCTCACCTTCGCGCGCTACGAGGTCCTGCAGGTGCTCTTCTTCACGCGAGCCAACTCCATGGCCATGACTCGCCTGGGTTCGTTGCTCCAGGTGCACCCGACCAGCGTCACGAGCGCCGTCGACCGCCTGGTGAAGCAGGGGTTCGTCGAGCGCCTGCGCGACCCCGACGACGGCCGCGTGGTGCTGGCCGCGATCACCGACGCCGGCCGCGAGGTGCTCACCCGCGCCACGGCCGGCCTTAACGGTTCGGTCTTCGAGCAGCCGGGCCTGGCCCCGGACGCCGTCGCGCGCCTGACCGGACTGCTGGGCGAGCTGCGCACCGCGCACGGCGACCACGTGGTCACCGGCCACTGACCCTCCTCCTGCGAGCCTCCCCGCGGGGCCGACACTGCGTCGTCGCAAGAAAAAGGTTGGACTTCCTAGCAATATTTACTTGGGCGTCCTAATATCCAATTCCTTGGATGTCCCAGTAATCGCCAGAAGGTCTTCGATGTCTGATCTGCACACGCCCACGCACCCCATCCGCCTCGTCACCGCCTCGGCGCTGTTCGACGGGCACGACGCCTCGATCAACATCATGCGGCGCATCTTCCAGAGCCAGGGCGCAGAGGTGATCCACCTCGGCCACAACCGCTCGGTGCAGGAGGTCGTCGACGCCGCCCTCGAGGAGGACGTCCAGGGCATCGCCGTCTCGTCCTACCAGGGCGGCCACGTGGAGTACTTCGAGTACCTGGTGGAGAAGCTGCGCGAAGCCGGAGCCGGCCACGTCAAGGTGGTGGGCGGCGGTGGCGGCGTCATCGTCCCCTCGGAGATCGAGCGCCTGCGTGCCTCCGGCGTCACCATCTTCTCCCCCGAGGACGGCCAGCGCCTCGGCCTGGCCGGCATGATCAACTCCGTCGTCGCGGACTGCGACTTCGACCCGTGGGCGATCTCCCGCCCCACCGTCGAAGCAGTGACCTCCGGCGACCGCCTCGCCGTGGCCCGCACCATCACCGGCGCCGAGGCCGGTCGCCTCGACGCCGACGACCTGGCAGCGCTGCGCGCAGCCGCCGAGGCGTCCCCCGCCCCGGTCCTGGGCATCACCGGCACCGGCGGTTCGGGCAAGTCCTCGCTCACCGACGAACTGGTGCGCCGGTTCCGCGTCGACCAGGGCGACAGCCTGCGCATCGCCGTGATCGCCGTCGACCCCACCCGCCGCAAGGGCGGCGGAGCCCTGCTGGGTGACCGCATCCGTGCCAACGCCCTCGACGGCGACAAGATCTTCTTCCGCTCGCTGGCGACCCGAGGCGCCCACGAGGTCCCCGAGCACCTCGCCGACGTGATCGCGGTGACCAAGGCCGCCGGGTTCGACCTCGTGATCGTCGAGACCCCCGGCATCGGCCAGGGCGACGCCGCCATCGTCCCGTTCGTCGACACCTCCCTGTACGTGATGACGCCCGAGTTCGGTGCCGCGTCGCAGCTGGAGAAGATCGACATGCTCGACTTCGCCGACGTCGTGGCGATCAACAAGTTCGAGCGCCGCGGTGCCGCCGACGCCCTGCGCGACGTGGCCCGCCAGATGATCCGCAACCGCGAGGCGTTCAGCTCCACTCCCGAGCAGATGCCCGCCTTCGGCACCAGTGCCGCCACCTTCAACGACGACGGCGTCACCGCCCTCTACCAGCACCTGCGCGACCTGCTCGCCACCCGCGGCCTCCGCACCAGCACCGGCTCCCTGCCCCGCGTCGACGTGCGTCACTCCTCGGGCATCCGTCAGGTCGTGCCCAGTGAGCGCGTCCGCTACCTGGCCGAGATCGCCGAGACCGTCCGCAGCTACCACCGCTGCACGGTCGAGTACGCCGAGGCAGCCCGACGCACCCAGCGCCTCGACATCGTCGCCGGTGAACTCGTCGAGGCGAACGAGGACGCAGCCGGTGTCCGCACCCTGCTCGAGCAGGCGCGCAAGGAACTGCCGCACGAGGTCGCGGACCAGATCTCGGCCTGGCCGGCCGTCGTGGAGTCCTACTCCGGCGACGAGCAGGTGGTGAAGGTGCGCGACAAGGAGATCGTCACCCGCCTCACCAAGGAGTCCCTGTCGGGCAACAAGATCCCGCGCGTCGCCCTGCCCAAGTACACCGACCACGGCGAGCTGGTCACCTTCTGGCGCAAGGAGAACCTGCCCGGCTTCTTCCCGTTCACCGCCGGCGTCTTCCCCTTCAAGCGCGACGGCGAGGACCCGGCCCGCATGTTCGCCGGCGAGGGCGACCCGGCCCGCACCAACCGCCGGTTCAAGATGCTCTCCTCCGAGGGCGAGGCGACCCGCCTGTCCACCGCCTTCGACTCGGTGACCCTCTACGGCCGCGACCCCGACCTGCGCCCCGACGTCTACGGCAAGGTCGGCACCTCCGGTGTCTCGGTGGCCACCCTGCAGGACATGAAGGATCTCTACGACGGCTTCGACCTGGTGCACCCGTCCACGTCGGTCTCGATGACGATCAACGGCCCGGCACCCACCGTGCTCGCCTTCTTCCTCAACACCGCGATCGACCAGCAGGTCGACCGCTTCCGGGCCAGCGAGGGCCGCGAGCCCACCGGAGCGGAGTTCGACGAACTGCGCGCCTTCGCGCTCGCCAACGTGCGCGGCACCGTCCAGGCCGACATCCTCAAGGAGGACCAGGGCCAGAACACCTGCCTGTTCTCCACCGAGTTCAGCCTGCGGATGATGGCCGACATCCAGGAGTGGTTCATCCAGAACCAGGTCCGCAACTTCTACTCGGTCTCGATCTCCGGCTACCACATCGCCGAGGCCGGGGCGAACCCGATCAGCCAGCTCGCCTTCACCCTGGCCAACGGCTTCACCTACGTCGAGGCCTACCTGGCCCGCGGCATGGACGTCGACGACTTCGCGCCCAACCTCTCCTTCTTCTTCTCCAACGGCATGGACCCCGAGTACTCGGTGCTGGGCCGCGTCGCGCGCCGCATCTGGGCCGTCACCATGAAGGAGAAGTACGGGGCGAGCGAGCGCTCCCAGAAGCTGAAGTACCACGTGCAGACCTCGGGTCGTTCGCTGCACGCCCAGGAGATGGACTTCAACGACATCCGCACCACCCTGCAGGCCCTGATCGCGATCTACGACAACGCCAACTCACTGCACACCAACGCCTACGACGAGGCCGTCACCACTCCGACCGAGGAGTCGGTGCGTCGCGCCCTGGCGATCCAGATGATCATCAACCGCGAGTGGGGCCTGGCGATGAACGAGAACCCCAACCAGGGCTCGTTCGTCATCGACGAACTCACCGACCTCGTCGAGGCGGCCGTGCTGCTCGAGTTCGACCGCATCAGCGAGCGCGGCGGCGTCCTCGGCGCGATGGAGACCGGCTACCAGCGCGGCCGCATCCAGGACGAGTCGATGCTCTACGAGCACCGCAAGCACGACGGGACGCTGCCGATCATCGGCGTCAACACCTTCCTCGACCCGCACGCCGACGAGGCCGAGCCGATGGAGATCGAGCTGGCGCGCGCCACCGAGGAGGAGAAGTCCTCCCAGCTGAGCCGGGTCCGCACCTGGCAGGCCAAGCACTCCACCGAGGCCGAGGTGGCACTGGCGCGACTGAAGGAAGCCGCCGTCTCCGGCGACAACGTCTTCTCGGTGCTGATGGACGCCGCGCGCGTGTGCTCGCTGCAGCAGGTCACCGAAGCCTTCTTCGAGGTCGGCGGCCAGTACCGCCGCAACGTCTGAACCGTCGGCAGAGGGATCCCGCGTCTCACTCGGTGGGGCGCGGGATCCTCACGTCGTCCCCCAGGAACGAGTAGTTGTTGCCCGCCAGGCGGGCCACCGGGTCGAGGGCCCAGACGTCGACGCGTCCCCGACGCCAGAGCGAGTCGTCGACGTGGATGCGCAGCACCCGACCGACGACGAGATGGCCGTTGCCGACCGACACCACCTGCTCGAGCAGGCACTCCAGCCGCGCCGGAGCCTCGGCCACACCGGGCGGGGTGACGTCCATGGAGGTCACCTTGGTGACGCCGCCACGCAGGAACTCGTCCTCCCCTGACGGCAGCGGCGCGGCGGTCTCGTTCATCGCAGCGAGACGCTCGCGGTCGACGACGTTGACCACGAACTCCCCCACGGCCTCGACGTTGGCGACGGTGTCCTTGCGCCCGGTCGAGACGAAGCCGATCATCGGCGGCTCGGTCGAGATCACCGTGTAGTACGAGTGGGGGGCGAGGTTGGCGACGCCGCGGGCGTCGATCGTCGAGACCCATGCGATCGGTCGGGGCACCACCAAGGCGTTGAGCAGGTGGTGGACCATGACGTTCGCCCGGGCCGAGGGGGTCGCGAGGTCAATCTCCATCACTCGACTGTACGTGGCCCACCCCTGAGCAAGAAGCCGTCGAGACCTGCTCAGAAGACCACGAGCGAACGGGTCGTCGCGACCAGCGCCGGACGTTCGCTCCCCTCGACCTCGACGGTGCTGCGCACCAGCACCTGGGTGCCCTTCGGTCCGGTCTCGACCGCGGCAACCACGGCACGGGCGCGGATCCGCGCCCCGACCGGGACCGGTGCCGGGAACCGGATCGTGTCGGATCCGTAGTTGACGCTCATCCGGTACCCCTCGAACCGGTAGACGGTGCGCAGCAGGGACGGCAGCAACGACGACGTCAGGTGGCCGTGGGCGATCGTCGTGCCGTAGGGGCCGACGGCGGCCCGGACAGGGTCGACGTGGATCCACTGGTGGTCGTCGGTGGCGTCGGCGAAGGTGTCGATGCGCTGCTGGGTGATCTCGGTCCACTCCCCCGGCCCGAGCTCGCGTCCGACGACTGCCTCGACGTCGGCGACCGAGGCCAGGACGACGGGGCCGCCTCCCATCAGCCGATCCGTTCGAAGACCGCGGCGAGTCCCTGGCCGCCACCGATGCACATCGTCTCCAGTCCGTACCGGCCCTCGCGACGGTGCAGTTCGCGGGCCAGTGACCCGAGCATCCGTACGCCGGTGGCACCGACGGGGTGTCCCAGGGAGATGCCGGACCCGTGCGGGTTGACGTGCTCGAGGCCGTCGAGGGTCCCGTCGCCGCGGTAGAGGCCCCACTCGGCGAGGCAGGCGAGGGCCTGGGCGGCGAAGGCTTCGTTGAGTTCGACGACGTCCATGTCGTCGATCGTCAGGCCTGCGGTCTTGAGTGCGCGTTCGGTGGCGGGCACCGGTCCGATCCCCATCCGGGACGGTTCGACGCCGGCGACGCCCCAGGAGACCAGGCGCACCAGCGGCGTGAGTCCGAGGCGTTCGGCCAGCGTCGCCTCGACCACGAGGCACATCGCGGCGGCGTCGTTCTGCCCTGAGGCGTTGCCGGGGGTGACGGTGGCGTCCGGATCGATCTTGGCGCGCATCGGGCGCAGCGCGGACAGCTTCGCCAGGGTGACGTCGGGGCGAGGATGCTCGTCACGGTCGACGACGACGTCCCCCTTACGACCCGGGACGGTGACGGGGACGATCTCCTCGGCGAGCAGCCCGGACTCCTGGGCGGCCACCGCGCGACGGTGCGACTCCAGCGCGAGCAGGTCCTGGACCTCGCGGCTGATGCCGTACTCGCGACGCAGGTTCTCGGCCGTCTCGATCATCCCGCCGGGCACGGGGTGGAAGCGTCCGCCGGCGGTCTCGCGGCCGCGGGCGAGGCCGTCGTGCAGGTGGACACCGGCAGCGCCGGCGCCGCGACGCATGTCGGTGGAGTAGAAGGCGACGTTGCTCATCGACTCCACTCCCCCGGCCACGACGATGTCGTTGATCCCGGCGGCGACCTGGGAGACGGCCTGGATGACAGCCTGGAGCCCGGAGCCGCAGCGGCGGTCCACCTGCATGCCGGTGACGTGGGTGCCGAGGCCGGCGTCGAGGGCGACGACGCGTCCGATCGCGGGTGCGTCCGAGGTGGGGTAGCAGTGGCCGAGGACCACCTCCTCGATCCGGTCGGGGTCGAGCCCGGTGCGTTCGAGCAGGCCGCGCAGTGCAGCGGCACCGAGATCGGCCGGCTTCAGCGTGGCGAGCGCGCCCCCGAACCCTCCGACCGGCGTCCGCACCGGCTCGCAGATGACGACCTCACGCAGCGTGTTCACATGAACCTCCCACCAGCGACCTCGACCACGTTCCCGGTCAGGTACGACGACATCGGCGAGGCCAGGAAGAGCACGACGTCAGCGACCTCATCGGGTTCCCCGGCCCGGCCGAGAGGGATCTCGGCCATCTTCTGTTCCCACGCGGCCGGCGGCATCGCCTCGGTCATGGGGGTGCGGACGAGTCCAGGCTGGACGACGTTGACCCGGATCCTGTGCTTGGCGACCTCCTTGGCCGCGGCCTTGCTGAGCCCGATGATCCCGGCCTTGGCGGCGGAGTAGTTGGTCTGGCCGAACATGCCGACCTTGCCCGAGATCGAGGAGACGTTGACGATCGCGCCGCCGTGGCCGAGCGCGGCCATGACGTCGCTGGCGTGCTTGGTGCCGAGCCAGGTTCCGCGCAGGTGCACGTCGAGCACCTGGGTGAACATCTCCTCGCTCATCCGCCGCATCGAGGCGTCGCGGGTGATCCCGGCGTTGTTGACGACGACGTCGAGCCGACCGGTGGCGGCCACCGCGGCGTCGAGCGCGGCCCGGACGGAGGCGTCGTCGGTGACGTCGCACCCGGCAGCGAGCACCTGCCCGGGACCGAGACGTGCGTCGGCGAGACCCTTGGTCGCGAGGTGGGCGGCCTCGGCGTCGACGTCGGCGATCAGGACGTGGGCGCCGTGCTCGGCGAAGCGGCGGGCGGTGGCAAGACCCAGACCCTGGGCGGCCCCGGTGACGACGGCGGTGCGGCCCTCCAGCAGCAGTGATCCGGCGGGCACGCGCGCTGGCGTGGTGGGCGGCGTGCTCATCGGGCGCCTCCGGCCCGCGTCAGGCGTTCGCGGGCTTCAGCGACGACGTGGCGTCCGAGGATGACCTGCTGGATCTGGGAGGTTCCCTCGTAGATCCGGAACAGGCGAGCGTCGCGGTACATCCGTTCGACGGCGACGCCGCGCATGTAGCCCGAGCCGCCGAAGATCTGCACCGCACGGTCGGCGCACCGTCCGACCGCTTCCGAGCAGAAGTACTTCGCTGCCGAAGGCAGCATCGAGCGGTCCTCCCCGGCGTCCCAGGCCCGGGCGGCCTCGGCGACGAGGGCGCGTCCGGCCGCGAGGTCGGTCTGCATGTCGGCCAGAAGCCCCGCGATCAGCTGGTGCTCACCGATCGGGCGTCCGCCCTGCACGCGCTGGGCGGCCTGGTCGCCGGCCTCGACAAGGAGGCGTTCCATCATCCCGACGCAGAGCGCAGCAATGTGGATGCGGCCGTGGGCGAGCGACGTCAGGGCCGTGCGGTAGCCGCTGCCCAGCGCCTCCTCCCCTCCGACGACGGCGTCGTGGCCCACGAGCACCCCGTCGAGGAACACCTCGGCCGAGGCGGCCCCCTTCTGGCCCATCTTGGAGTCGCGGGGTCCGACGGTGATGCCAGGAACGTCTGCGGGGACGAGGAAGACGGTGATCCTGTCCGTACCGTCGACGTCCACCTGGGCGAAGACCATGAAGACGTCGGCCGACGGCGCATTGGTGATGAACCGTTTGGCGCCGTCGATCCGCCACCCCTGCTCGGTGCGGACCGCACGCGTCGTCATGCCGGACGGGTCCGAACCCGCCCCTTCCTCGGTGAGCGCGAACGAAGCGAGGGCTCCCGAGGCGAGGCGCGGCAGCCAGTCAGCGCGCTGGGCCGAGGTGCCGGCCCTGATGAGCACCTGTCCGGCGATGCCGTTGTTGGTGCCGAAGAGGGAACGCAGCGCCGGGGTGGTCCAGCCGAGCTCGGTGACGAGACGGACCTCCTGACTCACCGAGACGCCGAGACCGCCGTACTGCTGCGGGATCGTGAAGCCGTAGAGGCCCATCTCCCGTGCCGCGACGACGATCTCCTCGGGCATCCGGTCCTCGGCGTCGATGACCTCCTCCAGCGGAACCACCTTGCCGCGGACGAACGCCCTCACCGACGCCAGGACGTCGTCGAAGACCTCCGGGTCGAGTTCCGTTGCGGCGCCGGTCCCCGCGTCCACCGTGACGGTCATGCCCCACCCCCGTTGCGTCGTCCCGGGCGGGCGCGACGTGCTGGTCATCCTGCGGCGGACACAGCAGCGCTGACCAGCCCCGTCCCGCGATGTGAACACGGACAAGTGAATCCGGAGTCACACCCGCAGGGCGTCTGCAAGCGGTCGGGACGGCGGGCTCCTCAGCCAGCCAGCGGCTCACTGAGCTGGGTGACCAGAACGGTCAGCACCTCGCGCACGAGGTCCTTGGTGGCCTCACCTTCCGGCCCGGCGACGAGGTGGCCGAGGGCGGTGGCCGAGGCGAGCTGGTTCTGCAGGCCGACTACCACCTGGGCGAGCTGGGCGAGCGGACGCACCGGACGTCGCCCGAGGCGTTCCATGACCAGCGCGATCATCTCGGCGAACTCGGCGCGCAACTCCTCGGTGAAGGCAGTGAGGACCTCATGGGCTCCCTCGTCACGCAGGGCCAGGAGGGTGAACTCAGCCTGGAGGACCAGCCAGGTGCGGTCGCCACTCATCTCCTGCATGAGGTCGAGGACGAACTCGAGGTCGACCTCGACGGCCGCGTCCACGCTGGCCCGAGCACGGGTGAGCAGTCCTTCGGAGTGAGCCCGGAAGACCTCGAAGAAGACCTCGTCGACGCTCTCGAAGTTGGAGTAGAAGGCGCCGCGGGTGAACCCGGCGGCCTTGGTGAGGTCGTCGACGGTGACGCGCTTGAGCCCCTTGGTCACGAAGACCTCGACGGCGGCCTCGAGGAGACGCTCGCGGGTGTTCTCGCGGCGCCGAGCGCGACTCCGATCAGACGTCGAAGGAGTGCTCACGGGCGTCACTGCTGGGCTCACGGCGACCATTCTCACACGATGCGTCAATACACTTTCGTATTCAATACGCTAATGTATTGAACTGTGAGTTCGTACCTGTACCGCCTCGGGCGCGCAGCAGCCCGTCACGCACGCCTCGTCCTCGTCGCCTGGATCGTGGCCCTGATCGGCCTCGGAGCCGGAGCCGTCGCCCTGGGCGGCCAGCTCCAGCAGGACCTCTCCATTCCCGGCACCGAGGGCCAGCGCGGTCTCGACACCCTCGACCAGCGGTTCCCACTGCTGGCCGGCGCCACCGGACAGGTCCTCTTCGTCGCGCCCGAGGGCGAGACCGTCGCCGACCACTCCGACGAGGTCGAGAAGGTGCTCGCCGCGGTGGAGAAGGTCGACCAGGTCGCCACCGTCACCGACCCGCTCGCGCTGATCGACGGAGCCCCCGGCCCGAACGTGAGCCCCGACGGCGGCGAGGCGCTCGCCCAGGTGATCCTCGACGTCAAGCTCGACGATCTCGACGACGCCACCGTGCCTGCGCTCGAGGAGGCCACCTCACTCGAAGGCGGCGACCTCGAGGTCAACCTCGGCGGTTCGGTCTTCACCACCACCAGCGTCGAGATCAGTGCCACCGAGGGCATCGGCGTCCTCGTCGCGCTCGTCGTCCTGGCGATCACGTTCGGGTCGATGCTCGCTGCCGGGCTGCCGATCGTCACTGCGCTGGTCGGCGTCGGTGCCACGATGGCTGGCCTCTTCGCGGTCGCGAAGTTCACCACGATCACCTCCACCACCCCCACGCTCGCGTTGATGATCGGGCTCGCGGTCGGCATCGACTACGCGCTCTTCATCGTCTACCGCCACCGCACCCAGCTGGCCCAGAAGATGGGCGTCGAGGAGTCCGTGGCCCGCGCCGTCGCGACGTCCGGCAGCGCCGTGATCTTCGCCGGCGTCACCGTCGTCATCGCCCTGTGCGGCCTCTCGGTCGCCGGCATCCCGTTCCTCACCGTCATGGGTCTGGCCGCCGCTGCCGGCGTCGCCGTCGCCGTGGCGGTCGCGATCACGCTGGTCCCCGCACTGCTCGCGATGTGCGGCGAGCGCCTGCGTCCCCGGGACGGCTCGAAGGCCGCGCTGCGTGCCACCGGCGACGGACGACGCACGCTCGGGTCCCGCTGGGTCGCGATCACCACCAAGGTCCCCGCGCTCACCGTCGTGGTCTCCGTCCTCGTGCTGCTCGCGATGGCACTGCCCGCCAAGGACCTCGCCCTCGGCCTGCCCGACGGCGGCACCAAGGACCCCGGCACCAGCCCGCGCGTCACCTACGACCTCGTCACCGACGCGTTCGGCGCCGGCATGAACTCGCCCCTGCTGGTCACCACCGACATCATCACCAGCCTCGAACCGGTCGAACTGGTGGAGGAGATCGCCGCCGATCTGGCGAAGATCGACGGCGTCGAGCGGGTCGCGATGGCCACCCCCAACCCCAAGGGCGACCTCGGCGTCTTCCAGATCATCCCCGAGCACGGCCAGACCGACCCCGCCACGGCAGATCTCGTCCGCGCCCTGCGCGAGGCCGGCCCCGGGTTCGAGAAGACCTACGGCGTCAGCGACTTCACCGTCACCGGTCAGACGGCCGTCAGCATCGACATCTCCGACCGTCTCTCCGGCGCGTTGCTGCCGTTCGGCCTCGTCGTCGTGGGCCTGTCGTTGGTGCTGCTGACCATCGTCTTCCGCTCGATCGCGGTGCCGCTCAAGGCGACCGCCGGCTACCTGCTGTCGGTGCTCGCATCCTTCGGTGCGGTCGCGATGGTCTTCGAGTACGGCTGGGGCGCCGAGCTCTTCAACGTCGCCAAGGTCGGCCCGGTGATCTCGTTCCTGCCGATCATCCTCATGGGCGTCCTCTTCGGACTCGCGATGGACTACGAGGTCTTCCTGGTCTCCCGGATGCGTGAGGAGTACGTGCACACCGGCGACGCGGACCGCGCGATCCAGGTCGGCTTCACCGAGTCCGCCCGCGTCGTCACCGCCGCTGCGATCATCATGATCGCCGTCTTCGCCGGGTTCATCCCGCACGGCGACTCCACCACCAAGCCGATGGCGTTCGGGCTCGCGGTCGGTGTCTTCGTCGACGCCTTCCTGGTCCGGATGACGTTGGTCCCGGCCGTGATGGCGCTGCTCGGTCGCAAGGCCTGGTGGCTGCCGGCCTCGCTGGAGCGCTCGCTGCCGCACCTCGACGTCGAGGGTGAGGGGCTGGCCCACCACGTCGAGCACGCTGCGTGGGTCGAGACCCACGGCCCGGCGACGGTCCGTGCCACCGGCATCGAGTTCACCGACGAGCAGCACGCCCCGCTGGGTGCGCCGTTCGACCTGGTGGTCCGTCCCGGTGAGCTCCACGTCGTCTCCGGATCCGACGCGGTGCTGCGTGCCGCAGTGCTGGCCGGAGTCGCGGGACGTCTCCCCCACACGTCGGGCACCCTCGTCGTCCTCGACCGGCTGATGCCGGAGGAGGGCAGCGCGGTCCGTGCGGCCAGCGCCCACTTCGCGCACTGGCCCGACGCCGACGCCCTCGCCTCGCTGGGACGTCGCACCCGGCTCGTCGTCGTCGACGGCATCGACCGCGGTGTCACCGACGACGAGGCCGCACGTCGCTGGGACGCACTCGCAGGCCTCGCCGAGCGCGGCGTCACCGTCGTCGCCGGCGCCGAGCGCGCGCCCCTCCACCTCCCGCACACCTCACTCGAACCAGCCGCCGATCGCACCGGTGCCCTCCCCGGCGCCCACCAGGAGGCACTCGCATGAGCACCCTGATCTCCCGCCTGAAGAACGGCGCCCAGAGCCGGCCCGCAGTGGTCGCGCTGGTCGCCGCCGTAGCCCTGCCCACCCTGGTGACGGCCACCGCGGTGGTCAGCCTCGGTGACCGCGCCGATGCGGCCCGTGAGCTGCGGGCCGCCGTCGTGAACCTCGACGAACCCGTCACCAGCAAGGAGTCCGGAACGGTCGCTGCCGGACGCCTGCTCGCGGCCGGACTGACCCGCCCGGCCGAGGGCGACCCGGACCCCGGCATGGACTGGGTGCTCGCCGACCCCGACAGCGCCGCTGACGGCCTCGCCGACGGTACCTTCCACGCCGTCGTCACGGTCCCGGCCGACTTCTCTGCCACGATCGCGAAGATCTCCACCGACGCGCCCCAGCAGGCCGGGGTCGAGGTCCGCACCGACGGCGCCGACGCGACCGTCGTCGGGACGATCACCACCGACGTCTCCCAGGTCGCGGCCGACAGTCTGGGCCGCACCGTCACCACCTCGTACCTGAACCAGCTCTTCGAGGGCACCAACACGCTCGGCGGCAAGCTCTCCGACGCCGCCGACGGTGCCGCCGAACTCACCGACGGCGCCGGGAAACTGAGCGACGGCCTCGGGACGTTGCGCACCGGCTCGGCGTCCCTGGCCGACGGCGCCAAGAAGCTCGACTCCGGCGCCGGGACGCTCTCGAAGGGCACCCGGGACGCCGCCACGGGCGCCACCCGACTCGACTCCGGCAGCACCCAGCTCGCCGACGGCGCAAACCAGCTCAGCTCCGGGATCTCTGACCTCTCCACCGGAGCCACCCGACTCCGCGACGGCAGCAGCGCCCTCGCCGACGGCGCCCGCAGCGTCGACGACGGCGCCACCCGTCTGGCCGACGGACTCGGCCAGCTGGATGCGGCCACCGTCGGTCTGGAGAAACAGTCCACGGCCCTGGCCGACGGCGCCGCCCAGGTCTCCGACGGCGTCGCCGGGTACGCGAAGGTCCTCCAAGGATGGGGGCAGGCCTGCGCCAACCCGCTCCTGTCGGGATCCGTCCCCGAACTCTGCGCCGCAACCTCCGCCGCGCTCGGTGCGGACGGAGCCAACGCCACTGCCCTCGTCGACGGAGCAGCCCAGCTCGCCACCGGCACCCGCACCCTCGCCGACTCCGCGCCCCAGATCCGCTCCGGCATCACCGCGGCCCACGACGGTGCCGACGCGCTCGCCGCCGGGACCGGTGAACTGAGCAGCGGAGCCGACGACCTCGCGTCCGGCGCGGCCACCCTGGCCTCCGGCGCGAAGGATGCCGACGCGGCCGCGGCCCAGCTCGCCTCCGGCGCAGGCGAACTCTCCACCGGCGCCTCCTCGCTCGCTGCAGGGACCTCGCGTCTCGCGGCCGGCAGCAAGGAACTCACCTCGGGCACCGGCGACCTCGTCAGCGGCAGCACCCGTCTCGCAGACGGCGCGAAGAGCGCAGACGCCGGCTCCACGAAGCTCGCTTCCGGAGCCGGTGAGCTCGCCACCGGCCTGCGTGACGGTGCCGACCAGGTGCCCGTCACCGACGAGGTCACCATCCGCACCAAGGCCGAGACCGTCGCCCAGCCGGTCGTGGCTCGCGCCGTCGACGACGCGCCCTCCGGCGGACGCGCGCAGGCGGCTCCGTCCGTCGTCGCGACCGCTCTCTGGCTCGGTGCTCTCGGCATCTTCCTGACCGTTCCCGCCGTCCAGGTGCGTCGCCTGTCCCGGGCCACGACCGCCCGTCGCACCGTCGCCCGCGCACTGGCTCCGGCCCTCGCGCTCGGGGTCGCGCAGGTGGCGCTCGTGCTGGGTGCCGTCCACCTGCTCGACCTCGACCTGGCACGCCCCTGGCTGCTCGCCCTCGTCGCCGCCCCCGCGGCGGCACTGGCCGCCCTCACCGTCACCCAGGCCGTGGTCGCGCTGTGCGGCGAACGTCTCGGCGGAGTGCTCGTGGTCGCCCTCACCGTCGTCCAGGCCCTGACCCTGCCCGGCTTCCTGCCGCTCGACGCCGCCCCGGGCTGGCTGCAGTCCCTCAACGGCCTGCTGCCGGTTCCGCTGGCCACCGACGCGGTGGCGTGGACCGTCACCGGTGCCGGGTCGGGCGCCTCGGTCGCCGGGCTGCTCCTCTGGTCCCTGGCCGCCGTCGTCGTGAGCGTGTGGGCCACCGCCCGCCGCGGGACGACGACGCTGGCCACCATCCGACGTCAGGTCGCCGCACCGGCCTGACGTCCACCGCCGCGAGTCCCTGTCCCCCTCCCTCCCTCCGGACAGGGACTCGCGGTCATTTCGTCCGGGCGCTGCTGCCGCCCGACGGCGAAACACCCCTCAACCGAGCCCGCACCTTCCACCCGTTCGGGGGCAGTGGTGAAATGGCCCATGGCCACCTCGATCCTCGTGGGAGTCGATGACTCCGAGACCGCCCGTTCCGCTGCCCTCACCGCCGCTGGCCTTGCCCAGGCGCTGCAGGCCGAACTCCACGTCGTGTCCGCCTTCGGCAAGTTCGAGGCGGAGCGCTACAACGTCGGAGGCGACGAGTACCTCGTCTCCAACCACGACGACGCCGTCGCCAGCGCCGAGCGCGTGGCGAACATCGTGCGTGTCGACTTCCCCGACCTGACCCTCCATGTCTCGGCGGCCGACGGCAAGCCCGCCGAGGCCCTCGTCCGGGTCGCGGAGGAGATCGACGCGACGGTCGTCGTCGTCGGCAACAAGCGCGTCCAGGGCCTCGTCCGGATGCTCGGCTCGATCGCGTCCGACGTCGCGAAGAACGCCCCCTGCGACGTCTTCATCGCGCACACGCACTGACCCCCCTTCCCCCCTCTCGCACCCCACCGATTCGGGTCGTCGATCGCTCGCGATCACGACCCAGAACGGTGGGGTGTGACACGTCAGGAGAGGTGCGGCAGGACGTCGCGGGAGAACGCCTCCAGGAACGCGACCTGGTTGGCGCCGACGTTGTGGACGAAGACGCGGTCGTAGCCGAGGTCGAGGTAGGCGCGGATCTCCGCCAGGTGCACCGCCGGGTCGGCGCTGACGGGCAGGCGTCCGGCGAAGTCCTCGGGACGCACCAGCTTCGCGATCTGCTCCACCACCTGCGGCGATCGCAGGTCGCCGCGGGCGAACCGCATCGCAGCCATCGGATAACGCTCGACGACGTTGCGTTCCGCCTCGGTGTCGCTGGCCGCCCAAGACACGTTGAGGTGCAGCCAGGCCGGCATCGTCGCGGGGTCCTTGCCGACCTCGCGGGCGCCTTCACGGAACCGTTCCAGCACCTGCGCAGCCTGCTGCGGCTGCACGGCGACGGCGAGCAGACCGTCGGCCTGACGCCCGGCCCGACGTGCCGTGACCGGGCCGGAGGTGGCGACCAGGACCTGCGGTGCGGGGGTCGGCATCGTCCACAGTCGTGAGGACTCCAGACGGAACCGCTGCCCCTCGTAGCGGACGTCGCGTTCGGTGATCGCGGAGGAGAAGAGGCGCTTGACGATGTCGACGGACTCGAAGAGGCGGCTGATCCGTTCGGGGGCCTCGGGCCAGTAGCCACCGGTGACGTGTTCGTGGATCGCCTCACCGCCGCCCAGCGAGACCCAGTGCCGGCCCGGGTGCAGGGCGCCGAGGGTGGCAGCGGCCTGGGCGATCGCGGCGGGGTGCATGCGGGTGCCCGCGGCGGCCATCCCGACCCCGAAGTCGCTGACGGTGTGCTCGGCCATCGCGCCCAGGAGCGGCCAGACGTTGGGGGCCTGACCCAGCGACGGCAGCCACGGCTGGAAGGTGTCGACGGCCATTGTCCCGGTGAACCCGGCCTGCTCGGCCAGACGGGCGAGGTCGACGGCCTCGCGCGGGGTGACGGCGTCGACCGGCACGACGTACCCGACACGTCCCTGCTCGCCCATGTGTCTCCTCGCGCGTTGGTTCACGTCGTACGACGTCTGCGCCGGAGTCTAGATGCGCGCTCCCCCACCGCCCCGCCGGACGTCATAGGAATCCGGGGTCCCAGCCCTCGATTCTCATGACGTCCTGGCTCACCCCCTGCCGGATGTCATAAGGATCCCGGGTCCCAGCCCTCGATTCTTATGACGTCCCGACGGCAGGGGCAGGGAGTGGAGGGTGGGTCAGAAGATGACGAGCGGGCGGCCGGTGCGCGGGTGCGCGATCACGTCGGCGGCGACGCCGTAGGTCTCCCGCACCAGCTCGGCGGTCAGCACCTCCGCCACCGGACCGACCGCACGGACCCGACCGTCAGCCAGGACGACGACGTGGTCGCAGTACCCAGCCGCGAGATTGAGGTCGTGCAGCGCCGCCACCACCGTCGTGCCCTGCGCAGCGACCTGCCGCAGCAGCCCGAGGGCGTCCTGCTGGGCCTTCACGTCGAGGTGGTTGGTGGGTTCGTCCAAGAGCAGAAGATCGGGTTCCTGGGCGAGCGCACGCGCCATCTGCACGCGCTGCTGCTCGCCACCCGACAGGCTTCCCAGGAGACGATCGGCGAAGGCCGTGACACCAGCGGTGGCCATCGCCTCCTCGACGATCCCGACTTCCGGGGCAGCGACCGCCCACGGCGACTCGTGCGGGATCCGCCCCATCTCGACGACCTGCCGCACCGTCAGCGAGAACTCGGCACGCAGCTCCTGCTCCACCAACGCGACCCGACGGGCACGGTCACGACGCTTCAACCCCAGCAGGTCGATGCCGTCGAGCTCGACGTGGGCCTGGTGCGAGGAGTCGACGGTGCCGGCGAGCACTCGCATCAGCGACGACTTCCCGGCACCGTTGGGCCCCACCAGAGCGGTGACGCTGCCGACCGGGACGCTGAAACCGGCGTCGCACAGGACGTCCCGACGCGCGTTGCGTCCCCCCACCTGACGTCCCAGGCCCGAGGCCTTGAGCGTCGGGACGTGCTCGCGGGTGCTCATGCCCGTCCCCGGTTCTTGATCAGCACCGCCACGAAGACGGGTGCACCGACCAGGACGGTGATGATCCCGACCGGGATCTCGCGGGGGTCGAAGAGGGTGCGGGCCGCGGTGTCGACCCACACCATGAAGACGGCGCCGAGCAGGATGCACAGCGGCAGCATCCGGCGGTGCGAGAACCCGACCATCAGCCGGACCGCGTTGGGCAGCACCAGACCGACGAAACCGATCGCGCCGGAGACCGAGACCATCACGCCGGTCAGGACGGCGGTGGCGAGCAGCAGCAGCCAGCGGGTCCGATTGACGTCGACGCCGAGGGCCGCGGCAGCGGTGTCGCCGAACGCGAAGGCGTCCAACACCCGTCCACGCAGCGCGAGCGGCAGACCGACGAGCACGACCGCACCCCAGGCCAGTGCCGCGGAGGACCAGTCGGCTCCTGCCAACGAGCCGAGGATCCAGTTGAGGACCTGTCGGAAGGAGTCGCCCTTCTCGTTCCAGAAGACCAACAACGACGTCAGCGCCCCCGCGAACGACGAGACCGCGAGACCGGCCAGGACGACGCGGGTCGGGGTGATCTCACCCAGGCTGCGGGCCAGGACCAACGTCGCGACCAGGGCAGCCGTGGCTCCGAGGAACGCCGCCACCGGCAGCGCGACGGAGAGCCCGACCAGCAGCACCAGCACGGCTCCGGTGGAGGCGCCCGAGGAGAGTCCGAGCAGGTAGGGGTCGGCGAGCGGGTTGCGGGTCAACGCCTGCATGACGGCGCCGCTGAGCGCGAGCCCGGCACCCACGGCCGCAGCGGTCAGGACTCGTGGCAGGCGCAGTTCCCAGACGATGCCGGTGCGCAGCAGCGACACGTCGGAGTCGACGAGACCCAGTTTGGCCCCGACGACGCTGGCCACGTCACGTACCGCGATGTCGGCCGGTCCGGTTGCGACGGCTGCTGCCATCGAGCCCAGCAGGACGACGACGAGAGCCGGGATCCAGAGCCACCAGAGGTCGCGTCGACGTTCCGACCGCGGCGTGGCCACGGACTCCGACGCGGGAGCGGGCCCAGGCGCGGGACCGGTCTCAGGTGCGCGGGAAGCTCCCGGCCGAGGACGTCGTACCGGCGCCTCGGGGGCCAGCGTCACTGCTGGCCGTCCTTCGCACCGTCCTCGGCACCGTCCTCGGCGCCGCCCTCGGCGGCGAACCCGAGCTCGGTGGCCTGCTCCAGCAGGCTCGCGGCGGCGTCGACGGAACGGACGCCGGCCTCACCGGACGGGAACGGAATGACGAGGTAGCGCTTCTCCTTCACCGCGGTCATCGCAGCGGTGGCGGGGTTGGACTCGAGGAACTCGATCTTGGTCTCGGCCTTGTTCCACTCGGCGTCGACAAGGACCAGGACGTCGGGGTCGGACTCGACGACGGCCTCCCAACCGAGCGAGGTCCAGGTGTCGTCGACGCCGCCGGCGACGTTGGTCAGGCCGATCGCGTCCATCACCATCTGCGGGGCTCCGGTACCGCCGCCGACGAACGGGGTGTCGACGCCGGAGGACCACCACAGGGCGGTGGTTCCCTCGGTCACGGTGCCGAGGGTCTCGAGCTGGTCGCGCTGTTCGGCGACGAGCTGCTTCGCGGCGGCGGGGGCACCGAGCACCTCACCTGCTTCGCGGAGCTGGCTGAAGAGGAGGTCGAAGGTCATCTTCTCCGGGGCCCCGGTGCTCTGACAGGCCGACGGAGCGACGTAGGTGGCGACGCCGAGCTTGGCCAGCACGTCGCGCTCACCGGCGGTGTCGGCGGCGAGGTTGGACTCCCAGCCGGCGAAGACGAGGTCGGGCTCCACCTCGAGGACGGTCTCCTGGTTCGGTGCCTTCTCGGCGAGGACGGGGAGCTTCGCGGCCTCGGCGGCCCACTGCTCCGGGACGGGGCCGTCGGAGAAGGCCTGCCCGACGATCCGGTCGCCCAGTCCGAGGGCCAGGGCGAGCTCGGTGGAGCTGGACTTGATCGTCACGATCCGCTCGGGTGCGCGGGAGGGGTCGACCTCGACGCGGACGCCGCAGTTGCTGAGCGTGCGGACGTCGTCGTCCTCGACGGGGGCTTCCGCGTCGGTGGCGCAGGCGGTGAGAGCGAGCGCGAGAGCGGCGAGCGGAAGCAGGAAGCGGGTCTTCACGAGAGGTGTCCTCCGGGACGTGTGGGGGCAGGGCAAGGCCGCCGCAGCGATTCGCTGCGGCCGATCCTCACCGCCCCAAGTCCGGGACAGGTGCACCCGGCCAAGACGGCCAGGGGGATCACGCGTTGCACAGCATAGGTGGTGTGCGCCACATGCACGCGGCCGACTCGGTGTTCCGGAGCTGGCGTCGTGGTCACACGTCGACAACAGCCCCGTCCATGGCGTCGGCCACCGGACCACCCGGACTAGGGTGGATGCATGCGCATCGAGCGGCTCGACGACCTCGGCGATCTCGTTCCTCTCGCCCAACCCGTGCGGCGAGTGGTGAGCCTGTCCCCCAGCCTCACCGAAGTGGTCTCGACCCTCGACGTGAACCTGTTGGTGGGCGTCACCTCCGACGTCGCGCTTCCGCCCCTGCCCGGGCCCGTCCTGCACACGGCCGTGAGCCCCGACGTGGCGGTCCTCGGCTCGTCCCGGCAACCCGACCTGCGGCTGGTCTCACGACTCGTGCCCGACCTCGTCCTGGCCAGCAAGTCGGAGAATCGTCTCGCCGACGTGCAGCGTCTGCGCGAGGCCGGCGTCGGTGTCTGGGTGACCGAGGTCGAGACCGTGGCCCAGGCCCTGCACTCCGTCGAACGGCTCATCTCCGAGGGCCTGGGGAGTTCGCTCCCGGCGTGGTGGCGCGTGGCGCAGCAGCGCTGGAGCAAGCCGATGGAGACCTCCCACGAACGTGTGGTCGTGCTCGTCGACACCGACCCGTGGACGGTCGTGGGACGCAATCACCTGGCCACTGACCTGCTGGCGCACCACGGCGTCGAGAACGTCATGGCCAGCCACCGCGATCGGTTCCCGACGATGACTCCCGAGGAGATCGAGTCCCACCACCTCGACGTGGTGGTCCTGCTCGTCGACGACGTCGAGACGGCCGACCTGGCACCGGTCTCCGCGCACTTCCACCGGACGCCGGTCCGGTGCCTGGACCGGCGAATCCTGAGCCACTTCGGCCCCACCTTGCTCGACGCCGCGACGCTCCTCGAACGATCGTTTCCCCGCACCACTCCCAGCCGCTAGCCTCCGAGCACCGGCCCGGGAGTTCTCGGTGACGGTGGGTCCGCAGGGGGCGGGCCGAGCCGGCAGGGGGACGCATGGCAGCACGACGGGGACGCACCTGGCGGGTGCTGCTGGTGCTCGGCCTGCTGCTGGTCGTCTACGGCGGTGCGGTCGCGGCCTTCCTCGGCCCCGACTCCTCTGTCACCATCGGCACCCGGACCGTGCCCCTGACCGCTGCCGGCACGGCCGTGTCCACGCATCCGGAGATCACCGCGTTCCGCAACATCGACATGGAGGTCACCGCGAGCGCCCCGAGCGGTGTCTTCCTGGCGGCCAGCCACCGGGTCGACACCGAGAGCCTGTTGGCGGAGCGGTCGCACTTCGAGATCTCGAAGATGTTCTTCGGCAACGTCGACGGCCGGATGCTCACCGACGGGCCTCCGGCGACCTACCAGGACCTGCGTCCGGACCGTCTGGTCGGGTGGAGCCAGGTGTCACCCGAGAGCTCCGCCGCGGTCCGGGCAGCGAGCGACGGTGGACGCGACGACGACCCGTCGTTCCCCGAGATCTCCACGGTGGTGGTCCCGTTGGGTGGTGCCCCCGTCGACGTGGTGGCGTTCCCGGTCTCGCCGGAGGAGTCGGTGACGTTCTCCTTGGGCGTCCACTCCGAGCGCGCCTTCGTCCTGCACCTCGCACTCGCGGCTCTGGGGGGCCTGCTGATCCTGGTGTGGTGGTTGCTGCGCCGACGCAGGCTCCGTGCTGCCCCGCCCGAGGCGCCTCGCACAGTGACGCCGGTCGCCCCACCGCCGACTGCGTCCACGTTCTCGACCCGGATCCGACCTCCGTCCCCTGAATCCAACCTCCCTGCCCCGTACCGCCGCACGACACTGACGGCCGGGCTCGCGCTCTCACTGGGACTGACCGTCGCCGGGTGTGCGGCACCACGTGCGGTACCGGTGTCGCAGGCCCCAGCCGCCCGCACCGCCATCACCCTGGACGAGGCGGCACAGGTCCTGGACAACGCCCCCCGTCTGGTGCACGCGCTCGGGTTCACTGCCTACCCGATGTGGGCCGTCGCCGAGGTCCCGCCCTCCCGCGACCAGCCCCGGACCCGACTGGCGGTACTCACTCGTGACGCATTCGAGAAGCCGTGGCGCAAGGCCGGCACCGTGAAGATCGTCGAGGCTGCACCTCCTCCGGGAAATCCCACCTCCACGGTGACCGACGCGGTGCGCGCAGAGGCCGTGGCTGCAGGCGCCGCGATCGCCGAGTTCTGGATGACAGGGTCCCTGGACGGCGGCACGAAGATCCCGTCGTCGGTCCGGAAGGAACGCAAGAAACTGCTACGCAACGGCGTCGACAAGACATCCTTGTGGGTGGTCGGCGGCGCCGAGGAGGACGTCCGCATCGTCCCGGTGGTGGGCGGAAACCTGGCGTTGATCAGCCACCGGCTGCACACACCCGAAGAACGCCGGCTGACCTCAGCGGTGATGCTGCGCACCGGGCGTCGCTCCGAGGTGCTCGGCTCGACGGTGGCCTCACCGGGCCGGTGATGCTCTCAGCGGGAGGGTCGTCAGCGGACGACGCGCCAGCGTCCCAGGAGCGTGCCTGACTCCTCGAGCAGCAGTGTCGGAGTGAGCGGAACGTCGATGCCGCCGCCGGCGGTGATCCGGGCGTGGTCTCCGGCGACCAGTCGCGGCACCACGGTCAGGCAGACCTCGTCGACCACCTCGGCGTTCAGCATGTCGCGGAACAGGTGCGGGCCGCCTTCGGCGAGCACCTGGGCGAAGCCTTCCTGCGCCAGTCGTGCGCGGAGGGAGCCACGGTTGATGGCGTAGCCGCCGAGGGTCCAGACGTGCTCGTCACCGAGCAGTTCGCGTGCTTCGGCGAGACGTTCGGCCTTCTCGACGGTCGCCAACCGGACCCGGCCCGGCGCGTGGCCTCGCAGCTTCTCCGGCACACGACCCGATCGGGAGACGACGACGAGCGGCACGTCAGCGGGACCGTAGCCCTCGTCACGCGCGGTGCCTGCCCCCACCACGACGACGTCGGCCTGGGCACGCAGAAGGTCGTAGACGCGCTTGTCGGCAGCGTTGTTGATGCTGCCGCTCGCGCCGTCCTCACCCTGTGCTGACCCGTCGACGGTGGAGACCATGTTGACGCGCAGCCACACCCCGTCGCCCACGGGGCTGTGGGCCGGGTCCGCGGCGTAGAGCCGGGCGAGCGTCGCGTCGTCGACCTCGTTGCTCGTCGCGGTCGGAGCATCGGAACTGATCAGGATGCGCATTGCCACCTCACCACCCAGTACATGACGCCGAAGGGATCCTCGGCGCGGTCGATCCCACCACCCTGCACCACCCAGCCCTCGTCGGCCAGCGTCGTGAACAGACCGAGACCTGCGGTGAGCAGCTCGGTGGCCAGGGCGTGGTCGAGTCCGGCGAGTCCGGCGAGGTCACCGCGGTCGAGCATGTCGCCGACGTGGGCGTCGAACGCTGCGGCGCGGTCGTCGAGGTGTCCGGGCGCCTTCTCGGTGCGACGCGCGGACCCGTTGGCGACCACGACGACGTCGGCATCAGGGCTCGTCGACGGCGTGCGTCCCAACAGCTCGCCGGCGATCCGCAGGCCCTGGGCGTCATCGGCGAGGACCCGGACGTCGTCGCCGAGCCAGTCCAGCGCCTCGCGGCAGGCGGCACGCAGCGCGGGCACCGGATCGGTGAGCGAGGCGTACTGGGCGAGCAGCACGGGCGCCCCGGGAATGACGACGACGCGGCGTCCACGGGGCTGCTGACCGGTGACTCCGGCGTCTCGGGCAGTGGGAACGGCGGTCATCAGGCGAGTCCTCGCACTGCTCGGGCCGGGAGGCGACGCCCGGCGATGGTCCACACCATGTCGACGGTCTCGCGGGTCTCGACGACCTCGTGGACGCGGTAGATCCGGGCCCCGGCGAGCGCGCAGACGCTGGTGGCGGCCAGGGTTCCGGTGAGGCGTTCACCGACCGGCTTGTCGAGGGTCTCCCCGACGAAGTCCTTGTTGCTCAGGCTCACCAGGACCGGCCAGCCGGTGTCGACCATCTCGCCGAGACGGCGGGTCACTTCGAGGGAGTGGAAGGTGTTCTTGCCGAAGTCGTGGGCCGGGTCGATGATCAGCGACTCCCGCGCGACGCCGGCAGCGAGTGCGCGTTCGGCGTAGGCGACGGTGTCGGCGATCGCGGAAGCGACGACGTCGTCGTACTCGATCCGGTGCGGCCGGGTGCGGACCTGCACGCCGCCGGTGTGGGTGCAGACCAGGGAGGCGTCGTACTGCGCGACGACGTCGACGACGTCCGGGTCCGCGCCGCCCCACGCGTCGTTGATGAGGTCCGCTCCGACGGCGAGGACGGCGTCGGCGACCTCGGCCCGCCAGGTGTCGACGGAGATCACCAACTGCGGGTGCTCCTCGCGGATCCGGGCGACGAAGTCGACGACGCGGGCCTTCTCCTCGGCCGCGGAGATCTCGACGCCGGGGGCAGCCTTGATCCCGCCGATGTCGACGATCTCCGCGCCTTGGCCAGCGACGAGCCGGACGCGTTCGACCGCGGCGTCCTCGGCCCAGGTGGCGCCCTTGTCGTAGAACGAGTCGGGGGTGCGGTTGACGATCGCCATCATCAGTGTCGCGTCGTCGGCGAACGAATGGCTCCGGAGTCGCAGGGTCACGGCACTGACCCTATGTGACGTCCACAACTCCTCGCGCCCCACCGGTTTGAGTCGCTTCCCGACCGGAAAGACGACCCAAACCGGTGGGGCGTGCTTCAGAGGAGGTCGGCGGCGGGGGGACGTTCCACCACCAGCACCTCGTCGATGCGAGGGACGAACCCCTCCCCGCCCGCGGCCGGGACGAACTGGGTCAGCGGGACAGCGTCCGCGTGGTGGCTGTGCGTCGAGCGGGCCCACGCTGCGGTGAGGATCTGCGTCGACATCGCGCCGAGGTCGAGGAGGTTCTGGTGCGAGTGCGCCCTGCGGCCGAGGTCGACCTGCGCGATCGCGTCGAGGCCACGGGTGCGCCAGGTGTCGATCAACGACGCGATCTCGACTGCGTACCCGGTGGGCACCGACAGGTGCGAGAAGTGGTCGCGACGCACCGCCCACTCCCCCGCCAACGGCTGCACCAAGCCGGCCAACGGTGGGAACAGCAACGCGATCAACGGGCGTGCGGTCAGTTCGGTGACGCGTCCGCCCTCGTACGGACCGGAGTCGCCGGGACGGGCGTAGAAGCCCTTCACCAGCTGCACCTCGGGGTCGGTGAGCAGCGGTCCCAGCAGGCCGGGCACGAAGTGGGTGTCCCAGTCGACGAGGTCGGCGTCCATGAAGACGACCACGTCACCGCGGGTCACGAAGAGCGACTTCCACATCGCCTCGCCCTTGCCGCGGAACGTCCCGAGGTCGGGACGGATCTCCGAGGCGCGGTGCACGACGGCGCCGGCGTCGGTGGCGACGTCGTAAGTGGCGTCGGTGGAGTCGGAGTCGATGACGACGATCTCGTCGACCAGCGCCGCGGTCTCCATCAGCACCTCACGGCACCGGGTGACCACGGCCCCCACCGTCGCTGCCTCGTTGCGGGCAGGGACGACGAGGCTCACCGTCGTCGTCCCCTTCGCCGCGAGCAGGTCCGCGAGGGTCCAGTCACGCCACGTGTGGGTCCGCGCGGCCCAGCCGAAGTCGTCCCGCTTCTGCTCGCTCATGACGTCGAGCCTAGGCGTCGGCGCCGCCAGGGCGGTGCCTCAGTGGGCGTCGGTGCCGAAGTGCGGCTTCTCCTTGGCCATGAACGCACGCACGCCCTCGGTGAAGTCGGGGCCGGTGTAGACGTCGCCGAGCATCGCACGGTCGAAGTCGGGCTGGACCTCGGTGGCGCGGGCGCGGGCGTTGATCTGGCGCTTGGTGGCGCGCTGGGTGGTGGCGGAGGCGAAGGTGATCTCGTCGACGAGCTTGTCGACGGCAGCGTTGAGGTCCTCGGTGATCTCGTGCAGCGCACCGAGCGAGTAGGCCCGTTCGGCGTCGACGAGTCGACCCGTCAGCAGCATCGAGCGGGTGACGCCTTCACCGAACGCGGCGACGCAGCGGTAGACGATCGGCGCGGAGAGCGCGTTGCCCAGGGTCCGCGCGATCGGGTAGCCGAAGCGGGACTCCGGGGTCGCGATCCGGATGTCGCAGTGGGTGGCGACGGCCAGGCCACCGCCGACGCAGACGCCGTCGACGGCCGCGATCGTCACCTGCGGGAGTTCGAAGAGGAGGTCGAGCATCTCCCCGATCCACTCCTCGTAGGCCGACGCGTCGGGCTCGTCGAGGAAGTCACCGATGTCGTTGCCGGCCGCGAACGCACGTCCTCCTGCCCCACGCAGGACGACGACGCGGACGTCGGGTCGGGTCTGCAGGTCGGTGAAGAGGGCACGCATCTCGGCGTACATCGCCTTGGTGAAGGCGTTGTGACGGTGCGGTCGGTTGAAGACAACCGTCACCACGCCGTCGGACGAGGTGACCAGGAGTTCGGAGTCGCTCACGGGGAGCAGACTAGGACCCCCATCCGGCAGGCAGTTCGCGGGGCGGACAAGGAACCGCTCTCGCTCAGCTTCCAACTGCCTGCCGAAGCGGGGCGATGTCGGCCAGCACAGCGCGGACGCGGGTCTGGTCGAACATGGCTTCCTCCCAGAGGAACCGGACCACCACGAACCCACGTCGGGTCAGCTCGGTGTAGCGGGTGACGTCGCGGCGCAGAGCGGTCAACGTGCCGTGGAACTCGAACGACTCGGCCTCGACGACGACACCGCGTCGCCGGTCCAACAGATCCACCCATCCGACCCCGGGCACTTCCCCCTGGGGTTCGACGTCCAGCCCGGGCACGTCCAACGCCACCGCGCGCAGCACGGACTCGAACGGGTTGGCGGCCCGACCGTCCGCCGCCTCGACCACCCGCAACGCGCGGGTACGCCCGGTTCGAGGGCTGCGCTCTGCTGCTGCGACGAGGTCGCTCCTGCTCACCTCTCCTGAGCGCAGCGCCGAGTCGGCGACCGCCAGCGCTTCATCCCACGGAAGGGCGCGGGCGCAGTCCACCACCGTGCGAGCAGGCCTCGTGACATGGTGCCGCACCTCCTCCTCGTCGAGGTCGCCCCAGCGCACCTCCAGGTTGCCGGAGGGACGCCGACGGTTGCGCGGCATCGTGACCCAGGGCCGCAGCGGTTCGTGCTTGACCTTCCAGCCCCACATCATGGCGGCGCTGAGGTGTGAGCAGACTCCGCCCGCTGCCACCGCTGCCGCGCGTTGTGCATCGGTGTCCACGAGCGCGTAGCGGTTGCGCCTCAGTCGGACGACCCGTCCCGTGGTCACCGCGTGCCTGATCTGGTCCGCGCTGCAGGGGCCGAGCAATTCGCCCCACTCCGCGATGCCACCCAGGCGAGCCAGTACCTCCGTCACGTCCACCCGGTCAGGGTCGCGGATCGGTCAGGCCAGCCGCGGACCTCATCCACAGGCCCGTCGCGAGCCCCGATCCGGCAGGCAATTGGCGAAAGCACGGTGCCGCCCCACGCGGGGCGTGGGGCGGCACCGGACGAACTGCCTGCGGAGTCGGGGTGTCAGGGCGAGCGCAGCGCTCAGGCCTCGCGGTACCCCTGCGGGTTGTTCGACTGCCAGCGCCACAGATCGGCGCACATGTCGTCGATGCCGAGCTTGGCCTCCCAGCCGAGTTCGGCCTTGGCGCGCTCCGCGTTGGCGTAGGAACGCGCGAGGTCGCCGGCACGACGCGGCTTCACCTCATACGGGATCTCGACGCCGGACGCCTTCTCGAACGCCTTCACGACCTCCAGCACGGAGGTGCCTTCACCGGTGCCGAGGTTCCAGGCCCGGCACGAGATCTCGCTGGCGTCCAGGTGCTCCAAGCACGCGACGTGGCCTTCGGCGAGGTCCATGACGTGGATGTAGTCGCGCAGACCCGTGCCGTCGGGAGTGTCGTAGTCGTCGCCGAAGACGCCGAGCTTCTCCAGACGTCCGACCGCCACCTGGGAGATGTAGGGGGTGAGGTTGTTGGGGATGCCCTGCGGGTCCTCACCGATCCGGCCGGACGGGTGCGCGCCGACCGGGTTGAAGTAGCGCAGCAGGCCGATCTTCCACGACGGGTCGGCCGCGGCGATGTCGCCGAGCATGAGCTCGATCATCACCTTGGTCTTGCCGTACGGGTTGGTGGACTCCAGCGGCTCGAACTCCTCGACGTACGGCACCACGGCACGCTCGCCGTAGACGGTCGCGGACGAGGAGAAGACCAGCGTGCGGGTCTTCGAGGCGCTCATCGCGCGGACCAGCGAGAGCGTCGACTCGAGGTTGGTGCCGTAGTAGAGCGTCGGCTTCGCGACGGACTCGCCGACGGCCTTGAGGCCGGCGAAGTGGATGACGGCGTCGAAGTCACCGGTGGCGAAGAGCGCGGTGAGCTGTTCCTCCTCGCGCAGGTCCATCTCGTGGGAGACGACGGTGCGTCCGGTCAGTTCTTCCACGCGCCGGATCGCCTCGGGCGAGGAGTTGTCGTAGTTGTCGACGACCTCGACCTCGTGGCCCTTCTCCAGGAGCGTGAGCACGGTGTGCGAACCGATGTAGCCGGCTCCGCCGGTGACGAGGATCTTCATGAGGCCTCACGATACGTGCGTACGCCGAGGCGCGTGGGGTGCCACACTGTCGCCCATGTCACTCGACACCTCCCTCTCCCCCGCGACGCTGCCCGGAGCGGGGCGCACTGCCCTCGTCACCGGCATCACCGGCCAGGACGGTCTGTACCTGGCCGAACTGCTCCTGGCGAAGGGCTACGAGGTGCACGGCGTCGTGCGCGGACAGAACAACCCGCGTCGTGAGCTGGTCGAGGAGCTCGTGCCCGACGTGCAGCTGCACACCGGCGACCTCACCGACATGTCCTCGCTGCTGCGTGCGTTGAGCGCCTCGAACCCCGACGAGGTCTACAACCTGGGTGCGATCTCGTTCGTCGCCTACTCGTGGGAGAACGCCGCCCTGACCTCGGACGTCACCGGCAAGGGCGTCCTGACGATGTTGGAGGCGCTGCGCCTGCACGCCGGCAGCGACCTCGACAAGGTGCGCTTCTACCAGGCGTCGAGCTCGGAGATGTTCGGCAAGGTCCAGGAGGTTCCGCAGCGGGAGACGACGTTGCTGTGGCCGCGTTCGCCGTACGGCGTCAGCAAGGTCTTCGGCCACTACATGACGATCAACTACCGCGAGTCGTACGGGATGCACGCTTCGAGCGGCATCCTCTTCAACCACGAGTCGCCGCGACGTGGCGAGGAGTTCGTGACGCGGAAGGTCACCAAGGCGGTCGCGAAGATCCACTTGGGGCTGCAGGACGAACTGGTGCTCGGCAACCTCGACGCCCAGCGCGACTGGGGCTACGCCGGCGACTACGTCGAGGCGATGTGGCGGATGCTGCAGCAGGACGAGGCCGACGACTACGTGATCGCGACCGGCGTCTCGCACTCGATCCGGGACCTGGTGACGATCGCGTTCGACCACGTCGGGATCTCCGGCTGGGAACAGTTCGTGCGTCAGGACCCGCGCTTCCTGCGTCCGGCAGAGGTCGACACCCTGGTCGGTGACGCCTCGAAGGCGAAGCGGGTGCTGGGCTGGGAACCGCAGGTCGACTTCGACTCGCTGGTCCGGATGATGGTCGACGCCGACCTCGAGGCACTCAAGGCCGGCTGGAAATGAGTTCTGCGCGACGCCGTGCGCTGATCACCGGAAGCGCCGGTCAGGACGGCTCCTATCTGGCCGAACAGCTGCTGGCCGACGGTTACGCGGTGCACGGCCTGGTGCGTCCCCGGCCCGACGGTTCCGTCGTCCGGCCGGAGTTCGTGCCCGACGCCGTCGTCCTGCACGGCGGTGACGTGACCGACCACGCCGCGACCGCTGCTCTGGTGGCTGAGGTGAATCCGGACGAGGTCTACAACCTCGCCGCGATCAGTTCGGTGGCCCGCAGTTGGACGGAGCCCGACCTGGTGCGAGCCGTCAACGGCGACGCCGCGATCGCGCTCCTGGACGCCTGTGTCGCGGTGGGAGCCCGGTTCGTGCAGGCCTCGAGCGCGGAGATCTTCGGCGCTCCGACGCAGAACCCGCAGACCGAGGACACCCCGCTCGCGCCCACGAACCCGTACGGGGAGGCCAAGGCGGCGGCGCACGAGGCGGTGCAGGCCGCTCGTGCTACGGGGAAGTTCGCCGTCAACGCAGTGCTCTACAACCACGAGTCCCCGCGGCGGCCGAACACGTTCGTGACCCGCAAGATCACCCAGACGGTCGCTGCCATCGCGCGCGGTGAGGCCGACGAGCTGGTGCTGGGCACGACGAGCGTGCGGCGGGACTGGGGGTGGGCTCCGGACCACGTCGACGCGATGGTGCGCGCAGCCCGGCACGACGTCGCGCAGGACTACGTCGTCGCCACCGGCGTCGGGCACTCGGTGCACGACCTGGCTGCGGCAGCGTTCGCCCACGTCGGGATCAGCGACTGGGAACGTTTCCTACGGATCGACCAGGCCTATGTCCGCCCGAATGACGCGCCCGTCCTGCTGGGGGACGCGAGCCGTGCCCGCCTGGACCTGGGATGGGTCCCGACGCGCACGTTCGAGGAGATGGTGGCGGAGATGGTCGACGCCGACCTGGGCTGAGCCCGGCCACTCGCCGTCAGTCGTCGAGCAGGCTGAGCAGGTACTCGCCGTACCCGGACTTGCGCAGCGGCGCGGCCAGCGCGGCCAGTTCGGCGTCGTCGATGAAACCCATCCGCCAGGCGACTTCCTCGGGGGCACCGATCTTGTAGCCCTGACGGCCCTCGATGGTGCGTACGAAGTTGGAGGCGTCGTTGAGGGAGTCGAAGGTGCCGGTGTCGAGCCAGGCGGTGCCGCGGGGCAGCACCTCCACCTGCAGGCGTCCTTCTTCGAGGTAGCGACGGTTGAGGTCGGTGATCTCCAGTTCACCGCGGGCGCTCGGCTCCAGTTCGGCGGCGTACTTCACGACGTCGTTGCCGTAGAAGTAGAGGCCGGGCACCGCGTAGCGCGACTTGGGGACGTCGGGCTTCTCCTCCAGGGAGAGCGCCTTGCCGTCGGCGTCGAACTCGACGACGCCGTAGGCGCGCGGGTCGCTGACGGCGTAGCCGAAGACCGCGGCGCCGTCGAGGTCGGAGAACCGCTGCAGCTGGGTGCCGAGACCGGCGCCGTGGAAGATGTTGTCGCCCAGGACGAGGGCGACGGAGTCGTCACCGATGTGCTCGGCACCGATCGTGAAGGCCTGTGCCAGACCGTCCGGGCTGGGCTGGACGGCGTAGGTGAGCGTGATCCCGTAGCGGGAGCCGTCGCCGAGCAGTCGCTCGAAGGCCTCGGCGTCCTGCGGGGTGGTGATCACCAGGATGTCGCGGACACCGGCCAGCATCAGCGTCGAGAGAGGGTAGTAGATCATCGGCTTGTCGTAGACCGGGACCAGCTGCTTGCTGACACCCAGCGTGATCGGGTGCAGACGGCTACCGGTCCCCCCGGCCAGGATGATTCCTCGCATGAGCCGGATCCTAGGTGACCCCGGCGCGTGCACCATGACCGTTGCGCGGGGGCTTCTGCGACGATGGCGCAGTGAACTTCGTACGTCGTCACCCCGTTCTTGTCGTCACAGGAGTGCTGGGCCTGCTGCTGATCGCTCTCGCGCTGCTCGCGCTGCCCCTGCGTTCGGTCCCCGCTGACGCGGACGCGGCCAAGAGCGAACTGACCGCCGCGGTCGAAGCGTTCAAGGTCGGCGACGTCGAGGTGGCCGGTACGCATCTCGACGCTGCGCGCACCCACGTGGACGCCGTCACCGACGTGACGGACGGTTTCGGCGCGAGGGTGTGGTCGTGGGTGCCGGTGATCGGTTCGGGCGTGGGCGACGCCCGCCACCTCGGCACGGCGCTCTCGGAACTCACCTCCGCGGTCGAGGCCGCCCGGACCGTCTACCCGCAGGTCTCGGGCGAGGACGCGACCCTGATGGAGGGCAAGTCGGTGGACCTCGCGGTCCTGGCGGACGTGACTGCCGCGCTGCGCACCGTCGAGGGCCACGTCGACACCGCACGCTCCCATCTCGACGACGTCGACGGTTCCGCACCGATGATCGGCGCCCGGATCTCCGAGGCCCGCGACGAGGCACTCGACCAGGTGGTCCCGGTCGCCGACGGCATCGACCGGCTGCTGCCGATGGTCGACCAGCTGCCCGCGACGCTCGGCAAGGACCGACCGATGAAGTACCTCGTCGCGATGATGAACCCCTCCGAGCTCAAGTACGCCGGCGGCTCGATGCTGACCTTCTCGGTGGTCACGGCCGACAACGGCACGATCAAGCGCGGTGAGACCTTCGACGTCGAGACCGCACCGCAGATCTTCCGCAACGTCTACTGGGACCACGTCGAGGGCAACCCGTTCGTCTCGCAGTACTCCCAGAAGATCACCCACGCCAACATCGCCCCGTCGTGGGAGGTGTCGGGCGAGGAGACCCTGCGTGCCTGGGAGAAGCTGCGCAAGCGTGACGTCGACGGTCTGATCGCGGTCGACGTCGTCGCGATCTCGCGGATGATGCAGGTCACCGGTCCGGTCTACGTCGAGGGCCTGGGCCAGTTGCGTGCCGACAACGTCGTGGAGCGCACCGCCGGTGACTACGAGCGGTTCACGCTCGCTCAGCAGGCCGAGCGCAAGGCCCTGAACCGGGCCCTGGTCCCGGCGTTCCTGGACCAGCTCTTCTCCGGGAACGACTTCGTCTCCACGATGCAGGCCGTCGGGGACTCCGCGGGCGGACGTCACCTGGCCTTCTACTTCCGCGACGACGTCACCCAGGCCGCGGCCGGCGAGTTCGGTCTCGACGGTGCCCTGGCTGACACCGACCACGACTACGTCGGCTTCTTCACCCAGAACTTGGTCGGCTCGAAGGCCGACTTCGGTCAGCGCAAGTCGATCTCCTCGGAGGTGACGCTGCGTGAGGACGGTTCCGCCGAGGTCGTGATGACGGCGAAGGTGAAGAACGGCAACGACGCCACCGTCGACGGCGAACTCTCTGCGTACACCGACCCGAATCTCGAGGGGAACCTGGCGCTCTTCCTGCCGCGTGGCGCCGAGGTGAGCAAGGTCCGGGTCGCCGACTCCGACGGCTCGCGTGACGCCGCGACGACGACGGGCGACTACTACGGCCGCCCCTACGTCGAGCAGCCCTCGCTGGTGCGCGCCGGTGAGAGCGGGACGTTGAAGGTCACCTACGTGGTGCCGCAGGCCGCAACGGTCACCGGCGACTCCCTCACCTACCTGCTCGACCTCGACCCGCAGCCCACGGTGGAGAAGGCCAAGGTCGATGTCACGGTGCGCTTCCCGGCCGGGTTCACCCCGCGTCCGCAGACCGCTGCAGGCGACGCTGACTCCCCCGTCTGGACGACGGACGGCGACGGGTCCGCGCGCTGGACCAGCACCACCTTCGACACGCGTACGTCCCTCACGCTGGTGGCCTCGCGCGGATGACCGCCGTCGAGGACCTCCGCCGACCCTAGGATCCGCCCCATGACCCACGTTCTCGTGACCGGTGGAGCCGGTTTCATCGGCTGCAACTTCGTTCGGCACCTCGTCCGGGAGACCGATGTCCGGGTGACGGTGCTGGACAAGCTGACCTACGCCTCCTCCGAGGCGTCCTTGGCCGACCTGCCCGCAGACCGGGTGCGTCTGGTGGTGGGCGACATCGTCGACGAGGGTCTCGTCGACGGTCTCGTCGCGACCGCCGACGTGGTGGTCCACTTCGCCGCGGAGTCGCACAACGACAACTCCCTGACCGGCCCGCGCATCTTCGTCCAGACCAACATCGTGGGCACGTTCACGCTTCTGGAGGCGGTGCGGCGTCACGACGTGCGGTTCCACCACGTCTCCACCGACGAGGTGTACGGCGACCTCGAGCTCGACGACCCGGACCGGTTCACCGAGCACACGGCCTACAACCCGTCCTCGCCCTACTCCGCCTCGAAGGCGGCCAGCGACCATCTTGTGCGGGCCTGGGTGCGCTCGTTCAAGGTCCGCGCCACGATCTCGAACTGTTCCAACAACTACGGCCCGTGGCAGCACGTGGAGAAGTTCATCCCGCGCCAGATCACCGAACTGATCGAGGGCCGGGCTCCGCGGGTCTACGGCGCCGGCGCGAACGTGCGCGACTGGATCCACGCCGACGACCACTCCTCTGCGGTGTGGCGAATCATCACTGCCGGACGGATCGGTGAGACCTACCTGATCGGCGCCGACGGCGAGCAGTCCAACCTGGAGGTGGTGCGCCACCTCAACGTCCTCTTCGACCGCGACCCCGACGACTTCGTCCAGGTGGCCGACCGGGCGGGACACGACCTGCGGTACGCGATCAACTCGACGCGGCTGCGGAGCGAGTTGGGGTGGAGGCCCCGGCACGAGAACTTCCACGACGGTCTGGCCCGCACGGTGACTTGGTACCGCGAGCACGAGGACTGGTGGCGCCCGGTGAAGGCCGCCACCGAGGCGACGTACGCCCAGAAGGGACACTGACTCCATGACCAGCACCTCCGGCGCATCCACGCCTCTCCCCCACGTCACGGAGACCCCGATCGAGGGACTCCTGGTGGTCCAACTCGACCTGCGCGAGGACCCACGGGGGTGGTTCAAGGAGAACTGGCAGCGGGCCAAGATGACGCCTGCGGGCCTGCCCGACTTCGGGCCCGTCCAGCACAACCTCTCCTTCAACACCGACCGCGGAGTGGCGCGCGGTTTCCACGCCGAACCGTGGGACAAGTACCTGACGATCGCCCACGGCCGCGTGTTCGCTGCCTGGGTGGACATGCGTGAGGGACCGACGTTCGGGCAGACGTTCTCGATGGAGATGGACCCCAGCGTGGGGGTCTTCGTTCCTCGGGGCGTCGCCAACTCCTACCAGACACTCACCGACGCAGCGACGTACTCCTACCTGGTCAACCAGCACTGGCGCCCCGACGCCGCCTACCCCGGCGTGGCTCTGAGCGACCCGGCGCTGGGCATCGAGTGGCCGATCCCGCTGGATGAGTGCATCCTCAGCGAGAAGGACCTCTCCTACGGTCCGCTCACCCCGGAGATGGCGATCCCCCGTCAGCGGATGCTGGTGCTGGGCGGCAACGGACAGGTCGGCCGCGCGCTGGCACTGGAGTTCCCCGACGCCCTCGTGGTGGGCCGCGACGTCCTCGACATCACGGACGCTGACGCCGTCGCTGCCTGGGACTGGCGTGCGCACGACGTCGTCGTCAATGCGGCTGCCTACACGGCGGTCGACGCCGCGGAGACCGACCAGGGACGTCGGGACGCGTGGGCCGCCAACGCCACCGCGCCGGCCCGTCTGGCTGCGCTGTCGCGTGAACACGGGTTCACGCTGGTGCACTTCTCCTCGGACTACGTGTTCAGCGGCACCGCACCCGAGGGCGGCTGGACGGAGTCGTCGGCGTTCGCACCCCTCGGCGTCTACGCCCAGTCCAAGGCAGCTGGTGACCTTGCGGTGGCAGCCGCTCCTCACCACTACGTCCTGCGTTGTTCGTGGGTGGTGGGCGACGGCGCCAACTTCGTCGCCACGATGCAGTCATTGGCCGCACGCGGCGTGAGCCCGAGCGTCGTCGACGACCAGATCGGACGGCCCACGTTCACCGACGAGATCGCCCGCGCCGTACGCCACCTCCTCGAAACCCGCCCGCCGTACGGCACCTACCACCTGAGCAACGGCGGCGACGCGACGTCGTTCCATGCCCTCGCCCAGGAGGTGTTCGCAGCGAGCGGCCGGCCGGCCGACGACGTCACGGCGGTCAGCACGGCGGAGTACACCGCTGGTCTGGCGACCACCCCTGCCCCGCGGCCAGATGACAGCCGGTTGGACCTCTCCGCGCTCCTCGCCACCGGTTTCGAGCCTCGGGACTGGCGCGACGCTCTCACGAGGTACCTGAGCTAACTCCATAGGACCACCCCTACTGCCCTCCGCGGCACTGGACCGGACCGGCAGGGGCGACGTTCGCACGGCTAGGCTCCGGGGCATGTCGCGCGTACTCCTGAATCTGGCGAACCTGAAGAACGGCGGAGGCATCCAAGTCGGGGCGTCCTTTCTCGATGAACTAGCCCGCCTGAAGACCGAGGGGAATTACGCTTGGCTCCACGGCGAGGTCGTCGTCCTCGCGTCCCACCACGTCATGAACAACATCTCCGCCGCCACCAAGGCAGCCCTGCCTATCACGGAGATCGACAAGACCATTAACCTCGGCCAATTACGCGAGAAGCATGACGTTTCATTCACCGTCTTCGGCCCCGAGTACGTCCCTTTTCGGGCCGCACATCGCTTTGTTGGCTTTGCTGACGTGACCAGCCTCTGGCCTGAGTTCGCTAGGAACACCTCGCGATTGGCAGCGCTGAAGAATCTGATGCGCCGAACGGCCTCTCGAATTTCGACGCGGGGCCGCCGCTTGGTCGTGGAGGCTCCGCATATGCGCGCTGCTCTCCACAATATGTGGGACATTAAAGAGGATGATGTCGCTGTCGTTCCCAACACTTACAACCAGATCTTCGATCGTCCCGCGCTATGGTCTCCGGCTCCAATCCCGAAAAATCTTGCAGAACCTCTCGTGTGCTTTGTGACACGCCTTTACCCCCACAAGAACCACGCTGTCCTTGGCAAGGTGGGAGCTGAAATGAAGCGCCGCGGCTCCCCTGTGAAGTTCCTACTCACACTGCGTGAAGACGAATGGCTCCTCCTCCCGCCTGACGTACGGGAGCATTCCGTCACTGTGGGATCAGTGACCGTCGATCAATTGGCTTCCATTTACGCAGCAAGTGCGGCAGCAGTGTTCCCCAGCTTGCTCGAAGCGTTCTCCGCCACCCCGCTAGAGGCATTGATAACCGGAACCCCTCTCGTGGCCTCCGACCGCCACTTCGTGCGCGACGTGACCGGCGACTTCGCTTGGTACGCCGATCCAACGGACCCCGTGGCGCTGGCTGACGCCCTGACGCAAGCGCTGAGCCCGGCCGGTGCGGACCTGGCCGCGCGCGGCGTGGAGCATGCACGGAATCACCCCACCGCACGGGACCGCGCCGTGGCGTACGCCGACATGATCGCCGACGCCTTGTCCTCCTGAGGGGAACCGCCGCGAATATAAAAGAGGACCCCTACCGTCTGGTCGGGGTCCTCTTGGTCACTCAAGCGTCCGCAGCGACCTCAGCGGTCTCTTGACGACCATAATCGTCCTCGAGGCGGCAGATGTCGTCCTCGCCGGTATAGGCGCCGTGCTGGACCTCGACGATGACGAGTTCTTCCGAGTGCATGTTGGCGATGCGGTGGGCCGAACCCACGGCGACGTCGACCGACTGACCGGGGCCGGCGACGATCTCCACGCCGTCCACGAGGCAGGTGGCCTTGCCGAAGATGACCACCCAGTGCTCGG
This sequence comes from Nocardioides yefusunii, assembly GCF_004014875.1. Classification (NCBI taxonomy): domain Bacteria; kingdom Bacillati; phylum Actinomycetota; class Actinomycetes; order Propionibacteriales; family Nocardioidaceae; genus Nocardioides; species Nocardioides yefusunii. The sequence goes on along the minus strand of NZ_CP034929.1, from coordinate 516,407 downwards.
AGCGGTGCTCGTGGGTCTGGTACGAGAGCCGCTGTCCAGGGTTCACGTGGATGCGCTTGACCTTGTAGCCCTTGCCGTCATCGATGACGTGCCAGGACCCCCAGGGCCGCTCTTCAGAATCCAGTGCCATTTCATCCCCTACTCATGACTGTCCTTGCCGGAGGGCGCTGACGCCACCCGCTCCGGTGATCCACGAACATACGGGACTGAACGCACCGTGTCCGTGGGGTGGCCAGCGTCACTGGCCGCGAGGTCTTCAGCGGGCCACTGCGGAGGCCTGCTCATTGCCATACTCGCACATGGTGGCGAGCGTCCTGATGACGTCCTCGCGCACTCCACTGAGCGGCAGCGCGTCGATCTCTGCATCGCTCACGGAGGGCACCGGGACGTGGGAGACCGCGGAGTGCTTGGGTCGGACGTCCTGGGGCTCGTGGTCGGCGAAGAGCTCCTCGTGCATCTTCTCGCCGGGACGAAGACCCGTGAACTCGATGCGGATCGGCTGACCGGACTGCTCGATGAGCTGCTTGGCGACGTCGAGGATCTTGATCGGCTCGCCCATGTCGAGGACGAGAGCCTCACCGGGCTCGCCGATCGCAGCGGCCTGGACGACCAACTGGCACGCCTCGGCGATCGTCATGAAGTAGCGGGTGACCTCGGGGTCGGTGACCGTGACCGGTCCCCCCTTGGCGATCTGCGAGGCGAAGGCGGTGAGCACCGAACCACGCGAACCGAGGACGTTGCCGAAACGGACCGAGAGGTAGGTGCCGTGCTCGTCGTCGGCGAACTCGGCCGTCACACGCTCGGCGAGACGCTTGGAGTAGCCCAGGACGCTGGCCGGGTTGGCGGCCTTGTCGGTGGAGACGTTGACGAAGCGTTCGACCTGGACCTCGCGGGAGACCTCGAGGACGTTGCGGGTGCCGAAGACGTTGGTCTTGATCGCCTCGACCGGGTACTGCTCGAGCATCGGAAGGTGCTTGAGGGCCGCGGCGTGGAAGACGACCTCGGGACGTCGACGCTGGAAGATCTCGCGGAGCGCATCGATGTCGCGGATGTCGTTGAGGATGACGTCCTCGGAGTCGAGGAGTCCACGCCCGGTGATCGAGAGCTGCACGGCATGCAGCGCGGACTCGTCGCGGTCGAGCATCATCAGCTCGGCGGGGCCGAACTTGTGGATCTGGCGGCACAGCTCGGAACCGATGGAGCCACCGGCGCCGGTGACGAGGACGCGCTTGCCCTTGAGGTAACCGGCGATCGCGGCGACGTCCGTGTCGAGCGGAGCGCGGCCCAGGACGTCGTGGAGGTTGATGTCACGCAGGTCGCGGATGCCGGCGTGCTCACCGAGGATCTCGGTCGGCGAGGGCAGCACCTTGACGTTCAGTCCGGCCTCGACTGCGAGGAGGTTGATGTGCGCGATCGTCTGCTTGTCGGCGCTCGGGATCGCGATGACGACGTCCTTGGCACCGGCTTCACGGGCCACCGCTGCGAGGTCGGCCGTCGTGCCGCGGACCGGGACGTTGCGGATCCGGTAGTAGCGCTTGGCCGGGTCGTCGTCGACGAGCGCGACGGGACGCCACTCGTGGTCGGGGTCGCGGAGCATCGAGATGACCAGGTCGTAGCCCGACTCGCCCGCTCCGACGATGATGACCGGGGTCGCGTTGGCGGCGTCCTCGTGCTCACGTGCGCTCTCGACCTTGCGGCGCCAGGCGGCGCGGCCGGTGAGCGCGACGACGAGGAACAGGAGCGTGGCTCCGACCGGCACGCTGCGCGGTACGACGATCGGGCCGAGGTTGCCGACGAAGATCAGCAGCCCCACGGCGCCCGAGACGAGGGTGAGCAGGATGGCCTCTTCGAGGGAGGCGAGGCGCGAGCGGCCGTGATGGAGACGCACGCTCCAGCCGAGCAGCAGGTGCAGCACGCCGGCGACGGCGCCGAGCAGGAGCGCCCCTGCGTAGTAGTCGCTGCTGGAGTTGCCCTCGAGCAACTTCAGCGCGGTCCAGACCTCGAACGCGACGATCCAGACGATGAAGTCGAAACCAGAAGCCACCAGGCTCCGGCGGTGCTGCAGGCGGGACATGAAGTCTCCCACTGGCTGATCACTCCCCATGAGTTTGTCTCGAACCGATGACGGACGGTTCGCGACCCCATGGTCGCACGCAGCAAGGAGGACCCGCCGGGTCGCCTCCAAATTTTCCCACCCCGTGCACAATTCGACACCTCGAACCGAGGCGGATCGTGAGAAACGAGCAGGAGACAGCGACCGGCGGCCTCCCCCGGGGATCAGCGGGGGGTGACGTCCCGGAGCGCCGGACGCACGTCAGCAAGGAAGACCAGAGCCGCGACCAGCCCCACCAGGTTGAGCATCTGGATCGGCGAGCGGAACACCAGCTGGGCCACCAGCGCGAGGCCGAGGATGGCGCACCAGGCGACCTTGGTGAGCTTGGCGGAGGCCTCATAGGCCTGCTCGGAGAAGGTGAGCGCGGAGATCAGCGCGTACGCCTTCACCACGACGAAGCCGAGGGTGGCGACGAGTCCGACGAGGGCGGTCAGCGAGGAGAGCACGCAGCGAGCCTAGCGGGCACCGCGGCACACCAGAACGAGGAAGTCCGTGCGCGCCGGTCCACCACCAGCGCGCACGGACGGTTCACGGGACTCAGGCCTTGGCGTCGCCCCGGGTCGGCTCGACCGGGAGCGTGCCCTGGGACGACGCGGCGGGCTTCTTCGCCGGGGCCTTCACCGGAGCAGACTTGGCCGGGGCCGGCTTGGCAGCGGGGACCGCGGCCGCCTTGACCTCGGCGACCTTGGCGGCAGCCTTCTTCGCGGGGGCCCGACGGGCGGCCGGCTTGGCGGTAGGTGCCTTGACGGCCACCTCGGTCACCTTCTCCACGGCGGACTCCGCCTTGGCGACGACTTCCTTGACCTCGGTGCGGACCTCGGCGACCTTCTCCTTGGCCAGCACCTTCGAGACGACGCCCTCGCCACGCTCGGCGAGCTCGGCATAGGTGGAGGTGACGGTGGAGACGCCCTTGGCGAAGAGGCTCTTGGCGTCACCGACGGTGGCGCTGGCCTTCTCCTCGACGGCGGTGACGGCGCCCTTGACGAACTCGGTCGCCTTCGCGACGAGAGCGCTGGGCTTGAGGTCGATCTCGGACACGCCGCTCTTGGCCTCGGTGACCTTCTCGGTGACCTCGGTGCGGACCTCGGAGGCCTTCTTGCTGGCGTCCTCGACCGCTCCGGACACTGCGTCGCGGACCGTCTGGACGGCCAGGTCGCCGGCACCCGCGTAGGCGTAGAGAACCTTCGCGGCCTCGGCCTTGACGTCGATGTCGGTGACGGCGAAGCGTCCGGTGGGCTTGGTTGCAGTCTCGGTGCTCATATTTCCTCCTGTGTGTACGGGCTCCCCCTCCGGTGCCCGTGCGTACGTGGGTGGCCTCAGGGCTGCTCGTCCGGCTCCGGCGCCTGCGCTGCAGCAGGACGCGACGAGGCGTGCACGGCGACGAACGAGGCGTGGATCTCGAGGAGCGACTGCCGCTGGGCGACGGTGAGCCGGGTGTCGGCCAGGATCGCCGCCTCGACGCTGACGCCGCTGCGGGTCTCGGGGGCGATCAGGCCGGCCTGGACGTAGAGCTGCTCGGCGGAGATGCGCAGCGCCTTGGCGAGCTGCTGCAGCACCTCGGCGGACGGCTTGCGCAGGCCGCGTTCGATCTGGCTCAGATACGGGTTGGAGACGCCTGCCAGCTCAGCGAGCTGACGCAACGAGAGCTTCGCCGCGAGGCGCTGCTCCTTGAGGTACTCCCCCACCTTTCCGACACCGGTGACGGCGCCAACGCTCCCGGTGACAGCGCTGACTCCGGCCGTGACAGCGCTGACGCCGGCGCCGACCCCGGCGCCCACGCCGGCAGTCACCCCCGATGCAACCTTCTGCACACGTGAACGCTTCTTCGACGGCGTAGCCTCTGGCTCTTCCTGAATGGTCACCCCTCCAGTGTGCTTGCAATTGTTAGCGACTGCAAGCATGGCCGGTGCAACGTATCAACATGGCCTCGCCTATTCTCTGGGCACCACCAAGGCCTACCGCGTGAATCTAGGGTGAACTCATGGCATCGATGTCCGCGGACGAGGTTCGCTCCGTCCAGATCCAGACCCTTCGCGAAGTTGTCTCCCTGTGCGAGCGATCGGGGATCCGGTACCAACTGACGTACGGAACGCTGCTGGGCGCCGCTCGTCACGCAGGATTCATCCCTTGGGACGACGACATCGACGTGATGATGCCCCGCTCCGACTACACCCGATTCCTTACCGAAGCGGCCACGCACCTTCCCCAGTTCCAGATCGGCCGCCCCGGTGACGCCTGGCCGTTCGGCTTCGCCAAGATCTGGGACCGCCGCACCCAGGTCGTCGAGGACGCGAACATGTCCTTCACCTCAGGGGTCGGCATTGACATCTGGCCCGTCGACGACGTCGCCTCCAGCGGCTGGCGACGTACGTTCGCCTTCTCGACGTCCCGCGCCCTTCAGGCACTGGAAACGCTGCGCTCTGTCCGCGCCCGACACGACCACAGCCTGCCCAAGCGCCTCGTTCTCGTGGTCTCACAGTTCGCGCTGAACCGCTTGCCGATCTCCGCGATCGGCACCCTGCGCGACCGCCTCGCCCGCAGCGCCGTCAATGGTTCCGGAGACCTCGGTATCTTGGTCGGCAGTTACCCCTGGGCAGTGGACGCCGCGCTCATGGCGACCGGTTCCGGCCTGCCGTTCGAAGAGGAGGGAAGCCTCGCCGTTCCCTCCGGCTGGGACTACGTCCTGACCACCATGTACGGCGATTACATGCAGCTCCCGCCTGCCGACAAGCAGGTCACCCACCACGCCTACACCGCCTACTGGATCCCCGCGGAATCGTCCGCCCCACGACATGAAGGACAAGCATGAGTTCCGTCGACACCCACCCCGAGCGCCGCACGGTCATCACCTTCGGCACCTTCGATGTCTTCCATCTGGGTCACCTCCGCATCCTTGAGCGCGCCGCTGCGCACGGTGATCGACTGGTCGTCGGCGTCTCCTCTGACGCACTCAATATGAAGAAGAAGGGGCGCAACCCGGTTTTCAGTGAGGCCGAGCGCGTGGCGATCCTGAGTGCTATGCGCATGGTCGACACAGTCTTCGTCGAGGAGTCCTTGGAGCTGAAGCGGGACTACATCAAGGAGTTCGGCGCCCACGTGCTCGTCATGGGAGACGACTGGGCCGGGCGCTTCGACGAGTTCAAGGACATCTGCGACGTCGTCTATCTGCCCCGCACGCCGGCCATCTCCACGACAGCCATCATCGAGCACATCTCCGTGATGGAGCAGTAGGCCTCGACGCACACGTCCACCTCACCGTCGTCCGCGTGGGAGAATGCCCGGGTGTCCTCTCCTCTGCCGCAGCACTGCCCGACTCCGCGCGAGCTCGACGACCTCGAGCTCCTGCTGAACGGAGCACTGGCACCGCGCGACCGTTTCGACAGCGGCGACGACGCCGTCATCACCCTCGACCTGCCCCCGGCCCTGCGCGAGCAGGAGGTGGAACTGGTCGACCCCGAAGGCCTCCCGCTGGCCACCGTCGCCCCGGACGGCACCCTGACCGCCCTGGCCACTCCGGCCCACGGCCCCTTCCGACGTCTCCGTCTCTCCCCCGCCGAGGCCCACGCGGCCCACGCAGGACGCAGCTGGATCGCGGTGGACGACGCACTCACCTCGATGCAGATCTCGCGTCTGTCGCAGCGAGGACCGCTGGTGCTGCTCGCGCTGGTCGGCGCCGGCACCCCGAAGCTCTCGCCCGTCAATCTGGTGCGCGCCACGCTCGCTGCTGCCGAGGAACTGCCTGACGCCGTCGTCGTGGTGGTTCCCCTTGCCACCCATCCCGAAGCGGATTCCGACGCCGACGCCACACTCCGCGACCAGGTGGTCGCCACCTACGCAGGTGCCGACCCGCTCTGGCCCCTCCCCGATCACGCCGGGCCTGTCTCCGCCGCCGACCGCCCCGCTGCTGTCGCCGCTGTCGTGGCTCAGGATCGTCCCGCACCGGATCAGCAGGGGGTCGTCGTCTTCTTCACCGGCCTGTCGGGCTCCGGCAAGTCGACGCTGGCCCGAGCCCTCACTGATCTGGTGCTGGAGCAGGGCAAGCGATCGGTGACGTCACTGGACGGCGACGTCGTGCGACGCAACCTGTCGGCCGGCCTGACCTTCTCCCGCGAGGACCGCGAGACCAACATCCGTCATATCGGGTGGGTCGCCGCCGAGATCGCTCGTCATGGCGGGCTCGCGGTGGTCAGCCCGATCGCACCGTTCGCCGCGACGCGCGCCCAAGTGCGGGAGTACGTCGAGGAGGCCGGCGGACGCTTCTTCCTGGTGCACGTCGCCACGCCGCTCGCCGAGTGCGAACGCCGCGACCGCAAGGGCCTGTACGCGAAGGCCCGCGCCGGCGAGATCCCGGAGTTCACCGGCATCTCGTCGCCCTACGAGGCGCCCGACGACGCCGACGTGGTGGTCAACACCGCTGGCCGTTCGGTCGAGGCCGCGCTGGCGGACGTCCTGGCAGCGCTGCGTGCCCAGGGGCTGCTCGACGTCGAGCAGCCCGGCGACCTGCGCGACGCCGACACCACGTCGTTCGCCGCCGTGTCGCCGCGCACCGGCCCGATCCGGACGACCAACGCGCCTGCCACGCGCACCGACATCTTCGCCGGCGCGCCGGCCCGGGTCGCCACGCACGAGCGAGACGAGCGGGACGCGCACCTCGCGGTGGCGTTCGTCTGCACCGCCAACATCTGCCGCTCCCCCTACATGGAGATGCAGGCTCAGCGTCTGGCCGGTTCCCGGATCGAGATCGTCTCGGTGGGCACCGAGGCCGTGGTCGGTCGCCGGATGGACCCCGAGATGGTGCCGTTCGCCCCCAAGCGTGCGGCGGAGCGTTTCCGGAGCAACCCGGTGAGCCGTCAGTTGGTCGAGGCCGCGGATCTCCTGCTGTGTGCCGAGCAGAGCCACATGGACGCCCTGCTGGAGCGCTACCCCGGGGAGTTCCGCAAGATCTTCACGGTGGGCCAGTTCGCCGCGACCGTGCAGGGGGCCTCGCTCACCGGTCGCGCCCTGATCTCCCAGGCCGGCATGTTCCGGGCGCCGCACCTGAGCGAGTACGACATCGCGGACCCGTACAAGAACGGGCCGGAGGCGGCGAAGGCTGCCGTCGAGCAGATCAACGGCTACCTGGACGTCATCATGCCTGCCTTGACGGGACACCGGGACGCGTCGGCGTCCTGAAAAAGAAGCACCTTCAACCATCTGTCCCGACGGGCTGTCCACAGCCTGCGCAAGTCAGAACGCATACGCGGCGACCGGCTTACGATGACGGCTGCCGTATCGCCCTCGAGAGGTCACACAGATCCCATGAGCACACACCCCGACTATCGACTGAGCCAGCTGGACCAGCTCGAGGCGGAGTCGATCCACATCTTCCGTGAGGTGGCTGCGGAGTTCGAGAAGCCGGTGCTGATGTTCTCCGGCGGCAAGGACTCGATCGTCATGCTGCGTCTGGCGGAGAAGGCATTCCACCCGGCGAAGATCCCGTTCCCGATCCTGCAGATCGACAACGGCCTCGACTTCCCCGAGGTGATGGAGACCCGCGACCGTTGGGTGGAGCGCCTGGGCGTGAAGCTGGTGGTCGCCTCGATCGACGACGCGATTGCTCGCGGCATCGTGATCGACGACGGCAAGACCTCGCGCAACCGTCTGCAGACCCCGACGCTGCTCAACGCGATCGAGGAGAACGGTTTCACCGCTGCCTTCGGTGGCGGGCGTCGTGACGAGGAGAAGGCACGCGCCAAGGAGCGCGTCTACTCGCACCGCGACGAGTTCGGGCAGTGGGATCCGAAGAACCAGCGCCCTGAGGTGTGGAGCCTCTACAACGGCCGCCTGCACGAGGGCGAGCACATGCGCATCTTCCCGATCTCCAACTGGACCGAGCTGGACGTGTGGGACTACATCCGCCGCGAGCAGATCGAGATCCCGAACATCTACTTCGCGCACCAGCGCCGCGTCTTCGAGCGTGACGGCATGCTGATGACCGAGACCCCGCTCAACCCGTGCCGGGACGGCGAGGTCGCCTCTGAGCGGACCGTGCGTTTCCGCACCTGTGGCGACATGACGCTGACCGGTTGCGTGGAGTCCACGGCGAGCACTCTGGACGAGATCATCGCCGAGATCTCGGTGGCACGTCTGACCGAGCGTGGCGCGACCCGCGGCGACGACCGGTTCTCGGAGGCCGCCATGGAGGACCGCAAGAAGGAGGGGTACTTCTGATGCGCACCGAGACCCCTGACACCACCACGACTGCGGAGAGCACTGTGACCACCGTGAGCACTGAGCAGAGGCCCATGGACCTGCTGCGTTTCGCGACTGCCGGTTCGGTCGACGACGGCAAGTCGACCCTGATCGGTCGGCTCCTCTACGACTCGAAGTCGATCTTCGCCGACCAGCTCGAGGCCGTGGAGCGCACCTCGGAGCAGAAGGGTCACGACTACGTCGACCTGTCGCTGCTGACCGACGGCCTGCGTTCGGAGCGCGAGCAGGGCATCACGATCGACGTGGCCTACCGCTACTTCGCGACGCCGCACCGCAAGTTCATCATCGCCGACACCCCGGGCCACACGCAGTACACGCGCAACATGGTGACGGGTGCCTCGACAGCTGATCTCGGTCTGGTGCTGGTGGACGCCCGCCACGGCCTGACGGAGCAGTCGCGTCGTCACGCGGTGCTGCTGAGCCTGTTGCGGGTCCCGCACCTGGTGCTGGCGATCAACAAGATGGACCTCGTCGACTGGGACGAGAACGTCTACACCGCCATCAAGGACGAGTTCACCCAGTTCGCCACGAAGCTCAACATCCCTGACCTCGAGGTCATCCCGCTGTCGGCCCTGCAGGGCGACAACGTGGTGAACCGCTCAGCGAACACCCCCTGGTACCAGGGACCGACGCTGATGCACCACCTGGAGCACGTCCACGTCGCGTCTGACCGCGACCTCAAGGACGTCCGCTTCCCGGTGCAGTACGTGATCCGCCCGCACGCCGACACCGACGAGCTGCGTGACTACCGCGGCTACGCCGGCCAGGTGGCTGGTGGCGTGCTCAAGAAGGGCGACGAGGTGATCGTTCTGCCCAGCGGCATGACGTCGACGATCAAGGCGATCGACTTCTTCGGCGAGGAGGTCGACCAGGCGTTCCCGCCGATGAGCGTGACGGTCCGTCTGGACGACGAGGTGGACGTGAGCCGCGGCGACATGATCGCTCGCGTCAACAACGCCCCTTCGGTGGCTCAGGACATCGACGCGATGGTCTGCTGGATGACCACCACTCCCCTGCGTCCGCGCCAGAAGCTGGCGATCAAGCACACCACCCGCACGGGACGTGCTCTGGTGAAGGAGATCCAGTACCGCCTGGACATCAACTCCCTGCACCGCGACCAGGAGACCGGCGAGCTCGCGCTCAACGAGATCGGCCGCGTCAAGCTCCGCACGACGCTGCCGCTCATGGCTGATGAGTACGCCAAGAACCGGACCACGGGATCGTTCATCCTGATTGACGAGGCGACGGGCGTGACGGTGGGCGCTGGCATGATCAACAGCGCGGATTAGGCTCATCGGGAAGTAACTCAAGCCACGCCTTCTGATCGCCACCGTAGGGGACCACATGTCTTTGTCCGGCAAGTCACTGCTCGTCGTCAATGCCGCGAAGTGGCGCCTGAAGCAGCGATTAGACAGCGACCACAAAGCCAAGGTGGCAGCTGTCCGGGCGCTGGGCGGCCAGATCGCAGCAAACCGCTCCACCGAGCACCGGAGCGAGCTCGGCAAGGCGGTGACCGCCAAGTACATGGTCAGTCCTGCGTGGGCAGCGAAGGGCGAGGTCCCGGTGCTGTGGTTCGACCAGGGCGAGAACTACGGTGACATCCTGTCGCCGTGGCTGATCGCACAGATCACCGGACTCCCCGTTCGCTTCGCCGAGCCGACCGAGACCCACCTCGTCGCCGTGGGATCAATTGCCAGCGAGGCATCCTCGTCGTCAATCGTCTGGGGCTCTGGAACCTACGGTACGGAACGCCGTGGCGCGTTCAACAAGAAGGCGGAGTACACAGCCGTTCGAGGCCCCATTACCCGGTCCCGGCTTCTCAACGTGGGCATCAACTGCCCCCGCGTCTACGGAGATCCGGCTCTCCTGACTCCTCTGTACTACTCGCCCGATGTACCCAAGACTCACAAAGTTGGGATCGTCGTGCGGCACACTGAAAGCGTGTGGCAGTCACTCGACGTCGGCGAGGGAATCAAGATTATCGACCTCAAGACCGAGGACGTCGAGGCCACCACGCGCGAGATCCTCTCGTGCGAGAACATCGTCTCTTCGTCACTGCACGGACTTATTCTGGCTGACGCCTATGGGGTCCCCAACGCTTGGCTGGAGTCCGACTCCGCCAAGGGTGGAAGCCGTCCCTTCGGCGGAGAGTTCAAGTTCTACGACTACTTCGCCTCCGTGGACAAACTTCGCCACGCACAGGAGTTGCCCGAGACCGCTCAGACCTTGACGGCTCAGCACCTCCTCGACTCCTTGGAGTTCGACGCCCGTCCCATCTCCTTCGACCCCGAGACCTTGCTGGACGCCTGCCCGTTGCTCGTGAAGTCAAACGGCTAGGCACACGCATTCGAGGTGGCCGCTTCACTGAGGCGGCCACCTCGTTCCGGGTTCCAGCGATTCCCGGGGCGCAACCACTTCCCCAAAACACGCCGATGCCCGCATTGACGCGAACGCCCGGGAACCGCGCTGCCGGATCGGTCGGCCCCACCGGCCACGACACCTGTGCCACTATGGTCGATGGCACAGGCACGAACCTTTGCGAAGCTCGTGCCCCGGCGTTGAGCCTGTTTCGCGCCCCCTCCGGCTCGCGCTCCAGCGCTCGGCACATAGTCAGCACAGCGAGAATCTGAGGCATCCTTGAGCACAACCGGCAGCTCGCGTCGACTGGTCATTTCCATGATGGACCAGGTCGCGTCCAGCGGGAGCAACTTCGTTCTGGTCTTCCTGATCGCCTCGAATTCCTCTCCCATAGACCTCGGTTCCATCCTGATCGCGTACAGCGGTCTCACGATGGCCGTCATCGTAGGACGATCTGCAATCGGCGCAATCCTGGGCATGGACCTGCCCACAGCGGCACCCGATCAGACTCGACGTCTGGTGTCGAACTCCTTGTCAGCGTCATTGGGTCTGGGCGGCCTGATTGCCGTCTCCCTTGCCCTCGCCTCTCAGTTCCCTGGCCTGTCACCCACGGTCTCGCATGTTCTCCTCGTCCTCGGAGTCACGGCTCCGGTGCTGATGACGCAGGACCTGCTGCGCTACGCGGCCATCGCTCAAGCCCGCCCCGGCGCCGCACTGGCCTCGGACGCCTCGTGGGCCTTTATCGTCGCTGGTGGCTGGCTCATGAGCGCCGTCGGCCTGATCTCCCTCTCCCCGACCCAAGGAGCCGTCCTATGGCTCACGGGCGCGATCATCGCCCTTATGGTGCTCGTGGCGATCCTTCGCCCGCCCCGCCTCGCTCCCCTGCGTCAGGCACTCGGCGACTTCCGCGGTGACCCGCGGCGAGGGCATCTCACGCTCGACGCCCTTCTCAGCGGCGCCACGCCACTGGTCAACGCCTCGGCTGCCGGAGCCGTGAGCACCACGCAAGTGGTCGCTGCATCGCGCGGTGCGAGCACCCTCTTCGGACCGCTCAACACACTCACCACGAGTATCACGCTCGCCGTCGTCCCCGAACTCAAGCGACAGGACAAGGCCACAGCGCGTCGCCTCCTACGCATGATGCCCCTGGTTCTCGTCCTGGGAACTTTGGTTTGGGGTGCCGTCCTGTCGATCCTGCCCGACTCCATCGGCACCGCCCTCTTGGGAGAGACCTGGACCTTGGCGGAGCCGCTGCTCTGGGTGGTCACCATCGAGTACGTCGGTCTGGGCCTCCGTGCCGCGGCTGCTGCCGCGCTCCGCGCAGCCAACAGGACCGCCCTCGTTCTCAAGATCCGCATCGGATATGCGGCTGGCCTGTGCATCGCCCCGCCCGCCGCCGCATGGATCTGGCAGAGCGCTACGGCCTTCGTCATGGCAATGGCCGTGTGCGGGGTCGCTGTGGGCGTCGTCGCCCAACTCCTCGCCTCACGCGCCGAGACCCAGAACAACTGAGCCAGTCGTCCCGTCGTTGCCAGCCAGGAACGACGAGCACGACCCCTAACGAACCCGCACCGGACGGCGGTGGACGGACTCCTGTTGCCTGGGGTGCTTGTAGGAGTAGAACGTTCTCGCCATCACCAGCGCGAGGAAGACCAAGATGCTTGGGTACAGGACGCCCTTGATCGAACCCAGCGTGTCCGACCGCCAGGCGAACGGCAGCGTCGCCACGAAGACGAAGTAGACGAGCTGCCGCGAGTACGAAGCATTGAGGTCCGACCGCGAGTACGCCCACGCGGCGAACAACCCGAAAAAGAAGGGGAGTAGGAAGGCGCCGACGGTGCCGAAGTTGAGTACGCCGTCGGCAGGGATCGAGTATCCGTATCCATTGTTCGCATCGACGCGAAAGAGCCGCCGGAACTCCATTGCGCCGGTGTCGTCGGGCGGTCCGAGGAAGAGGTTCACGATTGGACTGGGAGCCTGACGGAGCACGCCCGCCACGATGGTGCTTCCGCCCAAACGTTCCTCGAAGCCAACCGTAACTCCCGTGGTGAAGGCGACCGACCCGGTATCACGCAGGAGCGTCTCGAGTCCGCTGAGTTCATGCTCTCCGCCAGTGGCCTCTGAGCGGTACACCACCACCGAGTATGCGAACCAGATCAGCACCCCCATCCCCATGATCACCGGGAGAAGGCGGCTCTTCGCGTTCTTCTTGCGCACCAGTACTCCGATCACCACCAGGATGATCGCGATGGCAGATCCTCGTCGGCCGTTGAGTCCCAGCAGGGTGACGAGCGTCACAATACCCAGCCAGTCGACGCCCACGAAGAGCCGCTTGCATTGCGATCGCCCCGCAGCGATGAGAAGGACTGCCGCCGGCGCGAACATAAACCCCGCGGCATCAAGACTGTCCATGAGTGAGCGCTGGCCTTGGCCCTCGCCCCGGGTGAGCACGCTGTTCGTCACGAATCCGTAGGCAGCTAGGGCGAGCGGAAGCAGGAAAACCAGACGCCCTGTCAGTGCGAGCGTCGCGCCGTCACGTGCAATCTGTGGTGGGACAGGTCGCCTGAACTGCATGAGTGCGCCCATGGTGAAGCCGGCCACCGCCAGCGCCATAAGCAGAGGCGTCTGCTCGGAGATGACCGTGCGATTCAAGTAGCCGAGGTCGCGTTCGCGCCCGTAGATCCACATCACCGGCGCCAGAGTGGCCACCGCTACATAGATCACCGGGAACACCAGCGGGTGCATCGGGTCGAACGCTCCCTCGAGTCTCCGACTACGACCGATGCCGATCAGGACCGCCACGCCAGCAAAGACGGCCGCTGCCCACATGCTCCCCATACCAATGCCCCCCGGCCTCCCACGGTGGCCATCACTGTCTCCACGCGAGCAGATGTCGCTCGTCCAGGCGCCACGCACAGGCAAGGAGAGCAGGGCGAACGCAGATTCAACAGGACCGGGCGCAAAGTGATGCGCTCTTGTGACAAAGCCCGATGTGAGGCGTGCGTTGCATGCTCAGGCCATAGAGGGTGGAGAGGAGTCTCGGCAGGCGCCGCGGTCCGCCAAGGACGGACATGCTCGCCATGCCCGGGGACACACCCCTACTTCAGAGGTCTCTCACGTACCACACCGAGTCGGACGAGCAGAAGAACAGTCACACACCCTCCCAGACTGAAGGTGAACGATGACATCAAGTCCCCGCGGGAAATGAACATCACGAACCCAATGGCGAACGGATAGACGAAGCCGATGGCGGGGCTGTTGCTGCGCCAGTACGCAGCGTCGACCTTGGTGCACAGCCACGAGACGAACAGTGCACCGAGAACGACTCCAATCCAACCGAAGTTGAGGTGGAATTCCGACATCAGGGGGAAGGAGATGTTGTCGTACGAGAGGTTGAGCGGCTCAGCAACATAGGAGCCAGTTCCAACCGACTTACCGGGCCACAAGCTGCGCGGAACGAAACCCAAGAGCGACGAAATCAACTGCCCGCCACCGTCCGCTCCGTAATGATGCACGAAGACCACAGAGTTGGACACCATGGAGAACGAGTCGTAGTCACCCTTGGACAACTCTGCCTGAATGTCACTCAAGGCAGACGTGTTGGCATTTCCAGAATCCGCAAGACTTCTTGAGTTTCGCAATGATCCCAAAAGAGGGAACAGCATAAAGGTTCCGAATGAGAGGGCGTACATGAGAGTCCAGTGCCGCTTGAAGAACCCCATGTGAATGGCGAGGCCGAGAACGATCGCCGCCGCCCAGAATCGCGGCGTTGCCGTGGGGAAGTTGAGGGCGATCGAAAGCGCTAGGGCGATGATCGCCGTTGCCACGGTACTCGCATTGCGCGATTCCCTAACCCGGGTCAGCGCCGCGACAAAGAAGGCCACCGGGACCGCACGGGCACAGTAGGAGATCAAGAGCTGCAAGCTGCTCGATCCGCTGAGGTTCGAGCGCCCCTCGTTAGCTTGGCTGCGCAGCAGGAGTCCGTCGACACCCAGACGTGACACGAGGTAGCCGAGAGCCACGAAAGACAGCACTGCTAGAACAGCGACTCGCCCCCCAGAGGCGGGAGCCAAAGCTCGGCGGCTGAAACCGTCACCGGGGGCTTCCGAAGGAATGCGCGACAGCCAGAACAACGAGGCGCTGATCCACGTCACCAGCCACAGGTTGACGACAAGCGAGGCATCCAGCATCACCTCGGGCGAGAAGCCCCCCCTAGGCACCCAAGGAAACTTTCCTGACTTCAACTGGGCAAGCGGAGCCAGATAAAGAAAGATGAAACAGAAAATTCCATGGACCAAGCCGATCGAGAATCGGAACTTGCGGCCATTGATCAGAATGAGGGCCGCACTCTGCAGACCGACGAGGCCGAGCGAGACACCTAGCGGAACATTGATCTCCAGGGCGTGACGCAGGCCGCCGGGAATCGCCATGAATGAAATCAGGACCAGGAAGGCAGCAGCCACCAAGGTGAACATCGCAGAGGTTGACGACGCAGCGGCATTTGACTTGCCTGTATGCTCATCCGCCGCGGCAATTTCGCGGACATCGATCATTGCAATTCCGTCTTTCTTGACCTATGGCAAGTCGGGATTACCGAGGCCATGATTGCCCATGTGTCTTTTCGACACCGGCACTGATTGGCGTGTCATTGAAAATTGGATTGTTCATGGATGCCAAGGTAGTCCGATCGCCGGGCCACCCACTACGACGCATCGCAGTTCGTGTGGCGAGGCAACACGAACTGCGATGCAGTGAGCGGAACGCTCCCAGGATCCGAAGAGCTCAGAGCTCCTGTATTGGCCCAATGCTGCCACCCCTCAACACCGAGGACGAGCAGAAAAGCCAGGGCGCTCCACGGGGCAACCTCGGGCTCAGCGTCGGATTCCAGCCCACTGGTGGTGACGGGAAGCCGTCGACAGAATGAAGCGCACAACCCGGTTGCTGGTGTCCTTGACGCGGTACTCGTCAGGCACGGACGTGTAGTTGCTGCCCAGTTCCATGGCCAGACGAACTCCTTGGATCACGTCGTCGCGGACCAACCCAGTCATGATGATGGAGCCGGCATCGAGAGCTTCAGGACGCTCCATCGCATCACGCAGGGTGACCGCCGGGAAACCGAGAATGGCAGCCTCTTCCGAGATGGTCCCGGAGTCCGAGAGAACACAGGCGGCCTTCAACTGCAGCTTGTTGTAGTCGTGGAAGCCGAACGGGTCCATGAAGCGAATGGACTCCTGGCCGGTGTCCACGCCCAACGCCTCCAGGCGCTTGCGCGTCCGCGGATGCGTGCTGACGATCACTGGCAGGCCCCACTTCTCGTGCACGGCATCGAGGCACGAGAGTAGCTCGGTGAGTCGCTCCGGCGAGTCCACGTTCTCCTCGCGGTGAGCACTCACCAGGAAGTAGCCGCGCTCGTCCAACCTCAGACGATCGAGGACGTCCGATGCCTCGATCCGCGGGCGGAACTTCTCCAGAACCTCCCCCATCGGGGACCCGGTGACGGTAACGCGACGTGGGTGAAGGCCCTCAGCCAGCAGGTTCCGGCGTGCGTGCTCCGTGTACGCCAGGTTGAAGTCGGAGATGTGGTCGACCATGCGACGGTTCGTCTCCTCAGGGACGTTCTCGTCGAAGCATCGGTTGCCCGCCTCCATGTGGTATGTCACGATCTTCATCCGCTTGGCGATGACGGTGGCGATGGCCGAGTTGGTGTCACCGAGCACGAGCAGCGCGTCGGGCTTCTCGGCCAGCAGGACCTTCTCCATCTCCATGATCACGCCGCCGAGGACAGATCCAAGCGAACTGGTGTCGACGCCCAAGTAGTGATCGGGCTCGCGCAGGGAGAGGTCCTCAAAGAAGACCTGGTTCAGGTTGCGGTCGTAGTTCTGCCCGGTGTGGACAAGCACGTGGTCGCACAGCCTGTCCAGTTGCTGGATCACCTCGGTCAGACGGATGATCTCGGGTCGAGTTCCGACAACAGTCATCACCTTCATGCGAGTGATTCCTTTCCGGCCGGCAAGCCGTGCCAGCGAATGTGTGCGTCGTGCATCTGGGCAATCATCGTCGGCCAGTCCGGCGGCGCGTAACCGATGGCCTCACGCAGCCGCTCACCGCTCATCGATCGGTCACAGGTGAATTCGTCCTCAGGGACGATCTCGCCCTTCCATCCGTACTCCTGCGCGACCAAACCGAGCAGGTCGTACTTGCTGATCGGCGTGGAGGAGAGCTGGTAAAGGCCAGTGAGATCGTTCGGCAGTGCGTGTTCGGCGACGAACCGGGCGAACTCGAACGTGGTGAGGCCGGAATAGATGGCACCGCGGAACCCCTTGACCACGTTCCCGTCCTGCCCCAGGAACCAGTCAAGCAGGGACCCGTGGCGTGCCACCTCGGGCCCGATGATAGAGGTGCGGAGAGTCAGAGCGTTGTCGTGCACCTCACCGAGCAGTTTGCTCCGGCCATAGAAGTCGGCCGGGTCAGGGAGGTCGCTCTCCTGGTAGCCACCCTTACGGCCGGAGAACACGCAGTCGGTGCTGACGTGAATAAGACGGCCGCCGACTTCATGCACGGTCTCGGCCAAGAGGTGTGGCAGCAACGCGTTGAGGCGTACCGTCATGGACTGGTCTGCGAGCCCCGGGGCCTGCTTGACCATGCCCACAGCGTTGATCACGACGCGCGGCTTGAGTTCCTCGATCAAGGCCACGACTGCAGCGTCGTCAAGGACGTCCAACTCATGGAGGTGGTCGCCGCCGCCCAGTGCGGTCCGGACCGAGTCCGGCACCCGGCTCAGCGTGCGCGCCGTCCCGTGGACGTTTCTCCTAGTCATGCCGGGCAGTTCGTTGGCCAGGGCGGACCCCAGCATCCCGGTGACGCCCAGGACCAACAGGTCCACGTCGCTCCCGAGCACAGTTTCGCTTGCCACTTCCCCTCCTTCTTCCTCCGACTGGCGGAGAGTCATCGCGAGATCTCGGCGAGCGTCGCTTCGACTGCGTCGACGCCGCGCTCCCGCGAAAAGGTCTTCTCGTAGAATCGGCGAGCCGTCTGGCCCCATGTGTCCAGCGTCCCCGAGGAGCCAGCGAGTTCGAGCAGTGCGTCGACGAGACGGTCGTCCTCGTCGGGACCGACGACTACTCCGCCGCCCGAGGAACGGACGACGTCTGCAGCGTCCCCGGAACAGGTCGCGATGATCGGACGTCCGGAAGCCATGATGGACTGGATCTTGCTGGGCATCGTGACACGCAACAGCGGACTGTCGTCGAGCGACACGAGGTGCGCGTCCCCAGCGGCGATGAGATCCCCCATCTCGGACGGTTCCCGCCGACCCATGAAGTGGACGTTCGGCGCCCCGAGTTCGGCCACGAGCGCCTTCAAGTCCTGTTCTGCGATCCCCTGACCCACGAAGACCAGGTGCACGCCGGCATCCGCGGCTGCCGTAGCCGCCCTGACCGCACGGTCGAGACGCTGGACGTGGCCCATCGCTCCTGCGTACATCCAGACCAGCGCCGCGTCCTGCACCTGCGGAGGCAGGAGGGAGCGGTCGGGGTCGCGCGGGTGGTACTGGTCCTCGTCCGCCCACAGCGGCACGTAGGAGACCCGGTCCGCCGACAGCCCCCGATCCAGGAGCAAATCTCGCTGCCCCGGCGAGGTGACTGCCACGTGTGCTGCCGCGTCGTAGCCGCGCTTCACCAGACCCGTGAGCCACTTCTCAACCGGAAGCTTCCCCAGCGGACCGTCCAGCATCCCGCTGTGCAGGACGGAGTCGGGCCACACGTCCATGACGTGGAGCAGGAACGGCACGCCGGCCCTTCCCTTCAAGCGCCGAGCCGCGAGCGGGACCGTGGCCGGGGAGTTGTAGACCCATACGGCGTCGCAGTCCTTGAGGTGGCTGACCACCTGCATGGAGGCGGTCGCCGCGAAGGACAGGTAGTTGCCGGCCCGCCCGACGGCACCGCCGTCATGGCTCGGGTAGAGCGGAACCCGGTTCACGGTGACTCCCGGACTCACCTGCTCTCGCGCCGACCAGGACTGCTTGTAGCCCTCGTAAACCCTGCCGACCGGGTAGTTCGGGAACCCCGTGAGCACCTCGATCTGGTGACCGCGGGTCGCGAGTTCACGCGCGAGGACGCCCGGCACGGCGGCAGGCCCCGGCTCGGGATCGAACCACTGCGTCAGAACTCCGTAGGTCATCGGCTCAGCTTCTTCCATCCCTCGGGCCCCACGGGCGGAGCCCACTTGTCGTCGAGCCATCCCGGAGCCTGTCCCTGTCCGAACCACAACATCTCGAGACGGCGTGCAATTCCAGCGGCACGAGAGGTCAGCGGCTTCAGCGCGTAGCCGAGCCGGACCAGCGCTCTCGCCAACCACTGTGGTACCTGCAGGGGGCGGCGCTGGCCGAGTAGCCTCACCAGTTCCCCTGTCGTCACGCCCTCCCACGGCTGGAGCACGACCCGCGGAGCATCTTCAGCCCGTAGCGCCACGAACACGATCGCATCCGCCACGTTCTCGACCAGCACCTGAGGCGTCGGGAAGTCGCCCGGGGCGGCGACCGAGGCCAACGGGGAAGAACAGAGACGGACCAGGGAGGCCGTGACGCGACGCCCGGCACCCTGCACCGACGTGGGCCTGAAGACGACCGAGCCGTCGGGAACCATCGCTTCGCCCAGTGCCTTGGCCTCGGAGTAAGGGCTGAATGGTTCGACCTCGGTCGTCTCGTCGAGCACCGCACGCCTCCCCTGGACCGCTGCCGAGCTGACGTGAACGAACCCGGTACCGGGTTCGGTGCTCGCAGCGAGCAGACCGGGCAGAAGTGCGTTCGCTCCGAAGAGCACGTCGCCACCGCTGGTGGCATCGGAGAGCCCAGCAGCGTTCACTACCACCGAGCAACCGCGGAGCTCCTCCCGCAGACGCTCACTCTCCGCCCGAAGAGCGGGGGCAGCCATCTCGGCGTGCAGGGCATCCACCTGGCGCGCACTCGTCTCCAGACGGGGTGCCCTGATCGCACGCACCTCGATGCCCCGCTGTTCGAAGGCGGCCAGGACTGCCCTCCCGACGAATCCGGTAGCCCCGACCACTGCGACCGGGGACACGGGCGAGCCAGTCATGCGGCCTGCTTGCGCGCAAGCACGGTGCGCTGCACTAGTTGCGGGCTGGCGAGGTAGAGGACCAGCAGCGCTGCGAGGACGAGAGCGGCCAGAACCGGGTTGCCGTCGACCAGGAGCGCGACCGACACGCACCCTAGCGCAGCGATCGACGCGCTCCACGCTGCGGACACTAGGTGCGACCAACCGAAGCCGAGCAGACGCTGGTACACGTGGTCGCGGTGTGCTTCGGTGAGCGACTTGCCCGCGCGCTTCCGCTTCACCAATACCCATGCCGTGTCGCTCAGGTAGACCCCGAGAGGCGCCACGACGACGAGCGCAGGAACTCCTGCCCCCCAGGCGAAAACGCTGCTGAGAGCGATGAGAGCACCCATGCCGTAACTGCCCACGTCCCCGAGGAAGATCGATCCGCGGGCGTTCCAGAACAGGAAGCCCAGCACGGCCCCGGCCAACGCGGCACCGACGGGACCAACCACGTCGACGTCGTAGCGCGAACCGACCCAGACGAACCAGCCGCCCGCCACTGCTGCGTGCAGCGCCGAGATGCCGTTGACGCCGTCCATGAAGTTGAACGCGTTCACGTACCCGACCGCGGCGATCACGCCGACCAGTGCGACAAGGCCGAAAGCCTTAGCGCCGTCGTCGAGCAAGAAGAACACAGCACAGGCCAGGACGCCCACCTGGGCGACGAGGCGGAACAGCGCCGGTAAGGACCGGACGTCGTCCATCAGCCCCACGCAGGACAGGAGCAGCGACGGTGCGAGCACCCACCACGGGATCGTTCCTGCCAGCGCGAGACCAGTGACCACCGCGAGCATCACCGCGATTCCACCCCCACGGGGGGTCGGCACGACGTGAGACGAACGGCCGTTGGGCACGTCCATCACGCGGGCCTTGTGCAGGACCATGATGAGCGCGCCCGTCACCACCACGGCCACCGCCGCAGCCCCCCAAAAGGCGATCACGGCTCAGAGACCGGCCAGCAGACGGAACTGCGGGAGCTTCATGAGGAGGTCGACGACACCGTCGACGTCCAGTCGCTCGGTGTTGTGGGAGTGGTAGTCGTCGTGGCTCTCCACGACGCTTCCCTCGTCGAAGTACTTGCCGTAGTTCAGGTCGCGGGCGTCGACGGAGACGCGGTAGTAGTCAGCCTGATCCTCCGCGCGCTCGAGCTCCTCGCGGGTGGCCAGCGTCTCGTAGAGCTTCTCGCCATGACGCGTGCCGATCACCTGAATCTCGGGTTCCACGCCCAGCGCCTTGCCCACTGCCAACGCAAGATCCTCGACCGTCGATGCCACGGCCTTACGGATGAAGAGGTCGCCCGGCTTGGCGTGCTCAAAGGCGTGATCAACCAGCATCACGGCCTCGTCGAGCGACATCAAGAAACGCGTCATCGTCGGGTCGGTCAGCGTGAGCGGCTTCCCCGCCTTGATCTGCTCGATGAAGAGCGGGATCACCGATCCACGAGAACACATGACGTTGCCGTAGCGCACGGTCGAGACCGTGGTGTTGGCCGTCGGGTTGTTACGTGCGAAAGCCTGCGCCACCTTCTCCATCATCGCCTTGGAGATGCCCATGGCGTTGACCGGGTAGGCAGCCTTGTCCGTGCCGAGGCACACCAAGGAGTGCACGCCGTTCTTGTTCGAGGCCTCGATGACGTTGGAGGAACCGATGACGTTGGTCTTCACGGCTTCCATCGGGAAGAACTCACAGCTGGGAACCTGCTTGAGGGCGGCAGCGTGGAAGACGAAGTCGACACCCCGCGTGGCGCGGTCGACGCTGTCGTAGTCGCGCACGTCACCGATGTAGAAGCGCACCCGGGAGTCACCCAGGTGCCGCCGCATGTCGTCCTGCTTGAGTTCGTCACGGCTGAAGATACGAATCTCCCGGACGTCTGACTCGAGCAGTTGCTTCACCATCGCGGAGCCGAAGGAACCGGTACCACCGGTCACCAGCACCGTTGCCTGGTTGGCTGCGGTCATTGCGTGCACTTTTCCCCATTTCAGAAGCGGACGACGGCCCGAGTCTAGGCGTGTCCGTTGGGGGCCAGGCAAGCAGCACCCGCCGCTCTCACTCGAGAGACTCAGCGGCGCTCGATCGTCACACGTCGGTGTGCCTCGGGCGCACGAGAACCCGGAGTACTCCAGCGCCAAGCACAGCACCGACCAACCCACCCAAGGTGTTGGAGACGACGTCGGGGTACTGGGCAGAGCGCGCGTCGAGCACGACCGCCTGGAAGAGCTCGATCGAACACGAGATCACGAAGGCGGCCACCACCCACTCGCTCCAGCGCACGCGCGGCCAGACCAGTGAGGCGAGGAATGTCAGCGGGACGAAGAGGATCGTGTTCATCAAGAACTCGATCCTGACGTCGTTGACGTGAGGTGCAGCAGCAGGCACCGCGTTGACCACTGCCTCACGAGCCACCTCCACCGATCCCACGGCGAGCTCAGGCTGCGGCTGGAAGACGACGAGCAGCAGGAGCAACGTGTAGACGATGAGTGCCAGTCGCGACACCCGGCGCAGGAGCAACGGCATGGACGCATTCTGTCTGCTCGACGCAAGCAGCGTTCAGCCACTCCCTTCCGTCGACACAGAGCGGCCTGCCACGACGTCGCCGATCACCCCCAACGATGTGGTGCCCGGCGTGAAGTAGGAGGTGTGGGCCTCCCACAATCCAGCCAGGCCTCCGCCGTTCCGGCTGGGCTCCACCCAGACGCGCGCACCGAAGCCCGGCGACGCCGGATCAGTCCCGAGGCCCCACGGCGCACCCAGCACATCTGGAACGGGCAACCGTCCTCCCGACCCCAGCATCGCGACGACGTCGTCATCGTTCTTGACGACGTGGACGCCCTCTCGCGCCCGGAGATCATCAGCGACCCGCGCCGACCCCGCACCGGGTGAGCCGACCAGCACAACGGCATCAGGGCGCCCCGCTCCCCCGGCTGGCACACCGTCCGCCAGACCGGAAGCGACCGTCGTCGAGCCGTAGGAGTGCCCCACCACGACCGTCCGACCACCCGCGACGCCTTCCCGCGCCCGACCCAGCGCATCCAGTTCAGCCACGAGCGCCGTGCCACCCTCGCGAGCCCTGGACATCGTCACCATCGCGCCGTCGCTCGGACCGTCGGGGGCGTCATACCCCAACCACCACACCGCAGCGGCGCCGTTCCCCGCCGCGTCCTGGACAGCCCTCGCCTGACGCGCCCCGCGTCGCACGTCGTGCAGATCGGTCCCGACGCCAGGGACGAGAACTGCGAGGTTCTCGGCACCAGCCACGTCGCCGAACCCCACGACAGCCGTGCCGTCACCGTCGTGCGCGCTCCTGGAGTACCCCAACAGCCACGTGGAGCCCGGACCGCCCACGGCATCACGGACTGCACTGACGTCGTGTCCGGCAGCCTCGTCGTGGCGCAGCTCGTCACGGTTGAGACGATCCCGCACGTCCAGTGGGATGCCGGGCAGGTCTGCAAGTTCTGGCCCGAACTCCACTTCTGCCCGACGCTGTGCCTCCGCATCCATCGTGGACCACCGCAGCCGTACGTCGGCCGGGTGAGGATCGTTTGCCCACACCCCGGAGGCAGAATTTGTCGACAAAGATCCATAGAGGCCAATTGCATCGGTCGCTTCGGACACCAATGCAGGATCCCCCATCTCCACCGCGCGTGCCGCCCGACGCAACAGGTCTGCGAGTCGACGCCAGCGAGCGATGTCGTCCCACTTCACTGCTTCGTAGGCCTCTCGCGACCGCCCTGACCACCGCGGACCAGGCGACCCGTCGAGGGCCGCCGCCATGCCTTCGAGCTCGTGCGCCACTCGCAGGATCCACGTCACCATTCGCGACGTGCCGGTCACGGACGACGCCGCCACGTGCGCTGCACAAGGCGGGCCACGCCTTGATCAGCGTGCCCCAGGGTGCGCCCCACATCTCCCAACTGATCGATCCGTTCGGCGGCGACACCACCTTCTGCCGACAAAGCCGCTCGAACCATCGCTTCGAGGCCTCCGTTTCCCGTGAAATCGCTCGCAGCGAGGCGCACGAAGGACGTGCGGACGCGCTCCCACTGCTGTCGCTCCCCAGCAATCGACCCCATGAACCACTGACATTGACTGGACCACTCACCCATGAAGGGTGGTTTTCCGCTTTCCCACGAGGACAACCCTGCCGTGCAATTCCGGCCGTACTCAGTCCAACTTCACGCCGCACGAGGCCCACAGCCCCCATTACTGGCTGTTCAGGAACCCGACATACCCAATTTGGCGTAGCCCAAACGGCCCTATGTCGAGGACACAAGATTGCCTAAATTGGCCCGAGACATGGACTCGTGGTCAGGCCCACGAGAGAGATCAATCGGGGGTTAGCTCGTGAGCCAGGATCAGAAGACAACTACGCAGGCACCGAGTTCACTCGGGCCCGTCAGCCGGCGAGGCATCATTCGCACGGCAACATGGGCCACGCCCGCCGTCACGCTCGCTTCCGCGTCGCCTGCCTTCGCTGGCTCTGGGGGCACTTGTGCCAACGTCATCAGCATCAACGGCACGAGAGCCGCCGTGTCCGCCAACGTGATCCTCGACCCGGCGATCCTGACCAACCCTGTCGGCCTCGGTCTCGGCAACGGCGTTCACTCTGGAAGCCCCGCGGCCATGAGCCTCAGCACATTTATCCTCAACACAGTCGCCACCAACACGCTCGGGTCGGGGGGCGCCACCTCAACCCTCACGTATTCCGGAAGCTACGGCAGCCACGGTGAGAGCCCACTGACGGCCCACTGGAACGTTGCCAATACGGACTGGGACATCCCCGCGCTCACCGTGAACCGGACTGTGACGTTCACCCGCGTATGGACCCCACGGTCCGGCCCCCTTAACGTCGTCCCTGGCTACTACACGGTGGGCGTGAAGGTGAGGGAAGTGTGGAAGTACACCCACACCACCATCGATGCCACGGTCACCAACCCCGGATGCGACCCCCTGGACGACGTCGTGGCCAACGTCATCTATCCGCTCAACGCCTCAGTCGACTTCGATGACCCCAGCAACTTCATGCTCGAGTTGCGGCCCTCCTCGCAGGCGTACTGGACCCACACCGGAGATTCCAGCCTTCTCGAGATCGATGCCCTCGGTCTGGTTGACATCAATCTGCTTGGCAAGGGATCTAGGTTCGAACTCGACCCGATCCTGCAGCCCGCGTCAGGTGAGGCCGCACCCAAGACAGTCCCGTTGCAGTACACCATCTCCAAGGAAATCCACCTCGAGACAGGCTTGGATGCCATCACGCTAGATGTTGGCGGCATCTTGGGACTGCTCGGGGATCTGGTGAACTCGATCCCGTTGGACGCACTGAGCCTCGACCTCGGGACCGGGGAGTTGCTCGCACCTTGGGCCACCGCCACCGGAACAGCGACCGGAACTGGCACCCCCAGCAACGTCAGCGACCTCGAACGCCTGGATTACTTCGATCTCTTCGGTTGATCCCGCACGGACACCGCGAGGGCCGCCCACATCCTTCAGGGGGGGGCGGCCCTCGTGCGTCCAGAACGTCGACGCAGGAAACCGTGAAACGCCAGTCGGAGTCGCCGGTGGTCACCTGGAACGTCACCTTCGACGCCGCGAGACGCTCAGTGGTCCCGTCTCGAGAGCAACGGTCTGGTCGACGCGTAGACGACCAAGACACCAGGCCCTATTCTGATCGCGCGTCAGGCGCGGTTCAGGAAACCCGCGATCCGGTCGTGGTAGCCGGGCGGCTGCAGCAGGAACGAGTCGTGGCCGTAGGTGGAGTGCAGCTCGGCGAAGTCGACTGCCACACCTGCGGCCTCGAGCTGTTCCACCATCGCCATTGACTGACGGGTGTCGAAACGCCAGTCAGAGTCGAAGCTGGTCACCTGGAACGTCGTCTCCGTCGCAGCGAGACGCTCAGCGGTCTCGGGCGCAGCGAACGGGTCGAAGTAGTCCAGCAGGCGCGTCAGGTAGAGGTAGCTGAGCGCGTCGAAACGGTCCAGGAACACCTCGCCCTGGTGCTGCAGGTAGTGCTCAACGGCGAAGTCGGGCTCCATCTGCATCTCCTCGCCGACCGAATCGCGGCGGTGACCGAACTTGTCGTCCAACGACACGTCGGAGACGTAGGTGATGTGAGCCATCATCCGGGCGACCTTCTGGCCCAGACGCGGCACAGTGTCATGCTCGACGTACCGGCCGTCGTAGAACTCCGGGTCGCTCATGATCGCGGTGCGCGCGACCGACGAGAACGCGATGTTCTCGGTCGAGATCCGCGACGACGCCGCCACGATCACGGCCTTCGCCATCGCGTCGGGCTGGTCGATCACCCACTGCAGGATCTGCATGCCACCCAGCGAACCACCGACACCGGCGTACAACTTCTCGATGCCCAGGTGCGCCACCAACGCCCGGTGCACCTGCACCAGATCGCTCATGTGCAGCAGCGGGAAGTCCATGTAGTAGGGCTCGCCCGTCGCGGGGTTCACCGACAGCGGGCCGGTGGTGCCCGAGCAGCCGCCCAAGATGTTGGGGGCGACGACGAAGTACTTGTCGGTGTCCAGCGGCTTGCCGGGGCCGATGATGTTGTCCCACCAGCCACGCTTCTTCGCACCCAGGTGCAGGCCCGCGGCGTGCGCGTGACCCGTCAGCGCGTGGCAGACGAAGATCGCGTTGTCGCGGGCCTCGTTGAGCTCGCCATAGGTCTCGTAGGCCACGTCGACCTCGGCCAACTCACGCCCCGACCGCAGACGCAACGGCGTCTCTGCGGTGAAGAGGCGGACCCGCTGGGTCTCGACGTATTCGATGGGCCCGGTCACGACACCACTTCTGTTCCGGTCACTGCCCCATGATCCCACGCCCACACACCGTGGTCTGACCGCAGGGTGTGGGCGTGGGACGAGGCATGGCTTCCGACCGCGGCGCCCCCTCCCCGATCAGCGAGGGGCGCCGCGGTCGCTTCAGATCACTTGCTGGCGGTCAGCGCCTGCTCGAGGTCGGCGATCAGGTCGTCGACGTTCTCGATGCCGATGCTCAGACGCACCAGGTCCTCGCTGACACCAGCCGCCTCCAGCTCCTCAGGCGTGAGCTGGGAATGCGTCGTGGTGGCGTTGTGGACGGCCAGCGACTTCGCGTCACCGATGTTGACCAGGTGGCTGAACAGGTTGAGCGACTCGATGAACTTCT
Organism: Nocardioides yefusunii; assembly: GCF_004014875.1. Lineage (NCBI taxonomy): Bacteria > Bacillati > Actinomycetota > Actinomycetes > Propionibacteriales > Nocardioidaceae > Nocardioides > Nocardioides yefusunii. The sequence continues at coordinate 489,416 of NZ_CP034929.1, read as the reverse complement.
TGCCACCCTCGCGGCCCGACTTCAGACCGAACGACAGCAGACCGCCGTAGCCCTTGCCGGTCGAGAGCCGGTCGTAGATCTCCTTGTCGGGGTTGCCCTCCAGGCCCGGGTACGTCACCCACGCCACGGTGTCCTGCTCCTGCAGCCACTGCGCGACCGCCAGCGCGTTGGACGAGTGACGCTCCATGCGCAGGTGCAGCGTCTCCAGGCCCTGCAGGAACAGCCACGAGTTGTGCGGCGTGATCGCGGCACCGGTGTTGCGCAGCAGCACCGTGCGGGCGCGAATGATGAAGGCGAGGTTGCCGACGGCCTCGGTCCACACCACACCGTGGTAGGCCGAGTCCGGGCCGGTCAGGCCGGGGAACCGCTCGGCGTGAGCGGCCCAGTCGAAGTTGCCGGAGTCGACGATGATGCCGCCGATGGAGGTGCCGTGGCCACCGATGTACTTGGTCGCGGAGTGCACGACGACGTCCACGCCGTGCTCGAACGGACGCACCAGGTACGGGGTCGAGGCAGTGGCGTCGACGATGAACGGCAGGCCCTGCTCGTGAGCCGCGGCCGACCAGGCGTCGAGGTCGGCGACGTTGATCTTGGGGTTGCCCACCGTCTCGCCGAAGACCAGCTTGGTCTTGGCGTCGACGTGCTTGGCGAGCTCCTCGGGCTTGTTCGGGTCGACGAAGCGGACCTCGATGCCGAACTGCGGGAGGGTGTGCGCGAACAGCGCGTACGTGCCGCCGTACAGGGTGGAGAGCGCCACGATGTTGTCGCCCGCGTAGGTCAGGTTGAGCACCGCGTAGGTGATCGCAGCCGAACCGGACGCCACGGCCAGCGCACCGACGCCGCCCTCGAGCTGGTTGATCCGGTCCTCGAAGACCGACTGCGTCGGGTTCATGATGCGGGTGTAGATGTTGCCCGGCTCCGCCAGCGCGAACAGGTTCGCGGCGTGCTCGGTGTCGTTGAAGACGTACGACGTGGTCTGGTAGATCGGGACGGCTCGCGAGTTGGTCGCGGGGTCCGGGGTCTCCTGGCCGGCGTGGACGGCGAGGGTCTCGGGGCGGTAGGTCATCTCAGGCTCCTGCAGGGTCGTGGTGACGAATGAAGAACTGAACGGGGTGCCGCGGGACCCGAGTCCCGCCGGTGCTGCCGGTAGAGCAGGGGCTGGGCACGCGTGATGCGTGCCCAGCCCCGTCATGCATGGCGTCGACTCACGTCGACGGCGTCGTGTCAGACGGCGATCGCGACCTCAGCCACGTTGCCGATGCTGGCGTGGACCTTGCGGTCGACCGGCTCGGCCTTCGGGGCCAGGGTGCGCAGGGTCCAGATGCCCTCGCCAGCGAAGAAGCGGAAGTGTCCGGTCGCCGAGGTCGGGACCTCAGCGGTGAACTCGCCGTTCTTGTCGAGCAGACGGACGTAGGCCGACGCGACGGGCTCGCCGTCACGGGTGACCTGCCCCTGGATCACGGCCTCCTTGGCGACGTTGACGCCGTCGAGCGACAGGCCGCCTTCAACTGCGCCGCACATCAGAGCGTGCCCGGCTCGTCGCCGAGGGCAACCGGAACGCCCACGAGGGAGCCGTACTCGGTCCAGGAGCCGTCGTAGTTCTTGACGTTCTTGAAGCCCAGGAGCTCCTGCAGGACGAACCAGGTCAGCGAGGAGCGCTCACCGATGCGGCACAGGGCGATGGTGTCCTTGGAGTCGTCGATGCCGACCTCGTTGTACAGCTCGCGGAGCTGCTCGTCGGACTTGAAGGTGCCGTCGTCGTTGGCGTTCTTCGACCACGGGACGTTCAGCGAGGTGGGGATGTGACCGGCGCGCTGGGACTGCTCCTGCGGCAGGTGGGCCGGAGCGAGGAGGCGACCGGCGAACTCGTCGGGGCTGCGGACGTCGATCAGGTTCTGCACGCCGATGGCGGCAACGACCTCGTCGCGGAAGGCGCGGATCGAGGAGTCCTGCTCGGTGGCGGTGTAGGAGGTCTCCGGGCGCACCGGGACGTCCTTGGTGAGCTCGCGGGCGTCGAGCTCCCACTTCTTGCGGCCGCCGTCCATGAGCTTGACGTTCTTGTGGCCGTAGAGGGTGAAGTACCAGTAGGCGTAGGCGGCGAACCAGTTGTTGTTGCCGCCGTACAGCACGACGAGGTCGTCGTTGCCGATGCCACGCGAAGAGAGAAGAGCCTCGAACTGCTCCTTGTTGACGAAGTCGCGACGGACCTGGTCCTGGAGGTCCTTGGTCCAGTCGAGCTTGATCGCGCCCGGGATGTGGCCCTTGTCGTAGGCAGCGGTGTCCTCGTCGACCTCGATCAGGACGACACCGGGGGTCTCGAGGTTGTCCTCGACCCACTGGACAGAGACGAGCGAGTTCTCGCGGCTCATGGTGGTTCTCTCTTTCGGGTGGTGTGAAATCTGGGGTGTCAGTGATGTTCAGGCTGCGCGGCCGGACGGTGCCGCCAGACGCTTCCCGAGCAGGTACATCTCGCAGCCCAGGCAGAAGCCGAAGGCTGCGTTGAGCAGTGCGGCGGCCAGCGCGAAGCCGACCGCGACGAGGGCCACCGTGGTGGCGCCGGCCAGCAGACCGACCAGTCCGACGACGGCGAACGCGAGGCCGACGGCCTGCGCGAAACGCGGGGGCTGCGGTTCTTCCCACTCGACCGGCGGAGCCAGACGCGGTCGGACCAGCGTGCGGAACAGCCATGCATACGGCGTGCGGGCGACACCGAGTGCAGCACCGAGCGCGAAGAACACGGTCTGGACGGCCAGGACCACGACGGAGACGGCCGACGGTGCGGTCGCGAGCACGACGGCCAGCAGCAGCACGGTGATCCAGGCGGCGAACTGCGGACCGCGGGGATCCACCTGACCGGGCGTCGGAACGCGCGGGGTGCGGGGGTCGAGCTGAGTCATGGTCCTGTCCTGGGCGAGTCGTGGCCGGGACGGCATCGGGTGGTGCCGCCAGAGGCTGACGCCACCTTAATCCATTAAGTCAATGGACAAATGGAGATGCGTCAACCACAGGACATTCGACACAGCGCAGACCGGACGCGGCAGTGGTCCACTGCGCGTCGCTTGGTCAGCCAGGCCGAGTTCATGTCGAGAAGAGTAGGTCGCTACCGACTCGTTGCACGAATTGCTCGTCCATTATGTGGACAAGGGGTCCACAGTGTGAGAATCGGACCCGTTTTCACGCTCACGACTCCCCCTCGTGCGCCCATGGACGCAGCCGGCGGGAGGTCGTCACGCAGTCGTCAGGAGTCGTGGACGAGGGCCAGCGCGGTGAGCACCTGCGCCTTCGTCGGGGCGCCCGCCGCGCGCGTCACCTCACGTCCAGCGGCGTCGAGCACGATCGTCGTCGGAGTCCGCAGGACGTCCAGACGACGCACCAGGTCGAGGTGCAGCTCGGCGTCGACCTCGACGTGAGCCACGTCAGGAAGGAGATCGGTGACCTCCTCCAACGTGCGGCGGGTGACCCGGCACGGAGCACAGAACGCGCTCGAGAACTGCAGGAACGTCGCGCGCTCCCCCAGCTGATCAGCGAACGGGGTGTCAGCCACCACCGAGACGACCTCGTCCTGCACAACCACACCTTCCTGCGCGGGCACCGCCCGCGACGACCCGAAGCGACCGTCCATCCGCGCACGCCACAGACCGAAGCCCACGGCCACCACGACGGCCACCACGAGAATCCACTGTCCGACGGTCACACCAGAAGCCAACCACGCCCCCGGCCCCAGCATTCCTCCCCTCCCGGAGTCACCCTCCACGGGTGATTACCGGCGCGCGCACGCGTGAGCCCGGCTGACAGCGGGAACCCGGCGGGCACCTACTGGGAGCACCCCCGCCGTTCCCCTCGGCGGCCCGACCACTCCGAGGCTCCCCATGAATCCCACCCGCCCCCGCACGCGGCAGCAGAAGACCCGCACTCTTCTGGCAGCACTCACCACCCCGGTCGCGGTCGTGGCCGCCGGCGCCCTCGTCTACCAGGCCTCCTGGTCGGCGTTCACCGACACCACCACCAGCCCCGAGAACTCCTGGCAGGCAGGGGCGATCACCCTGACCAGTGAGAACGAGGGCAACGCCTCGTTCGCCGTCACCAACATCGCTCCGGGCGCCACCGACTCGAAGTGCATCCTGGTCACGGCCACCAACGGCCCGGCCTCGACGGTCTCGTTCACCTCCGCCCCGACCGGGCTCCCCGCCGCCGGCCTCAAACCGCACATCGCCCTGACCGTCACCCGCAAGGAAGCCACCGGCGCCGAGACCTGCGCCACCGCCACCGGAACCGCGGTCACGGTCGCGAACGGGACCCTGGGCGTCCCGAACGTCACCACCCCGGACTACTCGGTGGACACCCACGCCACCACCACGACCACCAAGTACGCCTTCACCTTCACCTGGACCTTCACACCGACCGGAGGGGTGGAGCACAACACCCTCCAGGGCCTGACCGGCGGCGCGAGCTTCACCTGGACCATGACCACCACCTGATCCTTCGAAGGCCCCATGTCCCCCAGAGCACAAGACACTGCCCGGCCCGGACGCTCCCCCACGAGCGTCTGGGCCGAGTTCTGCGCGGTGACCGCAGCCCGCCTCTACCGGGCCGTGCTCCTGACGCTGGCTGCCGCAGCAGTGGTCCCCAGCCTGTTCGGGTGGCACACCTACGTCGTGCAGTCGGGGTCGATGGAGCCCCGGATCTCGGTGGGCGACGTCGTTCACACGCGGAGCCTGGCTCCCGAGGTCTCCCCCGAACCCGGGAGGATCTACGCCTTCGCCGACCCCTCGCGCAGCGACGGACACGTCCTGCTGCACCGGATCATCGGCTTCGACGACGACGGGCCTGCCGACGGCCCCCACGACGGGACGTGGACCTCCCAGGGCGACGCGAACCCCGATCCGGACATCACGCCGGTCCCCCGTGAGGCGTTCCTGGGGCGAGCCACTCTGATGGCGCCGTGGGTGGGCAGCCCCGTCGTCTGGTTCCGGAGCGCCGCCTGGGCGCCGCTGCTGCTGTGGATGGTGTTGACGGCTCTCGCCTTCGGTCTGGCCCGACGACGCCTGGCCGACGACCCGCCCGGTCTGGTCGCCGCTGTCCGCTCCCTGCGTCGCTCCCCCGAGGACGACGACAGCGACCCACCGGACCCGCCGCACGGTGGCACGGGCCGGTCGATCGCCCTCGTCTGCCTGACCCTGCTGGCCCTCGCGGTCGCCACCACCGTGGTCGGCTCCGTCCCGGGGAACGCGGACGCTCGCTTCAGCCGCTCGAGCCCACACCCCGGGAACAAGTGGACTGCCTCGAGCGACTTCCGCCATCCGTACGTGCGAGCCGTCGACCTCAACACCCCTGCGGGGTTCTGGCTCCTGGACGAGTCCAGCGGCACGACGACGCTCAAGAGCCGATTCGCGAGCCTCGGCGACGGCACCGTGTACGGGTCCACAACCACACAGCCCGCCACGGGAGGCGCCATCCCCGGGGCGCACCTGAAGTTCACCGGCAAGGCCGGCTACGCCGTGCTCGGCGGTGCGGTCGGCTCGCTCCTCGGCCTGTCGGCCGTCTCGGTCGAACTGTGGTTCAGGACGACGCGCACCAGCACTCCGCAGCAACTCGCGGGGCTCCAGATCAATGCGACGTCCGCCACGGCCAACGCCGCCTTCCCGTCGCTCCAGGTCGATGCGTCAGGACGGATCCGCGAAGGGATCCTCACCTCACTGATCAGCCCCGCGGGGAAGGCCTACGACGACGGGGAGTGGCACCACGTCGTCCTCACGATGGGCGCGGGCGTCGCCGGGTTCCTCCGCCCGTTGGTGATCTACGTGGACGGAGCTTCGGTCGCCAGCGGCAACTCCGGCGCCAGCCTCGAGGTGGTCAGTGCCGCTCGGTGGCGCATCGGCGCGGGAGGCTACGACGCCGCGACGGCCACCTCCCATCAGTCGGAAGCACACATCGACGCCGTGTCCGCCTATGGAGTCATCCTGAGCGCGTCCCAGGTGAAGACCCACTGGTGCGCAGCACGTCCCACCGCCAGCAACTGCCTGTGAACGCATGCGTGTGACGCTGCCGCGTCCCGCGATCCGGACACTTCGGGGCTCATGGGGCGGCGGTGACGCACGCCACGTCGAGCCGCTCCCCGCGCCTCACGGGCCCGTCGTCAGCACCTGAACACGCACAGAACGACGCCCACGTACGGCGATCCGGTGACGTGGACCACGCCGCGGCAGATATTCTTGGCCCTTCCAGACCTGACAGAGGAGGCGCACTTGAGCACGCTGCTGCTACTCACCAGCGCCTTGCAGTCGTCCGCGGACGTGCTGCCCGGTCTCGCACTGCTGGGCCACCAGGTGAAGATCCTGCCCGCCGAGGGCAGCGCACTGCTCGAGGCGCCGGAGTCCGACCTCGTCCTCGTGGACGGTCGCCAGGACCTCGCCCACGCCCGTGACCTGTGCCGCCTGATCCGCACCACCGGCGCCGAGGTGCCGGTCGTCCTGGTCGTCACCGAGGGCGGCCTCGCCGTCGTCTCCCACGACTGGGGCATGGACGACGTCGTCCTGCACACCTGCGGGCCGGCCGAGCTCGAGGCCCGGATCCGTCTCTCCGTCGGACGCCTCACCGCGGCCAAGGCCGCGGCCGACCCGGAGGCGCACGTCATCCGGACCGGCGAGGTCGTCGTGGACGACGCCACCTACACCGCCCGGATCGGAGGTCGAGCGCTCGACCTCACCTTCAAGGAGTTCGAGCTCCTGAAGTTCCTGGCCCAACACCCCGGACGCGTCTTCAGCCGCCAACAGCTGCTGCAGGAGGTCTGGGGTTACGACTATTTCGGGGGCACCCGCACCGTCGACGTGCACGTCCGTCGCCTGCGCGCCAAGCTCGGCCCCGAGAACGAGACCCTCATCGGCACGGTCCGCAACGTCGGCTACCGCTTCGTGCTGCAGCGTGAGCGCGTCGACGAGGAGCAGGACAGCACCACCTCGGCGTGACACGTCCCTGACCTGACACACGGCGCCCCACTCGCTCTAGGCTCACCTCATGCCGACGATCGATGACATCGCCGCCCGCGCCACTGCTGCCGACGGAGCCGCCCCCTGGGACGAGTCCGTCACGATGGCGCTGCGCGAAGGACTCGCCGACGTCGTCAGCAAGGACGGCGTCGTCGCCGTCGTCGTGGGCGACGAATTGGCGCTGGTCGCCGATCCCCCCGTGCGACGCAACGGTCTGGCCGCCGATCTGGCCCGCGAGGTGCTCTCCACCCACCCCGACGTCGCACGCGCATGGAGCCACGGCAACCACCCCGGTGCCGCTGCGCTCGCTGCCTCCCTCGGCTGGTCCCGGGTGCGTGACCTGTGGGTGATGCGGCGCCCGATGGGCGAGGACGCCCCCGATCTCCCGCCGTTGAAGGTGCCGGCCGGGGTCTCCCTGCACCGGTTCGGTGAGCGTCACGGCGACACGAACGAACTGCTGCGGGTCAACGCCGCGGCCTTCGCCCAGCACCCCGAGCAGGGCGACATGGACCTGGTGAACCTCGCCCGGCGGATGCGCGAGGACTGGTTCGACCCTGAGGGCCTGATCATCGCCACTCCCACGTCGAAGCGCGGGACGTGGGGCTTCCACTGGACCAAGCAGCACTCCCCCACCCTGGGCGAGGTCTACGTCGTCGGCGTCGATCCGTCCGCGCAGGGACGCGGCATCGGGAAGCTGGTGACGCTGGCCGGTCTGCACCACCTGCAGGACGCCGGGGTCACGGAGGTGCTGCTCTACGTGGAGGCCGACAACGCCGCCGCGATCGCGACGTACACGTCCCTGGGCTTCTCCCACGCCGACCGCGACACCCACGTCATGTACGCCCGGCCCGACCGGGACATCTGAGCGTCACACAGATTCCGCTACACGCACCCGCGTGACGGAATCAGGAATCGGTGATCTTTCCCCTTCTGGGCCCTCTTCAATCGTGATTTCGCATGTATTTCGGATCACCCCTCGCTTTTCATCCCCCGCAGCACCCGTCGACGCCCCCATACTTGCGATACCACACGGAGCACATCGGGGGATTTGTGCGAACGCTCGACGACACCACACCACTCAACGGCGGGAACATCGACGTACCCGCGCGGCTGGGTTGGCTGGTCAGGATGGCCAGGACGACCACGCCCGACGCGGGCGACACCCGCCTTCAGGCCATGGCGGCTCGACTCGAGTCGAGCGCTGCCCACCTGAGCCGGATCGAGACCGGGCAGCGACGCGACAGCTTCATCACCCAGCGTTTCGAGCAGGCCCTCGGACTGCCTGACGGTGCACTCTGGGCGCCGACGGCGATCCTGTGCCGCGCCCACCCCGAGCCCCCACTCAAGGACACCTGCCCGCTGCCGGCCGAGACCGACGTCCGCACCGTCTCCGGCATCACCGAACGTCTCCTGGACCCGACCGCGACCGTCACCGGTGGCGAATGGGTCCGCTGGGCCCGCACCATCGGTGTGCCCGGCAACGTCGGGCTCCCGGTCCCGCTGTTCGAACAGATCGTGCGCCGCCTCGCCAGCGAGGCCGCCCGGTCGGTCTCGCACGCGCTCCCGGCCCGCTACGAGGCACTGTCGATGCTGCGCTGCTCCCACTACGGTGACCTCGTCCTCGACGTGGCTCGCCAGACCGTGAACCAGCCCCATGCCCACGGCACCGAACTGCTGGCCAGCGCTGCCGGCAAGCGCGTCGACGCCGAAGCGGTGAAGTGGTCACTGGGCCTCCTGGGAGCCGAACGCACCGCGCTGCACGGCGCTCTCGGCCTGGAGTCCTTGGGCCAGATCGGCGGCAACGACTTCTGGGAAGGGCTCACCGCCCCGCTCCTGACCGTCTTCGACGACGCCGCCCCCGGCAGCGACGTCGAACGGTGGGCCACCCACGTCATGCGCCTCGTCCCCCGCGACGCCTGGCGTCGTCTCGGCGAGAACCCCTCGCGTCCCCTGCCCGCGTCGGAGAGCCTCGACGACTGGACACGGTCGTCGGAGAACCCCGCGTGGCGGTGGTGTCTCGATCATGCCGACGACATCACCGGACCGCTCGGTGTCGGGAACCAGCCGATGCTGGCGCGTCTGCTGTTCGAGATCGTCTTCGGCCCCTGGGAAGCCCGCGCCGCCTCCGCCGTGATGGTCCTCAGCGCGCTGCCCCAGCTCTCCGCGACGATCGCGGGGCGCATGGTCGAACTGGCCGGAACCCACCCCGACTGCCCCGCGCGGGACCGGATCGTCCGACGGATCAGCAACTTCCGTCACGACGCCCCCGTCCCGGGGCTCGACCTGTGGATCAGCGCGACCACCCCGACGCTGCGCGCCAGCGCCCTGACCGTTGCCGGAACCACCGGGCACCCGGTGCCCACCGACGTCCTGCGCACCGCGCTGCTCGACCCTGACACGACACAGGCCGCGCGGTACGCCGCCGGCATGAACCGTTCGTCCGACCTCGCCGACCTGGTCGCCGACGCGACCCTGCCCGACGAGACCCGCGCCGAACTGGCATGGTGGCACGCCAGGGGCGGCCGGATCGCCGAGTGACCGAGCGGTCAGCGGCGCCCGCCCGGCGCGTCGGCCTCTCCGACGTCAGCGCAGGGGACGACGCACGTGCAGGCCGATCTCGGGGTCGACGACGACCTCCTGGGCCGCGCTCATGCCGTCGACCAGCAGTTCGGCCGACGTGTCGACGCTGCGCTTGAGCATCGCGACCGCGATCGGGCCCAGCTCGTGGTGGCGGGCCGAGGTTCCGACGAAACCGACGACCTTGCCGTTGAGCGTGACCTCGGAACCGATCGCCGGAAGGCGGTTCTCGGAACCGTCGAGGTGCAGCATGGTCTGACGACGCGGAGGACGCCCCAGGTTGTTGACCCGCGCGACCGTCTCCTGGCCGCGGTAGCAGCCCTTGTCGAGGTGCACGGCGTCGCGCAGCCACGTGGTCTCGTTGGGGATGGTGCGGTGGTCGGTGTCGAGGCCCAGACGCACCTCGCCGCGCTCGATCCGCAGCGCCTCGAACGCCATCAGGCCGCACGCAGGACCGGCCGCAGCGGCGTACGCCTCGAGCCTGTCGGTGGGGACGAAGTCGTAGGTGCCGACCGCTTCCGTCTCAGGAGTGCCGGCCGGGGACGGACGCCAGCAGACCGCGAGGTCTTCGACCAACGTCACCTCGACGCGCAGCATGAACCGCATCCGGTCGAGGAAGTCGACCAACGCCTGACCAGCACCGGGCTCGGTGTGGGCCAGGAAAGCCTCGCCGTCGTCGACACCGGCGAAGTGGTGCTCGACGTGGCCCTGCGGGCTGAGCACCAGCACCTGCGTCCACTGCTTGGGCGGGAGCTGCGCGAGGTGCTGCGTGGTCAGAGAGTGCAGCCACGTGAGCCGGTCCGGACCACTGACCCGCACCACGTCGCGGTGCGAGAGGTCGACGAAACCGTCGCCGCTCACCAACGTGCGCTGCTCCACGTTGAAGGAGCCGTAGTGCGCCGGGACGGGAGCGTCGATGCCGTCGCCGGCGACCGCGCCGGGGAAGGAGAGGAACGGGCTGGTCATGGGGGCCTCCGGGGTGGTGGCCCCGCGAGGAGCCGTCAGGGATCTGGGTTCTACGGGAGCAGGGCGTCAGTGCACGTGGGAGTGCGCGTCGGCGTCGGCGTCGTCGGCCTCCACGGGCGCGTCACAGTCGACGCACTCGCCGAAGATCGTCAGGTGACCGACGTCAGTGACGAAACCCTGCTGGGCGCGGAGTTGTTCCACGAACACCACCGCATCGCCCGGGGCGACCGACGTGACCCGGCGACACCGGCGGCACACGAGGTGGAAGTGCTCGGCCTCACGCGCCGAGTGGTACGTCGGGGCGCGGTCGGACAGGTGTGTGTGTCGCACCAGGCCGAGCTCTTCGAGCACCTCGAGGGAGCGGTACACCGTGGAAGTGTTGACCGCTCCCTCGAGATGGTCACGGACCTCGTCCGGGGTGGCGTGCCCGAGCGCCTCGACAGCGCCCAGCACCAGTTGGCGCTGAGGCGTGAGGCGGTACCCCTTGCCGCGCAGGCGGCTCGCGAGTTCGTCGGGCATCGATCCTCCTGGACCGGTACGTGTGGAACAGGTGTGGAGCTCAGTGCTGGGTGGAGCTGCAGTGTGGACTGCAGGGTGGAGCTCAGTGCCGAATGGCGTACTGGCTCAGGCGCGCTGCAGGCGAGCCCACAGGTGCGGCTGCAGGCCCTGGCCCTCGGCGGCCATGTCGTAGGCGTACATGAGTTCGCCGTTGACGTTGCCGTAGAGACGCTTGCCCGCGGTGACCTCCTTCGCCGACTCGGTACGCATGACGGCGTCGGTGGTCAGTTCGACCTTGCCGTCAGCGGCCTCGCCGTGCCAGATCTCGGAGACGCCGGTGTTGTGCGTCATCAGGAACTCGATCTTGCCCTGCTCGGGGCAGCGCACGAAGCCGGTCTCGATGGCGCCGGGACGCAGCACCTCACCGTTCTCGTCCGTGATCCACGAGTGCGACATGTAGTGGAAGAACGGACGCCCGTCGTGGGTGAAGATCAGTTCCTGCTTGAACTGGAACTTCTCGATCGTGGGGTAGTCGCCGTGACCGTTGCCGCGCCACGTGCCCAGCAGCCACGCGATCGGGCCACAGTTGGGGTGAAGGTTGTCAGGGAGCTGGAACACCATGGCTACATCCTAGGCTGCAACCATGGTTCGCCCACTCGTCGTCAAGGTCACCTGCGGAGCAGAGGACGCCGAACGCCTCAACCAGGCGTTCACCGTCGCTGCCTCCGCCGTCGCTTCCGGAGCCGATGTCTCGCTCTGGCTCACGGGCGAAGCCGCCTGGTTGGGCGTGCCCGGCAAGGCGGAGGAGTTCGAACTGCCGCTCGCCACTCCCCTGGCCTCACTGCGTGACGTCGTGCTGGAGGCCGGGCGCCTGACGGTCTGCTCCCAGTGCGCCGCCCGCCGTGGCATCACCGAGAACGACCTGCTCCCCGGCGCCCGAATCGCGGGGGCCGCGAGCTTCGCCGAGGAGATCTTGGTCGACGGCGTCCAGGCGATCGTCTACTGAGTCCTGCCGCGCCCGGGAGCGCTCGAACTCCCGCAGACGTGGGATCGCCAACAGCAGCGAGAGCGACACCGTGCTGGGCACCGGGACGGCCAGGAACATGGCGACCGGGAGCCAGGACGGGCGTCCACGTCGTGCGGCCACGACGACGAGTGCTGCCGCCACCAGGATCCGCAGCGGGAGCGGCGGCACCACCTCGGGGTACATCCCCGGGCTCCGACCTGAGTTGTCGCGCAGGAAGCTGATCCAGTCCAGCCACGCTCCCGGGGACAACGCGAACGAGACGCCGCCCAGCAGCACGATCCAGCCGATTGCCCGGGCCAGCAACGGCCACTCCCCGCGCGCCAGGAACCACAGCGGCCCCAGACACGGGGTGACCTTGGTGAACGCGGCCAGCGCCCACGGCGCTCCGCGGGTCACTCCCAGCACCGTCAGCACCGCAATCAACCAGTCCACGTTGCCCGAGAGCACCACCGACCCGGCCACCGCCAGCAACGGCACGAGCAGGCCCGTCGAGACCGGGCGCAGCAACCACAGCACGCCCACCGCCGCTGATCCGACGGCCAGCGCACAGAAGACGGACCATGGCAGGTGCGTCAAAGGCCACAGCACCTGGGCGAACACCGGGCTGTAGTTGTAGGCGTTCGGAGCGCCCGGCGGAAGTCCGTAGAGCGAGCCGTCCCAGGCGAGGTGGTAGGCCCTGGCGTCCCACCCGACGCCGTCCCACTCGCTGATCATGAACCCGGCGTGGCCCGCGGAGAAGGCCCCCACCACCATCAGCGCCACCATCCAACAGATGCCGGCCAGGCGACGTGCGGGCGTCCAGTTCACACTGGGGAATCCTAGGGATTCTCCACCCATGTCGTTGACTGTTCAGCGGCTTCCGCCCCAGAAGAACGGCGGGCGGCAACACCGTCAGCAGCGGAGACCTCGCCACCGGCGCGCTCGGCACGGTCCATCTCCAGCATCCGCGGCAGCCCGGCCAGCAACGCCCACGGACCGGTTCCCGGGACCGGTGCAGCACAGAGCATCGCGACCGGGATCGTCCACCGCCGCGACGTCCGAGCACCGTAGACCACCAAGGCGAACGCGAAGGCCATCCGCAACGGGAGCGGCGGCAGCAGTTCGCGGAACATGCCCGGCTTCTCACCCGAGTGCTCGCGCACGAAGTCGAACCACTCCACCCACAGGTGCGGAACCGTCGCCACCGAGATCGCGACCACCACGACCAAGGTCAGGACGAACTTCGCCAGATTGCGCCACTCCCCTCGTGCCGCGAACCACACCGGACCCCAGGTCGGTGCCATCTTCGTCAACGCAACCAGCGCCCACGGCCCGCCACGGGTGACGCCCAGGACCGCCATCACGGCGAGCAACCAGTCGATGTTTCCACTGGCGACCTGGACCGAACAGATGCACCAGCCGAGCGTCTTCGTGAACCAGCCCAGAGGCCGCAGCAGCCACCACACGCCGATCGCGGCAGCGGCCACCGTCAGCGTCGCGAAGACCACCCAGGGCAGATGCGTGAACGGCCAGACGATCTGGGCCACCGCCGGGGTGTAGTTGAACGACCCCAACTTGCCCGGCGTCCCGGTGTACACGCCGCCCTCGAACGCGTCGTAGTAGGCACGGGAATCCCACGCCCACCCCTTGCGGGACACCATGCTCACCGCATGTCTGGCCGCGAACTGGGCGAGATAGACGAGCACCCCGTAGATCCCCAGACGCAGGACCAGAGCTGAATTCGGAGTCTTCACGGCCTGCACGCTAGGCGGAGCGCTGCGCTCGCGACAGGGATTCGGTCGCATGCTGGATACTCTTGCGCCCGTGCGTGCTGTGGTGCAGAGGGTCCTGTCGGCGTCGGTGACGGTGGACGGCGAGGTGGTCGGCGCGATCGACGGCCCCGGCCTGTTGGTCTACCTCGGGATCACGCACTCCGACGGTGACGCCGAGGTCGCCTGGATCGCGAAGAAGATCTGGGACCAGCGCATCCTCGAGGGCGAACTCTCCGCCTCCGACGTCGGCGCTCCGATCCTGCTCGTCAGTCAGTTCACCCTCTACGCGGACGCCTCCAAGGGACGTCGTCCGTCGTGGTCGGCCGCAGCCCCCGGCCCGGTCAGCGAGCCGTTGTACGAGGCCGTCGGCGCCGAACTGGAGCGTCTCGGGGCGCACGTCGAGCGTGGTGTCTTCGGTGCTCACATGCAGGTGAGCAGCGTCAACGACGGCCCCGTCACCTTGCTGCTCGAACGCTGATCCACCCCTGATTCGCGCCTACCCCGCGCAGGGTGACGGTCCAGACCGGAATCCTCATGCAGCTGGCGCCTCGACGTCACCCGTCGTTCACCCGACAGTGGCAGACTCCCGTCATGGCGAGCTCGCACCATGACCCCGACGGCACGGAGACGTCCCCGGACGTCGACGCCGACGTGCCCCCGGAGCACGACCGGAACCTGCACGCCACCTACGACGTCGACCCGCCCTACCTGCCCCACGACGAGGCCCTGGCGGCCGTCCGGGCATTCCCCGACCGGTTCGCCGACCGTGAACTGAGCTGGCTGCGCTTCAACGCGCGTGTCCTCGAACTCGCTGATGACCCCTCCCTGCCGTTGCTCGAACGGGTCCGGTTCCTGGCGATCTTCACCTCCAACCTGGACGAGTTCTTCATGGTCCGGGTCGCGGGCCTCAAGCGTCGGATCGCAGCCGGGGTGGCGGTGCGGGCAGCGTCGGGCCTGATGCCGCGCGAGGTGCTGGAGCGAATCCTCACCGAGACCGGACGGCTCACCCAGCGCCAGGCACGGGTCTTCCGCGACGAACTCGTGCCCGCGCTGCGCCGGGAGGGCGTCGAACTGGTGACGTGGGACGAACTCGACCGCGAGGAGCAGAAGCACTGCAAGCGGCTGTTCAAGGAACGCATCTACCCCGTCCTGACCCCGTTGGCCGTCGATCCGGCCCACCCTTTCCCCTACATCTCCGGGCTCTCCCTCAACCTCGCCGTGCTCGTGCGGGACCCGCGCACCGGCACCGAACACTTCGCCCGGGTGAAGGTGCCGCCGCTCTTCGACCGCTTCGTGCCGCTCGGGAACCAACGTTTCGTGCCGGTCGAGGACGTGATCGGCGCGCACCTCAAGCGACTTTTCGCCGGCATGGAGATCGTGGCCACGCACCGTTTCCGGGTGACCCGCAACGAGGACCTCGAGGTGGAGGAGGACGACACCGAGAACCTCCTCAAGGCCCTCGAACGCGAACTCCTGCGTCGTCGTTTCGGGCCGCCGGTGCGGCTCGAGGTCGAGGAGACGATGGACGAGCGGATGCTGGAGATGCTCGTCTCCGAGCTCGACGTCTCCCGCAGCGAAGTGTTCCGGCTGCCCGGCCCCCTGGACCTGCGCGGTCTGCACGGCATCGCCGACCTGCCCCGTGACGACCTCTCCTACCCGACGTTCGTGCCCTCGACCCACCGTCAGCTCGCGGAGGTCGAGTCGTCGTCGCCGGTCGACGTGTTCAAGTCCGTACGACGCCACGGACACGTCCTGCTGCACCATCCCTACGACTCGTTCGCGACGTCGGTGCAGCGCTTCGTCGAGCAGGCCGCCGCCGATCCGCAGGTCCTCGCGATCAAGCAGACGTTGTACCGGACCTCCGGGGACTCCCCCGTCATCGACGCGTTGATCGACGCCGCCGAGGCCGGCAAGCAGGTGCTGGTGATCGTCGAGATCAAGGCCCGTTTCGACGAGCAGGCCAACATCCGGTGGGCCCGCAAGCTGGAGCAGGCAGGCTGCCACGTCGTCTACGGGCTGGTCGGGCTGAAGACCCACTGCAAGCTCTCGATGGTGGTGCGCGAGGAACCCGACGGGATCGTGCGTTACACCCACATCGGGACCGGCAACTACAACCCCAAGACCGCCCGCGTCTACGAGGACCTCGGGCTGCTGACCTGCGACGAAGGGATCGGCGAGGACGTCGCACACCTGTTCAACACGCTCTCAGGGATCTCCCGCAACGTCTCCTACGAGCACCTGCTGGTGGCGCCCGACACCGTCCGGACGGGGCTGGTCGACGCGATCCACACCGAAGTGGCCCACCATCTGGCCGGGCGACCGGCCCAGATCCGGATCAAGGCGAACTCAGTCGTCGACGAGGCCGTCATCGACGCGCTGTACCTCGCCAGCCAGGCCGGAGTGCCGATCCAACTGCTGGTGCGCGGCATCTGCGCGCTCCGTCCCGGCGTCCCCGGGCTGTCCGAGACGATCGAGGTGCGCTCGGTGCTCGGACGGTTCCTGGAGCACAGCCGGGCCTACGCCTTCGAGAACGGCGGAGAGCCGCGGGTCTGGATCGGCTCGGCCGACGTCATGCACCGCAACCTCGACCGTCGCGTGGAAGTGCTGGTCAGGCTGCCCGCGGGCCCCGTCACCCAGCAGGTCACCGACGTCCTCGACCTGGCGTTCGCACCCGACACCGACGCCTGGGCACTGCTCACGGACGGAACCTGGGAACGACGCCCCGGCAGCACCCACCTGCACGCGGCCCTGGTCGAACGACAACGACGTCGGCGGTGACGCCCGCGAGGACGCCTCGACGGAGAGTTGTCTGCACCCGCGCGGGGGTGTCCAGTCCTCACGCACGCGTACTACGCGCGCGGTTGAAGTAGTGGCAACTCCTTCTCGTCCTCATTTGCGCCCGCTCGCGAACCTGCCCGTAGCATGACGAGAGTTCTCTTCCTCCTCCTCAGGAGTTTCCCGTGGGTTTGAAGTTCCGTCCCGTCGACGCGTCGTTCTATGAACTGTTCAGCGAGTCCGCCGGGCACATGGTCACCGGCGCCGGTCTCCTGGCCGAAATGCTGGCTGAAGGTGCCGATCGCGACGCCGTCGCTTCGCGCATGCGCGATGCCGAGCACGCCGCCGACGAGACCACGCACCGCATCATCAAGCAGGTCAACTCGACTTTCGTGACCCCCTTCGACCGCGAGGACATCTACGCCCTCGCGTCCGGTCTCGACGACATCATGGACATGATGGACGAGGCCGTCGACATGATCCTGCTCTACGAGCCCTCGGTCCTGCCGAAGGAGCTCTCCGACCAGGTCGAGGTCATCCAGCGCTGCGCGGAGGTCACCGTTGCCTCCATGCCGCGCCTGAAGTCGATGGCCGACCTCTCCGAGTTCTGGATCGAGATCAACCGTCTCGAGAACCAGGGCGACAAGATCTTCCGTCGCCTCCTGGCCAGCCTCTTCTCGGGTGCCTACCAGCCGATGGACGTCCTCAAGCTCAAGGACATCGTGACCTCGCTGGAAGGCGCCATCGACGCCTTCGAGCGCGTCGCGAACACCGTGGAGCAGATCGCCGTCAAGGAGTCCTGACCCGATGGATCTCGCGATCATCATCGCGGTAGTCGTCGTCGCTCTCGTCTTCGACTACACCAACGGTTTCCACGACGCCGCCAACGCGATCGCGACCTCGGTCTCGACGCGTGCGCTGACGCCCCGCGTGGCGCTCGGCATGGCTGCGGTCATGAACTTCGTCGGCGCATTCCTGGGTCAGAAGGTGGCCCACACCGTGTCGGACGTGATCGACCCCGGGGACGGTACGCACGCCCTCGTGATCGTCATGTGCGGCCTTCTCGGCGCCATCGCCTGGAACATGATCACCTGGTACTTCGGCCTCCCGTCGTCGTCCTCGCACGCCCTGATCGGTGGCCTCGTCGGCTCCGGTCTGGCTGCGAGCGTCTACGTCAGCTGGGACACGGTGATCGACAAGGTCGTCATCCCGATGGTGCTGTCGCCGGTGGTCGCGTTCTCGCTCGGTTTCGCCCTGATGCTGGCCATCATGTGGATCTTCCGCAAGGCGAACCCGCACAAGGCACAGCGCGGCTTCCGCGTCGCGCAGACCGTCTCGGCCGCCGCCATGGCGCTGGGTCACGGCCTGCAGGACGCCCAGAAGACGATGGGTGTCATCTTCCTGGCGCTGCTCGCCGGTGAGTACGTCAACCCCGGTGACGACCTGCCCCTGTGGGTCATCTTCTCGGCGGCCATGGCGATCTCGCTCGGCACCTGGTCCGGCGGATGGCGCATCATGCGCACGCTCGGTCGCCGCATCATCCACCTCGACCCGGCTCGCGGTTTCGCGTCCGAGGCCGTGGCTGCGTCGGTGCTCTACACCACCGCGTACGTGTGGCAGGCCCCCATCTCCACCACCCACACCATCACCACTGCAGTCATGGGTGTGGGCGCCACGAAGCGTGTCTCGGCTGTTCGCTGGGGCGTCGCGAAGTCGATCGTCGTCGCCTGGGTGCTCACGTTCCCGGCCGCCGGTCTCGTGGCTGCCGCCTCCTACGGAGTGCTGCACCTCTTCCTCCCCTGAGGAAGCGACCACCTGTTTCGTCGAGGGGCCCGGCCATGTGCCGGGCCCCTTCGTCGTCCCTCTCACCCCCGGACGTCATCACTTCTGTGGCCCAAGGGCCTCGATTCTTATGACGTCCCAGTCAGCCACCTCTCGGACGTCATAAGAATCCGGGGTTCTGGGCCTAGATCTTTATGACGTCCCTGAGGGCCAACGGCGGCTCCAACCCCGCGATCGGAGCGCCGACTCGACCTGGGCGTAGAACTCGTCGGGCGCCCAGCGCAGCCCGGACAGGGGAAGCCGCAGGACCAAGGCGCCTGCGATCGCCAGCTCGTTCTGCCGCAGCGCATCTCCCACCACGTGCTGCGCCCACGCATGTTGGATCCCGTCGACCTCCACGACCACGCCGTACCGTTTCCACTCGACGTCGAGGAACCAACGACCGTTCGGGCCCTTGCGCGCCGACTGGCGCGTCGGCTCCGGGAGCCCACGAGAGCGGCATTCCCGGGCCACGTCGATCTCCCCGAGTGACTCAGCTCCCCCACCGATCTCCACGACGAGCTCGTTGAGCAGCATCCGCCGCCGGTCACGCCGGACCCTCATCATCTCCACCGCGAGCTCCGCAGGAGACGTCAGACGTTGCTGCACAGCCATCGACACGAGCAGACCCGCTTGCCGGTCCGTCCTCGCCCACAGACCTGCCCGTACTGCTGCGACCGGGGTGCGGGTCCGAGGCAACCGGTCGTCGGAGAGATCGTCGAGCCGTAGGCGGCGGGTCTGTCGGACGTCCACCCCCTCCATGCTCCGGACCGGGACCCCTCGAGGCACCGACACCCGGATCCGGTCCACGTCATAGTTCTTCAGCCCGGCACGGATCAAGGACGAGGCGCCGTCGAGACAAGCACGTGGTCCCGCGTCGAGGACTGCAAGCCACTCGCGGGCTTCCTGCACGAGCGGACCAGTGTGCAGGACCAAGCACTGATGACCGACACGGCGCCAGCGGCGAGCGCGGACGTCTGCCTCCACCTCAGCCGCGGTCAACCCGGTTCGATACGCCTGGTGAACGCTCACGACCTCGGCCTGCAATGCGGCGATGGTCTCGAGCTCCATACGTCGTTGTGGGCGCGGTAGCCGGGGAAGAGATTGCTGGACAGTCATCGGTCCAGCGTCGTCATCTGGCGTTCGTCGAGGTCGCTGCCTGCCGTCGCCCTGTGGA
The DNA here is from genome assembly GCF_004014875.1 of Nocardioides yefusunii. Classification (NCBI taxonomy): domain Bacteria; kingdom Bacillati; phylum Actinomycetota; class Actinomycetes; order Propionibacteriales; family Nocardioidaceae; genus Nocardioides; species Nocardioides yefusunii. The sequence goes on along the minus strand of NZ_CP034929.1, from coordinate 469,838 downwards.
AGAACTCCGGAGAACCCTCGGTCCCTCGCCCCTGTGCACGCCTCGGGACGTCATAAGAATCGAGGCCCCTGCCCCGCGATTCTTATGACGTCCGGCGGGGCGGAGCGCAGGACGTCATAAGAATCCGGCCCTCTGACCCACGATCCTTATGACGTCCGGGAGGGAGAGGGGAGAGGGGAGAGGGGAGAGGGGAGAGGGGAAGGGAGGGCTCAGCCGAAGCGACCGGAGATGTAGTCCTCGGTGCGCTGGTCGGCAGGGTTGGAGAAGATGCTCGACGTGGCGTCGTACTCGACCAGGACGCCGGTGCGGTTACCGGTGGTCTCGTCCTGACGGGCGGTGAAGAACGCCGTGCGGTCGGAGACGCGGGCAGCCTGCTGCATGTTGTGGGTGACGATGATGATCGTGAAGTCCTGCTTCAGCTCCAGCATCAGGTCCTCGATCCGCGAGGTCGCGATCGGGTCCAGCGCCGAGCAGGGCTCGTCCATCAGGATCACGTCGGGACGGGTCGCGATGGTGCGGGCGATGCAGAGGCGCTGCTGCTGACCGCCGGAGAGCCCGTAGGCGGACTGCTTGAGCTTGTCCTTCACCTCGTCCCACAGCGCCGCACCGCGCAGCGCCTCTTCGACGAGGTCGTCCATGGAGTCGACCTTCATGCCCGTCACCTTGGGACCGTAGGCGATGTTCTCGTAGATCGACTTCGGGAAGGGATTGGGCTTCTGGAAGACCATGCCGATGTGGGTGCGCACCGCGATCGGGTCGACGCCGCGGGCGTAGATGTTCTGCCCGTGGTAGTTCACCGCACCCTCGACGCGGGCCCCCGACACGAGATCGTTCATCCGGTTGAGCGAGCGCAGCACCGTCGACTTCCCGCAGCCCGAGGGCCCGATCAGCGCGGTGATCTCGTTGCGTCCGAACGCGAGGTCGACGTTCTGCACGGCGTGGAAGTCGCCGTAGAAGACGTTGAGTCCCTCGACCGCCATCACCGGGTCGGGCGGCAGCGCCGGCAGCGGCGCGGTGGACTGCATGCGGGTGGCGATCTGGCTCACGGGGGCCTCCGGGACGTGCGGCGCGTAGGGGTCGTGCGCCGCGTTGACGGTGATGGTGCTGGGGGTCTTGTTCACGGTGATCACCACGACTTCTGGAACTTGTTGCGGATGACGATCGCCAGGGCGTTCATGCCCAGGATCATCGCGAGGAGGATGACGATCGCCGCCGACGACGCGATCTGGTACGCCTCGTTGGGCTCCGAGGAGAAGTTGTAGATCTGGATCGGGAGCGCGGTCACCTTGTCGAACAGGCCCGTCGGGTCGGTGCGGACCATCGCGACACCGAGCATGAGCAGCGGTGCGGCTTCACCGATCGCGCGGGACAGGCCCAGGATCGTGCCGGTCGCGATGCCGGGGACGGCCGACGGGAGCGTGTTGCGCCACGTCGTCTGCCACACCGTCGCACCGAGGGCGAGGGATCCCTGACGGATCTCCTGGGGCACCGCCCGGATCGCTTCACGGGTCGTGATGATGATGACGGGCAGGATCAGCAGCGCCAGCGCGAGCGCGCCACCGATCACGATGCCCTTGAACGGCGGGTCGAAGAGGGCCAGGACGGCGACGGCGAGCATGCCGTAGATGACCGACGGGACGGCCGCGAGGTTTTGCAGGTTGACGTCGATGACGCGGTGCAGTCGCGAACGCTTGTTCGCGAACTCCTCGAGGTAGATCGCCGCCGCCATGCCGAGCGGGATCGCGAGGAGAGCGGTGGCGAACATGAGCCAGATCGAGCCGAGGATGCCGGCCCGGAAACCGGTGGTGTCGGGGCTGATCTTCGAGTGGTAGTTGGTGAAGAGCTCGGCGTCGAGGCGCGGCGCGCCCTTGATGACGGTGTCGACGATGAGCGCGATCAGGACGACGACGCCGAAGAAGAGCGAGAACCACAGGGCGACGAGGAAGAGGACGGACTTCACGTTGCGGTCACGACCGCGTCCGGTGAGGTCGGAGGCCGTGATCCCTGTGGTCGCCTCGACGGTGTCGCGGGCAGTACGGGTTGCGATGCTCATCAGTACTCCTGACGGAAGCGTCGGACGATCGCGATGCTGACCATGTTGATCACGAACGTGATCACGAACAGCAGGGCGGCGACGGCGAAGAGGGCGTTGTACTCGACCGAACCGACGGGGTTCTCACCCTTGGCGGTGGTCGCGATGAACGCCGTCATCGTCATGTGCGGCTCGGAGGGGTCCAGCGACATGTTCTTCACCGAACCGCCGGCCATGGTCACGATCATCGTCTCGCCGACCGCGCGGGAGAGCCCCAGGACGACTGCGGCCGCGATCCCCGACAGTGCTGCGGGCAGGACGACGCGGATCGTGGTCTGCATCCGGTTCGCACCGAGCGCCAACGATCCCTGACGCAGGGCGTGCGGGACCGCGGAGAGGGCGTCCTCCGACAGCGACGCGATGGTCGGGATGATCATGACGCCCAGCACCAGACCTGCAGCCCAGGAGTTGGTGAAGTTGACGTCCAGACCGAGCCACCCCTGCAGGACCACGGGCGTCACGAAGAAGAGCGCGAAGAAGCCGTAGACCACCGACGGGACACCCGCGAGGAGCTCGACGGTCGGCTTGAGCCACTTCCGGGCACGCGGGGAGGCGTACTCCGAGAGGTAGATCGCGGCACCGAGCCCCATCGGGACGGCCAACGCGAGTGCGACGACGGTCGTGATCAGCGTTCCCACGACGAGCGGGAGCACTGCGGCGCTGACCGCGCCGGGCTCGTCGCTGGTCGCGAAGAAGTCGGTGAACGGGACTTCCTTGAAGAAGTCGACTGCCGGGGCGAGGACCGCGAAGACGATGCCGAAGGTGATCGCGACCGATGTGAGGGCCGAGAGCGTCAGCAGGGCCTTGATCACGGTCTCGCCGGGACGGCGCTTGGCGTTCAGGTCGGGGGGCACGACGGGCAGGCCCACCCCGGGACGGGGCGAGCCTGCGGTCGTGGTGCTGGTGGGTGCCATGTGAGTGTGTGCTGCCGTGGAGCGTCGAGGCGTCAGCCTGCGATGCCGGCGAGCTTCTCCTGGGTCTCGGCGTACTCGGCGTCGTTCAGCGGGATGTACTGAGCGGTCTCGGCGATCTCGGCGAGGTTCTCGACGTAGTGGTCGACGTAGGCCTGGGTGGCGGCGTTGTCGGCGTACTTCGCGTCGTTGACGTAGATGAAGAGGTCACGCGCCAGCGGCGTGTACTCCCCGGCCTGGGCGGTCTCGGCCGACGGGGCGACGCAGCCGTTGCCGGAGTCGATCGAGAGCGCCTTGAGCTTGTCGGCGTTCTCCTCGAAGTAGGTGTAGCCGAAGAAACCGACGCCGCCCTGGGTGCCGGAGACACCCTGGACGAGGACGTTGTCGTCCTCGTTGACCTCGAAGTCGGTGCGCAACGACTCGGTGTCGTGGCCGATGACGTCGGAGGCCATGTAGTCGTAGGTGCCGGAGTCGGCGCCGGGGATGAAGCCGGCGATCTTGGTGTCGGGGAACGACGTGTCGAGGTCGGACCACTTCTTCGCGGTGGCCTCGGGACCGAAGAGGTCCTCGACCTGCGTGGTCGTGAGGCAGTCGACGGCGAGGTCGGGGTGCACCACGATCGTGAGGGCGTCGGTGGCGACCTTCAGTTCGGTGAAGTCGACGCCGTTGTCGCCGCAGAGGGCGATCTCCTCGTCCTTGATCGGACGCGAGGCGTTCGAGACGTCGGTCTGTCCGGCGCAGAACTTCTCGAACCCACCACCGGTGCCGGAGAAACCGACCGAGACGTCGACGCCGGGCGAGGCCTCCATGAGGTACTCGGCGGCGGTGTCCGACATCGGGAAGACGGTGGAGGAGCCGTCGACGGCGACGTCTCCGGACACCTCGTCGGTGGAGCTGGAACCCGATCCGCAGGCGGAGAGGGCGAGTACGAGGGCTGCGATGCCGGGCACGACTGCCCGACGCGAAGTGATGTTCACTTCTGATCTCCTGGATCTCTCAATGCGTTGTCATGAGAGATCCTGCGAGGTCGAGGTGACGCGATCCGGGGGCGTGGGTGAACGCAAGGTGAACGCCGCGGGACGTCTTGGTTCAGCCTGCGGCGGCCAACTCCACCGCGACGTCGACGAGGTCGCGGTCGTGGGAGTAGCTGAGCAGCGCGACCGCCTGCTCGGGCATGGCCCAGGCGATCACGTCGACCTCGTCGTTGGGGACGAAGGTCTCGGCTTCGAGCAGGGCGCCGGCCACGCTTGCGACCCAGTAGTGGACACGCTTGGGACGGCCGTTGGGCAGGTCGTAGCACTGGTCGGGCAGGGCCGTGGCGAGGGTGACGTCCATGCCGGTCTCCTCGGCGAGTTCACGCACCGCGCACTCCTCGATCGTCTCCCCCGCGTCGAGCTTGCCCTTGGGGAAGGACCAGTCGTCGTGGTGGGGACGGTGGACCAGGAGGACGCGCGGTCCGGTGCTCCCGTCGGGGGCAGCGTCGTGACGCACGACGACGGCTCCGGCGGCGATGACCTCGGGCTTGCTGGCTGCACTCGACATGGGCGACATCTTCGCAGCCCCTGCCGTCACGCTCGGCCCTGACGCCCAGCCATCCAGAGCAGCGCTCCAGAGCAGCCCTCAGGCGAAGCGACGCAGGCGCAACGAGTTGGCGACCACGAAGACGCTGGAGAACGCCATCGCGGCCCCGGCGATCATCGGGGTGAGCAGCCCGGAGGCGGCCAGCGGCAGCGCGGCGACGTTGTAGGCGAAGGCCCAGAACAGGTTGCCCCTGATCGTGGCCAGGGTGCGACGCGAGAGCCGGACGGCGTCGACGACGGCCGTCGGGTCGTCGCGGACCAGGGTGAGGTCGGACGCCGCGACGGCGACATCGCTGCCGGCACCCATCGCGAGGCCGAGGTCGGCGCTCGCCAGCGCGGGGCCGTCGTTGACGCCGTCGCCGACCATCGCGACGACACGTCCTTCGTCCTGCAGGCGACGTACGACGTCGACCTTCCCGCTGGGCATGACACCGGCGACGACCTCGTCGATCCCGACGGCCGAGGCGACCGCGCGGGCGGCGCCGTCGTTGTCGCCGGTGACCAGCAGCGGGCGCAGGCCCATCTTCTTCAGGTCGGCGACGGCGCGAGCGGCCGTGGGGCGCACGGTGTCGGAGACGACCAGGACTCCACGGGCGACGTCGTCCCACCCGACCGCGACGGCGGTGCGACCCGCGGCCTCGGCGGCTGATGCGGTCGCGGCGAGGGCGTCGGGCACGTGGGCGAAGGCGGAGAGCCGTCCGACGGTGACGGCGAGACCGTCGACGGTGCCGCGGGCGCCGATGCCGACGATCCCGGTGACGCCGTCAGCAGCACTGGCCGTGAGGCCGGCCTCGACGCCTGCCTCGCGGACACCTGCGACGACGGCAGCCGCGATCGGGTGTTCCGAACCTGCCTCGACGGCAGCGGCCCGCGAACGGACGTCGTCGAGGGACTCCCCCGGCCCGGCGACGACGTCGACCAACGTCATGACGCCGGTGGTGAGGGTGCCGGTCTTGTCGAGGACGACGGTGTCGACGCGGCGGGTGGACTCCAGCACCTCGGGGCCCTTGATCAGGACGCCCATCTGGGCGGCGCGTCCGGTGCCGACCATGAGCGCGGTGGGCGTGGCCAGGCCCAGCGCACAGGGGCAGGCGACGATCAGGACGGCGACGGCTGCGGTGAACGCGGCGGTGGGTCCGGCACCGTTGCCGAGCCAGAACCCGAGGGTCGCGGCGGCGAGCACCAGCACGACCGGGACGAAGACGCCGGAGATCCGGTCGGCGAGGCGTTGGACCTCGGCCTTGCCGGTCTGTGCCTCTTCGACGAGGCGGGCCATCTGGGCGAGCTGGGTGTCGGCGCCGACCTTGTCGGCACGCACGACGAGGCGTCCGTGGGTGTTCACGCAGGCTCCGACGACGGCGTCGCCGGGACCGACGTCGCGGGGCACGGACTCACCGGTGACGGTGGAGGTGTCGAGGGCCGAGGTGCCGTCCAGGACGGTGCCGTCGGTCGCGACGCGTTCACCGGGCCGCACCACGAAGGACTCACCCACGCGCAGTTCGGCGACCGGGATCCGGGTCTCCGCGCCGTTGCGCAGGACCGCGACGTCCTTGGCTCCGAGTTCCATCAGGGCCCGTAGCGCCGCGCCGGAGGCACGCTTGGCGCGCTTCTCGAACCAGCGGCCGGCGAGCAGGAAGGTGGTGACACCCGCGGCGGCCTCGAGATAGATGTTCATCGTCCCGTCGCCCCGCGCGACGGTGAACTCGAACTCGTGCGTCATCCCGGGCTCTCCGGCGGTGCCGAAGAAGAGGGCGTAGAGCGACCACGCGAACGCAGCCAGCACGCCCATCGAGACGAGGGTGTCCATGGTGGCGGCGCCGTGGCGCAGGTTGGTCCAGGCAGCCTTGTGGAACGGGAACGCTCCCCACACGACGACGGGGGCGGCCAACGTCAGCGAGGCCCACTGCCAGTGCGTGAACTGCCACGGCGGGACCATCGCCATCGCGATCACCGGCACGGTGAGCACCAGGCAGACGAGGAGTCGCTGCTTGAGGGAGGCGACCTCGAGGTCATGACGGTCGGGCTGGGGCTCGGCGTCGGGCGTCTCGACGACGGGCAGCGTGGCGGTGTAGCCGGCGGCCTCGACGGTGCTGACGAAGAGCTCGGGGGTGAGCGTCGTCGAGGTGGGGTCGTAGGAGACCGACGCCTTCTCGGTGGCGTAGTTGACGGTGGCGCTCACGCCGTCGATCTTGTTGAGCTTGCGCTCGATCCGGTTGGCGCACGACGCGCACGTCATGCCGCCGATCTCGAGGTCGAGCTGCGTGAGCCCCTGGACGTCAGTGCTCATGGTTGACCTCGGGGCTCGGCTGCCCGTGCGAGTGCTCGGGAGACTCGTCAGCGAGCGTCGGGACGACTCGCCCCACGCCGAACGCCAGCGCGAAGACGACGACGAGGGTTCCGGCGAAGAGCGCCAGACGGGTGGGGGTGCTCATGACGACCTCTGGGACAAGGGTCGTCTCAGACGACGACGTAGCCGGCCTCGGTGACGGCGGCGACGACGTCCTCGCGGGCGACGGGGGCCTCGGAGGTGACGGTGACCTGGCCGGTCTCGACGACGACGTCGACGGCCGTGACGCCGGAGATCTCGCCGATCTCCTCCGTGACCGAGGAGGCGCAGTGGCCGCAGGTCATGCCGGTGACGGTGTAGGTGGCTTGGGTGCTCATCGCTTCTCCTGGGGGAATCTCGTAGGGCGGTCGGTGCCGGTCACTTCACGAGGCGGCTGATCGCCGCCATCGCCTCGTCGACCTTGGCCCGGGCCTCGTCGTCGCCCTGACGGGCAGCGTCGACGACGCAGTGGTTCATGTGCTCGGCCAGCAGCGCCAGGGCCGCCGACTCGAGAGCCTTCGTGACGGCCGAGACCTGGGTGAGGATGTCGATGCAGTACTGCTCGTCCTCGACCATCCTCTGCAGGCCACGCACCTGTCCCTCGACGCGCTTGAGGCGCGCGAGATGGGAGGACTTCTGGGTCAGATAGCCGTGGTGGGCCGCACACATGCCTTCACCTTATACCCCCGGGGGGTACCCCTCAAGGCATGCCGGGGGCCTCCGGTGCGGGCTCGGCCAGCCCCAGCAACTTGTCGATCTGCTCCTGCTCAAGGGGCTCGTCGCTCGCGCTCGCGGCCACCATCAGCATCGTCGTGAGCTCGACCTCTCCCATCAGATCAACATCCGTGAGGTTCACGTCCAACGGGTCTGCCACGTCCATTCCTCCTGCTCGCCTACCCCCGCGCGCGTGACCAAGACTGACACGCGCTCAAGAAGGACGGCAGAACCCTTCCCCCATGACGCCGAAACGCACAGAACCCCCGTCCGCTGAGCGGACAGGGGTTCTGCGAAAGTCGGAGGACAGGTGCTGCCCTCGACGTCACCAGCTCAGATCAGAGCGGGCGAACGTTCTCAGCCTGGGGGCCCTTGGGGCCCTGGGTGACGTCGAACTCGACCTTCTGGTTCTCGTCGAGCGACTTGTAACCGTTCGACTGAATCGCGGAGTAGTGCACGAAGACGTCGTCGCCGCCGTCCTCCTGCGCAATGAAGCCGAAGCCCTTCTCGGCGTTGAACCACTTCACGGTGCCCTGAGCCATTGCTCAAATCTCCTTAGTCGGGGCGAGAGCCCGCCACTGCGACGGGCCCGCACAGATGCGGTGACACGTCGCTCGACCTCGGGTACTGCGGTAACCGTTGAAGAAACGCCGTTGGATCACAAACTCCGCTGGCGTACCTGCTGGAACTTGCACCTGTTGCGTCGTGAACATTACCAATTTCGCCCGATCACGGAACCCTTCTCCTCAGGCATTTCGTCCGTTCCCGGTGAACTTTGGGTTACGCCCCCATTGATGACCCAGATCACACCCGTGTACCCCCGGAGTGGTCCGTACCGCTGGACCAGACCTCCGAACGGCCCCTCCCCAGCCGATCCATGCCAGCCGTCGTCGCCCCACGCACGGGCCCGGCACACGCTTCTGCGGGTCGACACGGGACAATCACATTGATCGCAACCGACCTCGGCAGGCGCAGGCGCGCCCTACAGTCGCCGGAGAACAGCAGTGACACGTGAGGGAACCGATGGACAGTCAGACCAGTGGAACCACCCCCTGCCCCACCTGTGGGGAGCAGTGGACGGCGGACCACGCCTGCGCGCGCACCGAACCCACGAGCCCCGAGGCCGGTGACTCCGCCCTCGCTGACACCGGGCGAATCCAGATCCCCGAGGCCCTCCTGAACACCGGCCTATTCCGCGCCGCCTGGAAGCCCTCGGCCGCACAGACTCCCGAGCCGGTCGAGAGCATCTTCGAGCGCGTCGAGGAGCCGCGGACGAGCAGCCCCGCCGCGGTCACCCCCGCGCCCGCCCCGGCCGCGACCGTGACCGAGGAGCTCGCAGCACCTGCTCTCCCCGTCCCGCCCGCGCTCCCCGCGTTCGAGGAGTCCGACGCCGCGGTCGACACGTTCCTGGCCCCGCCGGTCGACGACGTCGAGCCCACCCACGCGGTGACGCCGGACGTCCCCGCCGACCCCTGGGCCGGTCTCGACCTCCGTCTGACCTCAGACACCCCCGCTGTTCCCGTCGACCCGTGGGCCTCCCTCGAGCCGTCCCCGGCCGCGGTCGAGATCCTCCCCGAACCCGAGGCAGCCACCGCCCCCGTCCTCGACGCGGCGGCCGACGACGCCGACCCCGCCGACGCCGCCGACACCTCCTCCTTCGCAACCCCGGACGCGACCGAGGAGGAAGACCTCGTCGAGGGCGACGAGTACGCCTTCGAGCCCGCCGTTCACCCCGAGGTCGAGGCGCCCCTCAGCCCGATCGCCGCCGCCGAGGCTGCTGCGCTGGCCGTCGACGGTGCTGCGCTGGCCACCGACGCCCCGGTCACCGAGGACGCTGAGGACGCCGAGGACGCCGAGGACGCCGAGAGCGCCGAGGAAGCCGAGGTCCTCGACCTCGACGAGACCGCCGCGATCGACATGGCCGCTGCTCTTCAGACCGACCCGGTCGACCTCGAGCCCGTCCCCGTTCCCGAGGTCTCCGCCTTCGACCTCTACGGCGACTCCCTCTACGCACCCGCCCAGACCGAGGCCGCTGTCGACGCCCTCCCGGACGCCGAGGAGTTCCCCGCTGCGGCAACGGACGCCCCGAGCGCCCTCCCCGAGGTCGGTCTGAGCGCCGCCGGCGTCACCTCCGCCTCCCTGCCCGGATCGGTTCCTTTCGCCCCCGGCATCGGCGTGGACGGCTCGCCCACGTCTCCCGACGCCAACCTCGACGAGGACCCCGCTCCGCGCCGCTTCCGCAAGGGTCTGGCTGCTGGCGTGGCCGCCGCGGTGCTGGTCGCCGGCGGTGGCGGATGGTTCTGGTGGAACAGCCAGAAGGACGCTCCGGTGAAGGACGCCTTCGCCGTCTCCCACGGCGGCTTCACCTCCGCTGCGTCCCAGTTGCGTCAGGCGTCGTCGATCTCCGAGATCGCAGCCGCGGGCGCGTCGTTCGAGGGCAACCTGGACGAGCAGCGTGCCACCGACGAGAAGTCCCGCGAGACCAACTCCTCGGTCTCCGTCGCCGTGCGCCGGGCCAGCCTCGCCGAGTCCGCCGTCGCGTCTGCCGCAGCGCCGTTGAAGAACCTCAAGCCCGCCGACCTGTCGTCGTGGGCCGAGACCCAGGACAGCCTGCGCGAGAGCATCGAGGGTCTGGCCGCGGTGCGCGACGACATCGAGACCGCCGGCGGTTCCACCGACCTGCTCCCCGGCGTCGAGATCGTCGACCGGCTGCAGGAGACCATCGCTGACGAGGTCGTCACCGGTGCTGCCGACACGGTCACCGACCTCTCCGCGAAGCTCGAGGCGGCCACGCTGCTCGCCGACGTGCGTGCAGTGGGCGCCAGCGCCGGCGAGTACACCGCTCCCCTGGCGCAGGCCGCCAAGGGCATCACCGACCCGGCCAAGAAGGACGAGATGCTGGCCGTCGTCGAGTTCCACCAGGCCCTCACCGGCTTCACCGCGCTGCGCCCAGCCACCTTCGACGTCTGGGACGCCGCCTTGAAGAAGGCCACCGACGCCGCCAAGGAGCTCTCCGACGAGACCCGGCCTGCTGCTGAGGCAGGCCTCAAGGCCGTCGACGCCACCGTCAAGGCGTCGCGCACAACCTTCCGTGACTGGGAGGAGGCCAACGCCAAGGCCAAGGCCACCAAGGAGACCGACCTGGCCAACCTGGCCACGGCCGTCGCCACCGTCACCGGCGCCACGAGCACCCTGACCTCGCTGGACTCCGACCTCGACGCCGTTCTCGTTGACGCCGCCAAGAAGCCCGTCGAGGGCGAGGAGAGCGACGTCGCGAGCCGTCTCGACGCCGCAGCCACCTCCCGCGAGACCCTGCTCTCCCGCTTGAAGGCACTCACCGTGGTGCCCAAGGCGACCGCCGAACTCCAGGCCCTCGTCGACGTGGTGGAGGCGGACGCGAGCGCCGTCCGTGCTGCCGCTGACGCGGTGAAGGACTGCACCGAGGCCTGCGTGGCTGGCTCCAGGCCGGCCGTGAAGGCGCTCACGTCGCGTAGCACCGTCGCCGACTGGACCACGGCGTTCTCCGCGTGGGAGCCGCAGGCGGAGAAGATCACCGCTGCGGTCAAGAAGCGGAAGCTCCCCGAGCGCCCGAAGATCTGATCGCCTCACCGAAGGGCGTCCCCGCTGTGGCGGGGACGCCCTTCGGTGTTTCCGGGACGGCGACGGAGCCGGGCGACAGGGCCGGGCGACAAGCCGCCACTGTTCACGAGATCAGGGGCCAGGAACGACGAAGGGTCCTCGCCGTGTTGGCGAGGACCCTTCGGGTGTGCCCGGACGAGCCGGGCGGGAGGTCAGTGACCCTTGATGTGGGAGAAGTCCACGTCCTCGGCGTCGAGGGAGAGGGAAGCCTCGGCGCAGGTCGGCTCGGTCTTGTCGGGGAAGTCGTCACCGGCGGAGCAGATCCAGTTGAACTCCTGGAACTCACCGTTGGAGAGCGTGGTGCGCACGCTCCACAGGCCGGTGGAGCTCTCGAGCATGTCCTCGGCGGTCGGGGCGCCGGTCACCTTCACCGTGTAGGTGATCGGGTCGCCGTTCTCGTCGCGCGGGTCCTCGCCGATGGTCTGGGCGGTCCAGTCGCCGACGTAGTCGGAGAGGCGCTTCTCCATGGCTTCCTGGGCGACCTCGGCCTTGTCTGCCTTGGAGGGCTCGAGGTGGTAGTTCTGGGCGAAGATGACGGCGCCGATCGCACCGGCGAGCGACACGATGATGAAGCCGGCGATGTTAGCGACACCGCTGTCACGGTGCCCGGGACGGAGAACGACGAGGGCCACCACGATGACGACGAGGCCGAAGAGGACGAGAAGCACGGATCTTCCTTCGCGGCCGCAGGACGGCCAGTTGACTGCACGGGGTCTGGCAGGTCCACGAGGCCTGCACGAAGTCGCGGCCGGAGCCTGCGACGGGCACCGGGACAGACGTCGCTGAACAGGTGCCCGTCCGAGCGTACTCGGCACCCGTGACCGCGCAGGGCCCGACGGGCACATCCACAGCAACCGCCTGGCGCCTCACCACCGCGTTCTGCTCATTTTCCAGTGATCCGCCACCCGAATTACTCCTCAAATTCAGGGATACAGCCGATATGTATCGGGAACACTCAAAGGAGCGACGTCGATTCCGGGGCTCCCGCCGCCTCGGACCGACCGGTCGAACGGTGCACCGCAGCCGTTCGTCACGTCCTCCCCCGGTGCCCGCCAGCACCCGGATCACCACGAGAGCAGAGACCGCCCATGCGACCGCGCCATTTCCTCCCCGCAACCCTTCTGTCCCTGGCCCTGACCGTCCCCGGCCTGACACAGGCGACCACCGCCTCGGCCGTGGCGACCGGCGAGAGCACCACCCTCAGCACGACGACGGCCGAGGCCAAGAAGAAGGTCACCCTGCGCAAGCAGTCGACCAAGTCGCGCTGGGCCGGCCAGCAACTCGGCACCTACAAGGGCCCCCACGACCAGGCATGGCAGGCGCTGACCCGGACCGGTGTGAAGGCGAAGAACAAGCCGTACGTCCAGCAGCTCGTCAACATCCCCAAGGTGGGCTGGATGGGCGCATGGCAGGCCGACGACGTCGTCTACGAGTCCACCAAGAACTACATCCGCGACACCCAGCAGGGAGACCCCACCAAGATCGTCGCGATCGCGTCGTTCCGCCTCGACCCCTGGTACACCGAGGCGCGGACCGCCAACCCCTCGGCAGCGAACATCGCCAGCTACAAGCGCTGGATCCGCAACCAGGTCCGGGCCATCGGCAACACCCCCACGATCATCGTGCTGCAGCCCGACATGCCGTTCCTGATGACGGCCAAGCACAAGAAGAAGTACCAGGGCATGCTGAAGTTCGCGGCCGCTGAGTACAACAAGAACGCCAACACCAAGATCTACCTCGAGGCCGGCTCCTGGGACTGGCCCGCTCCCGGTCAGGGCGGCGCCAAGGCCGCGGCGAAGTTCCTGGAGCCGATCGGGATCAAGAACGTCGACGGCTTCGCGCTCGGATCCACGCACTACACCAGCCTGGAGAAGGAGATCCTGCGCTCCAAGGAGCTCGTCGACATCTTCCGCAAGAAGGGCTACAAGAACGAGCTGCGCACCGTCATCACCACTGCGTCCAACGGCAACCCCTGGAACTTCGGTGACTGGCAGTTCAAGCACCGGGGCGTCGCCGACGAGGCCCCCGCCTGCACCAGCAAGAAGCAGTTCAAGAAGGTCACCTGCGTGACCACCGGCGTTCCGCCGACCTTCGACGTCGCCAACCCGAAGTGGGGCCTGAGCAAGACCGCCCGGGCCCGCGCGAAGAAGTACGTCGACGCCTACCTGTGGTTCAGCCGCCCGTGGCTCGACATGCAGAACTCGCCGTTCCTCGAGGACAAGACCGCCACGATGCTGAAGGTCAGCCCGTTCCGGAAGTACTACGCGCAGTACAAGTGATGCTCCGCCGGTCCTGCTGACTGGTCAGCGGGACCGGCCGGCAGGGCTGGCGAGCAGGGCTGGTCAGCAGCGCACGTCGTCCTGCGTCCCGACCACTCCCCCGCGGACGGGCAGCCTCGGGCCCTGGCTGGCCAGCGTCGGGCGGAACCAGTAGTGACGCTGGATGCGGGTCTTGCGGGTCGACGCCCGGCTCGCGTACCCGGGACTCGACGCGGTCCCCAGCCCCACCGTCACCCTGGACTTGTCGGTGCCGCCCCAACACACCCGGGCGGTGCGGTACGACGAGAGCCACGTCGCCTTCACCCGGGCACCGGTCGCGCTGGCGCCGAACCGTGTGACCACGAGGGGGACGGCGTCCCTCACTGCGGTGTACCGCTTGTCCTTGGCGACCCAGAAGGTCGAGCCGCGGGTGTACGCGGTGGGGATCGAGAACGTGGCTCGGCCGCTGCGCACCGTCCGACGTTGGCTCCACGCACGGCCGGTGCGCCGGTCGAGGACACGTTCGACGACGATCGTGCAGCCGTTGCAGGTGGGGGCCTTGACGACGACGGTGGTGCGCTGCGGCGCGGCCTCGGCAGTCAGGGTCCGGGACGGCAGCAGGGACAGCGACGCAGCCACCAGGACGACGGCGAGCAGGGCACGGACCTTCATCGGTGGGCCTCCTCGGCGGCGGGTGCTCCGAACGTAGCGGCGCTCCCCCATGCCGTCACTCCGTACTCCCCTGCGAGGAGGACCCCGCGCCGACTACCGGCTGACGTGCTGGGCGACGTCGCGCAGGACGTCGAGGGTCTCGTCCTCGTCCTGTTCGGTGCCGTGGTCGCTGAGCTTGACCACGACGGTGCGGCTGGCGGGGTCGACGTAGACGTACTGCCCGTAGATGCCGATGGCGGTGAAGTCCTCTCTGTCCGTCCAGGGGTGCCACCACTGGGCGGAGTAGCCCTGGTCGTAGGCCTCCATCACGACCGCCGAGGTGGAGATCCGGTCGATCCACTCGGCCGGAAGCACCTGCTCACCGTCAGCCTCACCGCCGTCGACGACGAGCTGCCCGACGCGGGCGAAGTCGCGGGCGGTGGCGTTGATCCCAGCGAACGCCTTCTCGACGCCTGCGCGGTCGTCGGTGTCGGCCGCGTCGAGGCTCCAGCGGGCGTCGGCCTCGGCGCCGGTGGGCGTCCAGATTCCTTCGGAGAGCAGGGTGGAGAGGTTCTTGCCGGTGGCCTTCTCGAGGACGAGGCCCAGGAGCATCGTCTCGACGCTGCGGTAGTCGGCCTTCTCGCCGGGGGTGCGGTCCACCTCGGTGCGGTCGGCGACGAACTTCTCCAGGTCGCGGGTGAGGAACATCAGCGAGGTGCCCGTGAAGGGCCACATTTCGTTGTAGACCTCCGAGACGTCGACGCCGGCAGACATGTCGAGGAGATGGGCGACGGTGATCTTGTCGTAGTCGCCACCGGTGCGGAGGTCGGGGAGGACGTCGACGAGGAGGTCGTCCTCGGAGAGTTCCCCGCGTCCGATCGCCTGCCCGACGAGCAGCGACACCACCGACTTCGCGACCGAGAACGACGGCTGCAGCGTGCCTGCGTCGAAGCCGTCGGCGTACCACTCGTGGACGAGTTCACCGTCGTGCAGGACGACGAGGGAATTGGTGTGGGTGGTGTCGAGGAACTCGGCCAGGTCGACCTGCTTTCCCTTCCACGGCACCTGCGTCGGGAGGTCGACGGGCGTGGCGGTGAGCGGACGCGGAGCGCCTGCGGTGACGGTGCGGTAGTCGAACAGTTCGCCCCACTCCGACGGCTTCGCGGTGGCGGTCTTGGCCAGCTGGTGCGGCGGCGGGACGTCGGCGATCGTCGTGGCGACGTAGGCACCACCGACCAGGACGGCGAGCGTCACCGGCACGGCGACGGCGACGCGCTTCCAGCGGGAGCGGCGGGGGCGGTGGAGCTCTTGATCGGTCACTCCGCCACTGTCACACACACTTCTGGACTGCGTCCGACGGTTCCTGACTACCCACGGGGACATGAGGCCCCGACGAGGCCGTCCCGGTCGGTATCGCAGAATTGCGGCACAGACGACTCGGCGTCCCCACCATCTCTCACCACCCTTGTCCGAAAGGCCCTCCCCTCGATGCGTCCTCCCTTCCGCACCCTGCGTCATGCAGTGATTGCTCTCGTCGTCACCGTCCCCCTCTCCGGTACCGCTCTGGCGGCCGCTCCGGCTCGGACCACGTCGGTCGAGTCCGCGGCGTCCGCCCCGTCCTCCACCGTCGCTGCCGCTTCCGGCACACGGACGGTGTCGAGGGGTGGCTACACGCTGCGGGCCCCGAAGAAGGTGACCGGCGTCGGTCGCAAGATCACGCTGACCGGCACGCTTCCCACCGCTCAGGTTCCGGGCCGTTCCTCGAAGCGTCCCTTCGTCGTCCAGGCCCGCAAGTCGGGTCGCTGGAAGCAGGTCGGCGCAGGCAAGACCAACGCCAAGGGTGCTTTCAGCGTCAAGGCCAAGACCCTCAAGAGCGGCACCTTCACCTACCGCGTCGTGGCCCCGAAGTGGAACGGTCTCTCCCGGTTCGCCTCTGCTCAGACCACGGTGAAGATCGTCGCGAAGAAGAAGACCCCGATGAAGACGCCCCAGGCCCCGCGGATCCCGCAGGCGCCGCAGCCTCCCAAGGCCGGTGGCGGTTCGGTGATCCCGTCGGGTTGGGACTGCCCCTCCAGCCACCCGATCAAGGGCAACGGCAACTCGATGATCTTCCACGTCCCCAGCGGTTCGTTCTACTCCCGGACCAACCCGGAGGAGTGCTTCGCGAGCGAGTCCGACGCGTGGGCCGCGGGCTACCGCAAGTCCCAGCGCTGACGTTCTTCACGTGACAGGGGCCCGGAACCGATCGGTTCCGGGCCCCTGTCCGCGTGACGTGTGCGTCGCTACCAGCTCATGTGCAGTTCGTGTGCCCAGACGACGAGTTCGTCGATCGGCGCTCCCGCACGCAGTGCAGCGGCAGGGCTCAGGCCGTCGAAGCTCTCCGAGGGCGTGTTGAGGTCGGAGTCGATCTCCACCGGTAGGGAAGAATCCTCGAAGACTTCGAGGACGCGATCGAAACCGGGGATCCGGAGCAGGTCGGCGGTGGGGAGAGCGGCCCAGGTGATCGCTGCGCGCCTCCGTCTCTCCTCCTGCATCTTCCGGACGTCGTCTCGCGTGACTTCGCGTTCCACCACCTCGCGCGGTATTCCTCCGTGCACGATGAGGAACTCCCGTTCCTCCGGCGAGAGCTGGGGAACTGCAGGGAAGGCGTGCTGACCGGAAGTCTCTGGCACGTCGTGAACGCTGTGACAGTTCCTCGCGCCGCGACGTGACCGGGCGCCCGCCAGCTCAGCGTCCTGTCTGCCCGCGGCCGACGTCGAGCCGTGATGGTATCGCCGACGTGTTGCCCCTCCCCTCACCGTGGCTCAGATTCCGCGCACGCTGGACCTCCGCCACAAGCACGCTGGTGGACATCGGCTGCGATCTGGCCGACCGCGGGGACGTCGAGGGCGCGCAGCACTACTTCGAGCGGGCGTCCGCGTTGGGCGACGCCGCCGCGGCCTTCAACCTGGGCAACTGCCTCGCCGAGCAAGGCCTGTCGGGCGAAGCGGTGGCTGCCTACGACCTCGCGATCGAACCCGGTGAGACCAACGCCCGGCTGAACCTGGGCAGCTCACTGGGCGACCTCGGCGACGCGCACGCCCACCACAACCTGGCGGTCCTGCTCCAGCAGCGGGGAGACTTCGTCGGGGCCAAGGAGCACTTCCGCGAAGCTGCTGCCCGCGGGGACACGCTGGCTGCGAAGGCACTGCGCGATCTGCTCGGGGACTGAAGACTCCCCGGCCCGATCCCCGTGTGGGTCACGGTCGTCGCCTGAGTAGGGCCGTCCCGCACAGCGCAGGCCTCTGGCACAGCCACGACCGACTCCATGGCTACCTGGGCGACGTCCCGCCAGCAGAGTTCGAGGAGACGTTCTACGCTATGAAACGGACCGACCAACACCTGGTTGGAATCCAATAGCCCGAGTCTCCATCAGACCCAGTGCGGTTCACAGTCGTTCGCTGACAGTTGCGGCTCTAGGACGCAGACGCGGCCTCTCGCCTGGCAGAACAGGCGAGAGGCCGCGAGCGTTTGAACTGTGCTCAGTCGACGTTGTTCGGGTCAACCGTCCAGGTGTTGACGGCCGGCCCGGTCAAGGTCGTGCCGGGCTTGTACCAGTACTCGTCCTTGAGTTCCTTGACAAGGATCTTGGTCTTCAACGTGACGTTGAAGCGCTGGGCGCCCTTGGGGACCTCGAAGTTGTAGGTGTAGGCCTTCGGGTCGAAGTTCGTTGCCTTGTATGTCTTACCGTTGATCTCGACCGTCATGTCAGCAGCGGTGAGCGGCTCGACAGCCTCCGGGGAGACCGGGTCGAGGATGACAGTGAAGAACATCTTGTCAGCCGGCGCCAACTGCTGCTTCACCGGGTCCCACGGGGTGTAGCGCCACTTCATGGTCTCGCTGTAGTCGGCACGCCAGGAGCTCCAGCCACCGATCTCGCGAGTGTCCCCGTCGGGCAGTTTCGCCTCGGGTGCAGTGAAGTCGCCGTCGCTGGTGCCCACGACGTGGTTCTCAGCGTAGGTCTTGGAGAACCCGTTGTCGTCGATCTTGCCAGTCAGCAGCGACAGCTTCTGCACGAGCTCGCCGGTGGTGGCAACCAGGGAAACGTCCTTGGCGTCCTTGGGGATCGACAGCACCAGTGATCCGGTGGCACCCGATGAGACGATGCCGGCAAGGGCCTCCTTGGCGCTGTCGCGCGTGGCCCCGTCGACCTCGATGGAGAAGGTGGGCAGGACGCTGGCGTCAGACTCGGGTGCAGTCTCCTCGCCGTACTCGTCGGTGTTCGCGCCGTCGAAGTTGAACCCGAGGATCGGTGCGATGAACTTGTGGTCGTCTGCAGGTCGCTCGGCCACCTCGCGCGCCCCGAGGTACTTGGGCTTCTCGACGGTGGCCAAAACCACCTCGCCGGCAGGGGTGAACAGGGTGGCCTGGTTCTCGCCCTCACCGTCTTCGTCCTCGTAGTTGCTGGTGTAGGTGGCCTCAGCGGATGCGTAATCCTCAGTGACCGCAGGCAGGCCCTTGAACCACTCGTCGTAGTCGTCGGTGATCTGGTCGGCCTTCTCCTGCAGCCACTGTGAGATGTCCTTGCGAACATCGGAGCTGAACTTCAAGTCATTGCCCTCGGTGTCCTCGGCGCGCAACGCCAGGTAGTACTTCTCGCCCTTGCCGAACGCGATCGCAGAGCTGGGCTTGTCGGTCTCGATGGTGAACCGGACCTCGTCGTCTGCCTGTGAAACGTATCGGCACTCGCCTGCGCTGGGCTCGTCGAAGAGTTCAATGTCCAGGTCCAGCTTCTTCGCGACGTCCTCAGGGGAGCCGAGGAACTCTTCGCACACCTGGGGCATGTCGTTCGTGTCGGTCGTCGTGTAGGCGTTGTAGCCGACTTCTCCGCCGGCCGCACCACACGAGGTCAGTGCGAGTCCTGCGGCCGCGAGTCCAGCCAGACGCACAGAGGTTGCCATCTGCTTCAATTTCACGTTCTCCACTTCGAGAGTAGGGGGCAAGAGCGCGGCCACGCTAGCCCGGGCCCGAGATCGGCTGACGCGAAAGCGGCTCCCCAAAGTTACAGGCCTGTGATCTCGCAGTTCCCGGCACCCTAACGAACCCCTCGGTCGGGTCGAGGGGCCCGTGTCGTCGCCGCGGCCAGGTTGAGGCTTTCCCTATCCACGGCCTCACCTTCAATGTCCCAGCGGTGCAAAGCGGTACTGCTGAAGAGATAGGGGACTTCCCAATTGGCTAAGACCGGAGGTCTTGGCTGGAAGGATGGTCCTCGTGGCTGGCAGGTATCCCAAGGAGTTCAAGGACGACGTGGTCCGGGTGGCGCGTGATCGTGGCCCGGGGAGACGTTGGAGCAGATCGCGCATGATTTCGGTGTGCATCCGGTGACGTTGTCGAAGTGGTTGCGTCAAGCGGATGTGGAGGACGGGATCAAGCCCGGTGTCACGGCCAATCAGGCTGCCGAGTTGCGTGAGGCGAAGCGGCGGATCCGTCGTCTGGAGCAGGAGAACGAGGTCCTGCGGCGTGCGGCCGCGTACCTGTTGCGTGCCGGGTCTGATGGAGGCTCTCATTCCACGGAAGGATGAGAGTCATGGGAGCACCGAGGAAGTACCCCGACGAGCTTCGGGAGCGAGCGATCCGGATGGCCGTTGATCTACGACGCGATCCAGTGACCAGGACCGGCGCTCTGCGTCGGGTCGGCGATCAGTTGGGGATCAACCCCGAGACGTTGCGCAACTGGGTTGCTCAGGCCGAGATCGACGAGGGCCACCGCCCCGGCGTCACGACTGATGACGCGAAGCGGATCGCCGAACTGGAGCGTGAGGTCAAGGAGTTGCGGCGTGCGAACGAGATCTTGCGGACTGCGTCGGCGTTTTTCGCCGCGGCGGAGCTCGACCGCAAGCTGAAGTGACCACGACGGTGCTCATCGACTACATCGATGAGCACCGGACGAGGTTCGGGGTCGAGCCGATCTGCACCGTCCTGCGTCAGGCCGGTGCAGATCGCCCCGAGTACCTATTACGCCGCGAAGGCCCGGCCACCTTCGGCACGCGTCCTGGCTGATGAGAAGCATGTCGAAGTGTTGCGGGCCGTCCACTCTGACAACTACGGCGTCTACGGGGTCCGCAAGATGCACGCAGAACTGAACCGTCGTGGACACCGAATCGCAAGGTGCACCGTGCACCGGCTCCTGAGCAAAGAGGGGTTGCGCGGGATCAGCCGGGCGAAGGGACCCCGCACGACGGTTCCGGGCAGCGGTCCTGACACGCGACCGGATCTGCTGGAACGCGACTTCGGCGCTCCGGCACCGAATCGGGTCTGGGTCGCGGACATCACCTACTGCCGGACCTTCGCCGGGTGGGTGTACGCCGCGTTCGTCATCGACGTCTACTCCCGACGCGTGGTCGGTTGGCAGGTGTCGAGGAGTCTGCGCACTGACCTGTCCCTGGATGCCCTGGAGATGGGGTTGTGGACCCGTCAGCACGCCGGCCAGGACACCACCGGCGTCATCCCACACAGCGACAAAGGAGTTCAATATCTCGCCGTTCGCTACACCCAGAGGCTGGCCGAGGCCGGCGCGGTCGCGTCGGTGGGGTCGACAGGCGACTCCTATGACAATGCCCTGGCTGAGGCGTTCAACTCGCTGTTCAAGGCCGAATTGGTCCGTGACAAGGGCCCCTGGAGAAGCATTGACGACCGCGAGATCGCGGTCGCGGAGTACATCGACTGGTTCAACCACCGACGCCTGCACGGCGAGATCGGACTCGTCCCGCCGGTCGAGTTCGAGGACAACCACTACCAGCACAACCCCGCACCGACTACCGTCGGTGCGTTAGTTCAGAGCCTCTACCGAACCCGGCACGCAACAGAGTGCAACGGCCCCAGGAGTTCTCCGCATGATCCACTCGCTGTCCGGGTCGCCCGGGGCGGTGTAGGACTCATGTGCCGCGCTGCGGATGCCTGAGCCTTACGGTAGGGCACGCTGCTGAACGAACGAAGGCAACGCTCCCACCTAGGCAGGCATTCCCGTCCATGAAGTTCTCCACGACCGTTCGCGCAGTTGGTGCGGCCTTTGCTGCTCTGTCTCTTGCAACATTGCCCTCCGTCCCGAACGCGGTTGCCGGGGAGAGTCATGATGTCGCTGGCGTCGTTCAGCACCTCGAGCCGACCGGGTCGGTGGAGACTGCACCAGATGACCTCGTGTCTGACGCGGGCGTGGGGAGGAAGGACGAGGTTCGCGTCGTCGCGGTCACGCTCGGCGAGGACGGCGCCCCCTCCTTCGCTGCGAACGAAGTCAGGGGTGCCGCTGCAGCCACCGAGGCGGTGGAAGAAGCGCAGGACCTCGAAGGCGTCGTCGCAGTCGAGATCGACTCCCCCGTCACCATCGCCGACTACGCCGGGGCCACGAACGACCCGTTTTTCGATGATCAGTGGGGCCTGTCGCGCACCCGGCTGCCCGGCGCCTGGAACGTCTCTACCGGCGACAAGGTCAAGGTCGCGGTCGTGGACACCGGAATCGACATCAGCCACCCCGACCTCGTTGGCCGTGTCACCGACGGCGCTGAGTTCGACTATACCAAGGCGGACCGTGACGCTGACCAGGGTGCGGGCTTCTTGCCTGTTGACGACGAAGACCTCCCCGGGAAGGGATGGGAGGACCCGCACGGGCACGGAACCCACGTCGCCGGGATCATTGCCGCGAACGTCAACAATGGGCTCCAGATCGCAGGCGGTGCACCCGGCGCGGCCGTGATGCCCGTGAAGGTTTTCGACGAGAACGGTGCGGGCGCATCTTCGGACGTTGCCCGTGGCATCGTTTGGGCGGTCAACAACGGAGCGGACGTCGTGAACCTTTCCCTGACTATGGACAGGGCGGCGGCATCCGTCGAAGCCGCCATCGCCTACGCGGTCGAACGCAACGTGATCGTCGTCGCCGCGGCCGCTAACACCGCAAGCAACGGCCAGCTCAAGTACCCGTCCGCTTACCCGGGCGTGATCGGAGTAGCGGCGACCGACAAGAAGAACGCCCGGACCACCTTCTCCTCCGCTCACAGTGGCGTCGATGTTGCTGCCCCGGGATCGTTCATCCTCTCGTTGTGGCCCTCACACCGTCGTCAGTCCGTCAGCGGGACCTCCCAGGCCGCTGCGTTCGTCTCCGCCGCGGCAGCCCTCGCCGTTGAGGCGAACGGAGGCTCGTTGACTCCGGCAGCTTTCGAACGCACGATCAAGAAATCCTCGAAGGACCTCGGTGTGAAGGGCCGCGATGACGAGTTCGGGTACGGCCTCCTCGACGCGGCTGCTCTAGTGTGTGACGTCGCTAGCTGTGACGCTTCGAAGCTTCCTGGTGATGTTCTGGTCGGACCCACCTCCGGCGAGCCGGAAACCGAGAAGGAGACCCCGGCCAGCGTCGTGACTCGCTCGCTGATGACTGTGTTCGAGGCTTACTCTCACCGCGTCGCCCACAACACGTCCGTTCCCTTGCGAGTCTGGGTCACGGACACCAACACGGGCGCCAGCGTCGCCAACGAGGACGTCCTCGTGGTGATCGAGCGAGCCGGAAAGAGCACCATCCGCAGGGCGTTGAAGACGAACAAGAAAGGTGTCGCGAAGGCCTCTGTCCGCGTTCGCAGCCACACCGTCGTCCGCCTGGGCGAGACAGGCCTAAAGGTTCGCTTCACGGCCGTCCCCAACCTGAAGGTCGTTTCGCACACGAAGAAGAAAGCGGCCATCAAGGTGAGCGCCGGTGCGCAGCGGAAGATCGAGTTCCAGAAGCGCGTGAACGGCAGGTGGAAGACCCGCAAGGTCGTCACCGCAAGCAAGGCCGGCAAGGCGAATGTTTCCTCGCTGCCGGCGGGGAAGTGGCGTGCCTACGTGGCGAAGTCCGACACCCACGCCGCAAAGGCAACCGGCTGGTGGCGAGTCAGGTAGACCTTTCGTGAGCGACGCGATGTTGGTGCGAAGCGGGCGCCTCAACGGCAGCTATCTAAGACACCCGGCCCATTCGAAGTGGAACATCAGGCAGCCAGTCCATGCTCGTCCACCAAGGTGCGCGCCATCGTCTGCGCCTGTCGAAGATTCATGCAGGTGACAGTGCAACTGGGCGCGATCCCGTGCATTCGCTCACCTGGCTCAGAAGGAGTGCAAAACTCCTGACCGAGGTCGTGCTGTAGGAGCGAGGACCGTAACGAGGAGGGCCCGACGCGTGAAACCCACAAGACGAATGCCGTGCACGAGGCGCGTTACCGGAGCAGTTGCAGCGATAGCGCTGGCCGCAACAGGTATTGCTCTGACGCCGGCCAACACAGCGCTGGCCGCACCGGCCGCCAAGCCGTCGATTGCGGCCCCGAAGGCAGCAGTGACCGGCAAGACCTTCAAGGTCTCCGGCAAGGCCAAGGGCGTCCGCACCGTCACTGTGCAGAAGCGTGAAGGGCAGCAGTGGCGCAAGGTCAAGACCGTCAAGGTGAAGAACGGTTCCTGGAAGGCAACTCTGCGGGCGCCGAAGAAGACCGGCCGGTACACGCTGCGGGTGACCACTAACTCCAGCGCGTCGAAGTCGGTGAACATCACCGTCCGCACACGCACGAAGATCACTCTCGTTGTCCCGCAGAAAATGACGTCCGAGGACAAGGCCAAGTTCACAGGCCGTACAACGAAGGCGAAAGCCCGAACCGTCGTCAAACTCCAGCGCAAGAGTGCCGGGAAGTGGGTCACGCTTGCGAAGGCCCGCACCAACAAGGCTGGCCGCTACACGATCAAGCACACCCCCACGCCGGGGTCTGAATCGCATGTAAGTGTCTGTCGTGGCTGGCCTGGGGCTGGCTGGCAGGGTGGTGCCGGTTCTTCTGGCTCGATGTGACTCATGAATCGCTTGGCCTCTTCGCGGGGTGCCTTTCCCGGGATCTGTCCGTCGAGTTGGGAGGGCCGGCGCCGTCCCGGCCCACCACGATGGCTTGATCAGAAGCTTGTCCAACCCGATGGGTTGTGGCCCCTTACAGGCATGTCTCGTAGTGATCTTCTCCCGGGCCGACGCCGGTCACGACGTCCGCTCACTCTAAGGAGACACCGCGTGTCCATCGTTGCAGATCACTACAGGTTCGTCGTGGGTGTCGACACCCACGCCGCGACCCACACCTACGCATTGCTCGAATCGCCATCAGGCAGAGAGCTCGGAACCGAGACGTTCCCTACCACGGTTGCTGGCCTGAACCGGGCTATCGCCTGGGTTGGACGCCGCACCGGCGGTGACGTCGACGGTGTCCTTGTCTCAGCCGAGGGCACCGGTTCCTACGGCGCTGTGATGGCCGACCTCATGTCCCAGTCCGGCTACCGGGTGGTCGAGGCTCCAGCGCCGTCAGCCAAACGACTGCGCGGGAGAGGGAAGACCGACTCACTTGACGCTGTCACCGCGGCCCGGTCAACGCTGGTGATGGACCTCAACAGGCTGCGGGACCGTCGTGCCGGCGAGTTGCAGACAGCGCTCAAGGTCCTGACCGGTGCACGTGAGCAGATGAACGCTGAGCGACTCAGGTCGATCAACGCGCTGACCGCGCTACTGCGTACCCACAGCCTGGGCCTCGACGCCCGCAAGGCGCTGACGTTGACACAGATCAGGGCCGTTGCGTCGTGGCGTCGCCGACAAGAGAACCTCGGCTTGTCGGTGGCCAGAGCTGACGCAGTCCGTCACGCCCGACGGGTGCTCGAGCTGGACGACGACCTCACGAGCAACCGTGAACAGGTGACCACGCTGGTCAGCGACCATGCCCCAGTGCTGCTGGAAATGACCGGAGTCGGCGCCGTCACTGCGGCGGTGGTCATGGCTGTGTGGTCTCACCCGGGTCGTGTGAGGTCTGAAGCAGCACTGGCACAGATCGCAGGGACCTGCCCCATCCCTGCATCGTCGGGTAACACGACCCGGCACAGACTGAACCGCGGCGGCGATCGGCAGCTCAACCGCGCGATCAATACCATCGTGCTCACCCGGATGCGGATGGATCCGGCTACCCGTGCCTACGTTGAACGACGCACCGCCGAGGGCCGAACGAAGAAGGAAATCTCACGCTCGCTCAAACGCTACGTCACCCGTCAGATCCACCGGACCCTCACGGCATCGCCACCCCTGGCTGCTTGACACACATAGAAGCATCCTGGGTTTCGTTCCTATGCGTTCCCTTGGCCAGCAAGTGCTGGCCGGGATGATTCTTGGGCAGCGTAGTACGCCGCCTCGACCTCGAGTGGGGTGCACATGTCGAGCTCGCCGTGAAGGCGCTGATGGTTCCACCACCACACGTACTCCAGAGTCGCGAGTTCGACCTGCTCGATCGTCTTCCACGGCCCCCTGCGCCGGATCACCGAGGTGTTGTACAGACCGTTGACCGCCTCAGCGAGGGCATTGTCGTAGCTGTCCCCGACGGTGCCGGTCGACGGTGTCGCACCCAGTTCAGAGATCCGGTCGGTGTAGACGATCGAGAGGTAGTTCGACCCGTGATCGGCGTGATGCACCAACCCGGACAGGTCGGCGGCGCCTTCGCGCTTGGCGTCCCTCGCGGCCATGTCCAGGGCCGGCTTCGGTCCAAGATCGGCTCGCAGTGTGCCGGCGACGTTCCAACCGACGATTCGCCGCGAGTACACGTCGGTCACGAACGCCACGTAGGCGAACCCTGACCAGGTCGCGACGTAGGTGATGTCGGCAACCCACAGCCGGCGAGGCGCTTCTGCTTTGAAGTGTCGTTGCACCAGATCTGCGGGCTTCGCCGCCGCCGGGTCTGGCTTGGTGGTGAACACCTTCTTCGACCGCTTCACGCCCTGCACACCCGCGATCTTCATCAACCTCGCGGTCTGGTCACGACCGACCTCCCAACCCCGGCGCCGCAACAGAGCACGCATCTTCCGGACCCCGTACACGCCATAGTTCTCGCCGTGCAGCCTGGCGATCTCGGGCACCAACAACTCGTCCTTCAACGCCCGCGCCGACGGCGTCCTCGTCTTCGCAGCCCGGTAGCCACGAGAGGTGATGAACCCACGAACTCACCTGCGCAACACCCGACAGATGGCACACGACCGGCAAAACGATCCCTGTACTCATCAATGAACCGGATCATCTCGTCGCGGGACGGTCGAGCTCCTCAGGCGTTAAACACCGATACAGACTTCAAGATCTCGTTCGCACGACGAAGTTCGGCGTTCTCACGCCGCAGCCGCTTGATCTCATCGGCCTCATCGGTCGTGACACCGGGGCGCTTGCCGGCATCGACCTCGGCGCGGTTCACCCACAGCCGCAACGTCTCGACGTTGATCCCCAACAAACCCGCCACGTACCGCAGCGCCGACGTCTCATGCGGATGCTCCCCGCGGACCTCGGCAACCATCCGCACCGCCCGCTCACGCATCTCATTCGTATACCTGGCCATCGTTCCCATCCTGACTGATCAAGCGGAACTAAACCCAGTGCGATTCAAGAAGCACTCCTACGTTTCACGACCGTTCAACGCTGACGGAACCCAGAACGGAGGCACCGACGACGGGTTCTCCCTCTTCCCCGCGATCAGCGGTGACGGGAAGAAGATCACGTTCATCTCCACCTCCGCCAACCTGGACAAGACCGACAAGGTGTCCGGCTACAACGTGTTCATGTGGGAGAAACCGAAGAGCTGACCTCTGATACCCGGACAGTGTGGCCCTCAACCGCTTCATGCGATTAAGGGCCACACTTTTCCAAATCGGCAGAATCGGTGAGGCATGTCGGTGGGTCGGGAGAAGATGCGGGCCGTCAGTCTTATTCAGAAAGGCCCGCCAAGTTGTCAGCCCCGTCCCGCCGTTTCCTCAAACGTGCAGCTACCGCCACAGCAACAGCCGTCATAGGTACGACCCTGGCCATTCCCGTGGCGACCGCCCCTGCATCCGCGGCGCCCACCGCTCAACCACCCACAGTGAAGGTCGCATCGAAGCATGTGGCCGCCGGCACCAAGATCTCCCTGACCGGCAAGGCCAAGGGGGCACGGACTGTCACAGTCGACCAGTACACCGCCGGCCGGTGGAAGCAGGTCAAGCGAGCAGCAGTCACCAAGGGCGTGTGGAAGGTCTCCATTCGGGCCCCGAAGACGACCGGGGCCTTCAAGGTCCGTGTTCGCGCAGGCAACGTCACCTCCCGAACCCTCACCTTGAAGGCCCTCAAGCGCACGAAGGTCACATTGGCCGCGCCCGCTTCCATGAACTCTGAAGACAAGGCCACGTTCACAGGTCGCGCGACGAAGGCGAAGGCCCGCACCGTCGTGAAGCTGCAGCGCAAGAGCGCCAAGAAGTGGGTCACGATCGCGAAGGCCCGCACGAACAAGGCTGGCAGGTACACGATCAAGCACACCCCCACTCCGGGCGCCACCAAGTTCCGTGCCGTCCTGGTACGCAACGGAAAATACGCAGAGGCAACCTCGAAGGTTGCGGCCCGTACCGTGAAGGGCCCCTCAGTCCTGAAGGTCGTAGTCAGCAGCCCGGCCGCCGCCTTGGCCCCCCTCGTGAACGTGTACGGACCCAACGGGTTCCACAAGACCATCAGCGAAACGACCACGTTCCCTCGGGCTGCGGGCGACTGGCAGATCGCTGCTGACTGGACCTACGCGAACGACTTCGAGTCGACGTACTGGGCCAACGAATCTGACCAGCGCGTGAAGGTCGCGAAGTCGACCACGAAAACAGTCAACGTCACCTACGGGACGGAACTCCCGACAGCAACTAAGATCGCCGACTCGGGAGACGTGACCTCAGTTCAGAACAACACCGACAGCGGCGCTGTGCTGACCACCCCTGAGCTCTACCCGGGACCGATCGCAGCGCCCCGCGGCGGTCACGTCGACCTGCCCCAATCGCACTACGAGGTCGGAGACATCATCGTCTCCGAAGCCACCCCGAAACTCCCGAACGGACTCCTCGCACGGGTCACCGCTGTCTCCACCAACAACGATGGAACGACCCGCATCACGGTCACGAAGAAGGGCGTGAAGCTTACCGACGCGGCACCCACCGGAGCTGCGGCAGGAACCCAGGCCCTCACCACCGCCAACGCCACGAACGTGACGATCGCCGGCAAGGCCAAGGAGAAGGGCGGAGTCACCGCAACCCTGTCCCGACTCAAGAACAACGTGTCCTGCAAGGCCGGCGGCAAGCTCGAGCTGACCGGCGACCTGCAGGCAGCAGCCGAGGTCGGATTCGAAACGTCCTGGCACTGGAAAAACGGCACCACTGCCAAGGCCCACGCGTCCGTTGACCAAGAAGCTTCCCTCATCGCTACCGCGACCGGCAACGCGTCGTGCGAACTGAAGGAAACGGCACTGCTGAAGGAGCCGTACGCATTCAAGACGTTCACGGTGTGGGCCGGCCCCATCCCGATCGTCATGACCCCGAAGATCCAGCTCCTCGCTGACGCTCAGATCAACACGAAGGGCGACGCAGAGTTCGGCTACCGCCAGGACTTCCACTCCTGGGCAGAGATGAACTGGAACTCGAAGCGGTCCGGCAACAAGTTCCAGACGAAGAAGGACATCAAGAAGCCGACCCTGAAGCGCATCGGCCCGAACTTCGAAGGGTCCGCCGACTTCGAGTTCGCGGTGACCGCCGAACCGTCCCTCATCCTGTACGGCCTCACTGGCCCGACCATCTCGGTTCGCGGGGCCCTGACCGGAGACGCGAACGTGAACGCGTCCGCGCAGAACCGTCCCCAGGCCACCATCGACGCAGGCCTCTACTTCGGCCTCGGAGTGTCCGGCCGAATGGACGCGCCGCCCCTGGACATCTCCTCCGGAACCCTGAACGTGTGGGACAACTTCGACAGCCCTTGGAAGATTTGGTCCGGTGAGTGGGAGTTCGGGACCGACGCGCCTGGCACAGGCAGCCTCACTAACATCACACCCGGAACCGACCCGTCAGGGAACTCCTACAACACCGTCATCTCCGGCGACGGTAAGTGGGCAGCCTGGGGCGCTCCGGTCAACAAGAAGGGCACCGACCCGTGGCTCTACCTGCGTGAGTTGAAGACCGGCAAGGTCACCAAGATCAAGCCGACCAACGCCGCGTCGAGCCCCAGCTTTGCCGGTGCAGACAACATCGCTATCAGCAACGACGGAAAGTGGATCGCCTACAACCAGACCGAGTCGAACCTCGGCGTGTGGCTCTACGACCGCGTCAACGGCACCCAGAAGCGCATCGACGCGGCGAACTCGGCGTGGCTGCCCGGCGGCCTGTCGATCACCGACAACGGCGACGTCGCTTGGGCCGAGAACAAGTCGCTCACCTGGGAGTCGCGGGCCCAATACTACACCCGCACCACCGGCACCCGCGCGATCATCCCAGGCACCTCCCAGACCTACCTGTACCCCGGGGCCGTGGACCTCTCCGCAGATGGGAGCAAGGTCGCGGTCCTGTTCATCTCCCCCGGAGCATCGTCGTATGGCACCTCCGCAGCGATCATCACTCGTGCAACCGGTAAGGCCCAGAACATCACCACGTCCGCGGCCCGTAACCGGATGCTCAGCAGCCTGCAGATCTCTGCAGACGGCACCGTGCTCACGTACGTGGGGTACGACACCGGAACGTACGCGTTCCCCGTCGACCCGAACTACACGCTCTACAAGTGGAAGGGCGGAACTGAAAAGTCGATCGTGACCAGCTCGAAGTATTACGAGCCGGAGAACGGGAGCTTCTACGCGACACAGTCGATGTCGAAGGACGGCCGCTACGTCGCGTACCTGGCCAAGAACGGCACCTACGGCAGCAAGGTCGAAGTCGTCGACACGACCACCAACAAGGTGTCCGTCATCTCCCGTGCGTTCGCGTCCGACGGGAACCAGACCGGCTCTGTCGGCAACGGGAACGCCTACTACCCCTCACTGACTCGCAGCGGCGCTCGCGCCGTGTTCACGTCCAGCGCGAAGAACCTGTCGAACGACACCGATGGGAAGTACAACGTCTACCTGTGGGACATGCCTTCGGACTGACCCGAGGGACGCAACCCTCAACCCAGGAGGGGCCGACCGCATTGGGGCTGCCCCGAGTTTGGTTGACGCCTGACCTGTGAGGTTTCTGCCTCGCAAGTAAGGATGTCCACCATGCCGAAGCCGTATCCCAAGGAGTTCCGCGACGATGTCGTGGCCGTGGCCCGCAAGGGCCAGGCTCCGTTGAAACAGATCGCGAAGGACTTCGGGATCTCCGAAGCCTCCTTGCACAACTGGATGAAGGCCGCCGACGTCGAGGACGGCAAGCGTCCCGGCCTCACCGATGCCGACCGTGCCGAACTGCGCGAAGCGAAGAAGCGGATCCGGCTCCTCGAGCAGGAGAACGAGGTCCTGCGCCGTGCTGCGGCGTACCTGTCGCAGGCGAACCTGCCGGGAAAATAGTCTTCCCGCTCGTCCAAGAGATGGCCGCGACCGGCGCCCCGATCAGGGTGCCGGTCGCGGTGGCGTGCCGGGTCCTGGGGTTATCGACCCAGGGGTACTACAAGGGGCTCAGGGACCCCGTGTGCCAACGCGACTACGCCGACGCCCATGTGATCAACAGGCTGCGTGACATGCACGCCGACGACCCCACACTCGGCTACCGGTTCCTCACCGACGAACTCGCTGACGAGCACGACATCAAGGTCGGGGAAAACCGGGTGCACCGGCTGTGCCGGATTGCTGGGATCACCGCGTCGCATCACGAGAAACGGTCCAAGCCCGGCTCCACCGGTCCGGCGCCGCACGACGACCTCCTCGCCGTGGTGGACTCGCACGGCGTGATTCGCCACGAGTTCTCCGCCGACGGGCCGAACAAGGTCTGGTTGTGGGACATCTCCGAACACGCCACGCCTTGGATTCCAGCAGTCGTCGCAACACCTACTGGAGGTGTTGAAGTATGGGCGGCTCGAAGTACAGCCAGGAGCAGAAGGACCAGTTCTTCGCGTTGGTCGACAAGGGTGGAACGGTCAGGGCTGCCGCAGCCGCTGCAGGAGTGCATAAGAGCGCGGCGTACACGTGGTTGCGTAGCGCTGGTCTGACGATGCAGCGCGCGACGCCGCGGGCCTACACCGCTGCGGAGAAGGAGGAATTCTTCCGGCGACTCGCAGACAACCCGAACGTGTCGGTGGTGGCAAAAGAGATGGGTTTCCCGCGGGTCACCTGCTACGCGTGGGCGCACAAGGCCGGGATATTCACCAGCGAGGCCCGCAAGGTGAACCCGCGGCGCGAGGAGTTTCTCCGCCTACGTGCATCGGGTATGACCCGTGCAGAGGCCCGCGCCCAGGTCGGTGCCGACGCGCGGTCGGCGACCGACTGGGACAAGGGCATCACGATCATCCATCGTGGCCGGATCTATCCAGATGGCCGCGTGGTGCGCTACCCAGACCCGATCATGGGCGGCGTGCCAGAGAGAAGAACAAGGGCGGTCGGGGGGAGCGTCGATCTGAACGTCGTCGAAAAGGTCATCCATCCTCGCTACCTGAGCGTACTTGAGCGAGAACAGCTCCAGGACCTGCACCGCATCGGGATGTCGATCCGTCAGATCGCGGGAGAGCTGCAGCGTTCACCGGCCACGATCAGTCGAGAGTTGAGACGCAACACAGTATCGTCCCGCGGCTATCTGCCCCACACTGCTCATCGTCTATCGGTGAAACGCCGCTCACGGCCCCGAGAGGCGAAGCTGCTGGTCAACGCACGGTTACGGGTCTACGTGCAGGCGAAGCTGAGGAAGAAGTGGTCGCCACAGCAGATCAGTAACCGGCTGGTCAAGGACTTCCCGACCGACCCGGAGATGCGCGTGAGCACCGAGACGATCTACCAGGCGATCTACGTCCATGCCCGCGGCGAACTCAAACGAGAACTCGGTAGGCAGCTACGCCGGGGCCGCGTGGCCCGCAAGCCCCGCAAACAACCTGATGCCCGCCGACCGCGGTTCGTGGATCCCATGAAGCCCATCAGCGATCGTCCAGCGTTGGTCACGGACCGGACAGTCCCCGGACACTGGGAAGGCGACCTCATCATCGGGGCAGTCAACGGCTCGGCGATCGCGACGCTCGTCGAGCGCACCAGCAGATTCGTCATGCTTGGCCACCTCGGTCGCGAGCGCAGCGCCGACGCCGTCCGCGACAGCCTGATCGCCACGATGCAGCACCTGCCCCAGAGTTTGCGGGGCACGCTCACTTGGGATCAGGGAGCTGAGATGGCCGAACATCGCGCCTTCAGCGTGGCCACCAACATCGACGTGTACTTCGCCGACCCGGGATCACCCTGGCAACGGGGGAGCAACGAAAACACGAACGGTCTTCTGCGCCAGTACTTCCCACGCGGCGTCGACCTGTCCCGGCACAGTGCTGAGGAGTTGAAGGCTGCCGCTGATGAACTCAACGACCGGCCCCGCAAGACCCTCGACTGGGACACCCCTGCCGAACGTCTTGCTGCTTTACTGGGTGCCACTTAGAACCGACTGTTGCGACGACTGCTGGAATCCAAGCGCGGGAAGGAAAGCTGTACATCTGCGCGATCAAGGACGTGTTCTCCAACAAGATCGTGGGCTACTCCATCGACGCTCGAATGAAGTCCAGTCTGGCCGCGGCGGCGATGCGCAACGCGATCGCACTGCGTACACCAGTCGGCACGATCTGCCACTCCGACCGGGGCGGTCAATTTCGTTCGAAGAAGGTCCAGTGCCTGCTCGCGAACAACGGGCTGGTCGGGTCGATGGGCCGCTCCTACGGCGCGGGCGACAACGCCAGCATGGAGTCCTTCTTCTCCCTGTTGCAGAAGAACGTGCTCAACACCCGACGCTGGGACACCCGCGAAGACCTCCGCCTGGCGATCGTCACCTGGATCGAGACCAAGTACAACCGCCGACGTCGCCAACGCGCCCTCGGCAAGCTCACGCCTGTCGAGTTTGAGATGATCTACACTGCCGCAGAAGCGGCCTGACTACCGCAAACCCCAAGTGTCAACCAGACCAGGGGCAGACCCGTTTGACCTTTTCGCCGGACTGTCTCGCGGCTCGTGCCGCCGCCGCTTTCCCTTTGAGGTCTCGCCCCTTTTCGGAGGCGGATGCGCCACCAGCCATGCGTAGTCGTCCTAACAGTGGGGAGTAAGTCCTGTTAGGTATCGACGGTCAGTGGGGAACTTCAATGACGTGTGGGGCCTCAAGCCAACGACTTGAGGCCCCACACGTTGGAGGTTCCGACTGCTAAGGGGGACCAGTTCAGGAAGCAGCAGTCACTGTTGCGTTTCGGGTGAAGTGCACAGTGATGGGTTCCCAGTACGGGTTGATGTCATTGAGGGCGGCGCTGCCCAAGTGGACCATCAGGGTGGACTTCCCCTCGACTGGCGGGTTGAAGGTGTTGAAGATGACGTCCTTCGTGGGTCGGAACGAGCGGGGCGCAATGAGCCAATCCCCCATCTCGAAGTCCTTGACACAGGTGTCGTTCTTCGCAGTCAGGGTGACCGGGCCTCCCTTGAGGCTGGGTCGGCCAGTCAAACGGATCGGGAGCAGGGAGGCGCGAGCCTTCACCGTGTCCGTGTTCGGGTAGGCCATGATCGAGATGTAGGGCTTGTCCCACTTCACGTTGGCCTTCAGTTCCGGCGCGATGCCCGTACCCGAGAGAACTCCACATCCGTTGGCGTCGAACTTGACGGGGTTGAACTTGAAGGTCGCTGCAACACCATCGACGACAGCGCGCACCTTCTTCTCGGTGACAGAAAGGGGCTGCTCCCATGGGTCGGTGAAGTCCTGATGCACGTTGATCTTACCGAGGGTCACGGGCTTGACTTTGACCTTCTTCGTCTTGACGACCTTGACGGTCTTGCCGCGCTTCTTGACCTTGACTGTCTTCTTCAGGGTAATGGTTCCCTTGGTGATCTTGCCGGTGTAGCCACCATCGTTGTCCATGCACACCTTCACCGGGGTGATGAGATACCCGCCCTTGGTCTTGCCCTTCGCGGTGGCGTAGGGCATGCCAAGTTCATCAGTGATGGCCACCATTGCGGTTGCGCCCTTCACCTTCCATCCCTTGCGGGGATAGCGGGCTTCAGCGTGCCACTTGAAGTTGGCCGTCTTGCACGTCCTGCCCACCCAGACGTTACGGCCGCCTTCGTACTTGCTGTTGTAGTAGGTGTACCACTTCGCTGTGGGAGCCTTCGCCGAGAGCGAGGCCACCTCAGGAGCACCTTCGGTGGCGGCGACAGTTGCGGCGGTGGACATGGGGGCGGGGGCAAGGGTTGCCGCGAGGGCAGCGGACGCGAACGTCGCAATGAGAATGCCGGGGAGGCGCATTGTTTCTCCTGTGGGATCTGGGACCCCAAGTTATACTATTTGTCAGACATTTTGTACGACCCTTGTGTCGACAACCCCAGGACTCGGCACGCCACCGCGACCGGCACCCTGATGCGGGCACCGGTCGCGGCCATCTCGCGGACGAGCGGGAAGATTATTTTCCCGGCAGGTTCGCATGTGCCCGGTCTGCCGCAGCGCGGCGCAGGACCTCATTCTCTTGCTCAAGCAGCCGGATCCGTTTCTTCGCTTCACGCAGTTCGGCACGGTCGGCGTCAGTGAGACCTGGACGCCGGCCGTCTTCGACGTCAGCGGCCTTCATCCAGTTCGTCAACGAGCCTTCGGAGATCCCGAAGTCCTTCGCTACCTGTTTCAAAGGAGCCCGGCCCTTGCGGGTCACGGCCACTCCGTCGTCGCGGAACCCCTTGGGATACGCCTTTGCCATGGCGAACATCCTTGCTTGCGAGGCAGAAACCTCACAGGTCAGGCATCAACCAAACTCGGGGCAGTCCCACACTCCCGTGTGCCAGTGACAGCACCGGAGCACCTCCCCAAGAACACCTGAACCACACACCACAACTCAACAGCCGGAGAACGAACCCCAACGACGCCACCGTGCGCCGTGACAGCAGGCATCCACACCACGCCCGCTAAGATCGGCGCACGGTGGTTCAACCGTTGAGTAGAGGGTTCCGTAGAAGGTTCCGTCGATTAAAAGGTTGAACCCCCGGGCCCTTAGCTCAATTGGCAGAGCGTCGGACTTTTAATCCGCTGGTTGTGGGTTCGAGTCCCACAGGGCCTACCGATGACGTGAGCCGCGACCGATCCGATCGGTCGCGGCTCACGTCGTTCAAGGCGTCAGCGCTTGGTCCGGAAGACCACCGTGGCTGCCTTCGACGTTCCCAGGGCCGACTTCGCGCGCACGGTGGCGGTGTACTTCGTGCCGCGCTTCAACTTCTTCAGAGTCGCGCCGGTACGAGCGGTGACGCCGTCGCGCACGGTCGTGGTGCGCTTGACGCCACGGGCGTCACGCCAGGCCAGCTTGACCGTGTAGTCGGTGATCCCGCCAGCAGTGACCGTCGGCTTCTTCCACGTGAGCTTCGCCGAGGTGCGCTTCACCTTCGTGGCCTTCAACGAACGCACCGTGCCGGGAGTGGTGGTCGCGGCCACCGTCACCGTGGAACTGCTCCGCGTGGTCCTGCCGGACGCGTCGCGCAGCCAGCGCGTGACCGTGTGGCGTCCTGCCTTCAGCGTCACCCGAGCGTTGAGTTCGCGGCCTCCCTGCAGAGTGCGCGGGCGCTGGGTGTTCCACGTCCGGCTCGCCACCGTCCGACCGTCGACGTCGACACCTGCAGCGACCACGGCAACGTCGTCCCACGCACCCTCGTCGATGCTCACCGTCGCGGTGGTCGACTTCGCCTTCACCACGCAGGACGAGCCGGAACCGTTGGCCGCGTAGAACGACGCACAGGGCAGGGCACGGTCGCCGACACCGAACACGGGCGCGCCGACGTCAGCAGGGCGCGTCACGCGCACCGTCGCATGGTCTGCTTCGAGCGCCAGGACGTCCACGCGTACCCCGCCCGGCAGCTTGACCGACTCCCCGCTCACGTACGACTGACGTTCGTTGAGCCACCTGCCCAGACCTGCAGGACGCGCCACCACCAGCGGGGAACGGTCGTGTCCGAGGCCCCGTGCCGTCCTCTCCAGGACCGACTCGACGACCACACCGACGTTGTCGCGCCGCACCCACACCGGCTCGGTGGTCGCCGCACGAGCGTCGGCGAACTGCTTCTCCCGCGCTGCGGCACACACCTCGGCAGGATCGTTGTTCCGGTCGTGGTCGGCCCAGTCAGCGTCCTCGAAGTCGGCATGGAGATGGCGGGCGTACCCGCACTCGGCGGAGTAGGGAGCCGCGGTGGCGTGTCGCATCAACCAGTCGGAGCCGAGACCGTTGCGGTACGTGATCACCGTGTGCGTGGTGTCGCCCAACGGCACCACCACCGCCGCAATGCCGTCGTCCACCGTCGAGGTGGCGGTGGAACGGATCGTGTAGACGCCACTGGTGCCGACCGCGGACGCGGTACGACGGTCGTCCCACACGCCCAGACGCATCAACTCCAGCGGGCTGAAGCGCACCGGACCGTTGTTGTCCCCCATCACCGACGCGTGCGACCCGTACTCCTGGATCTCTCCGGGAAAAGCGTCCCCGGTGTGCGGCCCCTGCCCCAGACCGTGCTCGAGACCCAGGTTGTGGCCGATCTCGTGAGCCAGCACGGCCACGTCGAGCCACGTCCCCAGACGGTTGAGTCGCTTGACCGGCTCGGTCATCGCCTCTCCGGCGGTGAAGTACCCCGCGTTCATGTGGACGCCGGGGGCACCCACCCACGCCTGCCCCGAGAAACCGCACGGCCCCTGCGCGACCACCACCCAGATCGCGTCCACCGAGCCTGCCTGCGGCGTGATCCGGTCGATCCGCGACCTCAAGCGTCGTTCCCACCCTGCGACCCCGCACTCCACGACGTCGAGGTCAAGGCTCTGGTAGGAGCCGTGGACGAACCGGTACTTCCCGGCCGTCTCCCGGGCGTACTCCTCGTCAAGGCGCTTCACGACCGCCTTCGACTCCGACGCCGACGTGCCGTGGGCACCGCTGCGGGTGTTCACCGCCAGGACGTGGACGTCGTACCGGTTCACCAAGCCGCTGACGCTGCGCCGCGCTGTCCCGTTGCTGCCCGAGAACGTCGACGTGACGCGACGCAGCGGCTCCCGGTCCGGGTCGACGACGTGGTCCGGCGCTGCAGATGAGGCTGCCGATGACGAGGGCTCCGCGGGCGAAGCGACCGCGGGCAGGCCCGCTGCACCGCTGGCCAGGACACCGTTGGACACGACGACACTGGACACGACAGCGACAACGACCGCGAGGACGCGACGGCGTCCCCGCGAGGAGTGGGGGGAAGAGTTCACTGCCCCATGATGCGTGGCCCGCCTCGCACCGACGCCCACCGGGAGTCCAGAGCCCGACACTTCCATTTCCGAGCATCTGCTGACTGGAAACCGGTGGGCACAGGTCGCTGTGCGAGGACGATGGAGAAACGTCCACGACCTCGGGAGACCTCATGAAGCGCATCAGCATCGCCCTGGCCACCGCCGCTCTGACCGTCGCACCCCTCGCTCTGACCACCACGACGGCTGAGGCCGCGGCGCCGAAGAAGCCCGCCATGTACAAGAACTGCACGGCGCTCAACAAGGTC
Organism: Nocardioides yefusunii; assembly: GCF_004014875.1. Lineage (NCBI taxonomy): Bacteria > Bacillati > Actinomycetota > Actinomycetes > Propionibacteriales > Nocardioidaceae > Nocardioides > Nocardioides yefusunii. The sequence continues at coordinate 432,169 of NZ_CP034929.1, read as the reverse complement.
TACCCGCACGGCGTGGGGCGCGCGAAGGCCGTCGACAAGACGTCCGGCAAGCGGGTCACCAACTTCAAGCGCTCCACGAAGGCCTACAAGAAGGCCATGAGCCACAACAAGGGCCTCGACCGCGACAAGGACGGCATCGCCTGCGAGAAGCGGTGACATTTCGCTGGTTTACGGCCCGGCGTCCGTGAACTCCCGGCATGCTGCATGTCGTCGTACCAGATCAGCCAGTGTTTTCCCCGAGAGACAGGACGTCCGTGCCCACTTCGATGCGCTCGACCCACGCACGTCCCAGCGTCCGCTCGTTCCCCCGGACCGCACCGGTCATCGGCAACGCCCGACTCGACGTCCTGAGCCACGGCCTCGACCTCTGGGGCACGCCCGGCCGCGGAGAGTTCGTCTTCTCCGTCTCGGTCCGCAACTCCGGCACCGAGGCTGCCAGCAACCTGCACGTCGCCCTCGAGATCCCGCACGCCTGTGGCGTCACCCCCGACCACACACAGATCCACACCTGGGGCCCCGCGACATGGCTCAGCGACGCGCTCGCTCCGGCATCGGGGTGGCGCTTCACCCGCCCCGGTCCGCTGGAGCCCGGCGAGACCACCACCCTCGAGGTCCGCCTGCGCGTCGACGCCGTCGCCCCGCGAATGCCCGAGGACGCCGTCGTGCCGGTCTCCGCGCGCGTGCGCAGCACCAGCGCCAGCAACCGACCCACGATCCCCTTGTGGATCAACCTGACCTGAGCCGCCTCCCGCGACGGCCACCGGCATCAGTTGAGCGCAGGGGTGTCCTGCGGGATCACGCCGTCGCCGTACAGGTCGGTGGCGAGGTCACGGTAGGCGCGCAACGCGACCCGCTGGGTCAACGGACCGTACGAGATCCGGGCGACGCCCAATGCCTCGTACTCGGCCGCACTCAGCGCCCCGGGCAGTCCGATGACGCTGAGCTTGCGCTCCCCCAGCCCGGCGACGAGCTGACGGGTGACGTCGGCAGCGAGTACTCCGGGGACGAAGACCAGCGAGGCACCTGCCTCCAGGAAAGCACGACCACGCTCGACGGCCTGGGCCACCTTCTCCTCGACCGGCAGGTCACCGGCCTTCACGAAGACGTCGGTGCGGGCGTTGAGCTGGAACTCGATGCCTTCTGCCTGGGCAGCAGCGATGATCTGCTCCACCGTCCGGATCGACTCCTCCAGCGGCTTCATCCGGTCCTCGACGTTGGCTCCCACCACACCGATGCCGATGGCGCGACGCGTCACCTCACCGGGGTCGCCGAAACCGGCGTCGAAGTCGGCCGAGACCGGCAGGTCGGTGGCCTTCACGATGCGTTCGACCGCTGCGAGCAGCAGCTCCAGCGGCATCTCGCCGTCGGGGAAGCCGTGACTGGCCGCGATCGAGTGACCGGCGGTCGCAATCGCCCGGGTGCCGTCCACCTCGGAGGCCACCTTCGCGGTGATCGCGTCCCAGACGTTCACCACCCGCAGGATCTCGGGTGCTTCGTGCAGGGCCTTGAGGGTGAGTGCCTTCTCGACGTTCGCCATGACCCGACGCTACGCCCGTCTGCCGGACCTCGGAACCCCCGTGTCCACCTGCCACCGGACGTGGTTGTCCACGGGCGCGAAAACATCCTCGCGTCCCGGTGCCAGGAGCCCCGGCGGCCGTACGGTGGAGGGAACAGCGCTGCCACGTCGAGCCCTCCGGACTCCTCAGGACAGCACGAGAGGGGGCGTCATGACGCCCACGACCGAACACCACGACCCGCTCACCACCGACCGTGGTCCGCTCCGCGTCCGACTCGACAACGGATTCCCCTCCGGGCCCCTCGACGGCGCCTGGTGGCCGCGTTCACGGGACCTGAAGACCGAGGTCCGCGACATCGTCGACCACTTCCCCCACTTCACCAGCGAGGTGGTCAGGGTGCTCTTCACCCGCCCCGACTGGGACGGTCAGACGCCCACCCACAGCGAGCACAAGGTGCTCTGCGCGCGGGGTCTGGTCAACATCGGGTCCTTCCCCCACGACGACAGTCACCGGGTGGTGCTGGTGATGCGATCCGGGGAGAGACTGACCCTGCTGGTGATCCCGCCCGACATCGACGTCGACGTGGCCCGTGACCTCATGGACCGGGCCTCCGACGACCTCAACGTCGTCTCCGGGACAGAACTCCTGGCCCGCGCGGGGGCGCACCCGTCGACCCTGCGTCTGCATGTGTGGGAGGACGAGGGCGGCGCACCGGACCCGCGGACCTGACGGCCCGTCAGCGGGCCGAGAGCTGCTCGAAGCCCACCACACGACGGGCGTCGAGCGGGCTCGGGCGACGGTGCAGGCGACCGTGCAGCAACTGCTCGGCCTCCTGGGCACGACCGGCGTTCACGAGCGCGCTGAGGATCGTCTCCTCGACCATCTCGCGCTGGGCAGCCGAACCTCCGGCACGCGGCAGCAGCGGGTGGACGTCGGTGAGCAGGTCCGCAGCGCGGCTCCAGTCCCGGGCGAGGTAGGCCAGCAGGCCGTCGCACAGGTCGGTGATGGAACGTCCGGTCTGCGCCGGGGTGCGGTAGCAGTGCTCACGCAGCTGGGCCAGACGCGGGGCGTCACCGGCCGTGGCGAGTGCGAACGCCGCGTGCAGGGCCACGAACGGGGTCTCGGGGCGCATCAGCATCGACTCGTCGATCGCCTCGAGGACGTTCCCCACCGGCGGGACGGGCGCCTCACCGGCGAACGTCGGCGGCAGCGTCAGGCCGGAGGTGGAGGTGTCCCAGTCGGCGACGGCGATCTTCCAGCGCCACAGCAGCGACGTGGAGTCGATCAGGGCACGCACCCCGGTGACGGCCGGCGGCGCGAGCTGGGAGTAGTAGCGGGCACGAACAGCCTCGGTGTCGCCGAGCGAGAGCTCGTGCAGGGCCGCGTGCCACGCGAAGTGGGCACGGTGCGAGGCCGAACGGCCCGACTGCGCCACCCAGTGGTCGAGCCAGGTGCGACCTTCCTCGTGCTGACCGGTCTCGTACATGACGTGCGCCAGGGCGTGCACCGCGTGGCCCGAGGACGGGTCGACGCCGAGAGCGGACTCGGCCAGCAGGCCGGCCTCCTCGTAACGGCCCTGGTCCTGACGGGTGAAGGCGAGCAGCGAGATGTACCACCAGTGGTCGCCGTAGGCGGGCGCCAGACCCTCGACGAGGTCCCATGCCTCACGCTGGACGTCGACGACACCGGAGAACGCGATCGTCGGGACGGCCGAGGAGACCGCGAGGACGTCGCGCGGGTAGTTCGCGATGTGGCTCATCAGAGCCTGGGCGCCACCGTGGCGGACGTCCTGGACACGACGGCTGATGACGTCGACGAGCGACGCCTCACGGTCGTCACCGCGCTTGCGGACGGCTTCCTGCGCTGCCGTGAGCGAGGCGGCGACGTCGGTGTGTGCGCCAGCCTCGTGGCCGAGCATCGCCAACGCGGCGTGCGCGAGAGCGAACGTCGGGTCGAGCTCGGTGGCCTCGCGGATCTTCTCCTCCGCACCGTCCTGGAGCAGCATGAGCCGCTCGAGACCGGCGTTGTAGGCGGCAGCGGCCTCGGCGGTGGTCGAGAGCGGCAGGCCGAGCGGGTCGCGGGGACGCGCGATCGGGTGGTGACCACCGACCATCCGGCCGTCCTCGAGACGACGCGGCAGCGGAGCGACGGCGTCGAGCACCTGGGTGGCGACCTGGAGTGCCTGGGTGCGGATCTCGGGCACCGCGGTGGACTCCCACAGCTCACCACGACGCAGCGCGCCGAGGGTCCAGAGCGGGGCGTCGGCGTAGCCGTGGCCGTCCAGGACGCGTCCCTCGTGGGTGCGCACACCCATGCCGCCGGTGGCGACGGTGGCGAGCGGGGCCCCGGCGCGGTCGCGGAGCAGGTCGTCGAGCAGCGGGTTGCCGAGCAGACGGATGTCGGACTGCGGTCCGGTGCAGTTGACCACCCAACCGACGTCGTGGGTGGAGCCGTCGCTCAGGGTGACGCGCAGGCCACCGGTGGGCAGCGGCTCGGCGTCCTTGACCGAGGCGGCCTCGGTGCGGAGCACGCCGGTGCGGGTCAGTTCGGAGACGAGTTCGGCCGAGGACGGGGCCATCTTGTGGCGCACGACGTTCCACTCACCGGCGTGCTCGCGGGCGAAGCGGAGACGGTCCTCCTCGCTGAGGCGCTCCCACAGCGTCGCAACCCGGAAGCGCAGACCGTCGACGGCAGGACGCCAGTCGCCGGTGGCTTCCTTGACGCCGGTGATGTGGGCCAGCGCGGCGGCACGGATGCCGTCCAGGCTGCTGCCCCACTCGGAGACGTCGGGGATCGCTGCGAGCTTGGGGGTGGCGAGGTGGGCGCGGGGCAGTCGACCCGAACGCGACACCGCGATCAGATGACGGCCCGGGCGGGCACCCTTGCCGGTGAGGCTCCACACGACGTCGACCATCGTGAGGCCGGCACCGACGACGAGCACGTCGGCGGGGCCGACCTTGTCGCGACGCACGACGTCGAGCGCACCGGGGCGCCACGGGTCAGGGATGAAGAAGGCGGAGTCGGTGAGCGAGGACGGCGCCCAGTCGTGCCCGACCGAGGGGAGTCCGGTGCCGACGACGACGGCGTCGGCGACGATCTCGCGGCCGTCGTCGGTGACGACGCTCATGCCGTGCGCGGTACGACGCAGCGCCGTGGTGGTGGCCCGGACGTGGTGCAGGGACGCGAGCGGGGCGGCGTCCTTGGCGTCGGCGAGGGTGTCGTCGAGGTAGAGAGCGAAGTTGCGGCGCGGCTGGAACGAGTTGGGGTCCACGGCGGTGGCCGACTCGCGGTTGAGCCAGGCGACGAAGTGGCGCGGATCCTCGGGCAGGGCACTCATACCGGCCGCGGGGACGTTGAGGAGGTGCTCGTTCTCCGGGGTGCCGAACGCGGTGCCACGACCCCAGCGGTCGACGGGGTCGACGAGGACGATGTCGACGCCGGTGGAACGTCGGCCCGCGGTGCGCAGCAGGTGGATCGCGGTGAGCGTCCCGGACGCACCGGCTCCCACGACGACGACCTTGGGTCGCTTGACCTGGTTGAGACCGTGCTGCACGGTTCCCCCTCGCTCGGAATGTTGAGAAGTGTTAAATCGACAATATCACTCGACTTTGGGGTCACATTAGCCCTCGAATGCCCCGCCGCCATTGTCACAGCGCCGGTGTGACGTTCAACTCTCCTCGCTCTCGCCCCGAGGAAGCGCCAGCGCCCGGACCTACACTCGAGGAATGTCCTCCTCCCCCACTCCCGGCACGGACGGACACGCCCCCGGCGTCCCGACCGAGCTCTACTCGTCGTTCACGAACAGCGTCCGCGAACTCGCCGACGCCACCCTGCGCTCCAACGCGGACGCCGAGACCTTGGCCCGCGCCGAGGCCCTCGTGCGCGAGGTCACCGCGACGCTCACCGCCGACCAGATCCCCGGCACCCACGGCGAGTCCTGCCCTCAGGGCGGCCTCGTCGGCTCGTGGGGCAACACCGTCGTCGGCCTGCGCAACCCCGTCGCCATCCCCCTGGTCTTCGCCTACGAGACCGACCGGGTGTGGGCCGAGTTCACTCCCGGCGCGCTCTTCGAGGGCCCGCCCGGACACATGCACGGCGGCGTCATCGCGATGTTCCTCGACCAGGTCCTCGGCGAGCTCGCCGTCCACCTGAACCGCCCCGGTCTCACGGCCAACCTGAGCGTCGACTACCTCAAGCCGACCAAGCTCAACACTGTGCTGCGGATCGAGGCGTGGGTCGAGCGCACCGAGGGCTTCAAGACCTGGACCACCGGCACCGTCTCCACCGCTGACGGCACCGTCTGCGCGAAGGGCACCGGCCTGTTCATCCTGCCCCGCTTCCTGCGCGAGAAGTCCCTGGCCGAGATCACCGAGGCCCAGCAGCACGACGCCACCACCTCCTGACGCGCCCCGGACGGCCACTCCCCACGTCGGCCTCCCCACGTCGGCCTCCCCGCGTCCGGCCCCGGACACGGAGAACCCCCTGCGACCTCACGGTCACAGGGGGTTCTTCACGTCAGTGCGTGGGGCTCAGCTCTTCTGCTGCTTGCCGCGCTCGTTGGCGTCGCTGAGGCGTGCCTCTTCGGCAGCCCACGTCTCGAGCTCCTCGCGGCGAGCGACCTCGGCCTCAGCTGCTGCCTTGCGCTGGGAGTCGTACTTGCCCGGCTCGGAGACGAGGTCAGCAGCACCGTGTTCGAGTCGCTGCAGCGCCTGACGGGCGAAGATCTGCTGGACGGTCGTGGTGCGCTCGGAGCGACCGCGGCCCAGGAACGAGATCGCCCAGTGCAGCAGCGCGGTCAGGCGACCCTTGAAGCCGGTGATGTACAGCAGGTGCAGGAAGAGCCACGCCAGCCAGGCGATAAAGCCGGTCAGGCGGAACTTGCCCATCATCACGACCGCGTTGAAGCGGCTGATGATGGCCATCGAGCCCTTGTCGAAGTACTTGAACGGCTCCAGCGGGGCCTTGTTGTCGAGACGAGCCTTGATCGTCTTGGCGGTGTACTTGCCGCCCTGGATCGCGACCTGCGCGACACCGGGGAGGTTGTTCAGCGCGATCATGTCGCCGACGACGAAGACCTCGGGGTGACCCGGCAGGGTCAGGTCCGGGTTGACACCGATGCGACCGGCGCGGTCGAGCGTGGCGCCCGACTGCTCGGCCAGCGTCTTCGAGAGCGAGGACGCCTGGACACCGGCGGCCCAGATCTTGGCGACGGAGTCGATGCGCTTGGTCTCGCCGTCCTTGAACTTCACGGTCAGGCCGCGCTCGTCCAGGTCGGTGACCATCGCGCCGAGCATGACCTCGACGCCGGCCTTCTCGAGCTCCTTCTTCGCCTCGGCGCCGAGCTTGGCGCCGAACGGCGGGAGGACCTGCGGAGCCGCGTCAACCAGGATGACGCGGGCGTCGTCGGGGTTGATGTGGCGGAAGTCGTTCTTGAGCGTGCGGTGGGCCAGCTCGGCGATCTGACCGGCCATCTCGACACCGGTCGGACCGGCACCGACGACGACGAAGGTGAGCAGGTGGTCGACGTTGTCGCCACGGCTCGCGCCGATCTCGGCCATCTCGAAGGCGCCGAAGATGCGGCCGCGCAGCTCGAGGGCGTCGTCGATCGACTTCATGCCGGGGGCGAACTCGGCGAAGTGGTCGTTGCCGAAGTAGGACTGGCTGGCACCGGCGGCGACGACGAGGGAGTCGTACTCGCTGACGGTGGGTCGACCGAGGACGACCGAGGTGACGGTCTTCTTCTCGAGGTCGATGTCGGTGACCTCACCGAGCAGGACGCTGGCGTTCTTCTGCTTGGCGAGGACCTCGCGGGTGGGCGGCGCGATGGATCCCTCGGAGAGGATGCCGGTCGCGACCTGGTACAGGAGGGGCTGGAAGAGATGGTGGGTGGTCTTCGCGACCACGGTGACCTCGACGTCGTCACGACGCAGCGCCTTCGTGGTGAAGAGCCCGCCGAAGCCGGACCCGATGACGACGACGCGGTGACGTTCCGGGGCGGTCTCGTTCTGGCCTGCCATGTGGATGCTGCCTTCCTCCAACTGATCCGCGAGCCATGAAGACTCAGAAGTACCAGTCTTGCCCGCAAGGTGCCATGACGCCAAGCAGGGGTCCACAACCGCAGGCCCGGACGTGCCGCGCATCACCCCGAAGTATCTTTCACTGGAAGTAATGTCTGGAAACAGGCTTGCCCTCCCGTTCTCGGGGTATGTGAGTAATGCTGGGTCCAGACCCCCTCGCCCAAGGAAGTTGGCTGTGCCACTCAATCGCGATGCGCTCGCACTCGACACGTCGCCACGCGCGGCCGCCGTCGCGCGACGCTGGGTGGCCTCCGTCTGCCGCGACCTGGGTCGTGAAGACCTCGTTCACAGCGCAGAGTTGGGCGTCTCGGAGTTGGTCACCAACGCGATCCTGCACGGCAAGGAACCCGTCGACGTACGCGTGCGCGGCACTGCGGCGCACCCCCGGATCGAGGTCTTCGACGCCTCGCACTGCCCGCCGACACTCCCCCTGGCCCGCCCCGCCGAGTGGGCCAACAGCAACCACGGCCTCGAGACCTACGGACGTGGCCTCACCCTGGTCGCACTCACGGCCACCACGTGGGGCACCACGATCGAGGAGAGCGGCAAGGTCGTCTGGTTCGAGCCCGCCGGCGACATCGCCGACGAGCCCGTGCTCGGCGTGTTCGAGGACCTCAAGCCCGTGCCCGGCGCCCCGCTGCCCGGCTCACGACCGATCCGGTTCGAGGCCCTGGACGCTCGTCTCTTCCACTCGATGCTCACCCACTACAGCAACCTGCGTCGTGAACTCCGGCTGCTCTCGATCTCCCACACCGTCGACTACCCCGTCACCCACGAGCTGTCGCCACACTTCCTGCACTTCCAGGGCCAGTTCTCCCCGCGCAGCCTCCGCGACTCCATCCGCGTCACCCAGGAGGCACACGCCCGCGGCGACGACGAGATCGACGTCGTGCTGGAGGCGTCTCCACTCTCCGCCGACGTCTTCCGCGACTTCCTCGACACACTGGACGTCGCCGATCAGTTCTGCACCAGCCAACAGTTGCTCTCCTTGGCACGCACCCCGGAGCAGAAGGCCCTGATGGCGTGGATGTTCGAGGAGTTCCTCCGGCAGACGTCCGGGCACCCGCCGACGCCGTGCCCCCACTCCCGACGCGCGCGGGCACAACTCACCTCCCACGGGTGAGCCGGGCGCCTCAGGCGTAGCCGAGTTCGTGGAGTCTGGCGTCGTCGATGCCGAAGTGGTGTGCGATCTCGTGGACCACGGTGATGCCGATCTCGTCGACGAGCTCGTCGTGCGTCTCGCACATCTCCATCAGCGGGTTGCGGAAGAGCAGGATCCGGTCCGGGAGCGCACCGGCATGGTTGGCCTGACGTTCAGTCAGGGCCCAACCGTCGTAGTAGCCCAAGAGGTCGGGGTCGTCAGCAGGCGGCTCGTCCTCGACCAGGACGACGACGTTGTGGACCAACGACGCCAGCTCGTCGGGGACGTCGTCGAGCGCTCGGTCGACGAGCACGTCGAACTCCTCGGCAGTGATCTCCACGCGGCGAGCATAGGCAGAGAACCCTGAAATGCAGCGAAGCCCTCCTGGAACCAGGAGGGCTTCGTACTTGCGACCCCGACGGGACTCGAACCCGCGACCTCCGCCGTGACAGGGCGGCGCGCTAACCAACTGCGCTACGGGGCCTTGATCGCACTTCATCACCGGAGTGACCCGGCAACAGGAAGAACATTAGCCCACCTCTGCCCAGATCGCGCATTTCGGGCGCACTCCCGGACCGCGACCAGCCCAGAGAGCCCCGGGCGCGCACCCAGGACCGCGAAATGCAGCGAAGCCCCCCTGATCTCTCAGGAGGGCTTCGTACTTGCGACCCCGACGGGACTCGAACCCGCGACCTCCGCCGTGACAGGGCGGCGCGCTAACCAACTGCGCTACGGGGCCTTGATCGCACTTCATTCCCGGGCAGGCCCGGCAACAGGAGAAACATTAGCCCACCGGCGAGATCGGGACCAATCGGGGGTGGCGTACCCCGCCGGGGCTCGCCACAGGCGGACCATCACACCACGCGTGAACTGCAGAAACACTGAGTCGCCAGATCCTGCGCGCCGCAGTGGCCGCCCGAGATCTCCGGCCGGAACGCTCGCAGGCAAGCCCAGAAATGACTTCAGCTCCGACCTGAACCAGGTCGGAGCTGAAGCGTTGTCTGTACCCCCAACGGGATTCGAACCCGTGCTACCGCCGTGAAAGGGCGACGTCCTAGGCCGCTAGACGATGAGGGCTTGCGACAGAGCCAGCATAGGGGCACCCCCTCCCGTGCCCAAATGTCGGGTCGGCGTGTCCGGGAGATTGATCCACTCCGTCGATCCGCTCCCCAGCCCCACCACTCCCTCCGCAGCCGGGCCCGGGCATGCCCGCTCCCGCGCGCTCACCCACGGACGCGCGCGTGCGCGCGCCCCTGCCGATCCGCCCCGAGAGGGATTCCTGGACCCCCGATTTCACACCCCCGGACCCATCGGGTAAGTTTTCTTCTCGTTGGGCAGGTAGCTCAGTTGGTACGAGCGTTCGACTGAAACTCGAAAGGTCGGCGGTTCGACCCCGCCCCTGCCCACCAACAACAGAAGGCCCCGACTTCGGTCGGGGCCTTCTGGCTTTTCATGGCTGCTGCCCCCGCTCCCCCGCGCGGACCAACTCCGCACCGAACAGCCGCTGCGACGGTCAGCTCGTAGCGCGGCCGTAACGGTCAGCAGCCTCGAAGACCGACACCACGTAGGCGTTCTCGTGGTTGTAGGAGAAGACAGCGGCGTTCCAGCCCGACGACGTCGCCAGGTCGTGGCCGTCGTGGCACAGGTAGGCGGCGGTGGACGCGGCCGCGTCGTCGAGGTCGTGCGGGTCCGCGACACCGTCACCGTCGCCGTCACGCCCCCAGCGCTTCCACGTCGAGGGGATGAACTGCATCGGTCCGACCGCATGGTCCCAGGTCGGGTCGCCGTGCATCAACGTGCTCTCCGCCGTCGCCGGGATCGCGGCGAAGTCGACGCCGTTCAGCGCAGGCCCCAGGATCGCCTCCGAGGAGCGTCCGTCGTCACCCAGGGTCCGGCCGTCGATCGTGCCGTGCTGCGACTCCACCCAGCCGATCCCGGCCAGCGTCGTCCAGCCCAGGGCACAGCCGTCGTCGGGCAGGTTGAGCACCGCGGTGCCGTAGGCCCGCACCGCGGGCTCAGGGATCCCGGTGGCCTCAGCGGTGCGCCGCACCCAGCCTGAGTCGACGGTCGGCACCCGGTTGGCCCCCCGCGAGGCGGCGGGCGCGCGGTACAGCGGAGCGTCGACGTCGTCGGCCAGCGGGAGCACCGCACTGTCGGTGCCGGCACCGGGCACCTGCACCCGGTCGAGCACGTCGGTGCTGACGAGACCGGAGGAGACAGCGAGCACGCCAGCCAGGACGAGACCACCGAGCCCCGCCGTCCCAGCAACCAGAACTGACTTCTTCACGTTTCCTTCCGCAGCCCGCAGGCCCAGCTCACATGCCCGGGACCAGACCGGGCCCCGCGGCAGCGAACGCCCGCCCCCGTGACCGTACGCGCTCAGTCTTCCACCCCGCGTCGAACCCGCCCGGTGACCGGGGCGCTGGCACACTGCACACGTGCCCTCCAGCTACCGCGAGGTTGCCCGGATCCGTCCGGTCGAACTCCTCCGTCCCCGCACCTCGGTGCCGTGCAGCATGCGTGCGGGCGAACTCACCCCGGTACCACGGCAGGCACCCTTCGTGACGGTGCTGGGCACCTTCTCCCACGAGAGCCCCTCGACCGATCCGGTGTCGTTGGTGCTCTCCTCGGGCGGGGACTCCTTCGCCGCTCTCTGGGACCCGGTCTCGGGGGCGCTGGCGCTGGGCGTCACCGTCGGAGGTTCACGCCAGACCACCCACCGCAGCCGTCGCCGGGGCACCGTCACCACCCGCCCCGAGGCGATGGCACTGACGTTGACCGGCACCCATCTGACCGTCCTCACCCTGGAGAACGGCGAGTGGGTGGCCCGGGCCCGTCACGACCTCGGCGACCTCGTCGCCGTCCGCGACGACGCGTGGCTGGCCGACCTCTCCGCCGGCGTCGGTGTCGGTGCCCACGTGCTGCGTGAGGTGCGGGCCGGAACCTTCGGCCAACTCGGCCTGCGCGACGTGCGGGCCGTGACCCTGCCCGACGGCACCCCGGTACTGCGCAACGCTCAGGTGCTGTTGAGCGCCACCTGCGCCGGCCCGGGATTCTTCGACACCGCCCACACCGGCCTGTTCCTCCTCGACCCGCGCCACCACCGCCTGACCCACGTCTCCGACCTGTGGTTCCGCCGTCCCGACGTCCCCGGCGCATTCGGTGACCACGCCGTCCACGTGGTCCACGACCCCAGCTCCCCCGACGCGCCGTGGACGGTCGCAGCCAGCACCTGGTCGGACTTCCACACCGAGCGCAACCCACAGGTGCGGTGCACCCTGGTCCGTACCGCCGTCGACATCACGCGTGGCGAGCACCTGCTCGACACCACCGAACTCCCCCTGCCCACCGACGGTTTCACCTCCCTCGGCGTCTGGGACCCGCACTTGATCCGGGACGACGACGTGTGGCGGGTCGCCTACGTCAGCGCCCGCAAGTGGTTCTCGTTCCACCCGGTGACGGCCAGCGGCCCACGTCTCGACTCCCTGACGCTCGACGCGGCACTCACCTCTCGTCGCGCGACCGAGGGCACCACGTGGCACCGCACCGCAGCCGGCCTGCGGCTGCTGGCCAGCGACGGGCGTGACAACCCCCGCGGCTTTCGGGAGCGCTACCCGGTCCTGGACCCCTCACTGACCGAGGTCGGGACGCTCGACGCCCCGTACCCCTCGAACATCCCGTGGCCGACCCTGGTCGACGTCGACGGGCGCCGCCTTCTGGTCACCTTCGACGGAACACCCCGGGCCGGCGACCTGCTGGGCTACGGCACCCACGGCGATCTCGTCGTGATGGCGCTCGACGCCTGAGTCGCGACCCCAGCAACGAGAGAAGCGACCGGAGCTGGGCTCAACGGTCGCTGAAGGCGTCCCCGACCTGGGTCGAGAACGCAGAGGTGTTGCGTCGCGAACGCTCGGCGAGACCCTGGCTGACCCGAAGGACAGACAGAAGTCTCGCCGAGCGCCGCATCAACAACGCTGGGCGTCTGCGAGGTTTCAGGCTGGGCTGGACGTCCGAGGACGTACGACAGCCGTCAACCGCGCGAGGAACCCGTGGAGTCTGACCCCAAAGGGGTCAATCTCGACTCGGGCCGTAGTCGGGCCAGTCTTCTGACTGTTCCGGCTCGTCCCGATCAGAACTGCTGCCTGGATCGCCATGCAGCTCCTTGGCCAGCGCCCCGAAGTCGGTCTCGTGAGTCCGGTACTTCAGGTCGCGGGCGACCTTCGTCTGCTTAGCCTTAGCTCGGCCGCGCCCCATAGGGTCCGACCCCCTCGCACGCTTGGCCGGGGCCTTGGGCGTCTAGCGCCGTGGTCCCCGGGCTTTTGTCTGGATACTCGTGAGGGTCACGCTACCCGCTCCCTGGTCATTCCTGCACACCCAGGTCCGGATTTTGCGTCGCCACCGGTGCGATATTCGCTCAGAGCGCACAAAAAGCCGATCCTGTGTGGCATGGACCACCCGAACGGGGACCCCCGTCCCTCCCCCGTTGCACCCCCGTCTGCGTCCGCGCATGGTCTGGACCAGGGGCCTCAGCAGCCCCGTGCGGCGCCGCGCGCGAGCATGCCCCACCTGGCATCCCTCCAACTGCCCCCGGGCCCCCAGAGCGGCTCCTGCGGCCCCGGGACGCGACGACGCCCCGCCTCCCCACTGACGGGGCGACGGGGCGTCGAGAAGCGCAGGAAGGCGACCTGCTCGGCCGACCGACGAGGGCCGGCCTCAGGTCACCAGCCCGGGTGCTGACCGGTCAGCGCGACCTTGCCGGCCTCGCCGGCGCCGGCCTCGCGGACCTCGCCGGCGACCCATGCCTTGATGCCGTGAGTGGCCAGACGGGCGATCACGTCGTCGACGGAGTCGGGGGCGGTCAGGGAGACCATGCCGACGCCGCAGTTGAGCGTGGCCTCGAGGTCGGCCTGCTTGACCTCGCCGACCTTGCGGACGAGGTCGAAGATCGGCTGCGGGGTCCAGGTGGCGCGGTCCAGGGTCGCGGTGAGCTCCTTGGGCATGACGCGCTCGAGGTTGGCGGCCAGACCGCCACCGGTCACGTGCGACAGCGCGTGGGTCTCGGTGTTGCGGGCGATCTCGAGGCACGACTTCGTGTAGATGCGGGTCGGGACCAGCAGCTCCTGACCGAGCGTGGAACCGAGCTCGGCGACCTCGCGGTCGAGCTCCCACTTGGCCTGGTTGAAGAAGACGTGGCGCACCAGCGAGTAGCCGTTGGAGTGCAGGCCCGAGGCCTCCATCGCGATGACGACGTCACCGGCACGGACGCGCTCGGCACCGAGCAACTGGTTGGCCTCGACGACGCCGGTGGCAGCGCCTGCGACGTCGTACTCGTCAGGGTGCAGCAGACCCGGGTGCTCAGCGGTCTCGCCACCGACCAGCGCGGTGCCGGCCAGGACGCACGCCTCGGCGATGCCCTTGACGATCGCAGCGATGCGCTCGGGGACGACCTTGCCGGTGGCGATGTAGTCGGTCATGAAGAGCGGCTCGGCGCCACAGACGACGAGGTCGTCAACGACCATGCCCACGAGGTCGTGGCCGATGGTGTCGTGGACGTCCATCTTCTGCGCGATGGCGACCTTGGTGCCGACACCGTCGGTGGAGGTCGCGAGCAGCGGACGCTTGTACTTCGTCAGCGCGGAGGCGTCGAAGAGGCCGGCGAAGCCGCCCAGTCCACCGATCTGCTCAGGACGACGGGCCTTCTCCACCCACTCCTTCATCAGGTCGATGGCGCGGTCGGCGGCCTCGATGTCGACGCCTGCGACGGCGTAGGCGTTGGTTGCGTCGGTCACGGGTGATCCACTCCGGTTCTGATCAGGTGGTGGTGCTGTGGGGCTGTTACGGGTGCGTCAGGGGTGCTGCAGGCGTTCAGGGCTGCAGCAGTGCGGTCTCGCCGCCCACGCCGCCGCCGGAGACGGCCAGGCCGTCGACGTCGGTGGCCGGGGAGGTCTCGATGCCGCCGCAGGACGACTTCTCGAGAACGGCCTTGCCGCCCAGGGTCGGGTCGGGCAGCTTGACCGGGTACTCGCCGTCGAAGCACGCACGGCAGAGGTTGTCCATCGGGACCGTCGTGGCGTCGACCAGCTCCTCGAGGTCGATGTAGCCGAGGGAGTCGGCGTCGATCGAACGGCGGATCTCGTCGATGCCCAGACCGTTGGCGATCAGCTCCGCACGGGTGGCGAAGTCGATGCCGTAGAAGCAGGGCCACTTGACCGGCGGCGAGGAGATCCGGACGTGGACCTCCTTGGCGCCTGCCTCGCGGAGCATGCGGACCAGGGCGCGCTGGGTGTTGCCGCGGACGATGGAGTCGTCGACGACGACGAGACGCTTGCCCTCGATCACGTCGCGCAGCGGGTTCAGCTTCAGGCGGATGCCGAGCTGACGGATGGTCTGCGAGGGCTGGATGAAGGTGCGACCCACGTAGGAGTTCTTCACCAGGCCGGTGCCGTACGGGATGCCCGAGCGCTCGGCGTAACCGATCGCGGACGGGGTGCCGGACTCCGGGACGGGGATGACGAGGTCGGCCTCGACCGGGTGGGCGTCAGCCAGACGACGGCCGATCTCGACGCGCACCGAGTGAACGCGCTGGTCGTTCATCAGGGTGTCGGGGCGAGCCAGGTAGACGAACTCGAAGAGGCAGTGCTTGGGGGCTGCCTCGGCGAAGCGGGTGGTGCGCAGACCGTCCGCGTCGACGGCGATCATCTCGCCGGGCTCGATCTCGCGGACGAACGAGGCGCCGACGATGTCGAGGGCGGCGGTCTCGGACGCCACGACCCAGCCGCGCTCGAGGCGACCGAGCACGAGCGGGCGGATGCCCTGGGGGTCACGCGCGGCGTAGAGAGTGTTCTCGTCCATCCACACGAAGCAGAAGGCGCCCTTGACGTGGGGCAGCAGCTCGAGGGCACGCTCCTCGACCGTCTGGTCGGGGTGGTGCGCGAGCAGTGCGGTCACGACGGAGGTGTCGTTGGTGGCGCCGGGCATGCGCTGGTCGGCACCCTCACCCTCGAGCTCGGCCAGGGTGGCGGCGAGATCGGCCGTGTTGGTCAGGTTGCCGTTGTGCGCCAGTGCCAGCGAGCCGTTGGGCGTCGGGTGGAACGTCGGCTGGGCGTTGTGCCACGTCGAGGCACCGGTCGTGGAGTACCGGGCGTGACCGATCGCGACATGTCCGACCAGCGACTCCAGCGTCGACTCGTCGAAGACCTGGGAGACGAGTCCCATGTCCTTGTAGACGAGGATCTGCTTGCCGTTGCTGACCGCAATGCCGGCCGATTCCTGGCCGCGGTGCTGGAGCGCGTAGATGCCGTAGTACGACAACTTGGCGACGTCCTCGCCTGGCGCCCAGACCCCGAAGACGCCACATGCGTCCTGAGGTCCCTGGTCCTGGGGGTCGATGGCGGCGGTGAGACGACCGTCGCCACCCTTGCGCATGTTGCTGGGGTGAGCCACGCCGCAAGTGTACGGCCGCCCTGCCCCTCGGAATGCGGCGAGGGCGTCTCTGGACGGGTTGCGACGGTCACACTTTCGTTACCAGAGGTCCGTACCAGTGTGTGTCCAACCGCCGCATGATCGATACCCGGTAGTAACAAAAATTGATGAACGGACTCAAACCATTCACCGTGACCGCCCTCCCCCCTACAGTGAGCGCGAACGATGCACCGGGGGGGTGAAGTGATGGCCGTGATCGACAGGGCCACGAGCACGCGCGTCTTCCTCGATGCCCTGCGCAACCTCGCGCTGGGCGTCTCCGAGACAACCGAATTCGCGACCGTCGCGATCTCCGTGGCCTTCCACGACCGCCTCGAGACGCTGGCCGTGGCCGGCGACCGCCCCACCCGTCAGCTCCTGCTGGGACGCACCCTGCCCTGCGAACGCGCAGAGAAGTTGCTCCACACCTGTGACCGCTGGGGTGACCTCTACCTGGTGCCGTTCCGCTCACTCGTCATCCTCAGCGACCAGACGAGCGAACCCTCTCCCGACGCCACCGACCCCGACACCGTCGAGGACCACGACGTCCTCGTCGCCGCCATCCGCGACGGCTTCCAGAACCTGCGCGGGCTCGTCGCCGTCGACCGTCCCCGCGACGGCCAGCGCCCCGACGCCAACGCCCTCGCGCACCTGGAGAACTACGTCGAGCAGGTGCGCCGCACCCTCATCTACGCGCTCGAACGCCTCGAGCTCGACGAACACATGCGAATGGCCGACGCCGTCCGCAAGGTCGTGCGCGAAGCCTCCTCACGGCTGTCGGTCGAACACATCATCGGCTACTGCCAGGCCGCGCTCACCGAGACGTTCGACGCCTCGGGCATCTGGCTGCAGACCTTCGACGGCGGCGTCGACGCCGCCGGCGCGATCTACTCCACCAATGGCTTCGAGGTGCACCTCGGCGAAGAACTGCGTCAGGTCGCCCGGCCTGCGGCCCGGCTGCTGTGGGAGGCGCAGAGCGTCGCCGAGATCTCCGAGCGGGTGCCCCGCAGCGAGGCGATGACGCCGCAGCAGGAACAGCTCGTCCTCGACTTCATGCGCGCCATCGACCTGACCTCGATGCTGTTCGTGCCGCTCGGCGCCGGCCCTGAATGTCTGGGCAACCTGGTGCTGACCCGCCTCGACGAACCCCGCCCCTGGACCGAGTCGGAGAAGCGCACCGCCCTCGACATCGGCCACGACCTCGGCCGGGCCCTGCTCAACGCCCGCACCTTCGAACGCGAACGTCAGGTGGTCGCCGAGCTCCGCGAGCTCGACTCCTACAAGTCACGTCTGATCGCGACGCTGGCGCACGAGCTCAAGAACCCGCTCACCTCGATCCTGGGGCACGCCGAACTTCTCGAGGGCAGCGACCTGCCGCCCTCCGCGCGCAGCTCGGTGGCCTCGGTTGAACGCGGCGCAGCCCGGATGCAACGCCTCGTCGACGACCTGCTCGCGCTCGGCAAGGCCAACGACCCGCAGCTCCTGTTCGAACCCGAGCCGTACGACCTGCGCGCCGGCGTCGAGGAGACCCTCGACCTGCTGCGCGTCACCGTCGAACGCAAGGGCCTGAGCATGCACGTCGTCGCTCCGGACAGCGTCGTCGTCCAGGGCGAACCGGCAGGGCTGGAGCAGGTGCTCACCAACCTCATCAGCAACGCCACGAAGTACACCCCCGACGGCGGACACGTCGAGGTCCGGATCAGCGACGAGCCCGATGCAGTCGTCCTCACCGTCGAGGACACCGGAATGGGGATCTCCCGCGAGGACCTCCCGCACCTGTTCACCGAGTTCTTCCGTTCCACCAACCCGGCCGCGGTGAAGCTGCCCGGAACCGGTCTGGGTCTCGCGATCGCGCACCGGATCGTGGCCAGGCACGGCGGTACCTTGCACTGCACCTCTACCTACGGGCACGGCACCACGTTCACGGCGACGTTCCCGAAGGCCGCCCTGACCTGAGACCACAGCAGAGGACGTGGTCGCGGACGGCGAGCACGAGTGGCACGAGGAAATCTCCTTCAAACCGGGTACGCGGAGTCACCGGCCAGTTACCTAGCCTGCCCTGTGCACTGGGTCACGCCGGGAGGGAGCGGTGTCCGTACGACACTGACCGGGCGGGCCCCCAACGGAGGGATCCATCATGTCTGCACTCACCCCCACCAGGCGCTCTGTCGTCCACGCCGCCGCATGGAGCGTCCCGGCCGTCTCGGTCGCCGCCATGTCCCCGGCGTTCGCCGGGTCGACGCCGCCCGCCCCGGCCCCCGACCTCTCGACGTCGTCCAGCGGCGGCACCCCGATACGCACCGGCACCCAGGTCGAGATCGCCGCCTCAACCATCATCAACACCGGTGACGCCACCGTCACCGGCCTCGTCGTCAGATTCGAGAGCTCTGAACCCGTCACCGACTTCGAACTGCTCGTCTTCGGCAATCCTTTCCCGTACGCGTCCTTGGGCATCACCCTGTCCCCGACCCCGTCGGCAGCCAACCCGGTCAACGCGTTCTCCATGACGATCCCGGACGGCACCTCCCTGGGGCAGGTCCGCGTCCTCCCCGGAGCCTCATGGACCTCGCCCGCCAACCAGCGCCTCACGTTCGGCAGCACCACGCCCACCACCCTGACCGTCACCGCGACCGCGTCCAACGGCGGCGTTGCGTTCAACGCTCCTGTCACCACCGTCTGAGCGGCACGGGCACGCGTGCCCACCGGACACACGTACACAGGGCGCGCTCCCGGTCGACGGGAGTGCGCCCTATGTACGTCAGGCGTCAGTCGTCAGTCGTCAGTCGTCAGGCCAACGTCTCGGCGACGTTCTTGAGCATCAGCGTCTCGGCGAGCAGGACCTTCTCCCACTCGGCCAGGTGCAGGCCCTCGTTGGCGCCGTGGGCGCGGGTGTCGGGGTCCTCGACGCCGGTCACCAGGACCGCAGCGTCAGGGAACGACTCCAGGAACTCGGCGATGAACGGGATCGAGCCACCCACGCCCATGTCGACCGGAGCGGTACCGTCCCAGGCCTCGGCGAACGCGGCGCGCGCGGCGTCGTAGACCGGGCCGGTGGCGTCGATCGAGGTGGCCTCGCCGGTGTCGACGACGGTGAAGGTCACCTCGGCACCGAAGGGGACGTTCTTCTCGACGTGCTCCTTGAGGCGCGCGGCGACGTTCTCGGCGTTGTCGCCGGGGGCGGTGCGCAGGCTGATCTTGGCGCGCGCGGCCGGGACGAGGGTGTTGGAGGCACCGTCGACCTTGGGGGCGTCGAGGCCGGTGATCGCCAGCGCGGGCTGGGTCCAGAGACGCTCAACGGCCGAGCCGTGGCCCATCCACTCGATGCCGGGGACTGCACCGGACTCGGCGCGCAGGCGCTCCTCGGGGTACTCGACGTCGGCGGCCGGGCCGGAGTGCAGGCCCTCGATGAGGAGGTTGCCGTCCTTGTCGTGGAAGGAGGCGATGAGGTGCGAGAGCGCGACCAGGGCGTCGGGGACGAGGCCGCCCCACATGCCGGAGTGGACGGCGTGGGTGAGGGTGCGGACCTCGACGTCGGCGCGCACGAGACCGCGCAGCGACGTGGTGAGGGCCGGGACGCCGATGTCCCAGTTGCCGGAGTCGGCGATGACGATGACGTCGCAGGCCAGCTCGGACTTGTACTGCTCGAGGATCGCGGGCAGGGACTCCGAACCGGTCTCCTCCTCGCCCTCGACGAAGATCACGACGTTGACGGGCAGCTCGTCACCGAAGGCGCGCACGGCGGCCAGGTGGGTGATGACGCCGGCCTTGTCGTCGGCGGTGCCGCGACCGTAGAGGCGGTCTCCCACGACGGTCGGCTCGAACGGCGGGGTGTCCCAGTCGGCATGGTCGTTCTCGGGCTGGACGTCGTGGTGGGCGTACAACAGGACGGTCGGGGCACCGGCGGGGCCGTTCTTGCGGCCGATCACGGCCGGTGCGGAACCGTCGTCGTTGGTGGAGACGACCTGGACGTCGAAGCCCTCGGCGGCGAAGAGGTCGCGCACCTTCTCGGCGCTGCGCTGCACCTCTCCGGCCCGGGCGGGGTCGGCGGAGACGGACTCGATGCGGACCAGGTCCTCGAGGTCGGCGCGGAGGCCGGGGAGCAGTTCGGTGATGCGGGCGCGGAGGGTGTCACTCATGGCGTCCACGGTAACTCCGCTCCGGGCGCTCTTCCCGCCGCTGCGCTCCCGGACGTCATAACGATCCGGGCGCAGGACCCTCGATCCTTATGACGTCCCGCAAGGGGGAACACGCAGCAGGACGAGAGGACGGAGCGTCAGGCGATCGCACCCTCGAGCGCCTGGTGCAGTTCGACGGCGACCTCGACGGTCTCCAGGCCGAGACGGGAGTAGCAGCCGAACGCCGGACCCTCAGGATCAGCGACCATCACCAACTGGCGGGCACCCCGGGCGGCGGCCCACTCCCCCATCCGGTGGATCAGCGTGGAGGCGATGCCCTGCTTGCGACGACGGCCATGGGTGGCCACCGACTGGAAGCGGAAGACGCCGTCCCCGACGTCGTACAGACCTGCGGACGCAGCGAGACGCCCGTCGACGAAGACACCCCAGCGATACCCGCGACCGGCCTCGACCAGACGCTGCTCCTGACGGGCGCGGCCCTCGACGTAGGTGCGGGTGTAGCGGGCGTCGTCGGCGTAGACCGACAGCTCGAGGTCGACCCACTTCTTCCACTCGTCGGAGGTGATCGGACGGATCCCGCCGCCGACGAAACGGCGCTCCGGCGCGACGAGGCGAGCCGCGGTCATGACGTGCGAGACGTCCTTGTCCATGCCGGCCTGCTCGAACTCGACGGTGTCGAGGTCGGTGGTGGAGTCGATGCCGATCGCGCGGAAACGGTTGGTGCGGAACCACGTGTCGTAGGCGCCCATGACCTCGCGCGCACCGCCGGCGAGCGGGAGGTTCTTCAGGAGCAGGAAGTTGCCCCAGTGGTACGTCGGGTTGTCCGGGGTGGTCACCAGCAGGTGGGTTCCACAGTCGCGGACGGTGCTGCCCGAGGCCTCGAGGACAGCGATGTCGGTGCGCCAGGCGAGTGAGGTGACGTCCATGGGCACATGATGCCGCGCTCGTGGGCGTCCCGCCCCTCCGGGTCTCGCGCGCCCCACCGGTTTGGGTCGTGAAAACGGCGTTTTCGCGACCCAAACCGGTGGGGTCTGACGTCAGGCGAGGGGCAGCCAGGGCTCCAGGTCAGCGCGCTGCCCGCTCGCACTCACCTTGCCCGACGCCTCAGCCTCGGCCCACGTCATCTCCCCACGCGCCAACGCGACCCAGGTCGCGGCGTCGGTCTCGACGACGGCCGGCGGGGTGCCGCGGGTGTGCTTGACGCCCGGGATCACCTGGACCGCGGCGTACGGCGGGACCCGCACCTCGACGGAGTGCCCGGGCGCCTTCTCCTCCAGCAACGCCATGTAGTGCTTGGTCAGCAGCTTCCACTCCGCGCGGCCCTTCGGGTCGGCGGCCAGCGCAGCCTCGACCTCGGAACGGTCAGCGGGGACGAGTCGACGAGCCATGCGTCGAGCCTACGAGCCCGTCGCCACGGCCGGGTCAGGCGGAGGCGTGGATCTCCAGGTCGAACCCGAGATCGCGTCGTCCGTCCTCCCGACCCCAGACCGGGGCCACGCTGACGACGAACCCGGTGGCACGATCCAGAACCACGCGGTGCGCGACCGGGTACGCCGCAGCGACGAGACGTTTCTCGTCGCCGTACTCCTGACGTGCGGTGTGGGCGTTCTCCAGCAGCGGGCAGCATCCGCAGCGGGGCTCGTAGGCCGGCTCTGTCACCGCGAGGGCTGCCCACGCCTCGCGTCCGTGGTGGGTGGTCACGTTGACATCGCGCAGCGCGACACCGGCGGAGAGTTCGAGCGGGTCGAGCATCGCGACCCAGACATAGTTGTCGTACATCGGGTCGTCGACTTCGTACGCCTCGGGCACCTGACCCGTCGCGGCGAGCCACTCCTGCCCTTGGTCGGGCCGGACGGCAACCAGGCCGTCCTCGCGACGCATCGGTTCCGCCGCGTGCACCCACCTCAACGACGCAGCGCGAGCCGCGACGACGTCGTCGGCGTACCTCTCCGGCATCCCCGACCACGCGGCGACCACCGACGGCGGCACGTAGGTCTGCATGCCGGCTGCCCAGGAGTGCTCACCGTTCTCGTCGAGAACGGTCAACTCACCCGGACGACGCAACCACGCCTCGACGACCTGGTGGACGCCGTCCCTGTGCATCCGTCGGGTGATGTGCGCACTGGTGCACAACCACGGCGACGAGCGTGCCAGCGCCCGGAAGTCGTCCGGCGTGGGGGTTGCCGTCATCGGCTCACTTGACCTTCGGCGCCTTGATGGTGACCTTCTTGCCCCACTTGGTGAAGTCCTGCTTGCTCTTCACCGTCACGCCGAACCCGGTGACGGTGGAGGCGACCCGGATGGGGCGGTACTGAGTGTCCAGCCACACCGTGTAGGCGGAGACCTTGACACCTTCGAACACCGGCTTGCCGGCATATTCGCGGGCCTTGACGCCGTTGATCTTCTTCTCGACGCCGGTCCACTTCCACTTCACCGTGCTCGAGCCGAGCGCCCGCTTGTAGGAGGCTGCAGAGGCATTGGCGCGCCACAACACCCCGGTGAAGTGGGCGAGCTGCTCGTCGGCGTTGCCGTTCTTCTTGCCCTTCGACCATCCCTCACCCGCCGGCTTCATCCAGAAGTTCTTGCCGAGAGCGACCTGCTTGGAGCCGTCGCTGCTGCTGACGGAGGCGTCGGTGGTCTTCCCGAACCGGTAGGGGCCCTTCCCGGTCGGACCGCCGGACTGCGTGGTCCGGATGACGACGGTCTTCGACTTCTTCATCGCCGCGACCGTGCACTTGGCAAACGTCTTGGGAGCGATCGCCTTGCGCGGGTTGACGGTGCGCGACGAACACGCGTCGGCAGCGGAGGCCGGGGCGGTCAGCGTCGGGAGCATCGGCAGTGCGAGTGCGACGAGCAGGACGGGAGCAGCGGTACGGCGGTTCACGGAGTCACCTCGGGTCGGCATCAGGGACGTCCGAGGTTAGGCGCAGCCGCCGGGACACGCCCGGAGAACCCGTGCACCGGTCCGCAATTGTGGGATTGATGCGTCGACACGCCGCCGGAGTGGCATCAATCCGACAATTGCGCAGGCGAGCGAAGCGAGTGCCTCAGACCGGGTGGACGACGTGGGCGAGCGGCTCGCCGGCGACCAGACGCGTCACCTGGGCGCGGATCACCGCAGCCATGCGCGGCAGCATCGCGGTGGTGCCACCGGCGACGTGCGGGGTGATCAGCACGCCGGGGGCGTTGAACAGCGGGTGGCCGTCGGGCAGGGGCTCGGGGTCGGTGACGTCGAGGGCGAAGCGCAGGCGTCCGGCCTCGGCGAGGATCGCGTCGGTGTCGGCCACTCCCCCGCGGGCGACGTTGACCAGCAGCGCGCCGTCAGCCATCTTCGCCAAGAAGCTGGCGTCGACGAGCTTGTCGGTGGCGGCGTTGTGCGGGACCAGGACGATGACGACGTCCTGCTTCGGCAGCAGTGCGTCGAGCTCGTCGAAGCCGCGCACCTGTCCGACGACGTCGTCGGGCCGGGGACGGGTCGCGACGCCGGTGACGTGCGCCTTCATCGGGACCAGACGCTCGGCCACCGCACGCCCGATCGAGCCGTAACCCAGGATCATGACGCGGGCGTCGGCGAGCGACTGACGTCCCGGCATCCGCACCCAGGTGCCGGTGTCGGCGTTGCGGACCGACTCGGGGATGCCGCGCAGCACGGCCAGCGTCATTCCGACGGCGTGCTCGGCGGTGGCGTCGTCGTGCACTCCGACGGCGCTGTGCAAGGAGACGCCGGCGGGCATCCGCTCCGGGACGCCGTCGTACCCGGCGGTCTGCAACTGGACCGCACCGACGGATCCGAAGGCCTGCACCCGGTCGATGACGCTGGGGTGGGTGGAGTAGTCGGGCACCCAGAGGTCCACGTGGGTGAGAGCGTCACCGTCGCCGTTCCAGACCGTGAACTCGGCACCCGTGACGGGACCGACGGCCTCGGCGAGTTCGGCGGTGGGAACGACGACCTGGATGCTCAACGGAATCTCCTCGGACCAGCAGCGGACAGCGCCCCGAGACTATCCGGCACAGAATGAAGCAGGAGGCCCCGCCTCGACCGTGGTCGAAGCGGGGCCTCCCGTTCAGCACTGTGTCAGTGCTGTGTCAGTGCTGTGTCGGTGCTGCGTCAGCAGATCAGGCCATCGCGGCCGGCAGGGTGGCCTGCCAAGCAGCCTTGACCTCGGCGACCGGGGCAGTGAACTGGCCCTCGACGACCAGGTCGGTGCCGCCGGTGGTGCCCAGCTCGGTGACCTTGACGCCGTTGGCGGCAGCCAGAGCGGTGAACGCCTCGACCTGCTCGTCGGTGACGGTGACCAGGACGCGGGCGGTCGACTCGGAGAAGAGCGCCACGAACGCGTCGGCGTGGACGTCGGCGACCGAGACGGTCGCGCCGATGCCGTTGCGGAAGGTCGCCTCGGCGAGAGCGATCGCGAGACCGCCGTCGGAGAGGTCGTGCGCGGAGGTGACCAGGCCGTCGCGCGAGGCGGCGGTCAGGACGTCGGCGAGCTGCTTCTCGGCGGCCAGCTTCACCTGCGGCGGGAGACCACCGAGGTGGTTGTGGACGACATGCGCCCACTCGGAGCCGGAGAGCTCCTCGGCGGTCTCGCCGAGCAGCAGCACCTTCGCACCCTCGGCGACGAACGCCGAGCCGGTGCGCTTGGTGACGTCCTCGATGACACCCAGGACGGCCACGACGGGCGTCGGGAGGATCGCGGTCTCACCGGTCTGGTTGTAGAGCGAGACGTTGCCGCCGGTGACCGGGATGCCGAGCTCGAGGCAGGCGTCCTTCAGGCCACGGCAGGCCTCGGCGAACTGCCACATGACGGCCGGGTCCTCGGGCGAACCGAAGTTGAGGCAGTCGGAGATCGCCAGCGGGGTCGCGCCACCGGTGGAGACGTTGCGGTACGACTCGGCCAGCGACAGCTGCGCGCCGGTGTACGGGTCGAGCTTGGTGTAGCGGCCGTTGGCGTCGGTCGACATGGCCACACCGAGGTTGGTGGAGTCGTCGACGCGGATCATGCCGGAGTCCTCGGGCTGCGAGAGGACGGTGTTGCCGCGGACGTAACGGTCGTACTGGTCGGTGATCCACGCCTTGTCGCACAGGTTGGGCGAGGCGACCAGGGTGAGCAGGGTGTCCTTGAGCTCGGCGCCCGTGGTGGGGCGGGCCAGCTTCTCGGCGCCGTCGGCCTGCAGGGTGTCCTGCCAGTCGGGGCGAGCGAAGGGACGGTTGTAGACCGGGCCGTCGTGGGCGACGGAGGCCGGGGGCACGTCGACGACGCGCTCGCCGTGCCAGTCGATCTCGAGGCGACCGGTGTCGGTGACCTCACCGACGACGACGGCCTCGACGTCCCACTTCTTGCAGATGGTCAGGAACGCCTCGACGTTGTCGGGGGTCACGACCGCCATCATGCGCTCCTGCGACTCGCTCATCAGGATCTCTTCGGGGGAGAGCGAGGAGTCACGCAGCGGGACGCGGTCGAGCTCGACGTGCATGCCGCCGTCACCGGCGGAGGCGAGCTCGGAGGTGGCGCAGGAGAGACCGGCGCCGCCGAGGTCCTGGATACCGGCGACGAGGCCGGCGGCGAAGAGCTCGAGGGTGCACTCGATGAGCAGCTTCTCCATGAACGGGTCGCCGACCTGGACCGACGGGCGCTTGGCGGGGCCGCCCTCGTCGAAGGTCTCCGAGGCGAGCACGGAGACGCCGCCGATGCCGTCGCCACCGGTGCGGGCGCCGTACAGGATGACCTGGTTGCCCTTGCCGGACGCGTTGGCGAGGTGGAGGTCCTCGTGACGCAGGACGCCGATGGCGCCGGCGTTGACGAGCGGGTTGCCGGCGTACGTGGCGTCGAAGACGGCCTCGCCACCGATGTTGGGCAGGCCGAGGCAGTTGCCGTAGCCACCGACGCCGGCCACGATGCCGGGCAGGACACGGGCGGTGTCCTCGGCGTCGAGCGGACCGAAGCGGAGCGGGTCGACGACGGCGACCGGACGGGCACCCATCGCGAGGATGTCGCGGACGATGCCGCCGACGCCGGTCGCGGCACCCTGGTAGGGCTCGACGAACGACGGGTGGTTGTGCGACTCCACCTTGAAGGTGACCGCGTAGCCCTGGCCGATGTCGATGACGCCGGCGTTCTCGCCGATGCCGGCGAGCATCTTGCCGACCGGGGTCTCCTGCGGGATCTCACCGAACTGCTTCAGGTGGACCTTCGTCGACTTGTAGGAGCAGTGCTCCGACCACATGACGGAGTACATGGCGAGCTCGGCAGAGGTGGGGCGTCGTCCCAGGATCTCCTTGATGCGGTCGTACTCGTCCGCCTTCAGACCGAGATCAGCCCACGGCTGCTCCCGGTTCGGGTCCTGGGTGGCAACGGCCACGGTGTCGAGCTGACTGGGGGTGCGGGAGGTCTCGGCCACGGGATGAAATCTACCTGTGACCGGACCGAGACCCGAGTCGGCACCACCCGGCTGGGACAGCAGTGCGGCCAAGGTCACGCTCCGGCCACGGCGACGGGTGACCGGAGTCACCCGTCGGACGTGACCTCGGAGCGTCAGAGCAGGTCGCCTCCGGGCACCTGCATGAAGGTCTTGCCGACCATGCGACCGGCCAGGAGGTCGTCGACGATCGCCCGGTGCGCGGGGTGCGGGGCGTAGGCACGCCACGACTCCTCGGTGTCGAAGTCGAGGACGAACATCACCGAGCAGTTGCCCTCACGCAGGCCCGGGTCGACCACGGCACGGGCGGCGAGCAGGCCGGGAACGACGCCGGCGAGGTCACGGAACGCCTGCGCGGTGACCTCGAGGTGCTCGGCAGGGGTCTCGGGGGCGAGGGTGAGGGCACCGATGTGCTGGAACACGACTGCGTTCTCCTTGATGACGCGCCGACGACGGCGATATGTGGATTGAGGCGCCCCGCTCCGGGGGATCCTTTGAGCAGCGTCCCACGGTGTCATCGCCGTCCCCGCGCTTCGCCGCCACCCCTTTCTCGGAGCCTGTCTTGCGTCTGCCGTCCCTCAAGTCCGTCGCCCTCAGCACCGCGTCCGCCCTCACCGGGCTGGCGCTGACGCTGGGTGTCATGACCCCTCCGGCCACGGCTGCGAACCCGGTCACGCCGGGCCAGTTCACCGGCTACGGATTCGACCAGTGCGTGGCTCCGACGCAGGCGAAGATGGACGCTTGGCTGCAGAACTCCCCCTTCCTGGCGGTGGGCATCTACGTCTCCGGCGACTCCCGCAGCTGCCGTACCCAGCCCAACCTGACGCTGACGTGGGTCTCGACCCAGCTCGCCAAGGGCTGGCGCCTGCTGCCGATCGCGTTGGGGCCGCAGGCCTCCTGCAACGGCAGTTTCCCCCGCTACCGCGACGACCAGAAGATCATCCGGACCCCGGGCAGCAACGGGAAGTACGCCGAGGCCCGTGCCCAGGCCCGGGTCGAGGCCAAGCAGAACGTCGCCGACGTGAAGAAGCTCGGCATCGTCAAGGGATCGACGATCTACTACGACCTCGAGCACTTCGACTCCACCAACACCCATTGCCGCGAGTCGGCGCTGGCGTTCGTCTCGGCGTGGAGCGCGAAGGTGAAGACCTACGGCTACGTGCCGGGCCTCTACGGCGGTGCGTCGTCGACGATCGCGATGGTCGACGACGCGCGGGTCAACCGTCCGGGCAAGTTCACCTTGCCCTCGCAGATCTGGATCGCGCGTTGGGACGGCAAGGCCAACACCGCCGCGCCCGGCTACGTCAGCGACGCCGGTTGGAAGGGCGGTCGGATCAAGCAGTACCTCGGCGACCACGACGAGACGCACGGCGGCGTGAAGATCAACATCGACTCCAACTGGCTCGACCTCGGCACGAAGTCGCGCACCTCGAAGGACCGTCGCTGCGGCAAGGCGTCGATCACCAACACCGGCTCGTACCCGATCGTCTCCCGGGCCAGGATCGCGAAGGGCAAGGCCACGAAGGCGCAGGTCAAGGCGGTGCAGTGCCTGCTCCGCGAGCAGGGGTACAAGAGGTTCCAGCCGAACGGGAACTTCGGTCCGCTGACGCGTTCCGCGGTCCGCAAGTACCGGATCTCGCAGGGCCTGCCGTCCTCCACCAACGTCACCCGCACCACGTGGGTGCGTCTGCTCTCCGACGGCCGTAGCGGCAGCACCCCGGTGCTCAAGACCGGCTCGACCGGCACGGCCGTGCACCGCGTCCAGCAGGCCCTGACCGCTGCCCGCGTCCGGACCGGCACCTCGACCGGCCACTTCGACGCGACGACGCGGTCCCAGGTCGCTGCGTACCAGTCGAAGGTGGGTCTCCAGCGCACCGGCGTGGTCAACGCCGTCACCTGGGCGAAGCTGTTCGCCGGCAACGCCTGAACGGGCCAACCGCGGGGCTCAGCGCAGCAGCAGGTGCGCGAAGGTCCGCTCCCCCACGACCTCGTTGCGTGAGAGATCGACGACGACGCGAGCGTTGCCGACCGTGCACAGCACCTTGCTGCCACCGCTCCAAGTGCCGAGCAACAACACCGCTCCTCCGCCACGCGCCGGCCGGACGGCCGACCAGACGCCGTCGGTCGTGGCAGCGCAGCCCGTCCGACCGTAGGAACGGCGCAGGGCCGTGCGGTCGTTCCACAACTGCCGCATCGCCTCGACCTGCTCGACGGTGACCCCGTCCACCAGACGACTCTCCCCGACGACGCCCCCACCGACGGCAAGGGCCTTGGGCAGGAAGAGACCGCTGTTCTCCGCGAGCGAGACCGGGCTACGGGGCGCTCTCCCCACCGGCGGCAACTCCCCGGGAGCCAGCGGCACAGCTGATCCCACCGACTGTTCACCGACCGGTGCGTCCGAGGCGACCGCCCCCGTCGGCGTCGCCGTGGACGGTTCGCTGGTGTCCGCCCCGCAGGCCGTCGCGGTCAGCGCGACGCCGAGCAACAGGGCGGCGACGCGGACACCGGGACGAGCCCGCGTCGTCGGGCGGGGGGAAGCAGCACTGTGGTGCGCAGCGGCGTGATGCACTGGTGTTCTCCTCGGTCCGGCCGACTCCGAGAGTGTCGACCGACCCCGAAGACTGGCAGCACCGTGATCCGCGCACAAGGGTCCCGCGAGCAGTTTTGCCCACGGACGCACGTCGCCCCCGCCCGGCGGAGCCGGACGGGGGCGAGAGACGCGGGAACCGCTCAGTGCGAGCCGCCGCCGGGCGGGCCGATCATCAGCGCCACGACGAAGAGCACTGCGACGAGAACGACGCCGACCGCCGCACCCTGGACAGGCTTGCGGATCACGAAGGCAGACGCGTGCTCCAGCGGACCCCGCGCGGGCTCGTTCCCCAGACGCCATGCGTCGGTGACGAGCTGCTTCTTCTCGACGTGGTGCTCGAACCACAACGTCAGGAACGGCGGGATCGAGGACAGCACGCCGACGAGCCAGCGGCCGACGCCCCACTTCTGGTCGACGGCGACGAACGTCGTGACGACGCAGTAGGCCAGGAAGGCGGCACCGTGCAGCATGCCGCCGACACGCACGACGAGGTCGGTGGTCTCGGTGACGTACTTCAGGACCAGACCGATGATCAGCATGGCCCAGGTCACCGCCTCGACACGAGCAACACCGCGGTACAGGCTCTTGGGACTCATGCGGCCAAGGGTACGGAGGCGTCCCACCCCACTGGAAAACGCACCGACGCCGTCCCCCTCAGCTCCGGGGAACGGCGTCGGTGATGACTCACGTGCGGATCAGGCGAAGGCCTTCTCGACCAGCGAGGTGAAGAAGCCCAAACCCTGGGTGCCGGGACCGGTGAGGTCCTCGACGGCGTGCTCGGGGTGCGGCATGAGGCCGACCACGTTGCCGCGCTCGTTGGTGACACCGGCGATGTCGTTGACCGAGCCGTTGGGGTTGACGTCGAGGTAGCGAGCCACGACGCGGCCCTCGCCCTCGATCATCTTCAGCGTCTCGGCGTCGGCGACGAAGTTGCCCTCACCGTTCTTGAGCACCACGGTGATCTCCTCGTCCTTGGCGTACGCCGAGGTCCAGAGGGTGGTGTTGTTCTCGATACGCAGCTTCTGGTCACGGCAGATGAACTTGCGGTGATCGTTGCGGATCAGCGCGCCGGGGAGCAGGTGCGACTCGGTGAGGATCTGGAAACCGTTGCAGATCCCCAAGACGGGCATGCCGGCGTTCGCGGACTCGATGACCTTGGTCATCACCGGCGAGAAGCGCGAGATCGCACCGCAACGCAGGTAGTCACCGTAGGAGAAACCACCGGGCAGGACGACGGCGTCGACACCCTTGAGGTCCTCGTCGCCGTGCCACAGGGCCACGGCCTCGTTGCCACCGATGGTGACCGCGCGGCGTGCGTCGACGTCGTCGAGCGTGCCCGGGAAGGTGACGACACCGATCTTCATCAGATGTCCTCGACGCGGACGGTGAAGTCCTCGATGACGGGGTTGGAGAGAAGCTTCTCAGCCATCTCGGCGACCTGGGCGAGCACCTCTGCGGTGGCCTCACCCTCGATGGTCAGCTCGAAACGCTTGCCCTGACGGACGTCGACCACGCCGGAGAAACCCAGGCGCGGGAGGGCGCCGAGAACGGCCTTGCCCTGGGGGTCGAGAATCTCGGGCTTGGGCATGACGTCGACGACGACTGTGGCCACGGGTGTGCTCCTGTGAACGCGGGGAAAGTCCGGCCTTGAGTCTAACGACGCAAGGTCACGATTCCACGTCGAGGGACCCGACGTGGACCAGAGTGTGACGACCCCCACGGATCACGCAGCGGTCGCAGGCGTGTCTCGGGGCGATCTCGACCACCCCTGTCGGATCACCCTCAGGTCACTTGGGGAGGCCGCGCCACGACACCCAGGCCAGGGCGACCCCGAAGCCGGCGATCAGTGGACCGAACGTCGCCGTCCACTCGTTGCCACCGTCCCAGGCACCCATGCCCTGCAGCGCCCAACCGCCCCCGGCCAGGAACAGCAGGACACCGAACGCGACACCGATCCACTTGAACATGACGCCCAGCCTAGGCGAGTCGCCCCCACTCCCCCGGACGCACGGCGGCCCCGTGCGTCGCAGGACGCGCGGGGCCGCCGAGAGGTGCAGGAGAAGGTCAGCTGGCCTCGGAGGTGCCGAAGCTCGCCACGTCGTCGGGGAACTGCTCCTTCAACCACTCCTCGTAGGCGGCGTCGTCCCACTCACCGTTCTCGTCGGTGAAGTCGGGGGTCTCGTAGCCCTCCTCCGTGTCGGACTCCAGCTCCGCAAGAGCGCCGAGGTCGCCGAACGGGTTGAAGCCCTCGAGCATCTTCTCGAAGTCGATGGTGGTGGCGTAGTGCACCCAGGTGCCCAGCGGGTCGAACTGCAGACCGCCCTCAACCTTGCGCATCACGACGGTGAGGAGGTCGCCCTCGAACGCCTTGCGCCCCAGGTCGAGCTCGTCGACGCAGCTCTTCATCGGCTCCTCGCCCTTCATCTCGGCGGAGAAGCAGCCGTCGGGCGTAGCGGATGGTGCCTGAGAACGAACCGTCGTAGGAGTACTCGTCGGACGGGTCGTAGGAGTCGTCGGTGTAGGTGGCGGTGAACTCGGCCGACTTCAGGCCGACCTTCACGAGATGTCACCCTGGTCGGTCTCGACGGTCTCCATTCTTCACGTCGATGTCGAGGCCCCAGTCTGCCCTTGGCGTCACCGAGAGACTCGTTGGCGGCGTCGACGGACGTGGCCCCACGACGCCTCACAGCGCGCGGACCGGCTCTCTGCGGGGAGCAGTGCGAGGGCGTCCTCGACGTCAGCGGTCTCAACGGCCTCGATGATCTGCTCGACCACCTGGCGGGGAGTCCTTGCCGACGATCGCCTCGTGGCCGCGGCCCACCGTCGCCCAGTCCAGGGTCTTCGGGTCGTAGGTGTCGTCGTCGTCGACGTGGTGGATGCCCTGGAAGGCGACGTTCTGGGTGGTGCCGAGCACGGAGACGTACCAGCGGCCGTCCTCCTCGATCGTCACCAACGTCGGGTGATGCCGACCTTCGCCCTCCGGCGGTGAGCTCCTTGAACCCGCCGTCCTCGGCGTTGGGCCAGACACCCTTGCGGTCCTTCGCGTCGAGGTCGAGCTCGTCGACCTCCTTCTTCAGCTTCTTGCCGTCGACCTTGTCGAGGTCCCACTCGACCGAGAGATCGGTGTCGGCGAGGCTCACCAGTGCGACCGCGGAGTCGACCTCGTCGACGGTGAAGTCGAAGGTGTCGGCGGTGACGGTGGCCGCAGAGGTGACGCCCTCCTCGGGCATCTCGCCCTGGGCGACGGCCTCCGAGCGCGACGACTCCCATGCCTCGGAGAGGCCCTCGACCTCGCCGGGCAGCACGGAGTCGATGACGCCGACGACGTCCTGGGCAGCCAGGGAGGTCAGGAACTTCTCGGCCGCGGCCTCCGGGGACGAAGCGCCGCCCTTCTGGCCGAGCACCGACCAGGCGAGGACGCCGGAAGCACCGACAGCCAGGGCGAGCGCACCCGCACCGAGCGCGAGGCCCTTGCGGTTCTTGCCCTCACGACGCGAGCCGGAGATCACGGCGCCGCTCTCGGAGGTGACGACGTCAGGCAAGGCGGTGCGCAGCCGGGGCACTGGGCGAAGCCGCTGGTCGCGGCCCCGCACTTCGAACAGTTCTGGTCCATGGGTGGTTCCCCATCCGGCTGCCCGCAGGGGCGGTCAGGCCACGTCTTCGGCCGCCGTGACGACCAGCCCGCGGTCGTCGAGGCGACCCCCCAGAGTCACCGGTCGACCTTCTCGACCAGCCGCCACAGGCCCGCGGATCCTATCGCCACACTCAGGACACTGACGCCCGAACTCTCACTCCCGTCCAGCAGGACGCCCACTCCCACCGCGCGTGTGACTGGAGTCACCCACGATCGGCTCACTCACCCGTCGTGTCGGACCGTCACTGCTTCAGGGTCACGACCGCAGTAGCCGATGAGTTCACTCCAGGTGTCGGGGCCGACGACACCGTTGCTCGCCACCCATGACGACCTGTCCTGGAAACTCACGCCACCCAGCCGTCCATCGCGGCGTCGAAGGAGGTCGTGACGTCACGCTTCGTGTTGTGGCCGGCGGAGTACAACAAGCTCTTCGCGTCGGAGACGAAGAGGCCGGTCGAGGGATCCGACCGCCCCGCCGTCGCCCCGGGAGATCCGGGGCAGTTCGGAGGAGGAGTACTCGCATGCACACGGGGTGCGACGTTCCTGGTCGCTGCGCAGTTCACGGACGTACGACCCGCCGTAGCCGATCCGGCCACGCGCCTCGCAGGCCTGCCACGCCGAGTCGAACGGCCCCAGGTAAGCGGCATACACGTCGTTGCCGTCGATCTCCTGGACGAAGCTGTTGCAGGAGTCGCTGGTGCGCAGGTACTTGGCCTCGCCTCCGGCCTGCTCATGGGCGGGCCGCAGGGTCGAGGCGTAGGCAGCGGGATCACCGGAGCTGGCCAGGATCACCAGGAACTCGCCCGAGCAGTGCTGCTGCGACATGTCGACGCCGAGCTCCAGCGGGTCCGCGGAACGCGCCATCGCCGCGGCCTTCGCGGCCCGCGTACGTGGACCCGGTTCCGTTGCTGCGGACCGGTGCGGACAGGTGGCACCCACGCCTGGTTCGGCACGGACTGTGCAACCGGGAGCGTCGTGGTCGGAGCGTCCTGCCCCGTCCGCACCAGCGACCCTCCGCAGGTCCCACAGAAACGGTTCCCTTCCCCGGGGCTCCGCACCGCGTGCAGAACGGCAGCAGTTCGTCGGTCATGGTGTTCCTCCCGGACGAGACGACGGGGCTGACCTCCAGCGTCCCCCGAGGCGACCCCTCCGGTCACCCGGAGTCACTCCCCCGACGTGAGAGCCCCTGCCGACGACGGCACCGGTTCCCGGCGGTCCAGGACCCGGTCGCGCACGCAGAGGACCAGGCCGAGCACCGCCGCCCCTGCGCCCACCAGCGCACACCAGGCCCCCGGCCCGATGCGCGCCCACTCTCCCCCGGTCACGACCACTGCCTGCAGCACTGCGACCGTCGCCCCGATCACCACGACGGCACCCCGCGCCCACCCGGCGCCACGACCGCCCACGGCGCCAGCGCCACCAGGACGAGCGCAGCGACCGGCGTGGTCAGCAGCAGGACCGAGATCCCGTCGGGCAGGAGACCGCCGAGTCGGCCGTCCAGGTCCATCCGGACCAGGTCCAGCGTGGTGCTCTCGCTGAACGTGCCACGCCCCACCATCGGCAGGAACCCCTGGGCGAACCACAGGGCCGCCCCAGCAGCGTGAAGGCCCGTCCTGCCCAGATCACTGTTCGGGGCGCTGTTCGGTGGGTCCGCACGCCAACTCCTCCCGGAGCCACGACCTGCGTCTCCGCGCACTGACGCTACGCGGAGACACAGGCTCAGAGTTCGCGCTTGAGGATCTTGCCGGTGGCCGTCATCGGCAGGGAGTCACGGAACTCGATGATCCGCGGGTACTTGTAGGCAGCCATCTGCTCCTTGGCCCACTCCTGCAGGGCGTCCTCGGAGAGCGTCGATCCGGGGGTCCGGATGACGACGGCACGGATCTCCTCGCCGTGGGTCTCGTGCGGGGTGCCGAGCACGGCCACCATCGAGACGTCGGGGTGCGTCAGCAGCACCTCCTCGATCTCGCGCGGGTAGACGTTGTAGCCGCCGCGGATGATGAGGTCCTTGGTGCGGTCGACGATGTAGTACCAGCCGTCGGCGTCGCGTCGGGCGAGGTCGCCGGTGCGGAACCAGCCGTCGTTCATGACCTCGGCGGTCGCCTGCTCCCGGCCGTGGTACCCCTTCATGACGTTGGGTCCCTTGACCGCGATCTCACCGATCTCGCCCTCGGGGGTCTCGCCCCAGGCACCCGGGTGGGGTCGATGAGCTTGAGTTCGACGCCGGGATGGCCGGCCCGATGGAGCCGGGGCGCACCGGCTCACCGAAGACGGAGAACGACGCGACCGGGGAGGTCTCCGAGAGTCCGTAGCCCTCCATGATCGTGACACCGAAGCGGCGTTCGAACTCCTTGTGGACCTCCACCGGCAGCGCCGCACCTCCGGAGACCGCGACCCGCACCCGGGCAGCGATCTCGGCAACGTCCACGCCTGCGTCGTCGAGGACAGCCAGCAGGCCCCAGTACATGGTGGGGACGCCGGCGAAGAAGGTGACGTTCTCCTTCGCCATCAGCTGCAGGGCCGCGGTGGCCTCGAAGCGGGGCAGCATCACGATGGTGCCGCCGTAGGCGATCGCGGAGTTCTGGATGACGGTCTGGCCGAAGGAGTGGAAGAGCGGCAGCACGCACAGGTAGGTGTCAGGTTCTCGGCGTCGGCCTTGAACAGCTCCTCGCTGGCCAGGGCGTTGGAGAGCATGTTGGCGTGGCTGAGCTCGGCGCCCTTGGGCTGGCCGGTGGTGCCGGAGGTGTAGAGGATGACGGCGGTGTCGTCGTCGGCGATGTCGAGGGCCGGGACCGGCGCGCCCGTCTGGGCGGCCTCCGTCATCACCTGCATCATCGTGCGGTGCGGGGCGAACTTCGAGTAGCCCTGCAGGTCCGCGGTGATGACGAAGAGGTTCTCGCAGGCCTCGGCCTCCTTGAACCCGAGGACACCCTCGCGACCCATCGGGAGGTCCTCGGTGCCCTCGAAGCAGAAGTAGGCCTTCGCGCCGGAGTCGTTGAGGTGGTACGCCACCTCGCGCGACTTCAACAGCACGTTGAGCGGGACGACGGCCGCTCCGGCCTTGAGGATGCCGTAGTAGGCGATCGTGAAGTACGGCAGGTTGGGACACGTCAGCGCGACCTTGTCCCCCGGCCCGACGCCGTACTGGGCGAGTGCCGCGGCGACGAAGTCGGTGTACTGGTCGAGCTGGGCGTAGCTGAGACGCATGTCGCCGATCACGACGGCGGTGCGCTCGGGGTACCGGGTTGCGGTGTCCTTGAGGAGGCTCGCGAGGTTCGTCATGCCCACCTTAGTGCGCCGCGTCACTCGGGAGGCGTCACCTCGGGCGACGTGTCGGGCATGGGCCTGTCATACCCGTCGCTCACGAGGGAACGGGGGCGACGCGACCGTCGGGGCGAGCCGACGTCCGTCGCGCTTGAGGGGTGCGGTGACCGTCCATCGGTCGACCACCCGGGCGCCCGGCCAGGCCGACTCCACGTCGGGCAGGTGGGCGAGGGACTCGAGCCGGACGTGGACGGTGGCGGCCGCGGGTCCGACGCTGCGGACGACGCGGCTCACCGCGGGGTCGGCGAGCACGACGGCGGCAAGAGCGTCGTCGAAGGTGGCCAGGCGAGCACCACTTCACGTCGCTGCCCCAGGACGGGAGCGGCAACGTCGCAGCCGAGACGGACCAGGCCGAGCCCGAGGAGACGTTCGACGAGACGGCGGGCGGTGGCGTCGGAGACGTCGAGACGCTGGGCGATCGCGCCGAGCGACATCCGGACGTCCTCGGTGAGGAGCAGCACGGTGTCGTGGACGGTGTCGTCGCGTGGTGGACGACCCCGGTCGGTGGGATCGAAGGGGGGTGGCGTGAGGGCTCGCACCTGGGCGGGGCCGAGGACGTCGAGCGGACGTTCGTGCTCAAGATGGGTGTCGACGACGAACTCGAGCGTGTGGCCGGTGCCCACCAGCGCCGCGACGCGACCGGCGAGCGCGTCGAGGGTGCGGTCGTGGACCAGCAGGAGCACCCCGCGGCTGGTCCGGTCCGCAGTGAGGGTGCTGGCGTCGCTGCACCACACCTCGATCTCGGCGTCGGAGGGAACGCCGGGCACGAGCACCAGAGCCAACGCCCGGGACTCCACCGGCACGTCGCAGGCGACGGTGAGCCAGGCGTTGCGGGACTCGACCAGCGCTCCCCAGCGACGGGCCACGGTGGCGGCGTCGATGCCGAGGACCTGCGCGATCCGGGCCCACGGTGCACGCGGGTCGACCTGCAGGGCGTGGACCAGCGCCCGGTCGACGTCACTCAACCGTTCGTCTGCCCCGCTGGGTTGGTCGCTCCACACGCCCCGGATCGTAGGGAAGCCGCGGCGTCGTCGGGCGGGATCGGGCGAAGCCGCAACGGAACCGAGACTCCGTGGATGACGCCGCCCACCGACACCGGACGACGCAGGCCCCTCCCGGACGTCGGGAAGGGCCTGCGTGGGTGTCTGTCGCCGTGGGGCTGGATCAGAACTGCGTGCCGGTGAGGCGCTCGAACGCCTCGACGTACTTGGCGCGGGTCAGCTCGATGACCTCGTTCGGCAGGGCCGGGGGCGGGGTGTCGGACTTCTTGTCCCAGGCCGCGTCGGCGGAGAGCAGCCAGTTGCGGACGTTCTGCTTGTCGTAGGACGGCTGGACCTTGCCAGCCGCGTAGCCCTCAGCGGGCCAGAAGCGCGAGGAGTCGGGGTGAGGACCTCATCGCCCAGGACGGTGGTGCCGTCGGCGCGGGCACCGAACTCGAACTTGGTGTCGGCCAGGATGATGCCGCGCTCGCGGGCGATCGACTCGGCGCGTCCGTAGACGGCCAGGGTGAGCTCGCGGAGCTCGGCGGCACGCTCGGCACCGACGACGTTGACGACGGCGTCGTAGGAGACGTTCTCGTCGTGGTCGCCGACGGCCGCCTTGGCGGCGGGGGTGAAGATCGGGGTCTCCAGGCGCGAGGACTCCACCAGACCCGCGGGCAGTGCGATGCCGCAGACCTCGCCGGTCTCGTTGTAGTCGATCAGGCCCGAACCGGTGAGGTAGCCGCGGGCGACGCACTCGACCGGGTACATGTCGAGGGACTCCACGATCACCGCGCGGCCCGTGACCGAGGCGGGGACGTCGGCGGAGATGACGTGGTTGGGAACGATGTCGGTGAGCTGGTCGAACCACCACAGCGACATGCGGGTGAGGATCTCGCCCTTGTCGGGGATGGTGGAGCTCAGGACGTGGTCGAACGACGAGATGCGGTCGGAGGCCACCATGAGGAGCTTCCCGGCGTGCTCGCCCTCGTCGATCCGGTAGAGGTCGCGGACCTTGCCACTGTGCAGGTGGGTGGTGCCTTCGACGACGGGCGCTGCGGGAATGTTCAGGATGGCCACGCCCCCAGCCTAGATCGCGTCGTCACCGGATCGTGACCATGCCCCGGTCCGTGGCACACGCCGCGAAAGTGACGGTCGCAGAATTTTTTCTCGCTTTGTCGCGTCATGTACCCCCATATGGGTGGTCTCTACGGGGCTGGTCGCCGACGCGACCAGGACGACGGCCGGGGGCCACGTCGTCCACGTCCTCCTCAGGGGCGAGCATCCTCCGCCCCTGAACCGAGAGGACGAGCCAGATGAACCACCCCACACCCCACGCGCCGGAGGCCTTCACCCGAAGGACGACGATCAGCCGTCGCAGCACCTTGGGGGCAGCCCTGTGGAGTGCACCCGTGATCGCCGTGGCAACCTCGGCCCCTGCCTTCGCGACGTCGTCGCCGATCACTGTCGACCCCGTGCCCACCTCCGTGGTCAGCGCCCTGCGCTGCGCCCCGGTGGGCGCAGGCACCTATTCGTTCCTCGTCCGCGAGGGCAGCGGGTCCGGCCGGGACGCGACGTCACCATCACCCTGCCCGCCGGCATGGAGTTCGTGCCGGGAGGCGGCCGGAGTCTGGTGGTGACCACCGGCTCCGACGGTCTGGCCGTGGTCCCGGCGTTCACTGCGACCGGCGCGAGCGGCACCTACAGCATCCTGGCCACGGTGGCCGGCGAGAGCGCCGCGCACACCCTCACCGTCGAGGCCACCCCCGGCTCGGTCGTCCAGGTGACCCGCGCGTCGACCGGCCAGAGCGTCGAACCGACGTTCACCTACGCCACCACCGGCATCACCACCGCGACCATCGGGGCCTCGAACGGCAACACCGCGGTCCGGGGCGGCGCCAGCATCGGGTCCAACTCGGTGGTCCTCACCACTGGCGGGCGGGTCACCGCGTGGGGCAACAACGCCACCGGCACCCCCACCGACCTGACGTACAACGGCCGCGCGGTCACCGGCGCCGAGTTCGTCGACACCTGGACCTCCATCGCCGGCAGCACCACCGGCGGCGTCGCGGCCGGCACCTCTGCGTCCGAGATCTACGCCTGGCAGGCCACCAACTCCACGCCCGTGGTGCGCAGGATCACCGGGGTGACCGGCACCGTCCTGGGCGT
Organism: Nocardioides yefusunii; assembly: GCF_004014875.1. Lineage (NCBI taxonomy): Bacteria > Bacillati > Actinomycetota > Actinomycetes > Propionibacteriales > Nocardioidaceae > Nocardioides > Nocardioides yefusunii. Next base: position 392,723 of record NZ_CP034929.1, on the reverse strand, counting down.
CGGCGCCGAGACGGGGTACAGCTACGCACTGACCACCGACGGGCTCTGGTACTGGGCCGACGCCCACCGCGGCCACAGTGATGCCCGGCACCCGTGGCGCCACGCACTTCAGCGTCTGGAGCCATGACAGGGACGCCAACGCCGTCGACCTCGAGTACGGCGGCGTGGTCGTGGTCGGCAACAGTCTGCTGGCCTGTCGCACCACCACGCCGGACCAGTACCTGAACACCCCCGCGTCGGTGCCGATCACCTCGCCCGCCACGATCCCGCTTCCGCCCGGCGGGTGTCGAAGGTGTTCGCCTCCGACGCCGTCCTGCTGGTGCTGACCACCAGCGGCGCCCTCTACCGCATGGACCAGACGTGGGGCACCTCCGCGAACCCGCAGTGGGTGGCCCTCAAGGACAGCGGCGTCGTCGACTTCAGTGCGTTCGGTTTCGACAACGTGTGGGCCGGCGGCCTCTGGCTGGACTCCACGGGCCAGGTCACGCAGTTCTTCCGCAACAACGGAAGTTGGACCAGCAAGCCGCCGCAGCCGATCCTCTCCGCTCCCGGAGTGCCGATCACCGGAGTAGTCCAGACCCGTCCAGCGACGGCACCTACATGGTGCTGACCGCGTCCGGAGAGGTCTACGGTGGGGCGGGAACCTCGACCACGCAGCCTTCACCGGTGTCGCGAAGAAGGTCGTCCTCCCGGCCGGGAAGGTCACCGACTTCAACATCTGGGGCCTCCACATCGGCCCCTACTTCGGCGGCGGCTACGTGGTGCTGGAGAACAAGAGCTGCTGAACCTCCCGGAACGGGACCCGAGCCGGGTGGTGCGGGCGTTGACGGACGCCCGCACCACCCTCATTACCGCGCGGTAGTGATGCACCTCTCGCCGAGATCGGCGAAAAAGCGTATGAAATTCCGGACGAAATCACGTCATGGTGCACAGACTGAAGCGTCAACATCTTGCTGGTCAGAACCGACCAGGACGACAGCCGGGGGGGGGGGCAACGTCGTCCACGTCCTCACAGGGGCGTGCCGTCCGCCCCCTGAATCGAGAGGACAACCATGACTCACCCCGCACCACTGGGCCCCGAGCACCGAAGACCGAACTCAAGGTCGACCGCCGCACCGCCATGCGCGCCGCCGCATGGACAGCGCCAGCCATCGCCGTCGCGTCGACGTCTCCGGCCTTTGCCGGCTCGCCCTCTGGGCCACTGTTCCTGAGCGTTGACGTCGAGAACGTCGAGGACGCTCTCACGGAGCAACTCGCATCGATTCCCCCCATCTCCATCGGGCCATTCGAGATCAACCCGGCCGATGGCCTGCCCAACTGCGTCAGCACTGGCAACTTCTCATCGCGCATCAATGCGCAGGTGACCGATGCCAGTGGCGCAGGCGTGCCGGGCAAGCGGGTGACCTTCGTGCTGACTGGCGGCAAGTTCATCGGGGCCGACTACGCGATCAGCGGCACAGGAGGCCCGTCTCCGTCCCTGCGTTCTACTGCCACGGGGCACCAGCGCCGCGACACTCAGCGCCTACATCACTGATGAGCCCGGGGCGGCCCCGTTCGACCCGCCGATCACACTCCCCGTCTCCGGGGACAACCTCGCCTGCGGGATGGCGCCCACGCCCCCGGGTACGTCACTCTCCCCGGACTCTGACCCCTCCACCCATCCTCACTACGGTGAATCCATGAGCCTCGTGAAGATCAACGCCATCTCCGTCCCGCCGCAGGCCGGAGCCGAACGAGCGCCGCTTCCCGAGCGCGCGGGCCAGATGAACGGAACCCCGGGCTTCCTCGGCTTCCAGCTGCTGCGCCCCACCGCGAACGAGACCGCTACTTCGTCGTCACCCAGTGGGCCGACGAGGAGTCGTTCGTCGCCTGGCGAGACGGCGACGCCCGCGCCGCGCACGCCGGCCAGCACGGCAAGCCGGTCGCGTCGGGTGCAGAGCTCATGGAGTTCGACGTCGTGCTCGACGTGAAGCCCTGAGGAATGACACCGGCAGCACCACACGCCCCACGAAACACCCCCGCCCCACGAGTGCCGGGGTGTTCTTCGTCTCCACGGGCGCCGAATCGCCCGCTCACCTGCGGAAATGTGGCGCATCGGCAGGCATCGCGAGTTTCTTAGACATTTCATTGAAATGCGACAGTGGAGTGCTCCTGTCATCCGGAAGCGAATGCCCCCCGAGAAGTCAGGATCCCCCCCACTGACGCCGCCCCCGCGGCGCCGATTCCTGCCTGAAGGACCCCGATGCACTCCCCCGAGCACACCTCCCTGAGCCGTCGCGCCGTCGTGCGCACGCTCTCCTGGACCACACCGGCCGTGGCCGTCGCGGCGGCCGCCCCCGCCTACGCGACATCGGTCCCCTCGACCGGTCAGGTCGTCGTCGAGAACTACGCCATCGAGCCCGTCGACAACGTCCCCACCCCGACGGTCGAGCAGTGCCAGCAGCACGCAGGCATCACGTTCCTGGCCACCCGCAACAACCAGCCGGCCCCCACCACTGACACCGTCACCGTGCAGCTGCCCTTCGGCCTCACGTTCGCCGGCGGCCTCGGCGCGAACGTCGACGGCGTCACCGTCCTGGAAGTCCCGGTCGGCCGCAACGGCGTCGTCACCGTCCCGGCGATCGTCCCCACCGGCTCGGCCGGCACCTACACGGTCACCGTCGCCTACCGCGGCGAGACCACGACCCAGTCGGTCGTCGTGACCCCTGCCCCCGGCGAAGTCTTCGAGATCCACCGCTCCACCGGCTCATCCACCGCCTCGGCCACGTTCAGCGCCCTCGAGGTGTCGGTGGGTTCGGCCGTCAGCGCCGGCGCGATCATGGGCGACCAGTACACCGCCACCAACTCCGCCGGCAGCGACCAGGTGAAGAACGGTGCCAACGGTGCCGTCATCGCCGCCGGCGGCACCGTCCGCCTGTGGGGTCGCAACATCGACGCCCCCACCACCGCTCCCGTCGCGCTGAAGCACTCCGGCACCGAGGTGACCGGAATGCAGTTCGTCGACGCCTGGACCTCGATCGCCGACAACGACCAGTCCACCGGCGGCGTCGCGGCGAGCGCGTCCGGAAACGTCTTCCAGTGGTACCGCACCGGCACCACCTCCGGCACGCTCGTGGTCGCGAAGGTCTCCGGCATCACCGGCACGGTCCTCCAGGTCGCCTCCGACCAGACCCGCTCGTACGTTCGCACCACCACCGGCGTCTTCTCCTGGACCACCGCAACCCGTGGCTCCAGCGCCACCGCCACCCAGATCCTGGCCTCGGGCAACGTCACCCAGCTCGACACCTTCGGCTACGTCTACAACGGCACCAAGGTGGGCGGCTCTGCGATCGCCGACGGCAAGCTCTGGTCGTGGGGCTCCGACGCGAAGGCCAGCTCCATCGCGCTGCCGGCTGGCGCAACCGGCGTCGCCAAGATCGCCACCGGCAGCGCCGGCCTGATGATCCTGGACACCGCCGGCAATCTCTGGTCGCGCGGCGTCTACTCCTCCGACGCCAACTCCTGGACGAAGCGCGCCTCCGACGTCGTCGACTTCTCCTTCTGGGGCTTCGGCGACATCTACGCCGGCGGAATGTGGATCACCACGGCAGGGACCGCGTTCAAGTTCTTCGGCGACCGCACCTGGTACACCCCCGAGCCCGTCACCCGTGCGTCGGACCGCACCCCGCTGAGCGGCATCACCAAGACGTTCTCCTCCGACGGCACCTACCTGCTCCTCACCTCCGACGGCACCGTGTGGGCCACCGGAGGCAACCTGGACAACGCCGGACGCAACCGCGCCACCACCTTGGCTGTCGGCTCCGGCACCACCACCGACCTCAACGTGTGGGGGCTGCACCTGGGCTCCAACTACTACGGCGGCGGCTACGTCCTGAAGAACTCGGCCGGCTGCTGACACAGCACTCCTGCCCCGCGCCTGACGCACGTGTGCCCCGTCCGCCGAACAGCGAACGGGGCACACGTGCGTGGGCGTGGTGCGTCAGGACTCGACGTCGACGACCGGCATCCCGGCCGGAGGGGTCTTGGGAGCCAACGGGTTGGTGGCCTCTTCGTCGTGCACGACGGCCAGCGCGAAGTCGTCGCCGTGGTCCTCGACGCCGTGCAGGACGGCCTCCTCGACCCGCGCGGCCGCGTACCTGCGCCGCACCACGACCGGGTCACGGTTGAGGTCGCGGACCAGGGCCACGCAGATCCCGACCATCACCACGACGAACGGCAGCGCCGCGACGATGGTGATGTTCTGCAGACTGACCAGGGCCGAGTCGCCACCCTCCCCCGAGCGGTTGCCGATCACCAGCATCACTGCCGCCACGGCGCCGGTGAGCGATCCCCAGAAGACGACGTTCACCCTCTTGGGCTCTGCCGCTCCGCGTTCGGAGAGCGAGCCCATCACGATCGAGGCGGCGTCGGCGCCGGAGACGAAGAAGATCGCGACCAGCAGCATCACCAGGATGCTGGTGACCTGTGCGATCGGGTACTGGTCGAGCAGGCCGAAGAGGATCTCGGTGGAGTCCTCGCCGAGCATCGCGCCGGTCTGCTCCTCGAAGATCGCTGCACCACCGAAGATCGCGAACCACACCAGGCTCACGACGCTCGGCACCATCAGCACGCCGAAGACGAACTGGCGGATGGTGCGACCCCGGGAGATGCGAGCAATGAACATGCCCACGAAGGGCGTCCACGACACCCACCAGGCCCAGTAGAAGACGGTCCAACTGCCCAGCCAGGTGGCGACCTCTTCGCCCTCCGCGCCGGTGCGGCCGGCCATCACCCCCATCTGGTCGACGTAGGTGCCGAGCGAGGCCGGGATCATGTCGAGGATGAACACGGTGGGGCCGGCGACGAAGACGAAGATCGCCAACGCGAGCGCCAGCACCATGTTGATGTTGGACAGGTACTGGATGCCGCGGGCGACGCCGGAGACGGCCGAGACGATGAAACAGATCGTCAGGACCACGATCAGGACCACCAGGAACGTGTTGGTGATGCGGCCACCGTCGGAGACGATCGTGTAGCCCTCAGCGATCTGCAGGGCCCCGAGGCCGAGCGAGGCCGCCGAGCCGAACAGCGTCGCGAAGATCGCGAGCATGTCGATCACCTTGCCGGCGGGGCCGTCGACGGCCTTGCCCAGCAGCGGTCGGAAGATCTGGCTGATCAGCTGGACCCGCCCCTTGCGGTACATGCCGTAGCCGACCGCCAGACCCACGACGCAGTAGATCGCCCACGGGTGCAGCGTCCAGTGGAACAGCGTCTGGGCCATGGCGTTCTCGACCGCATGCTCGGGGTCGGTGCCCGGGATCGGGTTGCGGACGTACTGCAGCGGTTCGGCCGCGCCCCAGAACATGAGCCCGATGCCCATGCCGGCGCTGAACATCATCGCGACCCAACTGGCGGTACGGAACTCCGGCTCCTCGTCGTCGCGACCCAAGGGGATGCGGCCGAACTTGCCCAGGGCGAGCCACAGCACGAAGGCGACGAAACTGCTGGAGACCAGCACGAAGAGCCAGCCGGTGTTCTCCAGGACCCAGGCCAGGGCGTCGTCGACGAAGGACTTCATCCCCGCGGTGTCAGTGGCACCCCACACGAGGAAGACCAGGACGATGACGGCCACGACCCCGAAGACGACGGGGTCGAAGCGTCCCCGCTGACGTTCGGCGTCGATCGGACCGAAGTCGAGGGCCGGGTGGCGTCGGCGTCCTCGGTCAGGACGGGGACCTGCGTGGGTCCCGTTCTTGGTGTCGTCTCCCATGGGTGTCGTGACGCCGGTCCTCGGCGCCCCTCCTGTTCGTCGTGGGGCAGGTGGCCCCAGACAACCCCGGCTCAGGAGCCTCGTCCAGCAACGTTTCCGAACGGTTACATCGATTCAGGGAGCATGCTGCCAAAATCAGCCTGCCGAGGCGACCATGCACGAAAGATCACTTTTTTCGCGCCAAAGAGGTTTGGGATGATTCTTTGAAGGGAAACAGGAAATGTTTCCTGTGGACGGGCCGGCCAAGGCCGCCCCGGTCCGCTGCCGACGACGTCAACTGCACCGACAGCCGCGTACTCGGGACACGCGGGACTGTGGACCGTCCCCGCCATCTCCGTCGCAGCCACCGCTCCTGCCTTCGCCACCTCCACCCCGCAGACCGGCAGTGCTGTCGTCGCCGACCCGGCGGCAGCGGGAGTGACCGTGTCCGCCGCGACCGGCAACGACGGAGTCGTCTCGATCGACCGGGGCGTCGTCGTCTCGGTCCCCCGCCACACCGCCTGGAGCCTGGTCCGATGGTCCGGTGACGGCCACTTCACCGGTCCGACGACGCTGGCCCACGCCTGGGGCCACCACCGCAAGGCCCAGGGCGGGTCCACCGCCATCGTCACCAGCTACGGCGTCGTCTCCGTCGTCGGGGCGAACCTCGTCCACGTCCGGGACGCCGGGAGCGCCGTGCCGAGCAGCGCGACGACGGCACAGGTCGGCAGCTTCGGGCCCGCCCACTCCTCGCACGCACTGCCCACGGGCCACGGCGCAGCGGTGAAGGTCCAGGGCACCGACTCCGGGGTCGTCGTGCTGTTCGCCGACGGGTCCCTCCACACCTTCGACACCCAGGACGCTCCTCTGGCCTGGACCGAACGCGCCCGAGGCGTCGCCGACTTCTCGGCCTGGGGTTACCAGACCAACTCCCGCTACCTGGGCGGCACGTGGATCACCACCGACGGTCGGGCCCGACGCTTCATCGTCCCGAACGGCGCAGGGACGTTCGTCGCCTTCCCGGTCACGGACAGCGCCGGGGTCGAGCTGACCGACATCCGCCGCGTCGAGGCCTCCGACGGCACCTACCTGGGCCTCAAGGCCGACGGCACCGTCTACGGCTGGGCCGGCAACGGCAACAACACGATGAGCGACGCGACGGTCCTCACCACTGCGGAGAACGTCCCCGTGTCGTCGGTCGACATCGCCGTGTGGGGCTTCCACGACGTCACCGTCGCCTCCACCCAGTACACCGGCGGCGGCCTGGTCCTGGTCGGGGACGCCTGCCCCACCGTCCCGAAGGTCTGACGCACGCACCACCGACACGCGAAGGCCCGCCCCGGTCACTCAGGGCGGGCCTTCGTCGTTCGGCGCGCAGGCGTCGGACGACGGGGTGAATCAGGAGCAGCTGATCAGAGGATCTCGCCCGGGACGTAGGCAGCAGCGGCCGGGTACTTCGCGGCCAGCGCCTCGACCTTGCGGACGACGGCCTGGGTCTGGGAGACCGCGGCACCGGTGAAGGTGATCGGGTCGGCGACCAGGGCGTCGATCTGCTCGCGGGTCAGACCCAGCTCGGGGCTGGCGGCGAGCTTCTCGAAGACGTCGTTCTCCACCTGTCCCTTGCGCATCGCCAGGGCGGTGCCGACGGCAGCCTCCTTGATGACCTCGTGCGCGACCTCGCGGCCGACGCCGTTCTTGACCGCGTCCATGAGCACCTTGGTGGTGGCCAGGAACGGCAGGTAACGGTCGAGCTCACGCTGGATGACGGCCGGGAAAGCGCCGAACTCGTCCAGGACGGTGAGGAAGGTCTGGAACAGACCGTCGGCGGCGAAGAAGGCGTCCGGCAGGGCCACGCGGCGCACGACGGAGCAGGAGACGTCACCCTCGTTCCACTGGTCACCGGCGAGCTCGCCGACCATCGAGAGGTAACCGCGGGTGATGACGGCGAGGCCGTTGACGCGCTCGCAGGAGCGGGTGTTCATCTTGTGCGGCATCGCGGAGGAACCGACCTGGCCCTCCTTGAAGCCCTCGGTGACCAGCTCGATGCCAGCCATCAGGCGGATCGTGGTGGCGAGGTTGGAGGGACCGGCGACCAGCTGCACGACGGCCGAAAGGACCTCGAAGTCGAGGGAGCGCGGGTAGACCTGACCGACCGAGGTGAGGACGTTGTCGAAGCCGAGGTGCTTCGCGACGCGGGTCTCGAGCTCGTCGAGCTTGGCGGCGTCACCGTCGAGCAGGTCGAGCATGTCCTGGGCGGTGCCCATGGGGCCCTTGATGCCGCGCAGCGGGAAGCGCGCGAGCAGCTCGTCGATGCGCTGGACGGCGATCAGCATCTCGTCGGCCACGGTCGCGAAACGCTTGCCCAGGGTGGTGGCCTGTGCGGCGACGTTGTGCGAACGACCGGCCATGACGGTGGTCTCGTGCTCGGTGGCGAGGCGGCCCAGGCGCACCAGGGTGGCCACGGCACGGTCGCGGAGCAGCTCGAGGGACTGACGCAGCTGGAGCTGCTCGACGTTCTCGGTGAGGTCGCGCGAGGTCATGCCCTTGTGGATGTGCTCGTGACCGGCGAGGTCGGAGAACTCCTCGATGCGGGCCTTCACGTCGTGGCGAGTGATCCGCTCACGGTCGGCGATCGACTTCAGGTCGACGTTGTCCACGACCGCCTCGTAGGCCTCGACGACGCCGTCCGGCACCTCGATGCCGAGGTCCTTCTGGGCCTTCAGCACGGCGATCCAGAGCTGACGCTCGAGGACGATCTTGTGCTCGGGCGACCAGATCGCGGCGAGGTCGGCGGCCGCGTAACGGTTGGCCAGCACGTTGGGGACGGTCATGAGGTGTCCTTCCGAAGGGGACGAGGAGTGGAGGGTGAGGTGCGGGAGACGCGGGAGCGTCAGTCGGTGGTGCCGGCGAGGAGCGAGGCGCCCTCGATGACACCGAGCGGCTCGGCCGCGATGTCGGATCGCTGCTGCAGGCCGTCGAAGTTGATCTTCTCGGCCGCCGCGTACGCCTTGGCGCGGGCGTCGGCGACGTCGGTGCCGGTGGCACGGACGGCGAGCACGCGGCCGCCGGCGGTGACCAGGTTGCCGTCGGCGTCGAGCGCGGTGCCGGCGTGGATGACGTCGACGTCGTCCTGCGCGGCGGCGTCGGCGGTGCCGGTGATCACGTCGCCCTTCGACGACGACTCCGGGTAGCCGGCCGAGGCCAGCACGACGGTGACAGCGGCACCGTCGGAGAAGACCGGCGGCTCGACGGAGGAGAGCTGACCGGTGGCCGCACCGAGCAGCAGGCCGCCGAGGCCGGACTCGAGGACGGCGAGGACGGGCTGGATGTCCGGGTCACCGAAGCGGGCGTTGAACTCGATGACGCGGGGGCCGGTCTTGGTCAGCGACAGGCCGACGTAGAGGCAGCCGACGTACGGGGCGCCACGGCGCACCATCTCGTCCAGCGTGGGCTGGACGACGGTGGCGATCACGATCTCGGCGAGGTCGGCGGGCGCCCACGGCAACGGCGAGTACGAGCCCATGCCGCCGGTGTTGGGGCCCTGGCCGCCGTCGAAGATGCGCTTGAAGTCCTGGGCGGGCTGCAGCGGGTAGGCCATGCCGCCGTCGCAGACCGCGAAGAGGGAGACCTCGGGGCCGTCGAGGAACTCCTCGATGACGACCCTGCCGCACGCCTCGGCGTGGGCGAGCGCCTCGTCACGGTCGAGTGTCACGACGACGCCCTTGCCGGCGGCGAGTGCGTCGTCCTTGACGACGTAGGGGGCACCGAACGCGTCGAGCGCCGCGACGTACTCGGCGGTGGTGGTGCAGGTGAAGGAGCCGGCGGTCGGGACGCCCGCGGCGGCCATGACCTCCTTGGAGAAGGCCTTGGAACCCTCGAGCTGGGCGGCAGCGGCGTCGGGGCCGAAGACCGGGACGCCCGCGGCACGGACCTTGTCGGCCACACCTTCGACGAGCGGAGCCTCGGGGCCCACGACGACGAGGTCGGCGCCGATCGCGGTGGCCAGCGCGGCCACGGCGTCGCCGTCCAGGATGTCGACCGGGTGCAGCGTGGCGATCTCGCCGATGCCGGGGTTGCCCGGTGCGGCATGGACCTCGCTCACCTCCGGGTCACGGGAGAGAGCCAGTGCGAGCGCGTGCTCGCGTCCGCCGGTACCGATCACGAGGGTCTTCACGAGTCGTCATTCTAGGTGGCAGGTCACGGTTGAGTTGCACCCGGACGGACGCTTGGACGGGCAGGAGTCCGGACGCACGACGCCGCCCGCACCGGATCGCGGCGGGGGCGGCGTCGTGGCTGCCTCAGGTGTCGGGCCCTGTCGTTGTCGGACACGGGCGTCGTACGTGGGTGGGGGCCGGGCGGTCAGACTCCGGCGCGGCTGTGGACCTCGCGCTCGTAGTCGAGACGGACACCGGCGTCGGCACCGGTCAGGACGCTGTCGGCCTTGAGGGCCTTGCGTGCCAGGGCCTGCAGCCAGCGCTTGGGCCCCCTGCTCAGCGCTTGGCCTGCACGGTGGCCGACCACGTTCGCTCGGTGCCCCTCTGCAGGAGTCGATAGGTGGCCTTGCCCGAAGCCGCAGCGCCGGTGACCGTGACCACGCCGCTGGCGTCGATCTTCCCGGCTCCCAGCTTCTTCCAGCCCTTCTTGGTCTTGCGCTGCAGAGCCACGCCGCTTCCCCCGGGCGAACGCTCCCAACGCGCGGTGCCGATGTCGAAGTAGCGGAACTTCGCAGAAAGCGTGATCCGCCCCCTGCTCTTGGTGGCCCGCAGCAGCTTCGCACGCTGGTCCTGCTTGGCAACGAAGGCGACCGTCGAGGAATCAGTGAAACTGCCCCTCTTGTAACTGCGCCCCTCCTCCGCCCAGTTTTGGGACGCTCCGGCCCAGGTGACACGGGTGGGGCCCCACGTGAAGGTGCCGGGCCCGTCGATGTAGGGGCACCAGAGATAGTCCTCGTACAGGAGACTGGAGTTGCCCTCATCCTGGAAGTACAGGGTGTCGAGGCGCTTGCCGCCCCGCCACAGCCCCACACGGGCCGTGAACTCGTCGATGTCGACGCCTGTGTGCTCGAGCGCGACGTCGATCCTGCGGCACTTGGTGGAGGAGGCGCGCACATCTTCCGAGTAGAGGGAGACATCGAAGGGCTGGGGCTCCGCTGCCATCGCTCCGGGTACCACCCCGCCCACAAGAGCCAGTCCCACCGCCAGCAACCCCACGCGTCGCGCTCTACGCAGCATGTCAACCTCCACCCCTTGCCGGGGCCCACGCCCTCGGCCACTTCAGGCAGAAGTGTTCACGCTCCGGCGCGCACACGTACCTCGTTTTCATAGGGGGTCCTCACCGAAACGTTCGCCCCGGTGAGCACGCTGTCGGCCTTGAGGGCCTTGCGGGCCAGCGACTGCAACCAGCGCGGCAGGACCATCGAGACGCGGGCGACCGGCTGACCCCAGCGCGGCACCCAGGCCTCGGCCACGGGGTGACGCATCACGTCGAGGATCACCGCGGCGACGTCCTCGGGGGCCTGCTCGGGCACCCCACGAGTGGAGGCGACACCCTGGGAGAGGTCGGTCTGCACGATCACGGGCAGCACCATCGAGACGTTCACGCCGTGCGGCGCGACCTCCTCGCGCAGCGCCTCGCTGAACCCGACGACGGCATGCTTGGACGCCGAGTAGGTGGCACCGCCGGCGAGGGCGACGCGACCCACGGCGGAGGCGACGTTGACGACCTGGCCCCTGCGGCGCCGGATCATTCCCGGCAGGAAGGCCCGGGCGCCGTGGACCGGTCCGAGGGAGTTGATCTCGAAGACGGCGCGGGTGGTGGCGGGATTTTCGTCGAGGAAGTTCCCGACCGGCATGATCCCGGCGTTGTTGACGAGGACGTCGATCTCCCCGGCGAACTCAGCGAACGCCTCCCACTGCGCGGCGTCGGTGACGTCGAGGGGGTAGGAGCTGACACCGAGGACCCCGGCGGTCTCCGCGAGTGCTTCTTCGTCGATGTCACTGATGACGACGCGGGCACCGGCGTCGCGGAGAGCTCGGGCCGTGGCGGCCCCGATTCCGCGTCCTGCGCCGGTGACGGCTACGGACAAGGTGGCGAGATCGATTTCCTGTGGCATGGCTCACATCGTGGCGAAACTGTGACCGGGTGACAAGGGGCAACCCTGCCCCTCTTTACCCGAAATATGTGCATCAGCTGTCACATTTCGCAGACAACCGCCCACCCGCACGCCCCACACGTCACTCAGGCAACATCTGTCGCACTCCTCGTCACAAGTGGGACGACCGTCCGGTCCAGTCCAGTGACGAGATCCAGCCTCACCCGGGCCACGATTCGGTCAAATCGGCACTTCACGCACGCCTGACGCGGCCTTCCGCTCCTTGCGCACCCTCGAGGCGCACGAACGAGCCGGTCGCCCTGCCCGCTTTTCCCGTTCCCGGACGAACGAAACCGGCGCCATCACCCTCAGCGGGTGATGGCGCCGTCAACGCACGGAGGCGGAGGATCAGTCCTCGTGGACGACCACGGTCTCCTCGCGCCCCGGGCCGACACCGACGGCCCAGATGCGGGTGCCCGAGAGCTCCTCGAGACGCAGGACGTAGGCCTGGGCCGTCGCGGGCAGGTCGGAGAACTTGCGGCACGCCGAGATGTCCTCGGTCCAGCCGTCGAGGTACTCGTAGACCGGCGTCGCGTGGTGGAAGTCGGTCTGCGTCATCGGCATCTCGTCGTGACGGACACCGTCGACCTCGTACGCCACGCAGACCGGGATCTTCTCCCAGCCGGTGAGGACGTCGAGCTTGGTCAGGTACAGGTCGGTGAGACCGTTGACGCGACCGGCGTAGCGAGCCACGACGGCGTCGTACCAACCACAGCGACGGATACGACCGGTGGAGACACCGATCTCACCACCGATGGTCTGCAGCTTGATGCCGTCCTCGTCGAAGAGCTCGGTCGGGAACGGACCCGAGCCGACGCGGGTGGTGTACGCCTTGATGACACCGATGACGCGGTCGATGCGGGTCGGGCCAACACCGGCACCGGCGCAGACGCCACCGGCGACCGGGTTGGACGACGTCACGAACGGGTAGGTGCCGTGGTCGACGTCGAGCATGGTCGCCTGGGCGCCCTCGAAGAGGACGGTCTTGCCCTCGTCGAGCGCCTTGTTCAGCATCAGCGAGGTGTCGGCGACCATCGGGCGCAGACGGTCGACGTAGGCGAGGAGCTCCTCGACCACGGCGTCGACCTCGATCGCGCGACGGTTGTAGAGCTTGGTGAGCAGGTGGTTGCGGGTGTCGAGCGCCGCCTCCACCTTCTTGCGCAGGATGGACTCGTCGAACAGGTCGGCGATCCGGACGCCCACGCGGTTGACCTTGTCGACGTAGGCCGGGCCGATGCCACGACCGGTGGTGCCGATCTGGTTCTTGCCCAGGAAACGCTCGGTGACCTTGTCGATGGTCGAGTGGTACGACGCGATGACGTGGGCGTTGGCCGACACGTACAGCGGAGCGAGCTCGACGCCGCGGGCGACCAGCGAGTCCAGCTCGCGGAAAAGAGCCTCGAGGGAGACCACCACACCGTTGCCGATGACGCAGGTGGCTCCCGGGGTCAGGATGCCGCTCGGAAGCAGGTGAGTGGCGAACTTCTCGCCGTTCACGACGATCGTGTGGCCAGCGTTGTGGCCTCCGCTCGTGCGTACGACGTAGTCAATGCTGTCGTTCTCGGACGCGAGCAGGTCAGTCGCCTTGCCCTTGCCCTCGTCGCCCCACTGGGCACCCAGAACCATGATCGCGGGCATCGCAGCCCCCTTCATAACAGAAACAGCTCCGTGCACAAGGCACCGGAGCTCTTGCGATGAGACTCTACCAAAGTTCTGCGCGACGCCCGTCCTGCCGACTTCGAACCCGTGGCCGATACGGTCGTGCCATGCAGTCCCGAGACGTCGAGCCCGCCTCCACGGCCGCCCACACCACCGACGTGCTGGTCATCCAGCGCGCCTCCGCGGTCGGTTCCCGAGGTTCCGACCTCAGCCCCGCACTGCAGGTCCTGGGCGCGACCGGCGAGGTCGAGGTGACCCACCCGGCCTCCCTGGCCGAGCTCGAACAGGTCCTCGCGGCGCGCGGCGCCCGCACGGTCGTCGTGGCCGGCGGCGACGGTGCCCTGCACGACGTCCTGAGCGCACTGCATGCCAACGCCGACCTCGGCGACGTCGGGCGTCCCGGTCCCTGCATCGCCCTGCTCCCCCACGGTCCTGACACCGGGTTCGCCCGGGCGCACCAGCTTCCGTTCGACCTCGCCGCGGCCGCGCGCCTCCTGGTCGAGGGCGTCCCGACGCCGGTCGACCTGGTCACCGACGACGCGGGCGGTGTGGTCGCCAACGCAGTCCAACTCGGCGCCGGCGAACCGGTGGCCGACGTCGAGGCCCGCTGGAAGGACCGCCTGGAGCAGGCTGGCGTGTCGCCGGCCAACCTGGACCGTCTCGAACAGCCGATCGGCGCCCTCGCCACCGCGTTCGCCCCACTCGGTTCGCGGATCCGGGTCGAGGTGGACGGCAAGGTCATCAATGCCCGCCAGCGCGTCCTGTCGGTCGCCGTCGGCAACGCCAACCCCGACCAGACGCCCGGCGCTCAGGTCCTCTCCGGCGACGGCCTGGTCGACGTCACGATCACCCGCGCCGCACCGGGCACGCACCGTCTCGCGGCGGGCGTGCTGAAGCTGCGGGGACGTCAGCGTCAGCGTCACGACGTCGAGCACCTGCGCGGGCGCACGGTGACGGTGCGTTCGCTGCGTCCCGACGAGCCGTTCTCGGTCTCCTCCGACGGCGAGTTCGAGTCCGACGTGCGCACCCGAACCTGGCACGTCCTGCCCGGCGCCTATCGCCTGCTGCTGCCGGAGTCGGTGGCCAGCAGCGTCTCAGGGAGCTGACCCGGCTCCGTCAGGGCAGGTCAGAGCCAGCCGCGACGGACCGCCTCGACGCCGGCCTGGAAGCGGGTCTCGACACCGAGCTCGAGCATCAGGTCGGCGACCCGACGACGCACCGTGCGCAGCCCCAGCCCCAACGACCTCGCGATCTGCTCGTCACGGGCGCCGCGGGCGAGCTGGGTGAGCAGCAGGCGTCGCTCCTCACTGCGGTCCCCCACCTCGTCGCCCCCGGGAAGGCTCGCGGCCTGGTCCCACAGGGAGTCGAAGTAGGCCACCAGGACGCGCACGATCAGGGGCTCTCGAATGATGACGGTGTGCAGTTCGTCGCCTCCCAGACCCGAGACGACCATCGCGTGACCGGTGCCGACGATCGCCATCTGGAGAGGGACCTCGGGCAGGAGTCGCATGTCCTCGCCACTGGCGCGGTGCTCCTCCAGCACGGACCGAGCCAGGTGCAGGGCGCGGACCGGGTAGATGGCGCGCACGTCGACACCGGAGGCGAGAGCTTCGCGGAACGCGGCTGCGGTCACCGGTTCGGTGGGGAGACGCCACTGCTCGGGACGCAGGAAGCGGAGGGTGCCGTGCCCCTCGTTGATCCACTGCATGAGGACCTGGCTCGGAGGCTTGCCCTGGACGATCTCGACGTCGACCACCGGCGTCGTCGCGTCACGGTCGGCCTCGGCGACGTTGCGCCTGCTCTCGCCTTCCTCCCCCAGCGCGACGACGAGGCTGCCCATGCGGTTGAGGCGGGCCATGGTCGTCTCCATGATCCGCGTCTGCGTGACCATCAACTCCGCGAGCGCTTCGCGCGGCGGCACCATCTGGATGCAGTCGGCGTCGTCGAGCTCGACCAGTCCGATGTCGAAGATGTCGCCCATCTCGGCGAGGACGCCCTCGCGGGTGCTGCCGAACTCCTCCGCCACCCGGGAGAGCGGCTTGCCGTGGTTGGCCCACAGGCGGCGCAGGAGTCGTTGCTGGTGCGGCGTGAACGCACTCGACGGAGCGTGACGCTGGGAGTCCATGTGCGGCATCTTAGTGCCACTGGCATGAAAAACCTTCACGCCTCTTCGATTCGTGGCACACTGAGTCCGCGCGGCACGGACCTGGGGGGGAAACCGACCGCCACTGGATGAGGCCGCAAGGACGCCGTGGGGGGATGTCTCTTGCGGCCCATCCGCCATTTCAGGGCCTTTTCGCCCACGCGACGTCGCCGTCCGCCGGTCCCCGGCGGTCGCGGTCGCGGTTTCCACGGGGTCGGAGCCGGGGAGTAGCGTTCGCACCGGTACTGATCCGTCCCAGCACAGGAGTTCCTCGCGTGTCTGCTCCCGACGCAAACCCCGCCGAGTCCACCCCCACCGAGGCTCCCGCCCAGGAAGCGACCGAGGGCAAGCGCCGCGGCCGCGGGAAGGGCAAGGGTGACGGCCCCGTCGTCGACTGGGTCTCCCGTGCCGCCGACGACGCGATCCGTCACGCCGCCGCCCGCGTCGGCGAGGGCTTCGACGAGAAGGTCGACCTCGTCACCGTCGCCTCCGGCGCGTCCCCGTCGGGCCCGGTCCACCTGGGCAACCTGCGTGAGTTCCTCACCACCCACTTCGTCGCCGACGAGCTGCGTCGCCGCGGTGTCGCCGTGCGCCACCTGCACTCCTGGGACGACTACGACCGCTACCGCAAGGTCCCCGCGGGCGTCCCGGCCGAGTGGGCCGAGCACATCGGCAAGCCGCTGACCGCCGTCCCGGACCCGCAGGGCTGCCACACCTCCTGGGCCGAGCACTACAAGGCCCCGCTCCGCGCAGCTCTGGAGGAGCTTGGCGTCGAGATGGTCGAGCTGTCCCAGACCGAGCAGTACCAGTCGGGCCTCTACCGCGAGGAGGTCCTGCACGCGATCAAGAACCGTCGTGCGATGGACGCCGTCCTCGACCGCTACCGCACCAAGGCCAAGCCCGAGCCGATCGTCGACGCCGAGGGCAACCTCGTCCTCGACGAGGACGGCAACAAGACCTACCCGGCGCCGGTCGACCCGCTGACCCTGCCCGAAGACCTCTCCCGCTTCCCCTACAAGCCCTACTGCCGTGGCTGTGGCCGCGACACCGTCGACGTCACGTCCTTCGACGACGACTCCCTCGACCTGGCCTACACCTGCCGCGAGTGCGGCGAGTCCCACGTGACCAACGTCGGCACGCAGGACGAGGGCAAGCTCGTCTGGAAGATCGACTGGCCGATGCGTTGGGCCTTCGAGGGCGTCGACTTCGAGCCCGGCGGCGCCGACCACGCGACCCCCGGCTCGTCGTACACCGTCGGCAAGGACATCGTGACCTTCTACGACGCCGTCGCCCCGGCATTCGTGGCCTACGGGTTCGTCGGCTTCGCCGGCATGCAGAAGATGTCTTCGTCCTCGGGCGGCGTGCCCACCGCGACCGACGCCCTGCGTGTCCTCGAGCCCTCGATCCTGCGTTGGCTGTACGTGCGTCGCGCACCGAAGCAGACCTTCGACATCGACTTCGGTCCCGAGGTCGTGCGTCTGTACGACGAGTGGGACTCCCTCACCAAGAAGGCCGCCGACCCGGCCAAGCGCGACGTCGCGGTGCTCGCCCACGAGCGTGCCTCCGCGACCGCCAACGGCCCGCTGGCCACCGCGAAGGTGCTGGCCCCGTTCCGCGCGCTCAGCTCGGTCGCCGACGTCACCGCCGGTTCCGCCGACCTGATCTCGCAGGTCGTGGCCAACGTCGGTTTCCCGCACGACGACGTCACCGACCTCCAGCCGCGTCTGGCCAAGGCCATGCAGTGGACCGCCGAGTTCGTCCCGGCCGAGGAGCGCACCACGGTGCGCGAGACCGCCGACGCCGAGCGTCTGGCTGCGCTCTCCGACGAGGAGAAGCAGTGGGTCTCCCTGCTGCTCGAGCACCTGCCCACCGAGCTCGACACCGAGGTGGCCACCACGGTCGTCTACGGCGTCCCGAAGCTCGCGGCCGGTCTCGCCCTGGAGGACAAGCCGACCGACGAGGTGAAGGCAGCCCAGAAGGCCTGGTTCACCCTGCTCTACAACCTGCTCGTGGACGCCGACCGCGGCCCGCGTCTGCCCACGCTCGTCGTGGCTCTGGGTGCGGAGAAGATCCGCAGCCTGCTCACCGCCTGACACCCACGTACCAGTCAAAAGTGCTGCGAAACAGTCGTTTCGACAGCGCTTTTGACTGGTACGTGCGATTTCGGGGGCCGGCCAGTGGCCTAGCCTGAGGGAGTGGAACACGTTGACCTGATGGCCGGTCCCCCTGCGACCCGCCTCCCCGAAGACCCCGCCGCCGCCGAACTGGCTGCCGGCACCGCCCCCGCCGCCGTCGTGAAGGCTCACCCGGCGTCCCCCACCGCCTGGGCCACGCTCGCCGAGCAGGCCCGTGACGCCGGCGCCGACGACGTCACCGTCTACGCCTACTCCCGCGTCGGCTACCACCGTTCGCTCGACATGCTGCGTCGCAACGGCTGGAAGGGCCATGGCCCGGTGCCGTGGGAGCACGAGCCCAACCGCGGCTTCCTGCGCGCACTCGCCCTGCTGGCCCTCTCGGCCCGCGCGATCGGCGAGACCGACGAGTGGGAGCGTTGCTCGCAGTTCCTGCGTGACTCCTCGGCCGCCGCGGCCGACGAACTGCTGGACTGAGGCGTCCGGTGACCCGGACGACCTCCTCCCCCGACGGCACCGCCGGCGGCAGGCCTGCGTCGGAAACGATGGAGAACCCTTGGCCCGCCCTCTGGGCGATCGTCCTGGGCTTCTTCATGCTGCTGGTCGACACCTCGATCCTGACGGTGGCGACCCCGGCGATCATGGCCGATCTCGACGCCGGCGTGAACGAGGTCATCTGGGTCACCAGCGCCTACCTGCTGGCCTACGTCGTGCCGCTGCTGATCTGCGGACGCCTGGGCGACAGGTTCGGCCCCAAACGCGTCTACCTGGTGGGGCTGGTGCTCTTCACCGTCAGCTCCCTGCTGTGCGCCACCGCCACCAGCATCGGCGCGCTGATCGCGTTCCGGGCCCTGCAGGGCCTGGGCGCTGCCGCCGTCTCCCCGCAGACAATGGCGATCATCACCCGCATCTTCCCGCGTGAACGACGCGGCCAGGCGATGGCGCTCTGGGGCGCCGCCGCCGGACTCGCGACCCTGACCGGCCCGCTGCTCGGTGGCGTCCTGGTGGACCACCTGGGCTGGGAGTGGATCTTCTTCGTCAACATCCCCGTCGGCGTCGTCGGGTTCGTCCTGGCGATGAAGCTGGTCCCGAACCTCTCCACCCACCCGCACCGCTTCGACGTCCCGGGCGTCGTCCTGTTCGGCGTGGGCATGCTGGCCCTCGTTCTGGGCATCCAGGAAGCCGGCGAGAACGGCTGGGGCCCGGCGATCGGCTCCGTCACGGTGTGGCAGTTGATCCTGGTCGGGCTCGTCGTCCTGGTCGCGTTCGTGGTGTGGCAGGCCCGCAACCGCAACGAGCCGCTGATGCCGCTCGAACTCTTCCGCGACCGCAACTTCTCCACCTCCAACGTGGCGATCGCGACCGTCTCGTTCGCGTTCACCTCGATGGGTTTCCCGCTGATGCTCTACGCCCAGGCAGTGCGCGGCTGGTCCCCCACCGAGTCTGGTCTGCTGATGGCGCCGCTGGCGCTGGCCTCGATGCTCCTGGCCGGCGTCGTCGGTAGGGCCACCGACCGGGTGCACCCGAAGTGGATCACCGCCGTCGGGTTCGGGTTGGCGACCGCCGCGATGGCGTCGCTGTGCCTGCTCCTGACGCCCGACGTCGCGGTCTGGAAGGCGATCGTCGTGCTGGCCGTCATGGGCTGCGGCGCCGCCTGCCTGTGGGGTCCGCTCTCGGCGACCGCCAACCGCAACCTGCCGATGCACCAGGCCGGAGCCGGTGCCGGCGTCTACAACACCACGCGTCAGATCGGAGCCGTGCTCGGTTCCGCCGTCGCGGCCCTGCTGCTCGACGCCCGCCTGCGCGCCCACGGACTCGCAGCGGCTGAGGGCGGCGCCGAGACGACGTCGGTCTCCACCGACGGCGTCATGCCGCCCGCAGTGATGCAGGCCTACACCGACGTCTTCCGTGAGACGTTGTGGGTGGTCCCGGCCGTCCTCGTGCTGGGTCTGGTGACGGTGATGTTCCTGGAACGTCCCAAGCACATGGGCGCAGCTCCCGGCGCCCCGAAGCCGCCCAAGCCGTCCGGCGACGACGCGAAGGAACGCGACGTCCCGTACATCCCGCCGACGACGCCCGGACGCACCGGCCACCCGAACCACCTCTGGAACCAGTAGCTGCCTCGCCCCGGCGCAACTGTCGGATTGATGCCACCGCCACAGCGTGTCGGCGCATCAATCCGACAATTGCGCGTCTGAGCAGCGCGAAGGCCCGCCATCCTGACGGATGGCGGGCCTTCGCGTGTTCAGCTCTGGATCAGGCGCCCAGGGTGGTGCCGGCCGAGCGGAGGTTCTGGCAGGCCTCGACGATGCGGGCAGCCATGCCGGCCTCGGCAGCCTTGCCCCACGCGCGGGGGTCGTACAGCTTCTTGTTGCCGACCTCGCCGTCGACCTTCAGGACGCCGTCGTAGTTGGCGAGCATGTGGGCCGCGACCGGACGCGTGAACGCGTACTGGGTGTCGGTGTCGATGTTCATCTTGATGACGCCGTAGTCGACGGCGTCGGAGATCTCCTGCTCGGTGGAACCGGAGCCACCGTGGAAGACCAGGTCGAAGGGCTTCGAGCCCTCGGCGAGGCCGAGCTCGGCGGCGACAGCAGCCTGGGCGTTCTTGAGGATCTCGGGGCGGAGCTTGACGTTGCCCGGCTTGTAGACGCCGTGGACGTTGCCGAAGGTGAGGGCCGTCATGTAGCGGCCCTTCTCGCCGACGCCGAGGGCGCGAGCGGTCGCGAGGGCGTCCTCGGGGGTGGTGTACAGCTTCTCGTCGATCGCGCCGACGATGCCGTCCTCCTCGCCACCGACGACACCGATCTCGATCTCGAGGACGATCTTGGCGGCGGCGGTGAGGGCCAGGAGCTCCTCGGCGATGACGAGGTTCTCGTCCATCGGCACGGCCGAGCCGTCCCACATGTGGGACTGGAACAGCGGGTTCTCTCCGCGCTTGACGCGCTCGGCGGAGAGGGCGATGAGCGGACGCACGAAGCCGTCCAGCTTGTCCTTGGGGCAGTGGTCGGTGTGCAGCGCGATGTTCACCGGGTAGTTCTTGGCGACCTCGGCGGCGTACGCGGCGAAGGCGGCGGAACCGGAGACCATGTTCTTGACCGACGGGCCCGAGAGGTACTCGGCGCCACCGGTGGAGATCTGGATGATGCCGTCGGAACCAGCCTCGGCGAAGCCCTGCAGAGCAGCGTTGAGGGTCTGCGAGGACGACACGTTGATGGCCGGGTACGCGAAGGACTTCGACTTCGCGGCGTCGAGCATCTCGGCGTAGCGCTCGGGGGTTGCGATGGGCATGAACTCTCCTAGGACAGACGGGTCAGCGACTACAGGGTAGTGGTCCGCTTCTGCACTCCGACCAGCGCCCATCACGAAATGGCAACGACGCTTCGGGGCACGCGCCGCCCCCGCCCTGCGGATCGGCGAGGGGACGGTGAAGTTGCACTCCTCATGCGCCGTGGCTCCGCTGCGCGGATCACTCGCGCACCAGTCAGAAGTGCTGTGAAATCGGCCGACCAGCAGCACTTTTGACTGGTGCGTGGCTGCCAGGCAGCAGTTGGGGCGGTGCGCAGGCCTGACCCCGATTCAGCAGGCAGTTGGGGCGGACCCCCTGCTTTCAGCAGCTTCCCGAGCGTGAACTGCCTTCCCAGTTGGGGCCGATGCCCGACTCCGCCCAGATCTCCGGTGACCGCGGCGAGGAGTCAGTTCACGCACTGGCCGAACTGATCGATTCCCGCTGAGTACCAGCGACGCGAGGTCGGCCGGTGTCAGCCGCGCCAGGCAGCGTCGGCGGAGAGGTCGGCGTGCTTCACGACCCAGGAGTGCATTGCGATCGCCGCGGCCGCGGAGGCGTTGATCGAGCGGGTGGAGCCGAACTGCGCGATCGAGAACGTGCCGTCGACGACCTCGCGAGCACGCTCGGAGAGACCCGGGCCCTCCTGGCCGAAGAGGAAGCAGACCCGCTCAGGCATCTCCATCGACTCCAGTTCGAACGAACCGGGCAGGTTGTCGATGCCGTAGAGCTGCACCGGACCACCGTCCTCCTCGGGGATCGAGCGCAGGTACTCGGCCAGCGCGGGGACGTCCTCGTGGTGACGGATGTGCTGGTAGCGGTCGGTCACCATCGCACCGCGACGGTTCCAGCGGCGGTTGCCGACGATGTGTACCTCGGCAGCCATGAACGCGTTGGCCGAACGGACGATCGTCCCGATGTTGAAGTCGTGCTGCCAGTTCTCGATCGCGACGTGGAACGAGTGACGTCGGGTGTCGAGGTCGGCGACGATCGCCTCCATCGTCCAGTACCGGTACCGGTCGACGACGTTGCGACGGTCGCCGTTCTCGAGCAGTTCGGGGTCGTACTGATCACCCTCGGGCCAGGCGTCACGGCCACCGGGCCACGGCCCCAGCCCCACCTCGGCGGGTCCGTGCGGCATCGGGTCGTAGGGGGCACGCTGCTCGACCTCGGACGCCGCGACAGTCTCGGAATCGGTCTGGACCACCGGCTCGGGGCAGGGAGCGGGAAGGGAGTCAGGGCCGGTCATGCGTCCAGCCTAGGTCGGGGTTCTCACAGGCTCCCGATAGGGTGACGGACGTGAGCGCACTCCTGGATCCGTCCCTCTTCCTCGAGCCCATGCTGTCGATCCCCGGCATCGGGAAGATCGAATGGATGGATCCCCAGTGGCTGCTGGAACGTTTCGGCGCCGAACTCTTCTGGATCAGCCTGGCGATCATCTTCGTCGAGTGCGGTCTCTTCTTCCCGTTCCTGCCCGGCGACTCCCTGCTCTTCGCGCTCGGCATCTTCTTCGCCGGTGAGCAGATCGACATCTTCCCCGGCGGACCGATCGTCGAACTCCTCTTCGGGCTCGCCTTCTTCACCGTCGCAGCAGTGCTCGGAAATATCGCCGGGTACGAGATCGGCCGGGCGATCGGCCCCAAGCTGTACGAACGTGACGGCAAGATCCTGAAGAAGAAGTACTTCGACCAGACGGCGGCGTTCTTCGACGAGCACGGCAACAAGGCGCTCGTCATCGGTCGCTTCGTTCCGTTCGTGCGCACCTACGTGACCGTCGTCGCGGGTGTCACCCAGATGGACCGTCGCCGCTTCTTCACGTGGTCGCTGATCGGCGCCCTCGCCTGGGTCATCTCGATCACCGTCCTGGGCTACTTCCTCGGCTCGACGTTCCCGGCCCTGGGCGACAACATCGACCTCGCGATCCTGGCGATCCTGGCCTTCTCGATCATCCCGATCACCTGGGAGTTCATCCGCCACAAGCGCACCAACTCCGCCGAGGCCGAGGACAAGGACCACGACGGTCGCCCCGACCGCGACATCCTCGGTCAGGACGTCCCGCCGCTGCCGTCCGGCGAAGCCCAGCACCGCAAGGACGTCTGAGCCCCCCTCTGTTCCACTCGAAGGCCCCTGCCCATCTGGCGGGGGCCTTCGGCGTGATTGCATGAAACGTGCCCGAAGTTTCCTCCCGCCCGTCCCTGCGACTGCTCCTCCTGGCCGCCGTCGCCCCCTTGGTCTGGTCGACGACGTACATCGTCACCGAGAAGTGGCTGCCCGACTCCCGGCCGATGTTCAGCGCCCTCATGCGCGCTCTGCCGATGGGCATCGTGCTGCTGCTGTGGCGCCGCACCCTGCCGCCGGCCGGCTGGTGGGGCAAGGCAGTCGTCCTCGGCGTCCTCAACATCGGTGCGTTCTTCCCACTGATCTACCTCTCCGCCTACGGTCTGCCGGGCGGTCTCGCCGGCACCATCCAGGCGCTGCTGCCACTCGCGGTGATGGCTTCGGCGTTCGTGCTGGTGCGTGAACGCCCCACCGTGAACCGTCTCGTCGGCGGTGTCGTCGGCCTGGTCGGCGTCGCGTTGATGGTGCTCGGCACCACCACCGGCATCACCGCGCTCGGCCTGTTCGGGGCGTTCGCCTCGATCGCCTGCACCTCGATCGGCGCGGTCCTGGTGAAGCGCTGGGACCCGCCGGTCGACAACCTGACGCTGGTCTCCTGGCAGCTCGTCGTCGGTGGCGTCATGCTGCTGCCGCTCGCCTTCGCGATCGAGGGTGCTCCCCCGGCGATCGACCTGCCCGCTGCGCTGGGCTACCTGTGGATCGGTGTCATGGGCACCGGTGTCGCGTACTGGTGCTGGTTCACGGCGATGCAGCAGATGCCGGCCGGCAGTGTCGCACTGATCAGCCTGCTCAACCCGCTCTCCGCGACCGTGATCGGCGTGGTCGTGGCGCACGAGGCGTTCGGTCTGCCGCAGGCGGTCGGCTTTGTGCTGGTGATCGGTGGCGTCGTCTTCGGGCAGTTCGGCAACCGTCCCCGGCCCGCCGCAGTCACGGCCCCGGACTCGACTGCGTAACCCCACACGTACGACGAGGCCCCTCCCGAAGCGTTCCGGGAGGGGCCTCGTGGCGTCAGCAGACGCTCACCGCGAAGGGATCAGAGCGCGGCGTCGCGCGCGGCGTCCAGCTCGGCCTTGGTCAGCACCGGGCGGACCTCGAGGGAGACGTCGTCGAGCGGGTTGACGTCGGCCGGGGAACGGTCGATCGCGCAGACGACGGTCTCGACGACAGCGCCGAGCTCGCGCAGGGCGTTCGTGGCGTCACGGACCGCGCCGCCGGTGGTGACGACGTCCTCGATCAGGGTGATCTTCTTGCCCTCGACCGGCTGGCCCTCGGCGAGCTTGCAGGTGCCGTACTCCTTGGCCTTCTTGCGGACGAAGAGGGTGGGGATGCCGGTCTTGGCCGAGACCATGGTGGCGATCGGGACGCCGCCGAGCTCGAGGCCGCCGAGCAGCTCGGTGCCCTCGGGGATCAGCTCGACCATCGCGATCGCGACGCGGTCGAGGAGCTTGGGGTCGGCCTCGAACAGGTACTTGTCGAAGTACTCGTTCGACACGGTGCCGGAGCGGAGGGTGAACTCGCCGCTCAGGCGGCAGGTCGCGTCGATGTCAGCAGCAAGGGTGGGGTCGTTGGCCATGCCTCCAAGGTTATCGGCCCGTGACCCAACCCCTGCCCCGGGATCGGCCCGCCCACTCAGCCTGCCCAGTCGGGGTCGGAGGGCCACCGACCCATCGGATCGGCGTGCCCGTGTTCGTCCGGTTCCACCTCGCCCACGTCGAGGGCGTGCCTCATCGCCTCCTCCGCGCCCATCACGTCGTGCCCGTCGGGGAGGAGTTCAGCGACGTAGTCGTCGTCGGCGCAGACCATGTCGTGGGTCAGCGACTCCATGATCGCCTCGACGGTGGAGGACGGCACGTCGACGAGCGCTGCCGCGACCTTGCGGACCACGACTCCGGGCAGGCCGGGGACATTCTTGATCTGCGGCTTCGCGGTGCCGTTCAGTTCGGCGAACCTCTTCAACAACTCTGCGTAGGGCAGGGCGTCGGGGCCGCCGACGTCGTAGGAACGCGACGGGGTGTCCTCGTCGAGTTCGAGCGCCCCGATGATCGCTGCGATCGCGTCGGTGACCGCGATCGGCTGGACCTTCGAGTCCATCCAGGTGGGCACCACGTGCACCGGCATCCGCTCGGCGACCTGCCTCATCAGCTCGAACGACGTCGATGCCTGACCGAGCACCATCGCGGCGCGCAACGAGATCGTGGAGACGCCCGAGGCGGTGAGCAGCTCCTCGACCTCGAGCCGGGAGTCGATGTGGTCACTGAGCTCCTCGCGCGGGACCGGCGGCACCAGCCCCGAGAGGTAGACGATCCGCTTCACCCGGGCGGCCGCGCAGGCGTCCGCGGTGTGCAACGCCGCCTTGCGGTCGGTCTCCTTGAAGTCGTTCCCGCCCATGCCGTGCACCAGGTAGACGACGGCGTCGACCGCGCTGGTGCCGGGCGTCCCGCCCACCGCGGCGGCCACCGCGTCGCGATCGAGGACGTCCATCCCGACCACCTCGACGTCGTCCACCCAGGCGTACCCCTGTGCTCTCTCCGGCGACGAGAACGACGCGCGCACCTCGTGCCCCGCGGCGAGGAGCGCCGGGACGAGACGGCTCCCGACGTAGCCGCTCGCACCTGTGACCAGCACCTTCATGAGATCTCCGATCGCAGTGGGGAACGTCGCGGACGGGACGTTCCCTCTCTGGCACTGTAGGTCCATGGGGAACACAAGAGAACCCTCGACGACGTCGAGATCCATCGATCCGGGCCGTCCTGACGAACAGTCCTCCGACCGCCCGTTGGTCGCGAGCGTCGCGGCGACCATGGCCGTGGGGGTGCCGCTGCTGCGGGCCGCCCTGCTGGCTCCGCGCGGCGGCTCGTCGTTCCGACGCCGCACGATGGCGTTGGCCTCGGCCTGGACGACCGGGGCCGCGGTGAGCGGTCAGTTCGAGCCGCGACTGTGGCGCGTCGACCCCTCCGAACGACGCGAGCGGGTGCTGCTGCCGGCAGCGACCGCTGCCGGAGCGGTGGCGGTCTTCTCCGTCGGCGCGGTGGTGGTGGCGAAGGTGCCGATCCTGCGTCGGGAGATCGAGTCGGTGATCGCGCACGCCACCCGTGGTTCGTTCGCGCAGGCCACCGCGCTGGCCCTGGTCACCGGCGCCACGGAGGAGTTCTTCTTCCGGGGCGCGGTCCACGACCTCGCCTCTGCACTGGAACTGCCCACCGTGCCCACGACGACGGCCGTCTACACCGTCACGACCTGCGCCACCGGGAACCCGATGTTGGTCTTCGCCGCAGGGTTGCTGGGCACCCTGACCGGGATCGCCCGCGAACGCAGTGGCTCGTTGGTGGCGCCGACCGTCCTGCACGTGGGCTGGTCGCTGGGGATGCTGACGGTGCTCCCCCGCGTGATGGCCCGGCAGCGGCGTCTGGAGGTCGGGGACCAGTGAGCGTCAGTGCCGGGTGAGGGTCAGCGGCGGGTGAACCAGGCGTTGACGGCCGGACGGGTCAACGCCCACAACACGTAGGCCGCGGCGGCGGCGCAGAAGATCATCAGCGGGCTGGCCGCGATCCCCATGGCGGAGAAGACCAGCACGAACGACGTCATCACCATCAGCGCGCCGCGGCCGGAACGATTCCCGACCAGGGTGAGCACGGCCGCAGCGATCGTGAGGACACACATCACTGCGATGACGCCGGAGGCGACCGTCAGCATCTGGGCGAACTCGTCGGCGGTCATCGCGGCGTCGCCGGAGGCACCAGGGGCGTTGTCGAGGAGGTCCTGCATGAACGTGTCGCTGGCCGTGAGGGAGACCGTCAGGCTGACGAGGCTGGAGAGCAGGCCCAGACCCGACATGACGATCGCGACCACGGCACCGGCCACGAGCATGCCGGGGCGGGCTCCACGCGCGGCGGCGACGGTGCCGGTGCGGTCGGCGCGACGTCCCGGACGCTGGGAGCGAGGCGTGGTCCAGGAATCGGCCGGAATCACGGGCGCGCCGGGGACAGGGGCACCGGGGGCAGCAGCAGTGCCGGGCGCGGCCGGGTCGGACCCGAACCCGCGGACCGGCCGGGCGTCCCCGGTGATCTCACCGCGCACCTGCGGCAACGGCGGCGCCGCGTCGGCGTCCTGGGCGCGGGACGGCGACCCGAAGACGTTCGGCTGCTTGCTCAACGGTGCGGGAGGCTCGATCGGCGGCAGACCGGCGAACCAGTTCTTCGAGGGCTGCAGCCACAACAGGACGATCGCGGCGATCACCATCAGCGCCACGAAACCGCCGGTCAGCAGGCCGCTCAGCAGCAACGGCACGGCCAGCACCGTCAGGCCGACGCGGGCGCCACGGTCACGGCGCAGGACGAAGAAACCGAGGACGGCAGCAGCGGCCGAACAGACTGCACCGACCGTGACGACGGCACGCATTCCGCTGACGAGCGTCTCGTAGGTGAGGTCCGCGCCGGTCGACTTGACCGCATCGACGAGGGCTTCACGCATCTCCATGGACCGCAGCCCCGAGAGGCTCTCGAAGGCGGTGAGCGCCACGAAGACCGATCCCAGCAGGATCACCCACCCCAACAGGGTGGTCTGCGGAGGACGAGGCAGTTCCTTGGGCTCACTCACGGGGTCATTCCATCACGTGCCGACAACACGGCCGCCTCCCCGCAATGACGGAGAGGCGGCCGTGGTGACGCTGGGGCGTGGGAGCGCTGGTCAGGCCCTGCTCATCAGTGCCTGTTGGTCAGGCGGTGAGCACCAGACCGTCTTCGGCTGCGTCGACGACGACGGCACCACCGTCGGTCACCTCGCCACCGATCAGCATCTTCGCCAGCCGGTCCCCGATCGCGGTCTGGATCAGGCGACGCAGCGGACGCGCACCGTAGGCCGGGTCGTACCCGGTGTCGGCCAGCCAGTCCCGGGCCGCGTCGGTGACGGTGACGCTGATCCGGCGGTTGGCCAGACGCTGCTCCAGGAGTGCGAGCTGCAGGTCGACGATGTGGGCCAGTTCGTCCTTGCTGAGGGCGGAGAACATGACGACCTCGTCGAGACGGTTCAGGAACTCCGGACGGAACGCGGTCCGCACGGTGGCCATGACCTGCTCACGACGCTGTTCCTCGTCCAGGAGCGGGTCCACGAGGTACTGCGAACCCAGGTTGGAGGTGAGCACCAGGATCGTGTTGCGGAAGTCGACCGTGCGGCCCTGACCGTCGGTGAGGCGCCCGTCGTCGAGCACCTGCAGCAGGATGTCGAAGACCTCCGGGTGGGCCTTCTCCACCTCGTCGAGCAGGACGACGCTGTAGGGACGACGACGCACAGCCTCGGTGAGCTGGCCGCCCTCGTCGTAGCCGACGTAGCCGGGGGGCGCACCGACCAGACGCGAGACCGAGTGCTTCTCGGAGTACTCGCTCATGTCGATGCGGACGATGGCGCGGTCGTCGTCGAAGAGGAAGTCGGCCAGGCTCTTGGCGAGCTCGGTCTTGCCGGTGCCGGTGGGGCCCAGGAACAGGAACGAACCGGTGGGACGGTTGGGGTCGCTGATCCCGGCGCGGCTGCGGCGCACCGCGTCGGAGACGGCCCCGACGGCCTCCTTCTGGCCGATCAGGCGGGCCCCGATGACCTCCTCCATCTGCAGCAGCTTGGCGGTCTCGCCCTGCAGCATGCGGCCGGTGGGGATGCCGGTCCAGGCCTCGACGACCTCGGCGATCTGCTCGGCCCCTACCTCCTCACCGACGAGACGTTCTGCCCCCTCGGCGGCTTCGGCTGCTGCCGCGGCGGCGGCGATCTGCTTCTCCAGGGCGGGGATCCGGCCGTACTGGATCTCGGCGACCTTCTCCAGGTTGCCCTCACGCATCAGGCGCTCGGCCTCGATCCGGAGCGCGTCGAGCTGCTTGCGCAGTTCGCCCTCGCCCTCGAGGACGGCCTTCTCGGCCTCCCAGCGGGCCTCGAGCGCCCGGAGCTCCTCACTCTGGTTGGCCAGTTCCTCCTTGAGGTGAGCCAGGCGCTCGACGGAGGCGTCGTCGGACTCGCGCTGGAGCGCGAACTGCTCCATCTTGAGGCGGTCGACGCTGCGACGCAGCTGGTCGATCTCCTCCGGGCTCGACTCGATCTCCATCCGCAGCCGCGACGCGGCCTCGTCGACCAGGTCGATCGCCTTGTCCGGCAGCTGTCGTCCGGTGATGTAACGGTCCGAGAGCGAGGCGGCGGCCACGAGGGCGGCGTCGGTGATCCGGACGCCGTGGTGGGCCTCGTACTTCTCCTGGATGCCGCGCAGGATCTGGATGGTGTCCTCGACGCTGGGCTCACCGACGAAGACCTGCTGGAAACGACGCTCCAGGGCCGGGTCCTTCTCGATCCGCTCGCGGTATTCGTCCAGCGTGGTCGCACCGATCATGTGCAGCTCGCCGCGGGCCAGCATCGGCTTGAGCATGTTGCCGGCGTCCATCGAGCCGTCGCCGGAACCGCCCGCACCCACGACGGTGTGCAGCTCGTCGATGAACGTGATGACCTGGCCCTCGGCGGCCTTGATCTCCTCCAGGACGGCCTTGAGCCGCTCCTCGAACTCGCCGCGGTACTTCGCACCGGCCACCATTGCGGCCAGGTCGAGGCTCAGGACGCGGCGGCCCTTGAGGGAGTCGGGGACGTCGCCGGCGACGACGCGCTGGGCGAGACCTTCGACGACGGCGGTCTTGCCGACGCCGGGCTCACCGATCAGGACCGGGTTGTTCTTGGTGCGGCGGCTCAGCACCTGGATGACGCGGCGGATCTCCTGGTCGCGTCCGATGACGGGGTCGAGCTTGCCGGCCTCGGCGGCGGCGGTGAGGTCGACGGAGAACTTCTCCAACGACTCGTAGGTGTCCTCGGCGTCCTGGCTGGTGACGCGGCGCGAACCGCGGACCTCGCCGACGGCGTCGCGCAGGTTCTTGGACTTCAGCCCGGCGTCCTTGAGGACGCGCTGGGCGAAGGAGTCGACGTCGGCCAGGGCGAGCAGCAGGTGCTCGGTGGCGACGTAGTCGTCCTTCATCTCGCCGGCCTTCTCCATCGCGACCGCGAGGACGCGGGTCAGTGCGCCGGACGGGGCCGGACGTTGGACGCCGGAGCCGCTGGCGGTGGGCAGCGACTGCTGGGCCTGCTGCGCGGCGGCGAGCAGGAGTGCGGGGTCGCCGGCCGCCTTGGTCACGACGCTGCGGGTCGCGCCGGCGTCCTCCTTGAGCAGCGCCACGAGCAGGTGCACGGGCTCGGTCTGGGCGTTGCCGGACGTGGTCGCGGCGAGCTGGGCAGCCTCGATCGCCTCGCGGCTGCGGGTGGTGAACTTGTCGACGCCGAACTGGCTCACGGGGTCCTCCTGAAGAACTCACGACTGCATCGCGACGATGATACGTCGTCTCACCGTAGTCAACGTCAGGAAAGTTGAGCCTGTTCCACTCAACTTCATTTTTTTCGACCGACGTTCACCAGACGCGGGCATGTGAATCCGTTCACGCCACACGCGTACGGGCGCGCGCGAGGACTCC
Organism: Nocardioides yefusunii; assembly: GCF_004014875.1. NCBI lineage: Bacteria > Bacillati > Actinomycetota > Actinomycetes > Propionibacteriales > Nocardioidaceae > Nocardioides > Nocardioides yefusunii. The sequence goes on along the minus strand of NZ_CP034929.1, from coordinate 362,022 downwards.
AGTCAGTTGGCACCGGCTCCGTAGCATGACCGGAGGCCGCCCGGGCCCCACCGTTGTCGGTGCCACGAGCGGACGACCTCCGACCCGAGAGCTCCGATGAACCTGCTGCGCACCCTCGCCCTGGCCGTGCTCGCCGCACTGGCCTCGCTCGTCCTCCCGTTGACCGCGGCCCAGGCCCATTCCGGGCTGACCGGCGCCGTGCCCTCGGAGGGCACCACCGTCGACTCGTTGCCCGACGAGGTGACGCTGAGCTTCAGCGAAGAGGTGCGTGCGCCGGCGTTCGTCGTCATCACCGGGCCCGACCGCAGCACCCACGAGGCCGGCGACCCGACCCTCGACGGCGCGACCGTCACCCAGACCTTCGACGCCGCAACCTTGGAGGGTGTGGACCCCAACGGTCGCTGGACCGTCGCCTACCGCGTCGTCTCCGCTGACGGCCACACGGTCTCGGGCCAGACGACGTTCACCGTCGAGGGTGCCGAGGTGCCGGAGCCGACCCCCACTTCTCCACCGCGCACCCCCGCGGAGACCCCCGCCACCAGCGACACCGACCCCGTCGCCTCCGACGACGGCCACAGCGGCGCGCCCTACCTGATCGCCGCGGTGCTGGCGCTGCTGCTGGTCACGGTCGCGGCGACCAGCAGGACGAAGGACAAGGACAAGTGAGCGACTCCCCCACCGCATCCCTGCCTCGCACCGGCCTGGTCGCCGGCGTCGTCGGTCTTCTCGTCCTCGTCGCCACCGTCCTCGCGACCGGAGCCGTGGCCGGCAACGACCTCGGTCTTCCCGACACCGACGCGCTGACCCGCTGGCTCCTGCCCTTGGCCTCCTTCGGCACCGACATCGCGGTCGTGGTGGCCGTGGCAGGTCTGCTGCTGGCTCCGCTGACGATGCACAAGATGCGCGACGAGCTGCACCCGCGGGCCACGCAGGGTGTGCGCGTGGCCCGGACAGCGCTCGGCGTCGGCGTCGTCCTGAGCCTGGTCGAAGCCTGGGCCACCGTCGCCGACCAGCAGGCCACCGACTTCTTCTCCACCTCTCTCGGGACCGTCGTCGACGCGTTCGGCACCACCACCCAGGTGCAGTCGCTCACCGCGCAGGCATTGGCCCTGCTGGCGCTGACGCTCGGACTGGGCACGGTCGACACGCCCCGTCGGGCCGTGTTCGCGATCGGTTTCACGCTCGCTGCGCTGGTCCCGACGACGCTGACCGGCCACTCCGCGTCATCCGGCAGCCACGACGCCGCCGTGGTGTCGCTGCTGCTGCACGTGGTCGCGGCCGTCGTGTGGACCTCCGGCATCGCTGCCCTGTGGGCACTGCTGGTGCTGCCTGAGACCGAACGTGGCCGCGCGACCCGACGCTTCTCCGCCCTGGCGGGCTGGTGCTTCGGCGTCACCGCCGTCACCGGCGCGATCAACGCGTGGGTGCGTCTGGGTGAGTTCTCCGACCTCTTCACCTCCGGCTACGGCCGTGCGGCGCTGCTCAAGCTGGTGATCCTGGTGGGACTCGGTGTGCTCGCCGCGCGCCTGCGTCGCAGCGTCGTCACCACTGAGGTCGCGCCGGAGAAGCGCGGTTTCGCGCTGCTCACCGCGATCGAACTGACTGCGCTGTCGGCGGCCGTCGCGCTCGGTGCGGCGCTCTCGCGCACCGCTCCCCCGGTGGGCGCCCCGTGGCCCGGCAAGGTGGAGAGCCTGCTCGGCGGACCGCTGCCGCCCGAGCCGACCGCCGGCCGCATCCTGACGTCGTTCCAGTTCTCCGGCTTCGGCACTGCTGTGGTCGTGCTCGGCGTCGTCGGCTACCTCGTAGGCCTGCGGACGCTGCGTCGTCGCGGCGACACGTGGCCCGTGGGCCGCACGATCGCGTGGTTCCTGGGTCTGCTGGCCGTCGCGTTCGCGACGATCGGCGGTCTGGGCGTCTACTCCGGCGTGATGTTCTCCTGGCACATGACCAGCCACATGGTGATCTCGATGCTCGCGCCGGTGCTGCTGGTCATGGGGTCGCCGATCACGTTGGCCCTGCGCGCCCTGCCCGGCCCGGAGACCCCCGGCGGCGACGGACCGCGTCAGCTGCTGGTCTCGTTCCTCAACTCCACCTACTCGAAGGTCGTCACCAACCCCGCGTTCGCGACGATCATGTTCACCGGCAGCCTCTACGCGATCTACTTCACCGGCGCGTTCGACTGGCTGATGGACAACCACCTGGGCCACGCCCTGATGGAGCTGCACTTCCTGCTCGCTGGCTACCTCTACTACGAGGTGCTGATCGGCACCGCGCCGCTGCCCAAGCGTCTGCCGCACCTGGGCCGCCTGGGCATCCTGCTGCTGGTGGCACCGTTCCACGCGTTCTTCGCGATCGCGGTCATGAGTTCCTCGACCGTCATCGGCGAGTCGTTCTACGCGCTGCTGGAGCGCCCGTACTCCTCGAACCTGCTCGACGACCAGTACCTGGCCGGGTCGCTGACGTGGGCGATGGGCGAGGTGCCGCTGCTGCTGGTGGGTGTCGTGCTGATCTTCCAGTGGTTCCGCGACGACTCGCGTCGGGCGAAGCAGCGTGACCGCAAGGCCGACCGCGACGACGACGCCGAACTGGCCCGCTACAACGCGATGCTGGGACGGATCGCCGAGGGCACCGCGACGCGCGGGGACCGCGATCCCTCCACCCGGATCGACGCACCCGCGGACGAATCGACCGACGCCTGACCGGTCCGGACCGGTCCCACTCCCGCGTACCCATTATCGGTGACTGTCGCATCCCAAACCCCTGACAGGCACCGGGCACGGGACACGATGGCGCTGCTCACGCTTGGGAGGGGACACGATGAAACTGTTCAGCAGCGGCCGCAAACGCGCCCTGACGTCGGTCAAGGACCTGCCCGACGTACCCGCCCAGATCGACGAGTCCCCCACGGACACCCAGAGCCTCACGGTGCGTCCACTGCACGGCAACCAGACCTCCGTCGTGATCGTCGACGACGACGACGAGGTCCGCTTCGTGCTGCGGGTCGCCCTCGAAGCAGCCGGCTTCCGCGTCGCAGCGGACGCCGGTGACGCCGAGAGCGCGCTCGAGGAGATCAACCGGGTACGTCCCGACGTCGTCCTCCTCGACCTGCACATGCCCGACGTCGGCGGTCTCGAACTCCTGCCGCTGATCTACGAGGACGTCCCGACCACCCGCGTCGTCGTCATCTCCGCGATCAGCGCCACCTACATGACCGAGGCGGCGCTCCAGGAAGGCGCATGGGGCTACATCGTCAAGGGAGTCTCCGCCCGGACGATCGCCGAGCACCTGCGGCACGTCACCGAGAAGGCCGCGACCCGTCCGTTGCGGCCGTACCCGCTCAGCAAGAACTACGAGGACAAGCACTACCTCGACGCCTGAGCCGCTCCCCCATACCCAGCGGGACGTCATAGCTTTCGGGGCCCAGAGCCCTCGATGACTATGACGTCCGAGCGAGCAGACAGCGGGACGTCATAAGAATGCAGGGCCCAGGGCCCGGATTCTTATGACGTCCCGAGTTGCGTGTGCGTGGAGGCTCAGCGCTGACCGCCGCGGCGCCAGACCACCACGGCCGACTCCGTCGACGGGGCGGGGCGCAGCGCGGGGACCCGGCTGACCGGACGCGCAGCCTTCGCCGCAGCGTTCTGGGCCGCGCTCGTGGCAGCCAGCGCCTGACGCAAGGCTTCACGGGTCGCTGCCAGTTCAGCACGCAGTTCGTCGTTGACGGCCTGCAGGGCAGTGACCTGGTTGTCGAGCTCGAGGATCCGCTTGACGCCCTCGAGCCCGATGCCGGTCGCGGTGAGTTCCGCGATCTCACGGAGCTTCTCGACGTCACGCGCCGAGTAGCGACGTCCGCCGCCACCGGTACGTCCCGGCGTGATGAGCCCCTGACGCTCGTAGGTGCGCAGGGTCTGCGGGTGCAGACCAGTGAGCTCTGCCGCCACTGAGATGACGTACACCGCGGCGTCGGGCGACGGAACACCGAAGTCAGTCATCACTCCTCCTCGAAGAGATTCGTCCTCAACGGTCGGTCGGCCTGAGCCGCACGATAAGCCTCGACGGCGGCTCGTGTCTCGTCGTCCAGCGTGGCCGGGACCTGCACGACGACGGTGGCCAGCAGGTCACCCTTGGTGCCGTCCTTGCGGGTCACGCCCTTGCCACGCACACGGAACGTGCGGCCGGTGGGGGTGCCGGCGGGCATCTTGAGCGTCACCGGGGAGCCGCCCAGCGTGGGCACCTTGATCTCCGCGCCGAGTGCGGCCTCGTCGAAGCCGATCGGGACGTCGACGGTCAGGTTGTCGCCCGAGCGGTCGAAGATGCGGTGCTTGCCGACCTTGACGGTGACGAGCAGGTCTCCGGCAGGGCCGCCGTTCTGGCCGGGGCCGCCCTTGCCCTTGAGACGGATCTTCTGGCCGTCCTTCACGCCCGCGGGGATGCGGGCCTGGATGGTGCGCGCCGAGGTGCCACGACCCGAACCCATGCAGTCGGGGCACGGGGCCTCGTAGGTCAGTTGGCGGCCGCCACAGGCGGGGCAGGTGCGGTTCACGCCGAAGCCGCCCGAGGGGTCGGTGACGTGGCCGACGCCCTCGCACGTCACGCAGACGCGGGGCTTGGTGCCGGGCTTGCCGCCCGACCCGTTGCAGGTGTGGCAGGCCGCGTCAGAGGTCAGACGCAGCGAGATGGTGACGCCGTCGAGGGCGTCGGTGAAGGAGACGGTCGCGGTCGACTCGACGTCCTGACCCTTGACGGGGCGCGGGCCGCGCTGACGTCCGCCGCCGAACAGGTCGGAGAAGACCGAACCGGCGCCACGGCCACCAGCCGCACCGCCGAAGATGTCGCTCATGTCGAAGCCACCCTGGCCACCCATACCGCCGCCGAAGCCGCCGAAGCCGCCCGACGCGAAGGAGTTGCGGATGTCGTCGTAGCTCTTGCGCTTGGCCGGGTCACCGACGACGTCGTACGCCTCGGCGACCTTCTTGAAACGCTCGGCCTTCGCGTCGTCACCCGGGTTGGAGTCGGGGTGGTTCTCGCGGGCCAGCTTGCGGTACGCCTTCTTGATGGCGTCAGCGTCGGCGTCCTTCGTGACGCCCAGCACGGCGTAGAAGTCCTTCTGCGCCCAGTCAGCACGCATGCCGTCGGTAGCCATCTCGCAAGCCTTCCTCGAAGAGGTGAGGCGTCGACGCCGAGACCGGCGGACGCCTGAAGTCAGTGAACCCCGCACGCAGCGGGGCCGGACCCGCGCCCGGGGCCGCGACGGTCACATGGACCGTGCGACCCCGGGAACGGGGTGGAACGTGCCCCGGCCTCCCGGGGCGTCGAACTGGCTCAGGCCGGCTCGACGGTGAGCACCTGGGCGACGCGCACGACGCGCTCCCCGATGCGGTACCCGGCGCGAGCAACGACCTTGACGGTGGTCACGGTGACGTCGGGGTCGGTGCCCATGGCGGTGAGTGCCTCGTGCAGGTTGGGATCGAAGGCGTCGCCGGGCTCGGCGTACCGAACCACACCGGCCTTCGCCACCGCTGCCTCGAGCTGCTCGACGACGGCCTTGAAGCCACCTTCCACCTCACCGGCCGCGCGGGCCAGGTCGATGGTGTCGAGGACCTCGATGACTCCCGAGAGCGCCTTGAAGGTGGCGTTCTCGGCGAGCAGCTCGCGGTCGCGCTCGACGCGACGCTTGTAGTTGAGGAACTCGGCCTGGAGGCGCTGCAGGTCTGCAGTGCGCTCCGTCGCCTCGGCCTGGGCCGCGGCGAGCGGGTCGATCTCCTCGACGACCTCAGTCTCGACGTCACCCTCGGTGGTGGCGTCGGCCTCGGCCTCGGTCACGTCCTGGGGCTCCAGCGGTGCGCCCTCCTCCACCATGTCGGCCACACCGGAGGTGTCGTCGTCGTTGGGGTGGTTGGCGGTCACGCCGTCGGCGTCGCTCACTTCTTGTCGTCCTCGTCAACGATCTCGGCGTCGACGACGTCGTCGTCCTCGGCACCGGTGGACTCGTCGTTGCCACCGGCAGCGGCGTTGTCGGCCTCAGCCTGGGCGTAGAGAGCGGCGCCCATCTTCTGCGAGGACTCGTTGAGCTTGGCGACGGCGGCGTTGATCTCGTCGGCGTCGGCCTCCTCGTTGGCGAGAACAGCCTTGAGGGCCTCGACGTCGGTCTTGACCTCGTCCTTGACCTCGGCCGGGAGCTTCTCGTCGTTCTCGGTGAGGAACTTCTCGGTGGAGTAGACGAGGGAGTCACCCTGGTTGCGGGCGTCGACGCCGGCACGACGCTTGGCGTCCTCCTCGGCGTACTGCTCGGCGTCGGCGACCATGCGGGCGATGTCGTCCTTCGACAGCGAGGAGCCGCCGGAGATCGTCATGGACTGCTCCTTGCCGGAGGCCTGGTCCTTGGCGGTCACGTGGACGATGCCGTTGGCGTCGATGTCGAAGATGACCTCGATCTTCGGGACTCCGCGCGGGGCCGGCGGGAGGCCGGTCAGCTCGAAGTTGCCCAGCGGCTGGTTCTGGGCCCACATCTGACGCTCACCCTGGGCGACCTTGATCTCGACCGACGGCTGGTTGTCGTCAGCGGTGGTGAAGACCTCGGAGCGCTTGGTCGGGATGGTGGTGTTGCGCTCGATCAGGGTGGTCATGACGCCGCCCTTGGTCTCGATGCCGAGGGAGAGCGGGGTGACGTCGAGGAGCAGGACGTCCTTGACCTCGCCCTTGAGGACACCGGCCTGGAGGGCCGCACCGAGTGCGACGACCTCGTCGGGATTGACGCCCTTGTTGGGCTCCTTGCCGCCGAGCAGCTCCTTGACGACCTCGGTGACGGCCGGCATGCGGGTCGAGCCGCCGACGAGGACCACGTGGTCGATGGCGGAGATCGCGATGCCGGCGTCCTTGAGGACGTTGCGGAACGGAACCTTGGTGCGCTCGATCAGGTCAGCGGTGATCTTCTGGAACTCGGCGCGGGTCAGCTTCTCCTCGAAGTGGAGGGGGCCGGACTCGCCGAGAGTGACGTAGGGAAGGTGGATCTGGGCCTCGGAGGACGAGGACAGCTCGATCTTGGCCTTCTCAGCGGCCTCCTGCAGACGCTGGGCAGCGACCTTGTCGGCGGCCAGGTCGACGCCGTTGGCGTTCTTGAACTTGGTGACCATCCACTCGACGATGCGGTGGTCCCAGTCGTCACCACCGAGGTTGTTGTCACCGGAGGTGGCCTTGACCTCGACGACACCCTCACCGATCTCGAGGAGGGACACGTCGAACGTGCCGCCACCGAGGTCGAAGACGAGGATGGTCTGGTCGTCACCCTTGTCGAGGCCGTAGGCCAGAGCGGCAGCAGTCGGCTCGTTGACGATGCGCTGGACGTTCAGACCGGCGATCTCACCGGCCTCCTTGGTGGCCTGACGCTGGGCGTCGTTGAAGTAGGCGGGGACGGTGATGACCGCGTCGGTGACGGGCTCACCGAGGTAGGCCTCGGCGTCGCGCTTCAGCTTCTGCAGCACGAAGGCCGAGATCTGCTGCGGAGCGAAGCTCTTCTCGTCGATGGACGTCTTCCAGTCAGTGCCGATGTGGCGCTTGACCGAACGCAGGGTGCGGTCGACGTTGGTGACGGCCTGGCGCTTGGCGACCTCACCGACGAGGACCTCGCCCGACTTGGCGAAAGCCACGACGGACGGGGTGGTGCGAGCGCCCTCGGCGTTCGCGATGACGGTGGGCTCGCCACCCTCGAGGACGGCGACGACCGAGTTGGTCGTTCCGAGGTCGATACCGACGGCACGTGCCATGTGAGTTACCTCCGTAGTGCGCAGCCCCGGCCGACCCGGGGAAGTCGTGATGTACCCATTGTGACCCGAAGTGGGCCGCGATGCAAACAAGTTGAGTGCTTTCGACTCAACCTTTCACACTGGGCACAACGAAACTGTCACCCCGGGTGTTCCCGATCCAGCAGAACATCTGACGGTGACCTGCACCACCCCCTGCCCGCCCTCGGTGACGAAGCAGCCAGTCACGACCGAACACCGCTCCGCCGGACGAACTCGCCACTCACCGGCACCTACGGTGCAGACTGGGCCCAGAGCACCGGCCCCGGTGGAGCAGAGCGGTCCAGGAGTACCTCATGAACGACGCGTCCCGCGCGCATGCCCGCACGCGCACGAACACCGTCCGTGCCGGAGCCGGCCGCATCGCTGTCGCGGCCCTCGTCGCCGGGGCGCTCGCCCTGCCCGGCGCCGCCGCACTGAACGCGCCTGCCCAGGCCAGCCCCGCTCAGAGCGGCTCCACCAGCGCCACCTCGAAGTCCACCGCCACCACGAAGTCCACCGCCACCACGCTGTCGGTGCGCGGCCCCTCGCAGGTGTACCGCGGCGCGAAGGTCACCTTCACCGGCACCATCAGCTCCGACGGTGCACCGCGCACGGTCGTCCTCAGCGCGTGGAAGGCGAAGGAGAAGAAGTGGAAGGTGCTCAAGCGCGCCACCACCGACGCCACTGGAGCCGTCACCGTCGCCACCACGGCACCGAAGTTCAACGCCTCCCGGCGCTACCGCGTCACCGCGACCGCCACCCGCGGGATGGCCAAGGCGTACAAGAACTACCCCGTCACCGTCACCAAGGCGCCCGCGAACGCCGCGCAGTGGCGCACCCCCTTCCCGGCCGACTTCACCGCCTCCTGGCAGCGCTCCAGCATCAAGGTCGGGGCCGAGGCCTCCTTCACCGTCACCGGAGTCCTGCCCGGACCGACAGGGCGGAACCGCAAGATCGTCGTGCAGCGCAAGCACACCGACAACTGGAAGACGGTCGCCCGCGCCACCACCGACGCCTCCGGCGCCTACACCCTGACCGTGCCCGGCGACTGGCTCCTCGACCTCCAGCACCGCCTCTACGTCCCCGCCGTCACGGGCGCACGGAAGCGGTACAGCCAGGCGACCCGGTTGAAGACCACCCCCACGTGGAAGGCCACCGGCAGCACCAACGACTGGACCTACCTGCGCACCGGCGACGGCCTGCGTCAGCGGTGGAACCCGTGCGCCACCGGCCCGATCAACTACCGCGTCAACATGACCCAGGCACCCGCCTTCGTCACCCTCGACATGATCCAGCGGGCCGTCGCCGAGGTCGCCCAGGCCAGCGGCCTGACCTTCGCCTACGACGGCACCACGAACCGACACGCCTTCCCCCACGACAACAAGCCGTGGCCCTCCGGCACCGACCTGGTGATCTCCTGGACCCGCAACGGCCAGAGCTCGGAGAAGTGGCCCAGTTCGTCGGTCCAGGGCCTGGGCGGCATCACGAGCTTCGAGGGCCGAGACGCCCGGGGACCGGTGAGCATCGCCCGTCAGGGGCACGCGATGCTGCGCGTCGGTTCGTCGTTCCTGGAGAAGAGCGAGAAGAACACCTACGGGGTGCTCAAGCACGAGCTCGGGCACGCTGTGGGCCTGGACCACTCACGCAACGGGTGGGGCGACCAGTTGATGGACGCCTACTACTTCCCGGGACGCGACAGCGACTGGGGCAAGGGCGACCTGCGCGGCCTGCGTCAGGTCGGCGCGACCACCGGCTGCACGACGGGCATCGACTGGTGGGGATCCTCGCGTTCCTCCACCGGTACCGACGGCGGCACGCAGACCACGATCGACCAGCCCGAGCCGACGACGACCGTCCGCCACTGACCGTTCAGGAACGCTCCGGCCCAGCAACGGAGCGGCCGGCACCAGAACGGCCGGATCAGCCGATCTGGACGCTGACCGGCTCGGACGCTGTGCCGGAGTCGGTGTCGACGACCCGGAATTCGGTCTTCCCGGCCTGGCCGGTCATCAGGTAGGTGGAGAACGCCCCGCCCCGCACTGCTGCGGTGACCGGGAAGTCGACCCAGTCGCCGCCCGCCTGACGACGCTGCACCTGCAGGATCGCGCCGTCGGTGCCGTAGGTACCGGTGAGGTCGATGCGTCCCATGCTCGGGACGGAGGTCTGGCCGGCCGCGAGGGTCAGACCCTCGTCGGCCTCTTCCTCTTCCTCCTCAGGCTCCTCCTCGACAGTGAGGTCCCTGGGGTCCACGTCGAGAGAGACGCTGGGCTTGGAGGAGCCGGTGGTCTTGGTCGGCTCGGGGAGGTACAGCGTGGCCCCCGACGACGGGGCGCCGCTGGTGCCGCCCTCGGCCTCGGAGACGCCGAAGATCTTGGCGCCGGCGATCACGATGACGCCACCCAGCAGGCCGGCGACCACGGCGACGCTGCTCAGAGCGATCAGCCCCGCGACGATCGGCTTGCGGACGGGCTGCTCGGACGTGACCGGGCGGTCGGGACGGTCCGGCCCTCCGGGCACGGCTCCGCCGGAGTGCTCAGCAGGGCGCTGGGACGGGGCGGGCTGGTCAGCCACGACGGGCTCCTCGATGACGACGGCGAACGGTCGCCGTCATTGTTCCACCCCGGGGCCTGAGTCGCAGCCCTGCTGAGGTGTTGGCGCCGTCACCGGGCAGCCGTCGCGACTCAGATCCCAGCCCGGACGTCGTCGTGGGCGGCACGCGCGGCGCGTTCGGCGACCGCGTGCTCGTCGGTCCGGGCGTCGTAGCTCCAGAAGGTGCGCAGCGCCGCCGCGGTCGCAGCGACCCCGACGACGCAGGCCAGACCGCCCGAGACCACCGCACCGCGGACGTTCCAGGCGTCCGCGACGAAGCCGCCCCGGACCTGTCCGGCACGCGGACCGAAGGAGTAGGACAGCATCTCGATGCCGGCCAGGCGTCCGCGCATGTTCTCCGGGATCGTCTGGTTCCAGACGGTGCCGCGGAAGATCGCCGAGACCATGTCGGTGGCCCCTGCCAGGGCGAGGAAGACGAACGCGAGCCAGAAGCTCGGGCTGAGACCTGCCAACGCGACCATCGCCCCGTAGAGCGCAGCGGAGACGGTGATCGCGGCGCCGTGACGGTGCACCGAGCCGATCCAGCCCGACGTCGCGGTGGCCAGGACTGCTCCGATCGTGCCGGCAGCGTAGAGCAGGCCCAGACGTTCGGGGGCAGCGAAGACCTCCTCGGCCATCGCCGGGAACAGCACCACCGGCATCGCGAGCAGCATCGAGGCGATGTCGACGGTGTAGGTGCCCAGCAGGTCGCGGCGTCCGACGCCGTAGCGCACGCCCTCCATGATCGAGGCGATCGAGGGCGGCGTCGTCGCGGTGGTGTGCGGGTAGGCGCGCATCGCGACGTACATGAGCGTGGCGAGGACGAGACCGCAGGCGTCGACGACGAAGCACCAGCCGGTGCCGACCCAGGCGATCAGCACACCGCCCAGGAGCGGTCCGGCCAGGACACCCATCTGGGAGCCGAGGCTGGTGAGCGCCTGCGCAGCGGCGATCTGTTCGTGTTTCACGGTGCGCGGCATCAGCGCCTCGCGGGCCGGGCGCTGCAACGACGACGTGGAGGTGAGCAGCACCGCGAGCACGAAGAGCACCCACAGGCGCGGTTCGCCGACGAACGAGTTGAGCGCCAGGCCGGCCACGATCACGGCCTGTGCGATCCCGTAGAGGACGAGCAGGCGTCGTCGGTCGAGGTGGTCGGCGAGCGCGCCGCCCCAGAGCCCGAAGACGATCAGCGGCACCAGTTCGACGGCACCGACGAGGCCGACCATGAAGTTGGAGTCGGTGAGCTTGTAGACCTGGTAGGGAATCGCGACGTAGGTGATCATCGACCCGAAGGCGAAGACCGTTCCGGCCACGAGCAGCAGCCGGAAGTCCCTCGACTCGCGGAACGGGGTGGTGTCCATCCGCAGGCCGCGGAGTCGTTGCAGGAGCGTCACAAAGTCCAGTGTCCCAGTGGAGTTTGCGGCGGGCGTGCCCGGGTCAGCCGACGGGCCCGGCTGCAATCACCTCGTACGACGTGGCCGGCTTGAACGGGGAGTCCCCGCACGACTGACGACGCGGCACCTTCACCGACCGCACGCCCACCTGCCACTCCACCTGCGCACCCTCCGAACCCGGCGCCTGCGCGAGGAGTCGCACCACGCCGTGGGACTCCTCGAGCACCAGGACGTCGCCGAGGTCGTCGAGTCCGGTCATCTCCATGACGTGGACCTGCGCCACCTGCGCGGCGCCGCTGAGTCCGGCGCGGCCGCGGGAGAACCCGAGCGGGTGACGTCCCACCTCGATCTCCTCCAGTGCCATCACCGCGCTCTCGGCGTCGAGGCGACCCAGGCAGATCGCCGACGGGAACGAGAGCAGCGTCGCCGAGAACCGGTGCCCGCCCAGGTGCGTGCACTCCCAGGTCTCCGCGGGCCAACGGGCGCTGACGGCGGCAGCGACCGGACGGCCCAGTTCGGCGCAGCACAGGTCGCGGCTGCCGTTGGTGCAGACCAGGTGGAGGTCGCGTTCCCACGGCTCCAGCCCGGTCAGGACACCGGTGGCGGCGAACGTCTCGAGGTCGAGGGAGAGCAGGACGCTGACGTCGGCGAGCATCGCGCCCCGGACGTGAGCGTCGGTGGGCGTCACCTCGACGGTGAAGACCCGCACGCCTTCGGCGGTGCGTCCGCCGTGACGACGCACCAGCATCACGTTGACGCCCGCCGCGGAGAGTCCGGCCAGGGCGGTCTTCACGTCGTCGGGCAGACGCGAGTCCGCGACGGCCTTCTTGCCCCACGCCCCGGCGTACTCCAGCAGCAGGTAGCGGGTGTCGGTCGGCGCGGTGCCCACCATCGGCTCGGCGTCGGCGCGACTGCCGGGCGTGCAACGGAACGGCGAGGGCTGCGCGGACGCGGGAGGGATGCTCACGTCGTCCATTCTCCCCCGCCCCGTCGAACGTGCTCACCGAGCGGGCTCAGCGAACGGGCGCAGCGGCAGCCCGCAATTGTCGGATTGATGCGCCGACACGCCGGCCGAGCGGCATCAATCCGACAATTGCGCAGGCGAGCGCAGCGAGCGACGGCTCAGGGAGCGCCGCGGAGCTCCGGACCGTCAGGGGCATCGGGCTCGTGGGTCAGTTCATCGACGACGAGCAGGTCGTCGCGCACCAGACCGGCACGCGAACCCGCACGGGCCACCATGTGACCCGAGACGACGGCGGTGGCCATCTGCATCATCACCACCAAGAACAACAACCCCAGCACGCTCGGTTCGCGCAGCTTGAGTGCGAGACCGCAGACCACCAGCATCAGGCCGATCACCTGCGGCTTCGTGGCGGCGTGCATCCGGGTGGGCAGGTCGGGCAGGCGCACCACGCCGATGGCAGCGATCAGCGCGAACGCCGATCCGGCCAACAGCAGAGCAGCGGCGGCCACGTCGGCAACGTCGGTCCAAGTCATGCGCGGGCCTCGTCCTCGGAGTCGTCGGAGTCGTCGTCACGGGCCTCGTCGTCGTCGGCGCCGGAGGCGTAGCGGGCGATCGAGACCGCCCCGACGAATCCGACCGAGGCCAGCACCAGCAGCATCGGGATCGACCAGGCGTCCTCACGCCAGATCGACTTCAACGCGACCGCGCAGACCATCACCGACATCATCACGTCCAGGGCCATCGAGCGGTCCAGGATCGTGGGTCCGACGGTGATCCGGAAGACCAGCAGCAGCGCGGCGGCACTCAGCATCACCGCGGAGGCGAGCAGTACCCACGTCATCGGGACTCCTCCTCACGGGCGGCCGCAGCAGCAGCCAGGGTGGGTGCGTCGACCCGGAACTCGGGCAACGGTTCGAAGGCACGCAGGAAGCGTTCCTCCACGGCGAACGCCTCGGCGCGGAACTTCTCCACCGCTGCCTCGTCGTCGGTGTCGAGGACGTGCAGGAACAGGGTGTGGGTCGATCGACGTGCCTCCAGGACCACCGATCCGGGCACCAGCGTCAGCATCGCTGCGACACCGGTGAGGACGAAGTCGGAGTTGGAGTGCAGGTCGACCTTGACCACCGCGTTGCGGACCGGACGACGACGCAGCACCACCAGCGAGACCTGCACACTGGCCTTGAGGACGTCGCCGATGAAGTGGACGACCAGCCACACCAACGGCCAGAACCGCACCTTGGAACCGAGGTCGACCGGCGGCAGCGGGAAGAACCACGACACCGCGACGGCGACCGCGAACCCGAGCACGACGTTGCCGACCGAGGCACTGCCCCACAGAGCGATCCACAGCACCGTCAACCACGCCAGCGGCCACGGCTGCAGGGCTCGGTAGCGCGAGGGACGCACCCTGCCGGTCCAGCCGGTCCTCATCCGGGGACTCATCGGGCGGCCTCCAGGTCAGCGGGAGTGGTGTCGCCGGGAAGCACCGCGTCGATGTAAGGGGTGTGTTCGACGAGGTCGGCCCCGGCCCGGTCGGTGTAGCTGAAGAGCGGGCCGGCCAGGACGGTCAGAGCGACCGTCACGGCGACGAGCGCGGAGGCCGGGCCGAGCATCGACAGCGGCAGGTGCGGGGTGTCCTCGCCAGCCTCGATCAGCTGGTGGAAGTCACGTTCGTCGACCTCGGAGGAGGTCACCTGCTGGGCCTCGGCGATGGTCGCCGCGGGCACTGCACCGGCCGAGGTCAGCAGGTGACCGCGGTGTTCGGTGGGGCGGGTGCCGGAGGTGACGCCGGGCTGGTCCTGCAGGGCGTTGATCTCGACCAGTGCCTGGTGCGCCTCCGCGGGGGTGCGCCAGAAGACGACGGCCCAGGTCTTCGCGACCGCGTACAGCGTCAGCAGGCTGGTCAGGACTCCACCGGCGACCAGACCCCACGCCAGCGGGGTGCCGAGGTCGATGGTGGCCTGCAGCAGACCGACCTTGCCGATGAAACCGCTGAACGGCGGGATGCCGGCCAGGTTCATCGCGGGGACGAAGAAGAGCACCGCCAGCAGCGGCGCGATCCGGGCCAGGCCACCGATCCGGAGCAACGACGTCGAGCCGGTGCGGCGTTCGACGAGACCGATCACGAGGAACAGCGCGGTCTGCACGGTGATGTGGTGGACGACGTAGAAGATCGTCGCCGAGATCCCGGCCTGTCCGGCGACGCCGATGCCGAGCACCAGGTAGCCGATGTGGCTCACCAGCGTGAACGACAGCATGCGCTTGATGTCGGACTGCGCGATCGCGCCGAGGATGCCGATCACCATGGTCAGCAGTGCGATCCACAGCAGCAGGTCGGTCATCGGGGAGTCGGGGAAGATCGCGGTCTGCATCCGCAGGATCGCGTACACACCGACCTTCGTCAGCAGACCCGCGAAGACGGCCGTGACCGGGGCCGGAGCCGTCGGGTAGGAGTCCGGGAGCCAGAACGAGAGCGGGAAGACCGCCGCCTTGATCGCGAACGTCGTGAACAGCAGCAGCTGGATCATCTGCGCGACGTCCGGGTCGATCACCGAGAGCCGCTGCGAGAGGTGCGCCATCGTCAGGGTGCCGGTGGCGGAGTACGTGACCGCGAGCGTGATCAGGAACAGCGTCGAGGAGAGCAGCGCGACGAGGACGTAGATCGTGCCGGCGCGGATGCGGGCTCCGGTGCCGCCCAGGGTGAGCAGCACGTAGGAGGAGAAGAGCAGCATCTCGAAGGAGACGAAGAGGTTGAAGAGGTCGCCGGCGAGGAACGCGTTCGAGATTCCGGCGACCAGCACCAGGAACGTCGGGTGGTACACCGCGACGGGCGCGGACTCCTCGTCGTCGACCATGCCCTGACCGATCGAGTACCCCAGGACCGCGAGGGTCACGACGGCGCTGACCAGCAGCATCAGGGCGGAGAGGCGGTCGGCGACCAGCACGATGCCGATCGTCTCTGCCCAGCCGCCCACCCACAACGTCTGCGGGCCTTCGGTGTCGGCCAGGAACATCAGCCATCCGGCGACCGAGGCCACCGAGACCAGCACCGCGACGCTGAGGACCAGCTGCAGCCGCGGGCGCTTGGAGAGGGCCAGGGAGAGTCCGGCGCCGAGGATCGGCAGCAGGACCGGGAGAGCAACGATCCAACTCATCGGTTCGCCTCCTTCTCGTCGTCGGTGGGTTCGGTCGGCTCGACAGGTGCGGCGGGTGCGGCCTTGTCCTTGGCTGCGTCCTTCGCAGCCTGACGAGCGGCCTGCTCCTTGCGGGCGACCTCACGCAGCACCTTCGCAGCGCGTTCGCGTTCGCGTTCGGCGGCCTCGGCCTCAGCGGCTTCGGCGAGTTCCTCGGTGGTGAAGTCGGAGTCGGAGTCGTCCTCGGACTCGTCGTCCTCGGCACGGTAGGAGTCGGACTCGACGTCAGCGGCGGCCATCCGACGGATCAGGGCGTCCTCGGTGTCGTCCTGGACGTCGTCGTTGCCCTCGAGCTGCCAGGAGCGGTACGCCATCGCGAGCACGAACGAGACGGTCGCGAGCATGATGACGATCGCGGTCAGCACCATCGCCTGCGGCAGCGGGTCGGAGTAGGTGACGCCCTCGGCGTCGGTGACGATCGGGGCCTCCCCCGCCGGCCCGGAGGCCACCAGGAAGCCGATCGAGACGCCGTTGCCCATCATCACGAGTCCGACGAGGACGCGCGACAGGCTGCGTTCGAGCAGCAGGTAGACGCCGCAGCCGATCAGGCCGGCGGCGATGAGGACGAGGGTGAGGTTGACGTCCTGCGGTCCCTCGGCGACGGTGCCGCCGCCGGAGCCGCCAGCGGCGGACAGGAGCGTGGGCAGAGTGGTGAGAAGAGTGGTCGAGACGCTCATCGGGCGACTCCTGCCTGCTGGGCGGACTGCTCGGCGGCAGCCGCGTCGGCTGCTTCCTGCTTCTGCTGGCGGTGGATCTGCCGGTCGATCTGGGAGCCCAGACCGCGCAACAGGTCGAGGACCAGACCGAGAACGACGAGGTAGACGCCGATGTCGAAGAGGGCCGAGGAGACGAGGTGGACCTCGCCCACCACCGGCAGGGTGACGTGCAGGACGGCGGACTGCAGGATCGTGCCACCGAAGAGCACCGGGAGCACCGCGGCCAGGGCCGCGATCGCGAGTCCGGTGCCGATCAGACGTCCGGCGTCGATCGGGACGGCCTCGTCGAGCTCGTACCGGCCACCGGCGAGGTAGCGGATCACCAGGGCGAGACCGGCGGTGAGACCGCCGGCGAAGCCGCCACCGGGGGCGTTGTGGCCCACGAACAGCAGGTAGACGCTGAAGACCACGATGGTGTGGAAGATCAGTCGCGTGACGACCTCGAAGATGATCGCGCGCTTGTCGGCGGCCATCGTGCGCGGCGCGGGCAGCCAGACGCGGCGACCGAGCGAGGTGGGCTGCTTGGCGACGCCCTCGGGCAGCGGGATCTCGTGCACACGACGGATCTCGGTGCCGCGCACGTCGAGGAAGATCAGGCTGGCCACACCGGTGCCGGCGGCGACCAGCACCGCGATCTCGCCGAGGGTGTCCCAGGCGCGGGTGTCGACCAGGACGACGTTGACGATGTTGGCGCCACCGCCGTAGTCGACCGCGAGCTGCGGGAGCACCGACGAGATCGGGGTGTCGATCCGGGCCGAACCACCCACGAGCAGGAACCCGGCCACGACGACGGCCACGGCCACGCCGAGCGCCATCCGCCAGTAGCGGCGGCCGCTGAGGGGTCGGTCGGTGAAGTACTCCGGCATCCGTCGCAGCGCGAGCACGAAGACGACGACGCTGAGAGTCTCGACCAGCACCTGGGTGAGCGCGAGGTCGGGGGCGCCGTGCAGGACGAAGAGCAGCGCGGTGCCGTAGCCGGTGGCACCGGCCAGGAGGACCGCACGCAGACGGCGACGCGAACGGGTCGCCATCACTGCGGCGATCATCACCACGACGCCGACGACGGCCTGGACCGGGGTGTCCCACGCGGTGACGCGGATGGTGTCCCAGGTGCTGAGCAGCACCGAGCCGGGCAGCACGATCACGACGACGAGGGTGATGCCGAGGTAGGCGGCAGCCGAACCGCGCTGGACGACGGCGGTCAGTTCGACGGCACCGCGGTCGAGGCCGCGCATGATCCGCCGGTAGCCGTTCTCGGTGGAGACGTCGAGGCTGAGCGCACCCTGGACCTGCTCGACGGTGCGGCGGCCCAGGAAGAGCAGGACTCCGACGACCAACGCGACGCAGGTGAGCAGCAGCGGCAGGCCGAAGCCGTGCCACAGCGTCAGCTCGGCGTGGTGGTGGCCCTCGGGGAAAAGGTCGGCCTGGTGGGCGAGCACCTCGGTGAGCGGCTTGCCGGCGAACGCCAGCGCGAGGCCGAGGAAGCCGAGCAGGACCGGGCCCGCGGCGAAGCCGACGGCGACGTCGGTGGTGGGGGTGACCGGCAGCGCCGTGCCGTCGGCGTCGCGCTTGGTGGCGAACGCACCCCAGACGAAGCGCAGCGCGTACGCGGCGGTCAGGATCGAGCCCAGGACGACGCCGACCAGGACGGTCCAGCCCCAGGCGCCGTCCATGCCGGTGCCCTCGCCGTACTCGGCGACGTCGACGAGCGCGAGCAGCACCGACTCCTTCGCGACGTAACCCAGCAGCGGCGGGACTCCGGCCATCGAGGCGGCGGCCAGAGTCGCTGCCACCGCGACCCACGGCATCCGTCGTCCCAGGCCCGAGAGCTTGCGCAGGTCACGGGTACCGGTGGTGCGGTCGACGAGGCCGACGGTGAGGAAGAGCGTCGCCTTGAAGAAGGCGTGCGAGAGCAGCACCGCGAGGCCGGCCAAGGTGGCGGCGCGGGTACCGATGCCGAGCACGGCGACCATGAATCCCAGCTGGGAGACGGTGCCGAAGGCGAGCAGCAGCTTGAGGTCGCTCTGCTTGAGGGCCCGGAGGCCGCCGAGCAGCATCGTGAAGATGCCCAGACCCACCACGACCGGACGCCAGCCCGGGGTGTCGAGGGCGTAGGCGGGGGCGAGCAGCGCGACCAGGTAGACGCCGGCCTTCACCATCGAGGCGGCGTGCAGGTAGGCGCTGACCGGGGTGGGTGCCGCCATCGCGGCGGGCAGCCAGAAGTGGAACGGGAAGATCGCCGACTTGCTGATCGCGCCGGCCAGCAGCAGCAGCACGCCGATGCCCACGACGGTGCCGCCGGGCGGGTCGGCGAGGATCTCGGTGATCCGGTAGGTCCCGGCGGTCTGGCCCAGGATCAGCGCACCGACGAGCATCGCGAGACCACCCAGGGTGGTGACGATGAGCGCCTGCACCGCGGCACGGCGGGCGGCGATACGGGTGGCGTCGTGGCCGACCAGCAGGAACGAGAAGACGGTCGTGAGCTCCCAGAAGACGTAGAGGAGCAGCAGGTCGTCGGCCAGGACCAGGCCGAGCATCGCGGCGACGAACGCGACCAGGACGCCGGCGAAGCGTGGCACCCCGACCGAGTCGTCGTGGAAGTACCAGGCGCAGTAGGCCAGGACGACGGCACCGACGCCGAGGACGACGAGGGAGAGCACCCATTGCAGGGGCCCCATCGCGAACGCGAGGTCGAGGCCGAGGGAGGGCACCCAGGAGTGCACCTCGGTGCGGGTGGTTCCGTCGAACGCGGCGGGAGCCTGGGTGGCGACCCAGACCGCAGCGGCGGCGGGCACGGCCGCGACGGGGACGAACGCACGTCGACCCACCGTGACGAAGATGGCTGGACACACCGCCGCCAGAAGGAACAGGACAGCGATGACAACCAGCAAGGGCAGACCTCTCGTTGCAGGGACAGGGGGGTCGGCTGCTCAATTGTAGATGTGAACGGGTGACTTTGATCAGGCGGGGCCCGCACGGAACGGTCACGAAGTGTCACACCGCTCACGCACGCATCCCCCGGATCAGGAGCGTGGCGTCACACCGGTGACTAGCCTCGACCTCGTGAACCCTGCCGACCCCTCCCCCGCCCTGCTGAAGCTGCAGCGTCTGGTCCGGATCCCGACCGTCTCCGACCGGGATCCTGCGCTGGTCGACGACGCCGCCTTCGCCGCCCTGCACACGGCGTTGGCCGAGGAGTACCCGCTGCTCCACACCCAGCTGGAGCGGACCGCGCTGGCGGGACACTCGCTGCTCTACCGCTGGCGCGGCGCGTCGTCGGAGCGACCGGTGGTGCTGATGGCGCACATGGACGTCGTTCCCGTCGACGCCGACGCCACCTGGACCCACGCTGCGTTCGACGGGGTGATCGCCGACGGTTTTCTGTGGGGCCGCGGCACTCTGGACGACAAGAACTGTGTCGCCGGGATCTGTGCGGCCGTCGAGGAGCTCCTGGGTGAGGGGTTCGTCCCGGCCCAGGACGTGTGGCTCTCGTTCGGTGCGGACGAGGAGGTCTTCGGAACGGGCGCCGTCGCTGCCGTCGAGCACCTGACCTCGCTCGGCGTGCGCCCCTGGATGGTGCTCGACGAGGGTGGCGCGGTCGCCCACGACTCCTTCCCCGGTGTCGCAGCTCCGATCGCGGTGATCGGGGTGGCGGAGAAGGGTGCCACGTCGTTCGAGCTCCGCGTCGACGGCCGGGGCGGCCACGCCTCGCAGCCCGCCGCGAAGGGCCCGACGTGGCGTCTGGCGCGCGCGGTGATGCGGTTGGAGAAGAAGCCGTTCCCGGCCCGGATGCCCGCGCCCACCCTGGAGCTGTTCCGCCGGATGGCTCCGCACGCCCCCGCCGCGTTGCGCCCGCTGATGGCGAACTCGTCGAAGCTGGCGCCGTTGCTGGCCCGGGCACTGGTGCTGGCTGGCGCGGAACCGGCCGCGATGGTCCGCACGACGGCAGCGGTGACCCAGCTGAGCGGATCCCCGGCGATCAACGTGATCGCCTCGACCGCGAAGGCCGGCGTCAACGTCAGGATCATGCCGGGCGACTCGGTGGCCTCGGCGACCGCACACCTGCGGGACGCGATCGACGACGAGCACGTCCACCTCGACCTGCTGGAGAGCGCCGAGCCGACGCCGGTCTCGGCGTTCGAGGACGAGCCGGCGTTCGCGCTCCTGGAGCGCACCGTCGCCGAGGTCTTCCCCGACGCGGTGCCCTCGCCGTACGTCCTGATGGGCGCCACCGACTCGCGTCACTTCGCAGCTGTCTGCGAGCGGGTGTACCGGTTCGCCCCGTTCCGGATGAGCAAGGCCCAGCGGGAGTCGATCCACTCCTACGACGAGCGGATCGGCCTCGAGGCGTTCGACGAGGGCGTGCGCTGGTACGGCCAGTTGCTGCGCAACCTGGACTGACCGGCCCGACGTCGGGTCAGGCGTCGTGGTCCGTGGCGTCCCCGGCGGTCGGGACGAGGTCACGCAGGACGTGGTCACGCGCCACTGCGGCGGCCCGGTCCTCGTCACCGGCGGCCAGCGCAGCCAACAGTGCTGCGTGGTCGGCGTGACGGGAGGCCGCGTCGATCCCGGGACGGGCCTCGCCACGGCTGACCGCGCGACGCAGCCCCCGCATGACGCCGGCGTGCATGTCGGCGATCAGGGCGCTGCCGGAGGCGCGGACGACGAGGGCGTGGAACTGGCCCGGCGTCGATCCGCGCTCCACTCCAGTGGTCGACCCGGCTCCCAGGTCGGCGCCCGCTTCGGCGCCGGCGGTGCTGGCGACGTCGTCGTCATGGGAGGTCCGGAGCGCTGAGAGCTCCTTGGCCGAGATCCGGCCGGCGGCGAGCCGGGCCGCCTCGACCTCGAGGGCGACGCGGGTCTCGATCAGATCGACGACACCACGCCCCGCCATGAACTCGCCCAGGACCTCGGAGACCGGGGTGAGGGAACGGACGAAGGTGCCGCGACTGGGGGCGGGTTCGAGCATGCCCATGTTGGCGAGAGTGCGAACCGCCTCACGGATGGTGCTGCGGCCCACGCCGAGCTCTTCGACGAGTTCCTTCTCGGTGGGGATCCGGGAGTTCAGCGGCCACTCCCCCGAGACGATGCGGTGCTGGAGGACGCGGAGCGTCTGTCTGGCTCGGCTGGTGCCGTGAGCCGCGGCGGTGACCATGCGGGGTGGCCTTTCGGGTGGACAGGATCATGAGGGGACCGCCCACGTTACCCGCGGGGCTCGGCTGCGACGGACCATCGCGACGGTGCACCAATCGCCCCAGATGCCGCTCCGAGAACCTCTCCGCTGCGTAACGTGCCAGCCATGGCAGTCGCACCCACCTCCGCCGGACGCGTCGTCCCCACGTTCGCCGCCGTCGTCGCCCTGCTCGCAGGCGTCGAGGTCGCCTCCGGCGTCCTGCAGGGCTTCTACACACCGATCTTCCCCGCACTCGCCGAGCACCTGCGGATCTCCGAGGGTGACCTCAACTGGTTCGAGGCTGCCCAGCTGACGGTCTCCGCGCTCTGCATCCCGCTGCTGTCACGCCTTGCCGACCTGTGGGGCCACAAGCGCGTCATGGTGCTGGCGACCGCGATCACCGCGCTCGCTTCGTGGGCCACCGCCGTCGCTCCGGGATTCTGGACGTTCTTGGGCGCATGGGCGTTGCAGGGTGCCTACATCGTGTGGCTGCCGATCGAGGTCGCGATCGTCTACCGGATCACCGCCGACACCGGCGAGCAGGGACGTCTGACCCGCAAGGCCGCCGCGATCCTGGTGGGTGTCCTGGAGACGTCGGTGATCGTGGCCGCACTCTCCAGCGGCGCACTGGTGGACCGTCTCGACATGAACGTGATGCTGGCGATCCCCGCGGCCGTCACCACCCTGTGTCTGGTGCTGATGCTGCGACTCCTGCCCGACCTCCCCCCGACGACCACCGGACGTCGTCTCGACGCCCCCGGTCTCGCACTGGTCACCACCGGGCTGGTGCTGCTGCTCGCCGGTCTGATGCTGGTCCGTCTCGACGGCCCGGGCGCGGTACGACCATGGCTGCTGGTGGTCCTCGGCCTCGTCGTGATGGTCGGGTTGGTGCGGCACTCGGCGCGCACCGCCGACCCACTCGTCGACGTCCGACTGCTGGCCACGTCGGCCCAGTGGCCGATCCAGATCACGGCGTTCCTCTTCGGGTTCTCGGTGCTGGGTGCGCAGATCCCGCTCTCGACGTTCGCGCAGGCCGACCCCGACGTCACCGGCTACGGGCTGGGTGCCGGGGCATCGTTCGTCTCGATCCTGGTGGGCGTCTACGTCCTGACGATGGCGGTCGGTGCGTTCACGCTGCCGTTGTGGTCGCGTCTCCTCGGTGCCCGCAACGCGCTCGTGCTCGCGGCTGCCCTGGTGGCGCTCGGGTACGCGTTGTGGATCCCGTTGCACGACTCGACGGTGCAGGGCCTGGTCAACATGGGTGTGGCCGGTGTCGGGTCCGGGATGCTCATTGCCGCGCTGCCCGCGGCCGCTGCCGCCGCCGCGCCTGCGGACCGCACCGGGTTCGCGACCGGCATGACCAACGCGACCAAGGCGGTGGGCGGAGCGATCGCGTCGTCGATCTTCGCGATCGCGTTGGCCTCGACCGGATCGCTCGGCGACCCCGAGGCCGGGCACGCGCCGCTCAGCGGCTACCTGACGGTGTGGAGCGTCTGCGCCGTGGCCGCACTGGCGGCTGCGTGTCTCCTGCTCCTGGCCCCCAAGGACGTCTTCGAGGGCGTGGACGAGACCGGACCGGTGGGAGCCGTCCCCGTTCCCTGAGCTCAGAGCATCTGGTCGAACCAGATCTGGTCCCGCAGTTCGATGCCGTCCACCACGGACTCCGGGTACCCGTTGGCCGGGGTGAAGACGTCGCGCACCACGTGGGTCATCCGGTAGCCGCAACGCTGGTGGAAGGCGAGGTTGGCGACGTCGCAGGTGGCCGTGGCGACCACCAACCGACCGATCCCCTGCGCGCGGGCTGCCTCGACGGCGGTCCTGGCCAGCGCACTGCCCACGCCGCGACGCCGTGCCGTCTCCAGGACAGCCGTGCTGGAGACCTCCCAGACCCGGTCGTCGCGAGGGATCGCCTGGACGTGCCCCACCACCGCACCGTCCGGGGCGCGGGCCACCCAGACGCGCCCGGAGCCGAGATAGCCGGAGACCTGCTCGGGCGAGTCGTCGGCCAGTGCGAAGAGCGGGAGCAGCGGCCCGCGATCGTCCAGCCACTCGCTCACCCCGTATGCGTCCTCCACGTCGACGACGCTACCGCGGCCGCGGCGTCCGGCCCGGCGTCCGGCGCGGCGATCGGGTAGCGGTCGTTAACCCGACTGCCACGGATCGGTGACCGCGGTCACCGATTTCGCCAGATGTCCACGGTGGCATCCGTCATACACGCCGGCGAGGCCGCGCTGTTATGTTCCGGCCCATGCGCACTGCCAAGGACTTCTTCGCCCCCCTCGCCGTCGGTGCTCCGGCCCCGGTCCGCGAGATCCCGGCACGGCCCAGCCGCGCCATTCACTTCTTCGACCCGGGCAACCCCAAGATGGCTGCCAAGGTCCCCGAGATGGTCGGCACCGTCGATGTCCTCCTGGGCAACCTGGAGGACGCGGTCAAGGCCGAGAACAAGGAGATCTCCCGCGAGGGTCTCGTGAAGATCGGTCAGGAGACCGACTTCGGCCCGACGCAGTTCTGGACGCGCATCAACTCCCTCGACAGCCCCTGGGTGCTCGACGACCTCACCACCCTCGTCCCCGCCATCGGCCACAAGCTCGACGTCATCATGGTCCCGAAGGTCCAGGGCGCCGAGGACATCCACTACGTCGACCGTCTCCTGGCCCAGCTCGAGGCCAAGGCCGGCATCACGAAGCCGATCCTGATCCACGCCATCCTGGAGACCGCCCGCGGTGTCGCCAACGTCGAGGAGATCTGTGGCGCGTCCCCGCGCATGCAGGGCATCTCGCTCGGTCCCGCCGACCTCGCCGCCGACCGTCGGATGAAGACCACCCGCGTCGGTGGCGGCCACCCCGGCTACCTGGTCCGCCAGGACGCTGCCCCGCTCGCCGAGGGCGGCTACGACTTCACCGGTCAGCGTGCGATCTTCCAGCAGGACCTGTGGCACTACACGATGGCGCGGATGGTCGACGCCTGCGCGATGCACGGCATCTACGCCTACTACGGACCGTTCGGCGACATCAAGGACACCGTCGCGTGCGAGGACCAGTTCCGCAACGCGTTCCTGATGGGCTGCGTCGGCGCCTGGTCGCTGCACCCGGTGCAGATCAAGATCGCCAACCAGGTCTTCTCCCCCTCCGTCGAGGACGTCAAGCACGCCCGCCGCGTGATCGCCGCCATGGGTGACGGCACCGGCGCGGTGATGCTCGACGGCAAGATGGAGGACGACGCCTCCGTCAAGCAGTGCAAGGTCATGGTCGACCTCGCCGAGGAGCTCGCCGCGATCGACCCCGAGCTCAAGGCCCGTTACGACGCCATCGTCCTCGACTGATCCCCCCTGACGAACGAAAGCACTGACATGACTGACTTCACCCCGCTCCGCTCCGTCCTCTACATGCCGTCCTCGAACGAGCGCGCGCTGGAGAAGGCCAAGACCATCCCGTGCGACGGTCTGATCCTCGACCTCGAGGACGCCGTCGCCCCCGACGCCAAGATCGAGGCCCGCGCGAAGGCCGTCGCTGCCGTGCAGTCCGGTGAGTACGGCCGTCGCACCGTCACGATCCGCGTCAACGGCATCGGAACGGCGTGGCACGACGACGACATCGTCGCCGCTTCGCAGGCCGGTCCGGCCGCGATCGTCGTGCCGAAGGTGAACAGCGCCGAGGAGGTGCACCAGCTGGTCGCCGCGATGGAGGCCGCCGGTGCCCCGGAGCACACCAAGCTCTGGGCGATGGTCGAGACCCCGATCGCGATGTTCAACTGCCTCGCGATCGCCACCGCTTCCCCGCGTCTGGGTGCCTTCGTCCTGGGCACCAACGACCTCGTCAAGGAGCTCTACGCCGAGCACGTGCCCGGCCGCGCCCCGATCCTGCCGTCGCTGCACACCGCACTCCTCGCAGGCCGCGCCGCCGGCATCGCCGTGATCGACGGCGTCTACAACGACGTCAAGAACATCGAGGGCTTCCTCGCCGAGTGCGAGCAGGGCCGCCAGATGGGCTTCGACGGCAAGACGCTCGTCCACCCCGGCCAGGTCGAGGGCGCCAACGCTGCGTTCGCGCCGTCCGCCGAGGCGATCGAGGACGCCAAGGGCCTGATCGCCGCCTTCGAGGCCTCCGACGGTGGCGTGGTCACCTACAAGAACAAGATGGTGGAGAACCTCCACGTCGACTCCGCGAAGCGCACCCTGGCGATCGCCGAGGCCGTCGAGGCGCTGGCCTGATTCCTCTGGCCTGATTCCTCTGACCTGACAGACGAAGGGCCCCGGAACCTCACGGTTCCGGGGCCCTTCGTCGTACGTCGTGGTGGTCGCAGTACCCAGCCACCCAGACGGTCATCGAGCGGCGCGCTTGCCGCCCTTCGAGGTCCGACGGTCACGCTGCTCGGGGACGAATCCGTACTGGTCCGGCAGGTGCGCCGGGTCGTCGGCGGTGTGTTCACGGATCGCCTCCATCGCACCGGTGACGATGCTCTGGTCCCGCTGTGCCGCCCGCGCACGCAGCGCCTCGGCCATGCTCGGGGCACCGACCTGGGCCGGCGCGATCACGGCCGGCGCCGGCTCCCACGCCGGAGCCTCGACGGCCGGCCGGGGCTGTGCCACCGGCTGGGGCTGTGCCACTGGCTGGGGCTGAGCGGCTGCCCGGCGCGTCCCCCGCTCCGGGGTGATCGGGGCCGTGAAGGAGACGCTCATCGGCGGTGCCGGCAGGTCCAGCGGCGGCGGGGCCACCACCGGGAACTGTCCGGTGATCTCGTCGATCGGTGCGGTCAACGGGTCGAGGCCCACGGTGCTGCGTGCGCGACGGCCGCGCAGCATCTCGGGTGCGGTCGCCTCCACGTAGCTGGTGACCCGGTCGGTCTCCGGATCGACCGCCGGGTCAGCCGTCTGCACGGCGATCGGCTGGGTGGTCGGTTCCAGGACGGTCGACGCCACGGCGCCGACCGCACCCGAGGACCGCGACGACCCGATGACCCCGATGTGTGCGTCGAGCGCAGGCGCGAGCGGTTCGCTGTTGTGGGGAAGGTGAGTGCGGTCGATCGGGGTCTCGGCCAGACGCGGAGGACCCACCGGGCCTGCGTCGGCGGCACCCCGACGAGGACGGCTCCTGGCCACGGGCGCGGCCGCAGGACGCACCGGCGCAGCGATGGGCAGACGACGAGGGCCCTGGGCGCGGCGTGCTCCCGCCCGGTGCGAGGTCCCCGACGGCGCGGGCCCGTTCCGCACCCGACGCATGCCGGCCACGACCGCCGCGACGGCACCGAGGGCGAGCAGGTACAGCCCCCAGGGCAGGATCCGGGCCTCGACGCGGACGGGCTCGTAGATGTCACCGACCGCGACGTACCCCTCCACCGAGTAGGTGCCGCCCAGGCGTTTGGCGTACTCGAAGGGGATCCGGACGGTGACGGACTCAGCAGGCTGCAGGAGCGAGACGCCGGGGTCGTCGACGGCGGTACCGTCCGGGCCGGCGCCGGGCTCGCCCGCCCAGAGGTACAGGGTCGGCTGGGCCGGGGCGGCGCCCGCGTTGCGCACCGTCATGACGAGGTCGGGACTGGCACTCCCGGTGAACCAGGTGAGAGGTCCGGAGCCTCCCTCCAGGTGGGCGTCGTCGACGACGACCTGCGGGGACTCGACCTTCGAGGCCACCGCGACACCACTGATGTCGACCGACGTGGTGACCGGCCGGCGCTCGGGCACCGACACCTTCAGGACACACGGGCATGGTCCGGCAGGCTCCGTCACCGGCACCCGTGCGGAGAACCTGCCCCCGGCCGGGACCGTGAGGCCCTCACGCACCGTCGTGCAGGTGAAACGTCCGTCTGCACCGGGAACACCACAGATCTCGAGCGTGACCTGGCTGCCCGAACGGAAGCCGTTGCCAACGACGTCCATCGTCGCCCCCAGCCGCACCTGTCCGGGGCCGATGCTCAACTCGGGCTCCGCCTGGGCCGAGGCGGGGCTGGCCAGCCCCACCGTGGTGGCCAGCAGCGTCACCAGGATCGCCAGGCCCCCGGTCGCCGCCGTCGCCCGGCGTGCGCGACCTCCCTGGGACATGCGTGAACTCATCAGTACTACCTCCCGGAGCGAGGCTGACAGCGCTGCTGCGGGACGGTCAACGCCCCTGCGTGCCGCCTGAGCGTGAGGCCCCGTCGGGAGTTGCCCGATATGCGGTAGACCAGTCGACCCCTCGGTAACGATTCGTTCACGAGACGGTTTGAACCGACTTTTCGGCGGTACTAGTGACGACACGCCCCGGCCGCGCTTGGCCGGGGGCTCACACAGGAGGTCTCACCATGATCACTCTCGGTCTCATTCTTCTCATCGTCGGACTCGTCTTCGGACCGAGCATCCTCGTCACGATCGGCGGCATCCTGCTCGTCGTCGGCCTGGTCCTCAACCTGGTCCCGATCGGTGGAAGCACCCGCCGGGTCTTCTGACGCCTCCCCGGGGACAAGAACCCCGGGAACGACGCAGGGCCGCACCCCGTCCGGTGCGGCCCTGCGTCGTTCCCGGCCCCCGCTGCATGTCGTCAGCGGGCCGGTCGTCGATGGTGACGGGACTCAGGCGTCGGCCGGAGCCTTCTCGTCGAGCGGCAGGTGAGCCGGCACGAAGAAGAGGGCGACGAAGGCGATCGCAGCCGCAGCGGCGAAGGCGTAGAAGCCCCACGGGTAGGCGACACCTGCGCCGACCATCGCGCCGCCGAGGGTCGGGCCCATGATGGCGCCCACGCGGCCGACGCCGGCAGACATGCCGAGGGCCGTGGCACGGATGCGGGCCGGGTAGAGGTGTGCGGTGAAGGCGTAGACCAGCACCTGGGCGGAGAAGACGAAGACACCGGCCAGCAGCACTGCGGCGTAGACGACGAACTGGGACTCGATCTTGATCGAGAGCAGGGCCAGGGCCACGGCCGCGACACCGAACCAGACCAGGACGGCCTTCTTGTTGCCGCGCTCGTCAGCGACCTTGCCGGAGACGAAGAGACCGATCACGGCGCCGACGTTCAGGGTCAGGAGCAGGGCGACGCCACCGGAGACGGAGTAGCCGGCCTCGGACATGATCTTCGGCAGCCAGGTGTTGAGGCCGTAGACCAGCAGCAGACCCATGAACGACGCGACCCAGATGCCGATGCTGACGGCCAGGAGGCGGCCCTTGACGACCTCGGAGAGCTTGACCTTCGCGACCGTTCCCTCCTTGACGGCGAGGAACGAGTCGGACTCGGGCAGCTTGAACCAGAGGAACGGCACGAGCGCGAAGCCGGCGAGGCCACCGATCATGAACAGCGACTCCCAGCCCCAGTGCGGGATCAGCCAGAGCGCCATGAGCGAGGTGATGACGGCGCCGACGTGGTAGCCGGTCATCGTGCGGGTGGTGGCCGAGGACGCCGATCCGGCCTTGGCGTACTCACTCATGTAGGTGAGCGCGGTGGGCAGGCAGGCGCCCAGGCCGAGACCCGCGATGAAGCGGAAGGCGATGAACATCTCCTTGTTCGGCACGAAGGCAGTGGCGAACGTGAAGATCGAGAACAGGATCACGCAGGCGACCAGCGTCAGGCGGCGGCCGAAACGGTCCGCGACGGCTCCGGTCATGACCGCACCGATCATGACGCCGATCAGACCGATGGTCGCGGCCGAGGTCAGGGAAGCGGTGGTGAAGCCGAGCGCGTTCTCGGAATCCAGGGTCGGGATGACCGCGCCGAGGACGACCATGTCGAACCCGTCGAGGGTCATGGCCAGCCAACAGAGGATGACGGGCCAGAGGCCGGACGAGGTGCCGGCGCGCGCGACAGCGGTGTGGGAGCTCATGACGAACTGTCCTTTCGAGGGACGGCCGTGGGGGACCGTCCGAGAAACCCTGAAAGGGGCGACGAGGGGCAAGGGGGGGGTGATCCGGTTCCACCGCGTGGGGGGTGGCGGTGAAACCGAATCACGTCTGAGGGTGGTTCCGAGGGCTCCCTGCGAGATCGTCGCGGGCGGTGACCACGGACACAACGTAAGTGGGCCGGGTCACCCAGCGGAAGCGAGATTTCCGCTCAGTGGAAAGATGGGTGAATGCCCGGTAACCTCGCCACACCCGGATCAAGCGTCACTCAGCGCGTACTGGCGCTGCTCTACGCCTTCTCCGACCTGCACCCGCGCCTGACGATGAGCGAACTGGCGCTGATCGCCGACCTGCCCGTCGCGACCACCCATCGCCTGCTCGCCCAGTTGGTCGAGGGCGAGGCACTGGTGCGCCACCGCGACGGTCGCTACTCCGTCGGGCGACGCCTGTGGCAGCTCGGCGCCCTCGCCTCCACCGAGACACAGATGCGCGAAGCGGCCGCGCCGTTCCTCAGCGACCTGCACGCGGCGACCCGCGCGACGATCCACCTCGCGGTGCGCGAGGGCGCAGGAGCGCTCTACCTGGAGCGGATCTACGGCCACACCTCGGTGCCGGTGGTGTCCACCGTGGGCTCGACACTCCCGCTGCACTCGACGGGCGTCGGGAAGGTGCTCCTGGCGCACGCGCCGGCCGACGTCGTGGCCCAGGTCTTCGCCCGCCTGACCCGACACACGCCGTACACGATCACCTCGACCGCACGCCTGACCGAGCAGATGGAACGGATCCGCTCCGACGGATGGGCGAGCACGGCAGAGGAGATGACGTTGGGTGCCTGCTCGCTGGCGGTTCCGGTCCGCGCCGGAACCATGCCCGGCGCGCCGGTGGTGGCGGCGCTGGGCGTCGTCATCCCCACCCTGCGCCGCGACCGGGACCGCCTGGTGACAGCGATGCACGTGGCGGCGGCTGGCATCAGCCGTCAGCTGACCCCGCGGGGCGAGGACGCACTTCGCTACTGATTTCTTGGGCTGGAAACCGAGAAAGTGCAGGCCAAGGAATGGTTTGAGCAAGTGCTTCACCCATGGGGACCACGACACCTGATGACGCAGATCGCCCACCCGCCGCAGAGCGCGCCACGTCACGACGCGTGCGGACCCTGGCGATGCTCGCCATCGTGCTGCCCGTCGCCGCGGGCGCCCTGGTCGCACCGCGTCCCTGGGACGCCTCGACAGCGCGCTGCCCTACGTCGGCATCCCCTGCCTGATCGCGCTGATGATCGGCCTGATCAACACCGACGGCGACAGCGGCGCCCAGATCTTCCAGGTCGTCACGGTGGCCCTACTGCTCTTCGCCGCCTTCCTCCAGGAGGGCGCGCTCTGCCTGCTGATCGCGAGCCCGCTCGTCTACGGCGTCGCGTACAGCGTCCACGGACTGACCCGGATCATCCAGCAGACCGCCGGTCCTCGGCACCACGCACTCGGCATGATCGGGATCGTCGCGTTGGGCAGCCTCGCCTTCGAGGGCACCTCCACGGTGTTGCGGGTCAACCCGCACCAGAGCGTGAGCGCCAGCGACGTCGTCGCCGCCGACTGCTCCACCTTCGAACGCGCCTTGGACCGTGGGCCCGAGTTCGCGGACGCGGACCGTGGCTGGCTCCTCCAGACCACCCCTACCCGGTGCCGTCCGAGGCGCAGGGCTCCGGCCTCGCGGTCGGCGACACCTGGTCGTTGGCCATGCCCACCGGCTCGATCGAGACCGAGGTGACCGACCGCACCGACGGCCGCGTCGACTTCGCCGGCGCCGGCGCCGAGGACCTTCCTCGCCACCCTCTGGGCCTGGTGCGCAGTGCGCGCCGTCGAGCACCTGCAGCCGTGGTGGACGTTCGCCGAGAGTCCCAGCACCTTCCTCGGCATGCCGCTGGAGACGTCGCCGGGCTGGGCGCTGCTGTGGGGCGCTGTCCCCGCGCTGGCCGGTGGCCCGTGGTGGATCTGGGCAGTGGCACTGGGATCCTCCCGCACGGCTCGTCACCACCGGCCCCTACTCCTACCTGACGAACCCGATCCGGCGATGGCCGAGATGCTGCGCGAGTCCCTGACCCACTGGAGCGACGCGGTGTCGGTGAGCGTGCACCGGATCCTGTCGGCGCGCGGGCTCACCGACGCCGTCGAGGTGGACGCGATCACCCAGTCACTGGCAGCGGCCACGATCGACATGCTCACCATCGACAGCGTGCCCGGCGCACCCCTGGGCAATCCGATGGACGCGGTCCACGGTCTCCCGAAGCTGCTCGACCGGACGCTGCGCTTCGTCCCGGCCGCTCTCGCGCGCCGGATCTTCAACTCACTGGCCAGCTGACCCCTGCCACCTGAGCCATGGCGGGTCTCAGCCGGGCGTCAGTCAGCCTTCGGGACGAACGGACGCAGGCCACCCGCCGCGACGTAGGTGGCGATCGGGGCGTCCAGCACGACGCGCCACGCGCCACCGGGATGTCCGTGTGCCGCGGGGACGCGTTCGGCCCGGCACGTGACGCCGAGGTTGTGCACGAGCAGGTAGCTCGTCACAGGCTGGTCGCGGAGCTCGTCGGGCAGTGCGCGCTCCTCCCACGACGTCCCGAAGTGGTGCAGGACGTGACCGCTTGCGTCACCGACGTGGTCGAACGGAGTGCCGACCTTGACCGCCGAGGCGGGCAGGACGTCGACACCGCGGGCAGGGTCGCGATCCACCTCGGCGCCGGCTGCCCATCCGGCCGAGCGGTCCATCAGTTCGCGCGCCAGGGCAGCAGCTCGGGTGGTCTCCGTGGCGGTGCGGGCGAACGCCACCGGCTCCGCCGGGACGGCCACCTCACGCAACGCGGCCACGAGTTCATCGAGGTCAGGGCCCTCGACGCCGTCCGCGGTGCCGAACGTGTGCCAGGTCCGCCACTCGCCGTGGTCCCACCCCCCGAGGTCCAGACCGGCCCGGCCTGCACGGAGTGCCCATCCGGACGCGCTGCCGTCGTCCCCCCGTTCAAGGGTGGCGCCTCCCAGCCTCTCGTGATCCAGTCGCGCACGCACCGCGGTGACGTTCATGAGCCCTCCCCCGGACCATTCGTCGAGACAATCCGGAGCAGTCTGCACCATCGTTCGTTACTCGCGAGTAGTATCCACGGGACGCGGCACCCTGTGACCTTCGAAACACCTCCGCTTAGGCTTCGGTTTGCGTCACGCCCGAACGAGGAGCATTCAGCATGCAGATCTTTGCGATCGTCGTCTCATTGGCCATCTCGGTGGTCGCCATCGGTTTCACCGTCGTGGCCGTCAGGAAGATGCTCGGCGTCCTGCGCCAGGGCACCTCCGTCGTCGGCCGCACCGGAAACCCGGTGGGCCGCACCCTGACCATGTTCAAGGAGACGGTGGTCCACACCCGGATGCTCCAGTGGACCTGGGTCGGCATCCTGCACTGGTTCGCGTTCGCCGCGTTCATCGTGCTGTCGACCGCCGTCATGGGAGCGTTCCCGCAGCTCTTCGACGCACACGCGGCGCTCCCGATCATCGGACACTGGCCGCTGTACACGTGGGTGGCAGAGTTCCTCGGCCTGCTGGGCACGATCGCGATCATCCCACTGATCGTCTACCGCATCCGGAACCGTCCCTCGGCCAAGGGCCGCGGCTCGCGCTTCTTCGGCTCGACGATGTGGCAGGCCTACTTCGTCGAGGCGATGGTGCTGCTGGAGTCGTCGGCGATCCTCTTCATCCGTGGCGCCGAGTACAACCTGATCAACGCCGAGCACCCCGGTGACGCAACCGGCTCGGAGTTCCCGATCTCGCAGTTCTTCGGCAACCTCTGGCCCACCGGCGTCGAGAGCGTCGGCACGCTCGAGAACATCATCTACACGATCGCCATGCTCAAGATCGTCTCCGCGATGATCTGGCTGCTGATGATCAGCAACAACCTGACGATGGGTGTCGCCTGGCACCGCTTCACCGCTTGGGTCAACATCTGGTTCAAGCGCGAGGACGACGGTTCGACCGCCCTCGGCGCGATCCGCCCGATGATGGTCAAGGGCGAGCCGTTCACCCTCGAGATGCTCGAGAACATGGACGATGACGACGACGAGGAGCTCGTCCTCGGTGTCGGCAAGATCGAGGACTTCTCCTGGAAGGGCATCCTCGACTTCACCTCGTGCACCGAGTGTGGCCGCTGCCAGTCGCAGTGCCCCGCCTGGAACACCGAGAAGCCCCTCTCCCCCAAGCTCCTGATGATGGGCCTGCGCGAGCACGCCTACGCCAAGGCCGACGGCACCGCCGGCGAGCGCTCCCTCATCGGCAAGACCGACGCCGAGGCGGCCGTCGGCGAGACCACCGAGGTCATCGACTGGTTCTACAACCCCGAGGGCGGCGACTTCGTCATCGACGAGGACGTCCTCTGGTCCTGCACCTCCTGTGGCGCCTGTGTCCAGCAGTGCCCCGTCGACATCGAGCACGTCGACCACATCATGGACATGCGTCGCTACCAGATGCTGGTGGAGTCCAACTTCCCCGCCGAGCTCAACCAGCTCTTCAAGGGCCTGGAGGGCAAGGGCAACCCCTGGAACATGTCGCCGAACGCGCGCATGGACTGGGCCAAGGACCTCGACTTCGAGGTCAAGGTCGTGGGCGAGACCATCGAGTCCCTCGACGAGGTCGACTGGCTGTTCTGGGTCGGCTGCGCCGGTGCCTACGAGGACCGCGCCAAGAAGACCACTCGTGCGGTCGCAGAGCTCCTCGACATCGCCGGCATCAGCTTCGGTGTCCTGGGCAACGGCGAGACCTGCACCGGCGACTCCGCCCGCCGCGCCGGCAACGAGATGCTCTTCCAGCAGCTCGCCGCGCAGAACGTCGAGACGTTCAAGGAGTTCAAGGTCAAGAAGGTCGTCTCGACCTGTGCCCACTGCTTCAACACGCTCAAGAACGAGTACAAGGACTTCGGCATCGAGCTCGAGGTCGTGCACCACACCCAGCTCCTCAACCGTCTCGTCCGCGAGGGCAAGCTGACCCCGGTCCCGACCGGCGCCGGTGCTGCCAAGCGCTCGATCACCTACCACGACCCGTGCTACCTGGGCCGTCACAACCAGGAGTACAAGGCTCCCCGCGAGCTGCTCGAGATCCTTCCCGGTGCCGAGTACGTCGAGATGGAGCGCAGCAACGAGAAGTCCTTCTGCTGTGGCGCCGGTGGTGCCCGCATGTGGATGGAGGAGACCCTCGGTTCGCGCATCAACGTCAACCGCACCCAGGAGGCCGTGGCCACCGGCGCCGACCAGATCGCCGTGGGTTGCCCCTTCTGCCGCGTGATGCTGGCCGACGGCCTGACCTCCGAGCAGGCCAACGGCAAGGCTGCCGAGGCCGTCGAGGTCCTCGACGTCGCACAGATGCTGCTCGCGTCGGTCAAGGGTGAGCAGGCCACCAAGCTCGCTCCGGGACAGACCTCCGAGGACGCCACTGCCAAGCCCGCCGCCAAGGCTGCTGCTCCCGCAGCGCCCGCTGCTCCGGCCGAGACCCCGGCTGCTGCCGCACCTGCCGCTGCCGCTGGATCGCTCTTCGACACCCCGGCTCCGGACGACGCCTCGTCGCTGTTCGACACCCCGGCCCCGGCCGAGCCGGCTGCCCCGGCCGCTGGTGGTTCGCTCTTCGACGAGGGCGGTTCGCTCTTCGACACCCCCGCAGCTCCTGCTGCTCCGGTCGAGCCCGCGGCCCCGGCCGCTCCGGCTGCCGACCTGGGTGCCGGTTCGCTGTTCGACGTCGCTCCGACTGAGCCTGCGCCGGCTGCCGCCGCGCCTGCTCCGGTCGAGCCCGCCGCTCCGGCTGCGCCGGCTGCCGCAGTGAGCGGTGCCGCCAGCGTCCCGCGCACCGACGTCGACATCACCGCCGTCGCCTCGCTCTTCGACATCGAGGCTCCCGAGGGTGCCGTCGAGGTGGCCCCGGGCACCGTCCCGACCGCCCCGACCGCCGCTCCGGTTGCTGCTGCTCCGGCCGCCACCCCGGCCCCCGTGGCCGAGGCTCCGGCTCCGGTGGCTGAGGCTGCGGCCGCTCCGGCTGAGGCTGCTCCGGCTGCCCCGGCCGCCGCAGGTGCCCCCGCCGCAGCCGCCTCGGGCAACGCCGGATCCAACGGCCTGGCCAGCACCCCGCGCACCGACGTCGACATCACCGCCGCCGCATCGCTCTTCGACATCGAGGCCCCGGAGACCGTCCAGGTCGCCGAGCCCGTCGCCGCCAGCGCTGCCGCGCCCGCCGCTGCCGCTCCGGTTGCTGCTCCGGTTGCCGCTGCTCCGGCTCAGGTCGTCGAGACCCCCGCCCCCGTGGCGGAGGCCCCGGCCCCGGTCGTCGAGGCCGCTCCGGTGGCGACGACTCCCGAGGCTGCCGCACCGGTCGCTGCTGCGTCGATCGCTCTGCCCGGTTCCAACGATCTGGCGAGCACCCCGCGCACCGACGTCGACATCACCGCCGCCGCGTCGCTGTTCGACATCGAGGCCCCGGAGACCGTCAAGGTCGCCGAGCCCGTCGCCGCCAGCGAGGCCTCCGCAGCTCCGGTCGTCGAGGCTCCGGCAGCACCCGCCCCCGTCGCCGAGGCTGCTCCGGCCCCGGTCGTCGAGGCCCCGGTCGTCGAGGCTCCGGTCGTCGAGGCTCCGGCAGCACCCGCCCCCGTGGCACCGGTCGCTCCCGCGGCCGACGTCAAGGTCAGCGGCGAGGCCCACCAGCCCCGCACCGACGTCGACATCAACTCGGTCGCGTCGCTGTTCGACCTCTGATCCACCGCGCCTCCGGGCGCACCACGCACGAAGGCCGTCGCCCCTCCGGGCGGCGGCCTTCGTCGTCCATGAGCCGCATCACTTCAGAGCCCAAGGCGGCCCCCAGCTCACGGCCCCCGCTGCGTCACCGCCGAGGTCGCCAGCAGCCGACGCCACGCAGCCACCCGCCGCAGGCCGGAAGGTCGTCCCAGCGTCCGGTCGAGGTCGGCTGCCATCTCGTCGGGCCGTCACAACAGGTCGTCCGAGGTGTACCCGCGCCGTACCCACCCCGCCGCAGCAGCCGGCAGCGCCAGCCCGACGTCCACCTCCGGCTGTGGATCACGCTCGAAAGTGAGCCGGAACTGTGCTCTTGCGCGCTCCCGGAGCCGGTTTCAGCACCCGAAGTGCACAGTTGCGGCTCAGTTGCAGGACTCAGCCGCGGAAGCGGGCCGAAGCGCGCAGCGCCTCGACGCGGTACGCCTCGGCGAAGGCGGCGTAGTGCGTCATGAACCGCTCACGTTCGTCCGCAGGAATCGCGTCCAGCGCGACGCCGAAGACGTCCATGCCGGCCTCCAGGTCGCGGGCGAAGACCTGCTCGCCCTCCTCGGTGGCGCGGATGAGCCGAGCACGTCCGGCAGCAGCGGCGTCCGCGTCCGGCTCGACCCGCTCGACGAACCCGTGCTTGAGGGCTGCGTTGACCTGACGGTTGACGGTGGACTGCTCGAGCCCGAGAGCGTCGGAGATCTCCTTCATGGTGCGCGCGCCTTCGGAGCACAGCAACCAGAGGAGGCGGACGTCGGCGATGTTGAGTCGGGAAGCGGCCTCGGCGACGTGGCGGCCACGCTCGAGGCGAGCCGTGCCGACCACGAGCGCCCACAGGGGCGAAGCCTTGAAGGCGAGGATCGTCGCGGAGGTGGTGACCAGAGCCACGTGCTGTTCCTTTGCTTCCGACGCACGTACGTATGTACTCTACACATAAAGCACTATGTAGGTTACATACATACGCACGAGATCAGGAACACATGGCTACCCCCACCGCACCGGCCCCTGCCGGCTCCGCAGGCGGCGCCGCTGCGCTCAACATCAGCGACAAGCGCGCCACCGCAATCATCCTCACCCTCTGCTTCGGCTCCCTGGCCGGCGCACTCATGCAGTCGCTGGTCATCCCGATCCAGTCGACGCTGCCCGAGCTGCTCGACACCTCGGCCTCCAACGCCTCCTGGGCGATCACCGCCACACTGCTCGCCGCCGCCGTCTCGATGCCCGTCACCGGCCGCCTCGCCGACATGTACGGCAAGAAGCGCGTCCTCGTCGGCAGCTCCGCGATCCTCTTCGTCGCCTCCCTGCTCTGCGCCTTCGGCTCCGGCCTGATCGCATTCCTCGTCGGCCGCGCCCTCCAGGGTGTCGCCATGGGCTACATCCCCGTCGCCATCTCCGCGGTGCGCTCGCTCGCACCCAAGGAGAAGCAGGGCACCGCGGTCGCGACCGTCTCCGCCACGCTCGGCGTCGGCGGCGCCGTCGGCCTCCCGCTCTCCGCATGGATCGCCGACTCGTTCGACTGGCACGCACTGTTCTACGTCTCGAGCGCACTGGCCCTGATCGTGCTCGTGCTGACCGCACTGGTCATCCCGAGCACCAAGGACACCCACCCGGCCCGCATCGACGTCGTCGGCGTCGTCCTGCTCGCCGTCGGTCTCGTCTCGTTCCTCGTCGGCGTCTCCAAGGGCTCCAGCTGGGGCTGGGGCTCCACCGACACCTGGATCGCCATCGTGGGCGGCGTCGTCGTCCTCGGCATCTTCGGCGTCTTCGAGATGCGCCACGACGAGCCGCTCGTCGACCTGCGCACCATGAGCCACCGCCCGGTGCTCTTCACCAACCTTGCCGCGATCCTCATCGGCTTCGGCATGATGGCGTCCTCGATCGTCGTCCCCCAGCTCATGCAGATGGACGAGCGCACCGGCTACGGCCTGGGCCAGACCATGCTCGAGGCCGGTCTCTGGATGTTCCCCGGCGGCATGATGATGCTGATCTTCGCCCCCCTGAGCGCCAAGATGATGACCGCCATCGGCGCCCGTCTGACCCTCGCCATCGGCGCCACCGTCGTGGCCTGCGGCTACCTCTTCGGCGCCTTCATGATGGACGAGGCATGGAAGCTGATGGTCTCGGTCATCATCGCCTCCGCCGGCGTCGGCATCGGTTACGCCGCCTTCCCGACCCTCATCCTCGACAACGTGCCGATGGAGGAGGCCGGCTCCAGCGTCGGCGTCAACTCCCTCATGCGCTCGGTCGGCACCACCATCGCCTCCGCCGTCATGGCTGCCGTCCTCGTGGGCGTCACCATGGACCTCGGTGGCACCTCGATCCCGTCGAAGGACGCATTCCACTACTGCTTCCTCAT
This sequence comes from Nocardioides yefusunii, assembly GCF_004014875.1. NCBI lineage: Bacteria > Bacillati > Actinomycetota > Actinomycetes > Propionibacteriales > Nocardioidaceae > Nocardioides > Nocardioides yefusunii. The sequence continues at coordinate 323,270 of NZ_CP034929.1, read as the reverse complement.
CGGCGCCGGTGCCGCCCTCGCAGGTGCGCTCGTCGCTCTGCTGATCCCGGCCCGCAAGGCCGGCCAGGCCTGACCCACCGCAGGCGCCGGCCGGAGCAACTGCTGCAGCCAGCCCTGCGACCTGATTCGACGACGCGTCGTCGGCACTTCGGTGCCGGCGGCGCGTCGCGGTCATTTCCCACCGTGACGACAGTGTGGCCCGAGCCACACTCACCCCCGATCGGGGGTACCCGAACGGGTGCCCCGGACTTACGGTGGCGCTTCCCTCACGCCCCGCTCCCGACCGGAGCAAGGACACCCGGAGAGCCCCGTGACCCCCTCAGCCTCCCTGCGCACGGAGGCGGTCGACGCACCCGTCCGTCCCGCCCGTGCCAACCGTTCCGAACTGACCCCGCTGCGTTTCCTCGAGCGCTCGGCGGAGGTCTTCACCGACAAGGTCGCTGTCCTGCACGGCGACCGCAGCTACACCTACGGCGAGTTCGCCGCCGAGTCGCAGCGTCTGGCCGCAGCCCTGACTGCCGACGCCGCACCCGGCGAACACGTCGCGTTCCTCGTGCCGAACGTCCCCGAGGCCGTCTTCGCGCACTTCGCCGCCCCACTCTCGGGCGCGGTGCTGGTCATGCTGAACACCCGCCTGACCAAGCCCGAGATCTCCACGATCCTGAACCACTGCCGCGCAACGGTGCTGGTGGTCGACACCGAGCTCATCGAGCGCATCGAAGGAATCCGCGACGACGTCCCGTCGCTGGTCCGCGTCGTCGAGGCCAACGACCCCGAGTCGGGCCTGGCGCCGTCGGGCAGCTGCACCGTCACCGACCAGTACGCCGACTGGACGGGCGCCGCCGTCCTCCCCGAGGGCGGGTTCTCGTGGGAGGTCGCCGACGAGGACGCGGTGATCTCGCTCAACTACACCTCCGGCACCACAGGCACTCCCAAGGGCGTCATGTACTCCCACCGCGGCGCCCACCTGGCCGCCCTCGGCAACGTCGTCCACCAGGAACTGACCCCGGCGACGCGCTACCTGTGGACGCTCCCGACGTTCCACTGCAACGGCTGGACGAACCCGTGGGCGGTCACCGCCGCGGGCGGCACCCAGATCTGTCTGCGCGAGGTCCGCGCCGAGGCGATCTGGCACGCGATCGACGACCTCGGCACCACGCACCTGTGCGGCGCCCCTGCGGTCTGCACGACGATCGCCGGCGCCGAGCAGGCCCATGTCATCGAGGGCGGCCTGCGGATCACCACCGCTGGCGCTCCCCCGGCCCCCACCGTGATCGCTGCGCTGGAGGAGATCGGCGTCCACGTCGTCCACGTCTACGGCCTCACCGAGACGTACGGCCCGATCACCGTCTGCGAGCACCAGGACGGATGGCCCACGCTGCCGGCCGGAGACCGCGCTGACCTGCTCTCGCGCCAGGGCGTCGGGATGGTGCAGGCACAGCAGGCCCGCGTCGTCGACCTCGACATGAACGACGTCCCCGCCGACGGCGCCACGATCGGCGAGATCGTGGTGCGTGGCAACACCGTCATGCTCGGCTACTTCCAGAACGACGCCGCCACCGCAGAGGCGTTCCACGGCGGCTGGTTCCACACCGGCGACCTCGGCATCATGTACCCCGACGGCTACCTGCAGGTGCGCGACCGCGCCAAGGACATCGTCATCTCCGGCGGCGAGAACATCTCGACCGTCGAGGTGGAGCAGGCGCTGCTGCGTCACCCGTCGATCACCGACGTCGCCGTCGTGGGCGTTCCGGACGAGAAGTGGGGCGAGCGTCCTCGGGCGTTCGTGATCACCGAACCGGGCAAGGAGCTCAGCCGCGAGGAGATCATCGCGCACGCCCGGGAGTGGATCGCGGGCTACAAGGTGCCGCGCGACATCGTCTTCGCCGACGGCCTGCCGCGGACGTCGACGGGCAAGGTCATGAAGCACGAACTGCGCAAGCAGTCCTGAGGCGCAGTCTGCGCAAGCAGTCCTGAGTCGCATCTGCGTCGGGTTCCGCACGCGGGGACGGGCCTTCCTGGGCATGACCGGCCTCTTCCTCGTCTCCTCGACGTTCACGTTGGCGAAGGTCGTGCGGGACAACCAGGAGACCCAGAGCGTGCACGCGCGGGTCGACCAGGCCCGGATCGACAAACTGCTCGCCGAGCACGACCCGTTCCACCAGGTGGCCTGATCCTGTCGCCGACCGCCGACCGTCCACCTCTCCGAGCTCCGCCGACGTCCCGTGGCCCTACCCACGGGCAACCAGCATTTCTGCACTCCTTGGGCGGGAGTGCAACACTGCACTTCGTGACTGAGAGTGCAACGCTGCCCCGGGCCTCCGCCCGAACGCTCGACGACTGGCTGGCCGCCTGGCCCGACAGCCAGTCAGCGCGCGCCCGCGAACTCGAGGCCACGATCACCCGGACCGCCCAGGAACTGACCCTGAGCCACGGGCTCGACGGCTTCACGATGGACGACCTCGCCAGCCAGGCCGGAGTCTCGCGACGCACCGTCTTCAACCACTTCCCCAGCAAGCTCGACGCCGTCCTGGGCAACCCGCCCGCGATGCCGCGCGGGCTCGTCGAGGAGTTCGTCGCCGGCGCGCCCCACGGCCACCTGATGCGTGACCTCGGCGTCGTCATCGCCGGCCTCATCTCAGCCGAACCGACCAGTCGCGGCGACGCCGCCCGCCTGCCCGCACTGCTGCGCGAGCCCCGCCTCATGGAGGCGACCCACGTCCGCTTCGCCGACGCTGCCCAGCGGTTCGCCGACCTGTGCGCACTGCGCGGCAACCCGCTCGACGCCCGGCAGTCACGACTACTGGTGATGTTCATCCTCTCCCTGGTCAAGGAGGCACTCGACGCCTTCGTCGCCGACGAGGAGACCGAACTCCCCGCGATCTTCCTGGACCTGCTCGAGGAGACGCTCGGCCTGATCGGCTGATCGTCCCGTCGTGCAGGAGCCGGGGCTCCTCACTCAACCCGCACCGCGCGTGCACCGACCAGAAAGAAATCGATGGCAACCCTGCTCTACCGACTCGGCCGGACGGCCTTCAGGAAGTGGCCTCTCTTCCTCGCCGCCTGGGTCGTGGTCATCGCCGCCCTCGGCGGCATCGCCGGCGGCCTCGGCAAGCCGATGGTGGACTCGTTCTCGATCCCCGGCATTCCGTCCGAGAAGGCCGCTGACCTGCAGGCCGAACTCTTCCCGGACTCCGCCTCCGCCGAGGCGCCCACCGGCACCGTCGTCGTCGCCGTCCCCGACAGCGACGCCGAGGGCAAGCTGACCGACGAGAAGTACTCGGCCCTGGTCGACGCCCTCGTCGCGGACCTGCAGAAGGCCCCGCAGATCGGCGAGAACGCCGAGGCGATCCTCTCCCCCGTGACCCAGCTCCAGGGCGCGATCGGCCAGGCTGTCGAGGCAGGTGCCAGCGAGGCCGACGCCACCGCGCAGGCCAAGGGCATGCTCGACCAGGCCGCGATCCTGTCGACCGACGAGCGCACCGGCAAGATCTCGTTCGTCTTCGACGAGCCGACGGTCGCCGAGATCCTCCCCGCCACCCAGAACGACGTCCTCGACGTCATCGACGAGGCGCGTGACTCCGGCCTGGTGGCGGAGGTCAACGGTCAGGCCATGCAGGTCGTCGAGGCCGGAGCCACCGCCGAGCTGATCGGCATCGGCATCGCGCTGGTCGTCCTGGTCATCACCTTCGGCTCGCTGGCTGCCGCCGGCCTGCCGATCCTGATCGCGATCATCGGCGTCGCTGCCTCGATGGCGGGCATCTACGCCCTCACCGCGTTCACCGAGATCGGCTCCTCCACCCCGATGCTCGCCACGATGCTGGGCCTCGCGGTCGGCATCGACTACTCGCTGTTCATCCTCGCCCGTTACCGTGACGAGCTGCGCCACACCGACAGTCGCGAGAACGCCGTCGGCTTCGCGGTCGGCACCGCCGGTTCGGCCGTCGTCTTCGCCGGCCTGACGGTCATGATCGCGCTCGGCGCGCTCGGCGTCGTCGGCATCCCGTTCCTCACCTCGATGGGTGTCGCGGCCGCGTTCGCCGTCGTCGTCGCGGTCGTCGCGTCCCTGACGCTGCTCCCCGCGATTCTCGGCATGCTCAAGTCGAAGGCCTTTGCCGGCCGCGTGCGCAAGTACGTCCCCGGCACCGAGACCGGCGCCGACGGCAAGCAGCACATCGTCAACAACGGCGTCCGCTGGGCCCGCCTGGTCGGCAAGGCGCCGCTGGCGTGGGTGCTGCTGGTGGTCGTGGCGCTGGGCGCCCTGGCGATCCCGATCAAGAACATGCACCTCGCCTTCCCCACCGACTCCACCGCTGCGTCCGAGACCACGCAGCGCAAGGCGTCCGACCTGATCGCCGAGGCGTGGGGTCCGGGCCAGGAGGCGATGTTCCTCTTCGTCGTCGACGGTCGCGACCTCCCCGAGGCCGAGCGCGCCGGCGCGTACACCCAGGTCCAGGAGTGGGTCGCGGGGCACGACGGTGTCCAGCAGGCCATGCTGGCCGGCGGCATCAACCCCGACGGTTCGGCCGAACAGGGCGCGATGATCGCGGCCGTCCCGACCACCGGTCCGCAGGACGCGGCCACCGAGGACCTGCTGCACGAGCTCCGTGCGGGCCAGGACGAGATCATGGCCGCCACCGGCGCTGACATGGGCATCACCGGTCTGACCGCGATCACCGTCGACGTCTCCGAGCAGCTCGCCGACGCCCTGCCGGTCTACCTGGCCGTCGTCGTGGGCCTGGCCTTCATCCTGCTGATGCTGGTCTTCCGCTCGATCCTCGTCCCGCTGACCGCGACCCTTGGCTTCCTGCTCTCGGTCCTGGCGACGCTGGGTGCAACCGTGGCGATCTTCCAGGAGGGCGCCTTCGGCCTCCTCGAGGGTCAGCCGATCGTGGCCTTCATCCCGATCTTCCTGATCGGTCTGGTCTTCGGTCTCGCGATGGACTACCAGGTCTTCCTGGTGACCCGCATGCGTGAGGCCCACGTCCACGGCGCCTCGGCCCGCGAGGCGGTCGTCGACGGCTTCCGCAACTCGGCTCGTGTGGTCGCTGCGGCCGCCGCGATCATGATCGCCGTCTTCGGCGGCTTCATCTTCCAGGACAACGCGATCATCAAGTCGATGGGCTTCGCGCTCGCTGCTGCTGTCGCCCTGGACGCCTTCGTCATCCGCATGACCTTCATCCCCGGCCTGATGTACCTGCTGGGCGAGAAGGCCTGGTGGCTGCCGAAGTGGCTGGACAAGATCCTGCCGAACGTCGACGTCGAGGGTGAGTCCCTGGAACGCGACGGCGTCGTGGCCCACGAGAACACGTTCGACCACACCTCCAAGTGATTCCTGCCCGGCGTGATGCCTGTCCGGCATGACTCCCGTCCGGCGGTGATCACCACCTGATCGCGGGTGCCGTCCGGCCGTGGAGGCCGGACGGCACCCCGCACGGCAACAGCCCGTCGCCACCACCCTGCGGAGTGGGACGACGGGCTGTTGCTGTTTACGGGTCGGACAGCCCCCTCAGACCGTCCTACGAGGCCCCCGAGCCTCGCGTGCGTGGGTAGGCACCCTCTCGTTCCGGTGACCGCGGACGACTTCGCGGTCCCCGGAACGTCCGGTCGTGGGTCGCTCGGGCGAGTGGCCCGAACGATGTCCGTGGAACTCTGCCGTGCACGTGACTGCGTGCCTCGCGCTCGCCTGCAGGTCGGTCGGTGTGGCGACGCGGCCGGCCTCGGCGACACCCGTCGGGCCCGCGGCGGGGCCGGTGGCGGGCATGGAGGTCATGGCGGAGTTCTCTCGTCCGAAGTGAGGATCAACTTACTAAGGTAAGCCTAACCATAGTCTGCGACTGATGGGAACAGCCGGGTCGAAAAAAGTTCCCACGACGCAGAACAGGCCCCCGTCCCGGAAGGGACGAGGGCCTGTCGCAGCAACAGCCCGAAGGCGGGGCTCAGGTCACGGTGTTCAGATCTCGGTGTTCAGATCTCGGTGCGGTGGAAGTTCGTGTACGAACGCGACGGCGTCGGGCCACGCTGACCCTGGTAGCGCGAGCCGTACTTCTCCGAACCGTACGGGTGCTGGGCCGGCGAGGAGAGCCGGAAGAAGCAGAGCTGACCGATCTTCATGCCCGGGTAGAGCTTGATCGGCAGCGTCGCGACGTTCGCGAGTTCCAGGGTGACGTGACCGGAGAAGCCCGGGTCGACGAAGCCCGCAGTGGCGTGGGTCAGCAGACCCAGACGGCCCAGCGACGACTTGCCCTCGACGCGCGCGGCGACGTCGTCGGGCAGGCTGACGGTCTCGTAGGTGGAGCCCAGCACGAACTCGCCCGGGTGCAGGATGAACGCCTCGTCACCCTCGGTCGCGACCTCACGGGTGAGGTCGGACTGGTCCACGGCCGGGTCGATGTGCGGGTAGCGGTGGTTCTCGAAGACGCGGAAGAAGCGGTCGAGACGGATGTCGATGCTGGAAGGCTGCAGCATCTCCTGGTCCCACGGCTCCAGCGCGATGCGCTGCGCGTCGATCTCGGCCAGGATGTCGCGGTCAGAGAGAAGCACGGACGAACCCTACCCGGAGCGACGCCTCGCCACCCTGCTCACGGTCCCCTCGGTCGAGTTCCGTCCACGTGTGTCGACGCGCGATGATGGGCGGCATGAGTTTCAAGCGGTACGTGGCACTGGGTGACTCCTTCACCGAGGGCGTCGGCGACAACGACCCGACCCGCCCCAACGGGCTGCGCGGCTGGGCCGACCGGGTCGCGTTCGCACTCGCCGAGATGGACGAAGAGTTCAGGTACTCCAACCTCGCGATCCGGGGCCGCAAGCTGCCCGCGATCATCGACGAGCAGGTCGACGCCGCGATCGCGATGCAGCCCGACCTGATCACCATCCACGGCGGCGGCAACGACGTGTTGCGCCCCAAGGTCGACCTCGACGCCCTCGCGGCGAAGTACGACGAGGCGATCGGTCGACTCACCGCGACCGGTGCGACGGTCGCTATGTTCACCCTCTTCGACCCGGGTTCGTACGGCATCTACAAGGCCACCCGCGGCCGGATGGCGCTCTTCAACGAGTTCGCCCGCGAGATCTCCGACAAGCACGGCACCGTCCTCGTCGACCAGTGGCGCATGCGCGACATCGAGCTGGCACCGCACATGGACACCGACCGGATGCACCTCAACTCCGCCGGCCACCAGTACATGGCGATGAAGGTCCTCGAGGCTCTCGGCATCGATCACGCCCTGGAGCGTCTCCCCGTCGACCCGATGCCGGTGCTCTCGCGCAAGGAGTCGCTGACGGAGAACGCCCGCTGGACCCGTGAGTTCTTGGGCCCGTGGATCGGTCGCCGGCTGACCGGAAAGTCTTCCGGCGACACCGTCTCACCGAAGCACCCCACCCTGGACCGCCTCGCCTGACGAATCAGGTATGGTCGCCTCAGCCGCAGGCAACTGCGGTGTTGCGGACGTAGCTCAGTTGGTAGAGCGCGACCTTCCCAAGGTCGATGTCGCGAGTTCGAGTCTCGTCGTCCGCTCCAGCACGAAGGGCGCCACCCACCGGGTGGCGCCCTTCGTCATTGCTCGGCCGCACTCCGGCCAGCGTCGTTCTCAGCCCTCGCAGACGTCGCCCTCACGCGGGGTGCTGCTGGAGGAGGAGGCCACCTGGTCCGCGTCGTCGAACCAGACGGTGTAGGAGTCCTGGTTGTAGCGCCAGTCGACCTCGACCTGACCGTCGTCGTCGACGGCCTCAGCAGTCGGCTCGCCCAGGATGGCCTCGACCTCGGCACGCGGGGTGCCGACGCCGACGGCGCAGAAGGCCTTCTCCAGGGCCTTGGCCTCGTCTTCGGAGACCTTCTTCGGCTCGCCGGAGCCCGGGGCGGCGCTGCCTGCGTCGTCGCCGGCGCTCGCGTCGTCGCCGGCGCTCGCGTCGTCGCCGGCGCTCGCGTCGTCGCCGGCGACCTCTCCGTCGATCTTCCAGTCGCCGTCCACCAGGACGAGACGGTACGTGCCGCCCAGGTCCTCGGTCTCGTGGGAGACCTTCGCCAGGGCGCCTTCGCCCTCCTCGGTCACCTCGACGACGGCCTTCTCGACGTCGAACAGGGGCTCACCGTCGGTGAGCATGACCTTGATCGCCTCGACGCGCTCGGTGCAGTCCTTCGTGCCGAGCTCCTCGTTCTGCGCGGCCGAGAAGGACTCGGTCTCCAGGTCGCAGGCGCGGGCGTCCCCGGAGAAGGTCGCGCCCAGGTAGTCGACGACGACCGCCTTGGCCGCACCCAGCGAACCTGCCGACGAGGCGGTCGTCGCCTCGTCCGTCCCCTCGCCGCACGCCGCCAGGGCCAGCGCGCACGCGGCCACCAGCACAGGGGTTCGGAACTGCTTCATCCATGACCTCCATGGTCGTTCGTACGCGCGTCCCGAAGCGGCACGCACCTGTTGCGCCCACGCCCGCATGTACTACCAAAGTACTAGTAATGCCATCACTGCACTAAATGAGCCGGGATCTACACTCGCGCCGTGACCTCCTCCCCTGCCCCCAGCGACCGCCAGAGCCGACGCAAGGCCGAGACGCGGCGCCGCATCGGCCGCGCGGCCGACAGCCTGTTCAGCGCGAAGGGCTACGAGGAGACCTCGATCGAGGAGATCGCCGCTGCCGCGGACGTCGCCGTGCGCACGATCTACCTGCACTTCGGCTCGAAGGCATCGATCATGCTGTCCTACGTCGACGAGTGGATCGAGGCCTTCGTGACCGAGGTCGTCGCACGCCCCGTCGACGAGCCCGTCACCGTCGCGCTGCGCGCCGCCATCGACGCCATGACGGCGGCCGGCTGGACCGACCGCGCCGAGGGGGACGACCCGATCCCGCACCCCCTGGTGACCCACCTGGGCTCGGGGCCGCTGGACATCGCCGGCCACGCCACCCACCGCTGGATCGAGGCGCTGAGCCGGATGTCCCAGGCCTTCGCCGCCGCGCCCCAGCCCCCGGGCGCCCACCCGATCGACCCGTACGCGCGCGCGTTCGCCGTGCACACCCTCTGGCTCTCGTCGATGTTCGCCGCCCGCGAGCGCACCCTGGGACGCGACGTCCCGACCGACCCGTCGGGCGTGACCGGCGTGGCCGTCCTGGAGCGGCTCACCAGCGGCGAGCTCTGACCTCGGCCGCCCCGTAGGCTGGCAGCGTGCAGTTCACCGGATTCCCCGTCGCCGCCCTCGACTTCTACGACGACCTCGAGGTCGAGCCGACGAAGCAGTTCTGGGAGGCCAACAAGCACGTCTACAAGGAGGCCGTCCGTGAACCGATGACGGCGCTGATGAAGGCGCTGGAGGCACAGTTCGGGGCGGCGAAGATCTTCCGTCCGCACCGCGACGTGCGGTTCGCGAAGAACCGGTCTCCGTACAAGACCCACCAAGGTGCCTTCGTCGGCGTGCCCGAGGTGGGCGCCGTGGGGTGGTACTTCGAGATCTCCCCGCGCGGCACCCGCGTCGGCGGCGGTTTCTACGACGCGAACTCGGCTCGCCTCGCTGCGGTGCGTGAGGCGATGGTCGACGAGGAGTACGGCGCCGAACTCCAGGCTCTGCTCGACGGGTACCGCGCCGACGGCTGGGAGGTCTCGGGCGAGCAGCTCAAGACCGCTCCGCGCGGCTACGACAAGCAGCATCCCCGGATCGCACTGCTGCGCCACAAGCAGCTCTACGTCGGGCGTCCCTACGGGTTCGAGTCCGACGCCCTCGACGCCGACCTGGTGGAGCGAGTCAGGGCCGACTGGGAGGCGCTGCGCCCGCTCGTCACGTGGCTCACCACACGTCCTCGTCAGCACTGAACCACTGCGGGCGCGCGGCCCGCGTGCTCGAATTGGCTCATGACTTCCCTCCCTGAGGACACCTGGGTCTCCGCCGGCTGGACGCCCGCAGCCGGCCGCCGGCCTGCACCCGGCACGGTCGTGGCCGCCGTCGTGGTGACGTGGGTGTCGGCAGTGCTCTGCGCCGCCATGGCCGCGATCGTGGGAGGTTTCCTGCTCTCCTCACCCCAGCTCTGGGACGCGTTCGACGAGACCGCAGCGCTGCCGCACGCGACGACGATCATCCTGGGCCTCAGCGTGCCGCTCGTGTTCCTCGGGCTCGCCTGCGTCACTGCCTTCCTCGTGCTGCGAGGGAGCGCGGGAGCCTGGTGGTTGCTGGTGACGCTGTCGGCGCTCTCGCTGCTCACCGTGGCGATCGGCCAGCTCGTGACAGCTGCGGCAGGCCTGGCCGTCCTGGTGCTGCTGCTGACGCCGTCGGCCCGCGCTTGGCCTTCCGTTGCTCGCGCCTCCCGGCCCCTCCCCGGGACGTCATAGGAATCGTGGGGCCCAGCCCCCGATTCCTATGACGTCCGGAGCGTTCACCCGCACCGACGACGAAGGCCCGCTCCCCCTGAGGGGAACGGGCCTTCGTGCTGAGTGTGGGGGCTGCCGATCAGTGCGGCTGCCAGGCGTCCTCGTCGGCGGTGCGCGAGGTGACCTGCTCGGGCAGTTCGCCGGTGGCGAGCGCCGCGATGGAGACGGTCTCGAAGACGTCGCGCAGGGCGCTGCGGGCCGCGATCCAGACGTGCTGGAGGACGGCGGCGGAGTCGTTGTACTCGACCGCTTCGGGGCGCAGGCCGTAGACCGAGACGAGCGGGCCGTCGACGGCGCGGATCACATCGGCCACCGAGACCTCCTCAGCCGGACGCGCGAGACGCCATCCGCCGGACTGGCCACGCTGGGAGACGACGACGCCGGACTTGCGCAGGTCAGCGAGGATCGCCTGCAGGAATCCGTGCGGGATCTCCTGACGACGACCGAGCTCCTCGGCGGAGACGGGCTTGCCGTCGTTGCCACCGGCCATCTCGATGAGGGCTCGCAGGGCGTAGTCGGACTTGGCGGAGACGCGCATGGGTCAAGTCTGACAGACAACCCCCTCCAATGCCGAGACAGTGCAGTCAGTCGGTCGACTTGATCGACTTCTGATGCCGCTCCGAGACCCGCACCGCCCCGCAGCACGCCGCGAGAGGTCAGGCAGCAGCGGCCGCGTCGTCGCCGGGCTTCGTCGTACGGGAGGCACGTTCCTGACGCACGGCCCAGGTGAGCAGCGAGATCCACGCCACGACCACGACGGCGAGCAGTCCCAGTTGCCCCGAGCCGTCCAGACCAGCCACCTTCGCCAGCGTGTTGGAGTTGGTGACGACGATCAGTCCGCCGGCGCCGACGCCGAGGACCCGCGCCGGGAGATGCCGCACCGCGAGGGCGGCCAGCGGGGCCGCGAAGACACCGCCGACGAGCAGGGCCGCAGCGATCGCCCAGTCGATGCCCGCGGTCCCGAGGCCGAGCAGGAAACCGAGCGAGCCTCCCACTGCGACGACGAACTCAGAGGTGTCGACCGAGCCGATCACCTTGCGGGGTTCGAGGCGGCCCGAGGAGAGGAGCGAGGTAGTGCCGACCGGTCCCCAGCCGCCGCCACCGACGGCGTCGAGGGTGCCGCCGACGAGGCCGATCGGGACGAGCATCCCTGCCGAGGGGCGCCCCTTGAACTCAGGACGACGGCCGCCCAGGACGAGGAAACGCCACATCACGTAGAGGCCCAGGAGCAGCAGGATCACGGCGACGACAGGCTTGGCGACGTCGCCGTCGAGGTTCACCAGCAGCGTCGCGCCGGCGAAGGCACCGACGAATCCCGGGCCCGCGAGGATCCCGACGGTGCGCCAGTCGACGTTGCCGAGGCGGGCATGGCTGATGCCGGACACCATCGAGGTGCCGATCTCGGAGAAGTGGACGGCGGCGGAGCTGGCGGCCGGTGCGACGCCCGCGGCGATCAGGAGGGTCGACGACGTCACCCCGTAGGCCATGCCGAGCGAGCCGTCGATCAGCTGCGCCAGGAAACCGACGAAGCCGAGCACGATCAGTTGGCGCACGTACACCCCTCGAGCGGGGACGACCCACGGTCGCCCGTCCGGACAAAGTCACTTTGGTTAATGAACATTACGGTGCACGGCAGCCGCCGCAAGGAGCTCTCCGGGATGCGGGACCGCCGGACCAGACCTGCCCGACGGAGCGAGAGGGCTGCACCAGGGGGTCCGCCGACACGCCAGTCCAGACCGGATCACCAAGGACCCTTGCGTACCTCCGTTCAGGGGGGCACAATTAAGTTACTCGTGGGTATTACTCGCGAGTAAACGTTCCGCACCGGCCGCCGAGGTCGGCGTCCCGAGGAAGAAACGGATGGGGCTGTGAGCCACTACAAGAGCAACCTGCGCGACATCGAGTTCAACCTGTTCGAGGTCTTCGGACGCGACGAGGTCCTGGGCAAGGGCCCCTTCGCCGAGGTCGACGGCGACACCGCTCGTGAGGTGCTGGCCGAGGTCGAGCGTCTCTCCCGCGAGGACCTGGCCGCCTCCTTCGAGGACAGCGACCGCAACCCGCCCGTCTTCGACCCGAAGACGCACTCGGCCCCCCTCGGCGAGTCCTTCAAGAAGAGCTACAAGGCCTGGATGGACGCCGAGTTCTGGCGCCTGCAGATCCGCGAGGAACTGGGCGGCACCCCCGCTCCCCCGTCGGTCGTGTGGGCCCTGGGTGAGATGGTGCTCGGCGCCAACGCCCCGGTGTGGATGTACGCCGCCGGCGCCCCGTTCGCGGGCGTGCTCTGGAACAACTCCAACGGCGTCGAGCGCGACCAGCGCGTCGCCGAGATCATGGTCGAGCGCCAGTGGGGCTGCACGATGGTCCTCACCGAGCCCGACGCCGGTTCCGACGTCGGCGCCGGCCGCGCGAAGGCCGTCCCGAACGAGGACGGCTCCTGGAACATCACCGGCGTGAAGCGCTTCATCACCTCCGCCACCAACGACATGGTCGAGAACGTCATGCACCTGGTTCTCGCGCGCCCCGAGGGCGTCGAGGGTGCGGGCGGCCCCGGCACCAAGGGCCTCTCGCTCTTCTGGATGCCCGAGCACCACTTCGACCACCAGACCGGCGAGCTGACCGGTGAGCGCAACGGCGTCTACGTCACCAACGTCGAGCACAAGATGGGCATCAAGGTCTCCAACACGTGTGAGGTCACCTTCGGCGACCCGCAGGTCGGCGGCGGCGAGCCCGCCAAGGGCTGGCTCGTCGGCGAGATCCACAACGGCATCGCGCAGATGTTCGACGTCATCGAGAACGCCCGCATGATGGTCGGCACCAAGGCCATCGCGACGCTGTCGACCGGCTACCTGAACGCGCTCGAGTACGCCAAGACCCGCGTCCAGGGCGCCGACCTGACCCAGTCGGCCGACAAGACCGCACCGCGCGTCACCATCACCCACCACCCCGACGTGCGTCGTTCGCTGATGACGCAGAAGTCGTTCGCCGAGGCCATGCGCGCCCTCGTCATCTACACCGCCACTTGGCAGGACGAGGTCTACCTGGCCGAGCACGAGGGTCGCAGCGACTCCGACGAGGCCAAGCTGGCCGTCGCGATCAACGACCTGCTGCTCCCGATCGTCAAGGGTTACGGCTCCGAGCGTTCTTGGACCCTGCTGGGCACCGAGTCCCTGCAGACCTTCGGTGGCTCCGGCTTCCTGCAGGAGTACCCGATCGAGCAGTACGTGCGTGACGCCAAGATCGACACCCTCTACGAGGGCACCACCGCGATCCAGGGCCAGGACTTCTTCTTCCGCAAGATCGTCAAGGACCAGGGCCGTGCGCTCGGGTACGTCGCGAAGGAGATCGAGAAGTTCGTGACGGCCGAGTCCGGCGACGCCCGCCTCAAGAACGAGCGCGCGCTGCTCGGCAAGGCCCTTCAGGACGCCAACGACCTCGTCGGCCACATGATCAACGACCTCATGTCGTCGGCCGAGGAGATCAAGAACATCTACAAGGTCGGCCTCAACACCTCGCGCGTGCTGATGGCGCTCGGTGACGTGGTCTGCGCGTGGCTGCTGCTGCGCCAGGCCGAGGTTGCTCTGTCCAAGCTCGACGGCGACGCCGGCAAGGACACCGCGTTCTACCAGGGCAAGGTCGCCGCGGCGCAGTTCTTCGCCGCCACCAACCTGCCCCGCATCACCGCCGAGCTGGCCATCGCCAAGGCGACCGACCTGTCGCTGATGGAGCTCGACGAGGCTGCGTTCTGATCCGGAACTGATGCCTCGCCCGTCCGCGGGCACGCATGACGAAGGGCCGCACCCCCACAGGGTGCGGCCCTTCGGCGTCGTTCAGGGCTGCTGGACGTCAGCGCTCGGGGCGCTCCACGACGGTCACCTTGCGGCGTCCTGCCACCCATGCGGTCAGCACCAGCGCGAGGACACCGGCGCCGAACAGGATCCAGCCCAGGAGCTGGGAGTCGACGGTGGCGTCGTTGAGCGCGGTGATGCTGACGACGTCCAGTGCGAGGACGAGGCCGACGACGATGAGAATGATGCCGAACACAATGCCCATGGGGTCACCTCCCGTACGGGACGCAGTGGACTGCGTCACATGCTTTGCACCGTACGCCTCATCTCGATGCGTGACGAGGGCCGTGACACAACCGTTTCCGGGCCTCGTCGGGTGAATCCGAGCCTCAGCAGGCGCGCCACAAGCCGCGACGTGCCTTCTTCGCCGAGGCTTCAGCAGCTCGGTACGTCTTGGCCTTCTTGAGCGGGTTGTCCCACCAGATGAAGGTTCGGGCGTACCCCTTCTTCAACAACCACCTGCTCACGTCGGTGTTGTCCTTGGAACGGTGGACGTGGCGCAGCCACCGGCCGTACTGGTCGGTGCGATCCTGGGTGGAGTCCGAGGTGAGCCGGACCTTGGTGCCGACCGGGATCAATCGCTTGGTCGCGGCGGATGCCTTCTTGCCGTAGCACTCGGTACGGCCGTGGACCTCCGGGGTGTCGACACCGAGGATCCGGATCCGCTTCACCTTGCCGCTGCTGAGACGGACGTCGATCGTGTCGCCATCGACGATCTTCACGACCTTGCCCGTGTGCCGCACGGTGGGCGCGGCTTGGGCGGAGGTCTGCGACATCGGGACGGCGAGCAGCGACGACGCCAGAGCGAGGGTGGTGACCAACCGGGCGACGAGACCACGGCGCTGCACGGGGACGCGGGTCGAGGTGGTGCGGCGGAGCATCGGATGCCTTCCGAACGGGTGGGGATCCCCACGACGGTACGAGCGATGCCGGCCCCGCGTCCGGCGTTTGCGGCGCCAGACCCCACCGGTGTGGGTCGCGAAATCGCCGATTTCACGACCCACACCGGTGGGGTGCGACGCAGCGGTTCCCCCGCTCAGCCGTCAGGCGGTGCCTCCCAGCGGCAGACGCAGCTCGGCGTCGGCTCCGACGACGACGCGGACCGGGACACCCCAGTCCTGCTGGTGCATGTGGCAGGCAGCGCCTTCGCCGGCCTCGATGTCGCAGGAACCGGCGCGGGCAGCGACGTGCAGGACGCCCTCCCCCACGGTTGGGTCGAGGACGATCCGACGCGTCAGATCCGTACCGCGACCCTCGCCCTCACGGATCAGGGCGTCGGGGGTGGAGGTGACGAGCAGCTGGGTCGGCGGACCGAACCGGTCGTCGACCTTCTGGCCCGGCGGCGGGGTGAAGTCGATGACGAGCTCGACGCCCGCGGCGACCTCGGTGACGGGACGCTGGGTGCGGTGCGCGAACCCGTCGACCTCCACGACACCACCCAACGGCAGCGCGGTGATCCGGTGACCGGTGGACTCCACGACGAGCAGCGTCGTCGGGTCGGCGTCGTCGGCCAACAGCCCGGAGGGCTCCATCAGGCCGGTGGCCAGCGTCGAGACGACACCGTCGTGAATGCGTCGCACGGCACCGTTGTAGGTGTCGGCCACAGCGATCGAGCCATCAGCCAGGACCGCGACCCCGAGGGGGTGCTGGAACAGGGCTTGGGCGACGTCGCCGTCACGCAGACCGAAGTCGAAGAGGCCGGTGCCGACCTCGGTGGAGACGTGCAGTTCGCCGTCGACGTCATGCAGGTAGCGGATCGCGGAGGTCTCGGAGTCGGCGATCCAGAGGCGGTCGCGCTCGGTGTCGACGGCGAGCCGCGACGGCTGCGCGAACCAGGCCTCGGCCACGGGGCCGTCGAGCAGGCCCTCGTTGGTGGTGCCGCAGGTGGCCTCGACGACGCCGGTGAACGGGTCGAAGGTCCAGATGGTGTGAGTTCCGGCCATTGCGATCCACACCAGGTCACGCCAGAAGACGACGTCCCACGGTGAGGAGAGGCGAGTGACCCCGTCGCCGGCCATCCACTGCTGTCCGTCTCCGGCCAGGGTACGGACCTTGCCGTCGGCGAGCGTCACGGCGGCAATCCGGTGTCCGACGGTGTCGGCGACGACGAGGTCGTAGCCGAGCTGCTCGCGCAGGTGTTCGGGGACGACGGCGACACCGTTGGGTTCGTTGAACCCGCCGATGCGCTGCAGCACCTCGCCGTCGCGCTCGGCGCCGGGAGCTCCCAGGACGACGACCTCGTTGTGCCCGGCGTCGGCGACGACCAGACGGTCCGCGTCCAGGCGCATCGCGGAGGCGGGGAAGCGCAGGTCGGAGGGCTCGACGGTCGGCGGGACGTACGGGGAGTCGCCGGGCTGGAGGGTGCCCTTGGCGCGGTGCTCCTCGACGAGTTCACCGATCAGCGCGTCGACGGCATGGGCGTGACCCTCACCGGCGTACTGCGCGACGACGTAGCCCTCGGGGTCCACCAGGACGAGCGTCGGCCAGGCGCGGGCGGTGTAGGCCTGCCAGGTCTCGAGCTCGGGGTCGTCGAGGACGGGGTGGTGCACGGCGTAGCGCTCGACGGCCGCGGCGAGCGCGACCGGGTCGGCCTCGTGCACGAACTTGGGCGAGTGAACGCCCACGACGACGAGCTCATCGGCCCACTTCTGCTCCACCGGACGCAGTTCGTCGAGGACGTGCAGGCAGTTGATGCAGCAGAACGTCCAGAAGTCGAGCAACAAGAACGAACCGCGGAAGTCGGCGATCCGCAGCGTCTCCCCACCGGTGTTGAGCCAGCCTCGTCCGTTGAGTTCGGGGGCGCGGACCTTGGCGATGCGTCGTGTCACAGGAGAAGTCTGCGTCGGCTCGTCTTCGTGACACCAACCGAAGGAAAGTGTTCCGGACGGACACTTCCCCCACTGCCGCCCCTGGACCTCTCCCATCCGATGTGCCTGGACTCTAGGCTCCGGCCATGAGCACCGGTCACCCTGAACTCGTCCGTTTCGTCGAGGCCTGGAAGTCCGCCGTCGACGACTTCCTCTCCCTCGTGGAGGGCCTGAGCCCGGAGCAGTTCGCGCACCCCACCGACCTGCCCGGCTGGAACGTCCACGCCGTCGTCGCGCACGTCGCGCACCTGGAGGCGTTGCAGGCCGGACACGACCACGACGACGTCGAGACCGGAGACCCCGCGCACGTCCGCAACGACCTCGGCAGGATGACCGAGCAGGGCGTCGTCGCACGACGTGGGGTGCAGCCGCGCGACCTGGTCGCCGAGATCCGGGAGTGCACCGAGGCCCGCCATGCCGCGCTGCTCGCGGCCCCGCCGAGCGAGCCCGACGCCCCCGCGCCGGGCGTCTTCGCCTTCGTCGGCTGGTCGTTGCGGACGCTGTTGAGCAACCGTCCCCTCGACGTAGCGATGCACGAACAGGACATTCGTCGGGCACTCGACCTGCCCGGCAACCTCGACGGCGCCGGGTCCGTGCACGCCGCCGAGTACCTCCTGGACGCCGTCGGGTACGTGCTGGCCAAACGGGCCCAGGCGGCCGAAGGAACGACGGTGCGCTGGTTCGTCGAGGGGCACGCGCCGCGGGCCTGGCAGGTAGGCGAGGACCGTCGGGCCCGTCAGCTCGACGTGGTTCCGCCCGCCGCGGACCTCACCCTCAGCTGTGGTCGCGAGGAGTTCCTGCTGCTGGCCGGTGGGCGTCGTCCTGTGGGCGCGGTGCGCGTCGACGTCGACGGGGACACCCGGCTCGCTCAGCGCGTCCTGGAGAACCTGGCCGTCACTCCCTGACCGTCACTCCGCCTACCGTCAGAGCGTCGTTCGACGAATCACGAGGTCCGCGACGGTGGAGCGGGCGGCCACCTTGACCTGTTGAGCGGTGCGTGGCGAGGAGCCGCCGAGACAGCCGGTGGTGCGCACGTGGATGCAGACCGCGTACGTACCCGCGGGCAGGCCGCGCAGGTCGAAGGCGTCGGTGACGTCGTCCTCGAGCGCGACGGTCCGGGCCTCCCGGACCAGCTTCCACGTCCACTTCCCCGACGACGTGCGGGTGCGGAGGTAGGCGCGCGCCGTCGGCGGATGCTCCATCGACCAGCCGCCGTCCGCGACGTAGGTACCGGTCACCCGGGCTCCCCGGTCAAGACGGATCGGAGCGAGCTTCACCGGCGCGCTCCCCCGCACCCGGAACGGCGCGGTGGTGGCCACCAGGTAGTGCGGATGAGTCACGACGACGCGGTAGACGCCGGGACGCACTCCGCGCAGGTCGACCTCGCGGAAGCGTCGGCCCGTGGTGCGGTGCGACCATCCCGTGGCCCGCTTCCACCGTCCGGCGCGGGTCCGCACCTGCAGGTCGACCTTGGCCACCGTGGTGGACAGGGCGCCTGCCTGACCGCCCCGGACATCGGCGACGACGCGTGCGACGACAGGGGTCCTGGCCGGTGCTGCACTCGTGGCATGCGTGGCACTCGCCGACGGCGTCGCCAGCGAACTCCACGCCGGCGGATTCCACAGCAGCGGAGTCCACGCCAGCGCCGACGCGACCAGAACGACCACTGCCCTCCGGCCACTCGACGCAGGCATCACCCCACACCGACGCACGGCCGAGGACTCCCCCGAGACCCTCACAGGGTTGACCCTAGGCTCCGGGGTCTCCACCGGCCAGAGACCTGATGAGCCTGCTCAGAGTGGGTATGGACGGTGTCCGCTTACCGAACCTCAGTCGCGGACGCGGTCCCTGACCCGGACGAGGCCTCCGACCACACCGACGAACGCCTGCCCGGAGTCGTCGAGCGTCATGACGCTCTCGCGCGGTTCGAGTCCGCGACCGGTTCCGCCACGGACGGTGAAGCTGGTCCGCCCCGACTCCGCGTCGATCGCGACGAGGTACCAGGCCGGGACTCCCCACAGGGTGGGGCGCTTGGCGTAGGTGTAGAGCTGCCCGGTACGCCACGAGATGACCGGACGCACGTCGGGAGCAGAGACGTCGCTGCGCCACGTGACGGTGCAGGTGCCTTCCTTCTGGTCGACGCGCGCGAGGCCCCCGGCGGTGGCGAATCCCCAGAACGTGGACGCCGTGGACTCGGCGCCGTGGTCGTTGACGACGACCACACCGGAACCGGTCGAGACGAGCGGGGTGTCGGTGGAGGACTCGCCTCCGTCGAAGACGCCGGCGCTGCACACCTCGGAGCCGTTGGAGCGGTCGAGGAAGACGACCCGCATCCGCGGCTCGGCGTTGTCGGTGAAGGCGAGAAGGTCACCGTCGACGAGCGTGGGGCCGCTGCCGCTGCCCTGGGTGAACTGCCCCGACTTCACCTCGACACCGCGTTCGTAGCGGTGGGTCCAGCCCACCTGGACGCCGGCAGCGGTGATGTCGAGCCGGTGCACGGCCTCGTCGGACGTGACGTAGACGCCCTGCTCGTCGACGGCGAACTGTCGGGTGACGCGGGCCCCGAGGTCGGCGATCTGGGCGCCACCTGCAACGGGGTCGAGGACGCCGACGCGACCCGACAG
Source organism: Nocardioides yefusunii (assembly GCF_004014875.1). Classification (NCBI taxonomy): domain Bacteria; kingdom Bacillati; phylum Actinomycetota; class Actinomycetes; order Propionibacteriales; family Nocardioidaceae; genus Nocardioides; species Nocardioides yefusunii. Next base: position 303,583 of record NZ_CP034929.1, on the reverse strand, counting down.
TGCGGCGAACCAGATCTTGCCGCTCCAGTCAGGTGCCACCGTGACCAGGCAGTCGTCCTTCTCCAGGATGCGGTTGAGGTTCCAGGTCTCGTCGACGGTGAGGTCGGGGTCGCCGTTGGCGTCGGCAGTGCCGATCGCGAGGATCCGCTGGTCGGTGGTCGCCATCACCAGCCGGTCCCCGTTGTCGAGGTAGCCGTGGGTGCCGTCGCAGGCGTGGGCGCGGGCCTCGTCGTCGGTGTCAGGCACGCCCGGCAGGCGCTTGCTGGCCGCGCTGCGCAGGGTCTTGGCGTCGATGACGCGGACGACGGGGCTGCGGGGGTCGTTGCAGATCGCCACGATCCGACCGCGCGAGTCGGCCTTGAGGTTGCGGCAGCCCTCCAACCCGTACCAACCGCTGCGGGCCACCGGGGCGTCACCGAGCGGGCCCGGGTTGTGGAGTGCGTAGTCGGCGACCCAGGGGTGCTGGGCCGGTTCTTCGGTCTCCAGCGGCTTCGCTGCTTGCTGGCGGCCCTCGTAGCCGGGCAGCACCACGAGGCCGCCGGCGGTGGGGACACTCAGGAAACCGTCGGGCAGGACCACGACGATTCCGGACACGGCGACGACGACGGCCGCACCGATCCCGACGCCCTTGCGGGTGAGTCGCGGCCGCGGGACCCGCTCACGAATCTGCGGGACCAGGAGCAGCGCTGCGGCCGCCACCAGACCCCACGGGCCGACGGCCACGTAGAGCGCGACGAGGAGGCAGATCAGTGCCCAGCCCATGGCTCAGCCCGCCCGGCACAGTCGAGGACGACCGGCGTGCAGGGCATCGGCAGAGGAAGCGAGACACATGTCGCGAAGGATAGTGGGCCTCGCTCGCGATGTCTGACGCTCTCCCCACAGACGGTGTCCGTGGTCACTGCGGTGCTCTCACCGGCTGCTCTCACCGGCGGCTCTCACCGGCGGACGGCACGGCTCCACCGCGTCGTCACCCTCACTGGGCGGTGCGTGGGACGCGAGACGGTGACGCGCAGCCGCACCGTGCGGCCCTTGGTCGCCTTGGGGAGCTTCACGCTGCGCTTGGTCGCGCCCTTGATCGCGACGACCTTCGACCCCTTCTTCATGAACCACTGGTACTTCACGGTCGTGCCCGACGGGCTGTACCGACCACCCTTCACGGTGAGCGTGCGGCCGACCCGGGCGGTGCCACGGAGGCCGGGGCGGGAGACCACCTTGACCTGCGGCAACGGCGTGCCGCGTCGGGTGAGGACCGCGTCGAAGGTGAGGCTCGCGCTCCGACCGACCGTGACGGTACGGGCGGCCCCGAGCGCACTCACCGGGCCGTCCTTCCCCACGAACCACGGCGTCAGTGCACCGGAGTCGTGGGCCAGGGCGACGCGGTAGTTCCCGGCCGGGACCCCGGTGAGGGCGTACTTGCCGTCGGCCCCCACCCAGGTGCTCGCGGTGGCCTTCCACGTCGTCCCGACCTTCTGCAACAGGTCGGCCCGGACGCTGGTGGTCGCGATCCCTGTGGGCACCGTGACCTTGCCCTTGACGGTGGTGCCGCGGTCGAGGGTGAAGTCGACCGAGCGGAGCGTCGAACCGTCGGCGAGGGTGAGGCTGCGCGCGGAGTCGACGGTGCTGGCACCGGGGTGGAAGACCGCGAAGTAGCGACCCGGCCGGTCCTCGACGCCGATCCGGTAGGTGCCCGCGGGCAGTCCGCGGATCGCGTAGGTGCCGTTGCCGGCTGGCCCGACGGTGACGACGGGACGCCATCGGCGCACGCCCCACGGGTCGGTCCACGCCTCGTAGGCCGAGACCCGGACGTCCTTGGCGGTGACCGCTGCGCCCGCGACGGTGCGGAGCCGCCCGGTCACGTCAGCCCCCTTGCCGAGGACCACGTCGACGGTGTCGAGGTCGGTGGCGGGCCCCAGGACGACGTCGGCGCCCTTGTCGCGTTGCACGACCGGTGCTCGTCCCGGCCCGGCATACCAGCCCCCGCTCTGGGCGACGCCGGCGTAGCTGAACTGGAGTCGGTAGGTGCCCGCACGCAGGTCGAGGACGCGGTACGCGCCGTCCTCGTCAACCGCCGCTTCGGCCTCCTCCTGCCACGTCCCGGCCGCGGTACGGCGGAAGGCGTGGACGCTGACGTTGCGGTGGGCGGCGGCGGCAGGCACTTGGACGATGCCGCCGATGCTGCTGAACGCTTGCAGTCGCAGCGCCCCCAGGACGACGTCGAAGGCGCCGACCGTGACCGTGCTGCCCTCCTCCTCGCTGGGCACGGAGGGGTACCAGGTGGGGGCGGCCCGCGATCCGAAGTCGACCGCACCGATCACGTACTCCCCTGCCGGAACCCGGAGTTGGTACACCCAGGCCTCGCCGAGCAGGGCGAGCCCCGACTCGGCGTCCGAGCTCCAGCGCGGGACCCCGGTCTCGGGGTCGAGGCTGCGGCTCGAGGCACGCACCTCGACGTCGTCGGGTGACACTCCGACCGGCAGCACGACGCTTCCGCTCACCAGCCGGGTCTCCGCAGCCACCGCTGACGGCAGGAGCAGTGCGGCCGAGGTGAGCAGGAGAGCCACCGAGACCAGCGCCGCCAGCAGGGAGCGAGCGCTCCGGCGTCCGGGGACGCTCACGAGCGGGGTGGTGGTCATCTGCGTTCCTCTCCGAGCCGGAGACGAACGCTAGTGCGACTCCTCGCCTGCACGGCGTGATCGCGGCAGGGACACCCGATATCGGGGACGCGTCACTTCACCCGTGACCTACGCAGAATGTGCGGAAGATGTCGACCGACGACCGACGACCGACGAGCGCCGAGCGCCGAGCGCCGAGCGCCGAGCAACATCTCCCGCACATTCCTCGCCGCCTGTCTTCAGGCGACCTTCTTGCTCCACACAGTGGTGTGCACGAGCGTGGTGTGGCCCTTGGCCTTCACCGTGATCCGCAGACGCACCTGCTTGCCCTTGAGCTTCTTCGTCAACTTCAGCTTGGACTTCGTGGCGCCCTTGACCTTGACGAACTTCTTGCCCTTCTTCGTCTGCCACTGGTAGGTGATCGTCACCTTCGCCTTCGCGTCAGTGGACTTCACCTTCACCTTGCCGACCTTGAGGGTCTTGCCGACCTTCGCCTTGCCGGAGACCTTCACCGCCGTGAGCAGCTTGATCACCTTCGGCGTGGGCTTCGGGTCGGGCGTCGGCGTCGGCGTCGGCGTCAGCGTCGGCGTCAGCGTCGGCGTAGGCGTCGGCGTCAGCGTCGGCGTAGGCGTCAGCGTCGGCGTAGGCGTCGGCGTCGGCGTCAGCGTCGGCGTCGGCGTCAGCGTCGGCGTAGGCGTCAGCGTCGGCGTAGGCGTCAGCGTCGGCGTCGGCGTCAGCGTCGGCGTAGGCGTCAGCGTCGGCGTAGGCGTCAGCGTCGGCGTAGGCGTCAGCGTCGGCGTAGGCGTCAGCGTCGGCGTAGGCGTCAGCGTCGGCGTAGGCGTCGGCGTAGGCGTAGGCGTAGGCGTAGGGACCACCAGATCCGACAGGTTGATCAACAACGTCCTGCCCCCCACCTCGGGCGTCAGCACGTGCGCCTGCTCCAGCGTGGCCACCGGTCCTTCGTCCGAGTAGAAGCCGACCGATCCTTCACGGACCGAACCGTCCCGCTCGAGCACCGTGAATCCCAGGACGTACTGCCCAGCCGGCAGAGAAGGGAACCCGTAGTACTCCGCACTTGCCCGTGTCGTGGTCCGCGCCGCTTCGGCGAAGGTGCCGTCGCTCTGCTGTGCGTACAGGACCACCTGCACCGCCCCGGCAGCGAGGCTGGACGGTGAAGGGATGTTCCCGCTGATGTTGGCCGCGGGATAGATCACAAGCGAGAGACCCTCGAGCACTTGGTCGAGCTCCACCGTGAACAGGTAAGCATCCGAGGCGTCCAGGCTGCCAGTCGCCTCACCCGTGTACCAGGTGGTCAGCCCGTAGTTGCTCGATGCCTTCAGCCGATAAGTGCCTGCGGGCAGCCCGTGCAGGACGAAACCGTCTTCCCTGGCACCGTCGCTGCCCTCCTCCACCCATGACACCGCCCCGTCCGACGACGACACCCTGCGCTCGGCGACCACCGCCTCCGCGTAGCGGGGCTCGCCGGACACAGCGTCGAACACGTTGCCCCGCACCACTCCGTAGGCATGCAGCACGGTGTTGCCGAGGTCCACCCGGTCGCCAGCAACGAGGTCGACCGCGACCCCGCTGGCCGGGTCAGCATTCCCGCCGATCCACGTCGGCGACATCCACCTGGCCTCGTCAACGACCTCGAACCAGTAGCGGCCGGGAGGGAGGCCGTACATCTCGAAGTTGCGCCAGAAGCCGTCCATCAAGTAACTCAGTTCTTCCACATGCTCGCGTTCCCCGTTGTGGTTTTCCCTGTACACACGCAGGTGCAAGTACCCGGTGTCGCGCCCATCGAAGGACTCGACCGATCCGACAACTTGCGCGTCACGGTCAGCGGTGAGGTCTACCCCGGTGACGTTCTCCTCGTAGCCGACGTCCACGACGTCGGGGTGCACCGTCGTGGCCACCCCGCGGGACGCATCGACGCGCAACACGTAGGAGCCAGCCCGTACCGAAGGAACCGTGAATTTGCCGGACCTGTCCACCCGACCGTTCAACGCGTTGTTCCAGTTAGGGGGCCCACCGGCCGATGGCACAACCGCCGCGCGAACGCTGACATTGGAGAGATCGACGTCCGAGGACGCCCGCACCGTCCCGCTGATCGAGCCCCACGGGCTCACGTACATGTCGACTCCGGTGACCGCCGCACCGGCCTTAACAGTGACCAAGGTCGCCTGCTTTTCGTCGACCGTGTCGCCCAGGTACCGAGGGACCCAGGTGGAGCGCCACACCTTGGAACGGAACTCGAGGTAGTACTGCCCGTCCGGAACTCCATCGAACCGGTAGCTTCCCGCTGCATTCAGGGTGACTCTCTCGGCGTCAGAGTCTTCACCGCTCCAGTGGCTGAGCGGCCCGAAAATCCCCGTGGGGTCCCCAGCTTCGTCACCCAGTTCTCCATGGATGTAGGCGATGACCTCAACCTCGGATCGGTCCACACCTGGCCCCACAGTCACAGTGCCCGAGATGAAACCCATTCCCGTCGCGGCGTGTGAACCCACAGGAATGCACCACCCCGCCAACGCAGTGGCCATGGCCAACGCCGCCATCACCACCCGTTTCGTCCCGATGCTGACTGGCTGCATGCGATCCCCCTGATCGCCGTGTCGCCACTAACGGGGCGACGCCCCCGCACGGTTGCCGAGGACGTCCAGCGCTGATGTGAACATCAGGGGTCCCCCAGATGTTAGGTCGCCTGCTCAGGCTCCCGCAGGGATTCGCGACCGGCCCCGGGTGTTCCAGCCCCGAGGCGAACCGGCTGGTCCAGACGAGGGTGCTGCGCCACGACGCACGAACGCCCCCGCGAGTGGCAACCCTGCGGGGGCGTTCAGTGGAGCGTGATGCCTCAGGCTGTGCGTCAGGCGGCGGTGGTGACGTCCGACTTCGCGACCTTGGCGCGCTTGCGGGCGACCTTGGCGTCGAGGTGGGCCTGCAGCGCACGACGGGTGCGCTTGTCACCGGTGACCATCTTGGTGAGCAGACCGAGCTGCTTGGGGAGGTTCTTGACCGTGGTGGTCTCGGTGAAGCCGTTGGGCAGCGAGAGACGGAAGACCTTGTGCCAGGCCGAGTAGACCTGCGGGACCAGCGGACGCTCGAGGTAGTTGAGGTCGTACTCCTCGAACAGCGCCTTCACCTTGACCCGGATCTCGGCGTACCGGTTCGACGGGAGGTCGGGGAAGAGGTGGTGCTCGATCTGGTGCGACAGGTTGCCGGTCATGATGTGCATGGCCTTGGAACCGGAAATGTTGGCCGAGCCGAGCATCTGACGGATGTACCAGTCGCCGCGCGACTCGTCCTCGTCGAGCATCTCCTTCTCGAAGGTCTCGACGCCCTCGGGGAAGTGACCGCACATGATGACCGAGTGGGTCCACATGTTGCGGACCCAGTTGGCGACCAGGTTGGCGGCCATGGTCTCCAGAGCCGAGCCGGTGACCAGCGAGAGACCCGGGTGGATCACGTAGTCGCGGGTCATGTGCTTGCGGATCTTGGTCTTGACCTTCTTGACCTCTTCGGCGAAGCCCTCAGGACGCTTGTCCTTGGGCTTCTTGAGGTTCTTGCCGAGCTCGAGGTCGTAGGCCGCGATGCCGTACTGGAAGAAGCAGGCGTTGATGAAGTTCCAGGCCGGCTGCACGATGTACATCGGGTACCACTTCTGGTCCTCGTCGACGCGCATGATGCCGTAGCCGAGGTCGTTGTCCTTGCCCACGATGTTCGTGTAGGTGTGGTGGACCTCGTTGTGGGAGTGCTTCCACGCCTCCGACGGGGTGACGTTGTCCCACTCCCAGGTGGAGGAGTGGATCTTCGGGTCGCGCATCCAGTCCCACTGCCCGTGGAGGACGTTGTGGCCGATCTCCATGTTCTCGAGGATCTTCGAGACCGAGAGGCCGACGGTGCCCAGGATCCAGGCCGGGGGGAACTTCGAGAAGAGCAGCACCCCGCGCGAGGCCATCTCGAGGTAACGCTGGGTGGCGATGACGCGACGGATGTAGGCCGCGTCCTTCTCGCCTCGGGAGTCAGCGACTTCCTGACGAATCGCGTCGAGCTTGCGACCGATCTCCGCGATGTCCTCCTTGGACAGGTGGGCGATCGGGTTGGCGTCCTTGTTCTGGATGACGGTCATCGTGTTCCTCCGAACGGGATGGTGATGCGGGAGCGGAAGTGTGTGGGAGCGGCGCCTGGGGTGGGCGCGCTCGGCGTTACTTGGAGATGCGGCAGGGGCCGGCGGGCGAGGAGATGCAGGTCTGGATCTTGACCGCGCCGGACTCACCGGGGACCGCGGTGGTGAGGTCGCCGTTGCGCAGGTCGCGCACGGTGCCCTCCTCCAGTGGCACGAGGCATCCCATGCAGAGACCCATGCGGCAGCCCGAACGCATGAGCATCCCGGCCTCCTCCGCGGCGTCGAGCAGGGTGGTGGCCCCGTCGATCTCGAGGGTCACGTCGGACTTCTCGAAGACGACCGTGCCGCCCTCGCCGGCCTCGACGCGGCTGGTGCGGAACTGCTCCACGATCAGCGGCAGGCCGTGGCGGGCGTGGTGCTCACCGAGGGCGTCGAGCAGGCCACCGGGACCACAGGCCAGGGTGATGCGCTCGGCGACGTCGGGGACCATCGACGGAATGTCGTTGACGTCGAGGAAGCCGTGGGTGTCGTCGTAGCGGGCGATCAGGCGGATCTTGCCGGCGGCGTCGAGCGCCTGCAGGTCGCGCAGGAAGATCGAGTCGGGCTCGGACGGCGCGACGTGGATGACGGTGATGTCGAAGTTCTTGCTGCGGTCCAGGCTCACGACGCCGGAGTCGGCGACCGGGAAGAGGTTGCGCAGCATGCCGATCACCGGAGTGACGCCCGAACCGGCGGTGACCATGAGGTACTTGCCGCCGTTGACGTCGGGCATGACGAACTCGCCGGCGGCGGGCTCGAGGTGGACCAGGCTGCCGACCGGGCAGCGGTGCACGAGGTGATGGGAGACGACACCGTCGGGCACGGCCTTGACGGTGATCGAGATGTTCTTGTCGCCGCGCGGACCGTGGGTCAGCGAGTAGGCACGCCACAGGCGGACGCCCTCGACGTCGATGCCGACGCGGACGTACTGGCCGGGCACGTGGCCGGCCCAGTCTGCGCCCGGACGGATGACGATGGTGGCGGCGTCGGCGGTCTCGGGGGTGACGCTGATGATGCGTCCGCGGAGCTCGGCGCCGGGACGGAGCGGGGCGAAGAGGTCCATGTAGTCGGCCGGCATCAACGGAGTGGTGGCCGCCTCGACCAGCTTGACGGCGCGGTCGCGCAGGCGCGGCTTGCGTCCGGAGTTGGCGCGCGGGTCCACGTCGGCGGCAGCGGGGGCCGGGGCGATGGGCTCGGATGCAGTAGCGGTCACGATGAACAGTCTGCGTCGACAGAAGCCGTTTTTCTCGACCTGAGGAAGTGAACCTTCACCCTCTTTTTTGTTCTTTGCGAACAAGAAGGGCGCAGAACGCGCCTGTTACGCCCGGGTTAACTGTGCGGTAAGTGTCGACAAGAACAACGTCCCCGGCCCGCACCAGAGGTACGGACCGGGGACGTCGTCGTCACCGCAGGCGGGAAGCATGGAGCCTCAGGCGACCTTCTTGCTCCACGCCGTCGTGCGCACGAGCGTGGCGTGGCCCTTGGCCTTCACCGTGACCCGCACCCGCACCTGCTTGCCCCTGAACCTCTTCGTCAGCTTCAGCTTCGACGTCTTCGCGCCCTTGACCGCGACGGCCTTGGTGGCCTTCTTCACCTGCCACTGGAACGTGACCTTCGCTGCGCCCGGCGTGTAGGCGCCCCGGGTCGCTGTGAGCGTCCGACCGATCGCGAGCTTGCCGCTCACCTTCGGCTTCGTCCGGACGACGATCTTCTTCGGCTTCGGCTTCGGACCGGGCTCCACGCGCGGCTTCTCCGACCCCGGGCCGACGGCGAACCGGTGGTCGAATCCGGTGTGGACGCGTCCCGCGACCAACGCGAAGTCACGCGCCTGGGCCAAGGTCCGCCCACCGCCGAGGAAGGACCGCCCGTACCCGCGCCCGTGCAGGTCAGCGACCTCGATCCGGTGGTTGACGCCCCGGAGACGCTTGAGGGTGTAGCGGCCCTGATGGTCGGTGTACGCACCGGCGACCATCGAGAACTCCTGGACCCCGTAGAAGTGGTTCTCCTCGAACGGGAGAACCCAGACCCCTTCGACCGGGGCCCCCGACGCGGCACGCACCGTCCCGGTCACGACGGCGCCCGCTGGAAGGGCCTCGTCCACACCGGCAACCCTGCCCCCGTCGGGCACCACGACGTCCTTGGCCTCTCCCGACCAGCGCCCGTCGCCGTACCACTCACCGAGCACGTTGCTCTCGGGACGGGTCTCGAACTCGACGCGGTAGGTCCCGGCGCCCAGACCGGCGACGCTCCACCTGCCGTCGGCCGCAGGCCTCACCGGGGACGGGTCCGGGACCGAGGGACGGACCCCGTCCACCGCCTGACTCCGGACATGCACCAGGACCGCGGTGACCGACTCGCCCGCAGGGACGCTCACCCGGCCCGACATCGTCGCGGTCGCGCCCGGCTCCGCCGCCTGCCCCACACCGCCGGCGCTGAACCCCGTCACCACGAGCAGCAGTGCAGTCGCCGCAGCCCCTGTCTTCGCCGAACTTCTCTGCGTAGAACGTCGTCCCATCGAGCTTCCTCCCCCGTGCGGGCCCGCGGCCCGGCTCTCCGCCGACGCTAGGAGAGAGCGGCGGCGAACGCCATGAGCGCCGCTACTCAGTCCACCGAGGACCGTGCCCCAGACGCACGGGAGCCCCCGGACCACACAGGTCCGAGGGCTCCCGTCCACGACGAACAATCAGGTCAGGCGACCTTCTTGCTCCACACAGTGGTGTGCACGAGCGTGGTGTGGCCCTTGGCCTTCACCGTGATCCGCAGACGCACCTGCTTGCCCTTGAGCTTCTTCGTCAACTTCAGCTTGGACTTCGTGGCGCCCTTGACCTTGACGAACTTCTTGCCCTTCTTCGTCTGCCACTGGTAGGTGATCGTCACCTTCGCCTTCGCGTCAGTGGACTTCACCTTCACCTTCGACACCTTGAGGGTCTTGCCGACCTTCGCCGTCCCAGTGACCTTGGGCTTGGCAGAGAGCTTGACCACCTTCACCACCGGCTTGGGAACCGGCTTCGCCGTGGGCTTCGGCTCGATGGTCGGCTTCGGCTCGGGCTCAGGCGTGGGCGTCGGCTCAGGCGTCGGCTCAGGGCTCGGCTCAGGGCTCGGCCCAACCGGATCGTCCTCATCACTCAGGTCCCGCGCGAGCAGGACCAGGACGGTGCCCAGGTTGACGGTCTCCGTGCCCATCTCGATGTCGATGGCCTCCTCGAAGGTGACACCTCCGTAGTAGCCGGCGTAGGAGCGGAACGGATGCGCCCCCTCCCCGCGGAGCCGGTAGGTGCCCGGAGAGAGCCCGGAGAACACGACGGGATCCCATTGCGCGTCGGGGAAGGTGCGGATGTCGTCCCACGTGCCGTCGCTCTGCCGCTGCATCAGGACCACGTGGGCGTACCGGTACCCGAGCTCGCCCGGAGCCACCTCGAAGTTGAACCGGCCGCTCAGGGTCGCGCCGTTCCTGACCGTGATGTCGAGGTCGTCGCGGCGTTCGCCCGATGCGAGGGTGACCAAGGTGGCTCCGACCCGGTCGTTGCCGCCGAGCCAGGTCAGGGGCAGCCAACGGTCACCGTCGTAGGCGATCCGGTAGACACCGGCAGGAGCACCCCACGCGGTCCAGTTCCCCTCGTCGTCGACCTCGACGGAGGTCTCGACCCAGGCGTCCTCCCCGGGAACCCGTCGCTCGATCCTGACGTACCCCGTTCCGCCGCCCTCCCGGGGGAAGGTGACGTGGCCGGAGAGGCGTCCCTGCTCGATCTGCACCGTGACGGCGTCGGCCGGCGACTCGGGGCTCACCTCGACGTCGGTCGCGGCCGCCAGTGCGTCGGAGTCGCTGAGGACGAACTCGTGGTGGTGGCTGTAGCCGATGAACCGGTAGGTGCCGGGGAACAGCGAAGCAGCCCAGTGGCCCTCCTCGTCGGGGTGGATCCGGATGCCCCAGGCCCACTCTGTCCCGTCCCACCGGTGAGCCACGACTGCGAAGTCGTCCGGGTCCAGTCCCTCGGGGACGACGAGCGTGCCAGCAGCCGCACCGAACTCCGGCAGGACCAGGTCGATGCCTTCGAGCCTCTGTCCACGTGCGACGTCGAAGGACTGCGCGGTGCTGCCGCTGCTGCCGCCGTACCAGGCGTAGACCTCGCCGTTCCACGCGTCGGAGAGCCGGGCCGTGTAGGTACCGGCCTCCAGCCCACCGAAGCTGAACGGCTCGCCGATCTCCACGTCCTGCGTCACATGGTAGTACCACCCCTCGTCCTCCATGGTCATCAGGCTCACTTCGAGCGGACGCTCCGAGCCGCCACGGGAGGCGACCGTCCCGCTCACACGCCCACCCATGACGGGCCGACCCTCGACCTCGACGGCCCCTCCTGCCGCCATCGGGAACCAGGTCGCGTCGTCACGGAGACGAGTCCCGCCCACGAACTCCGGGAGCAGTCCGCCGCCGGAGAACTGCACGACGTAGCGACCGGGCCGCACACCGCGGAAGACCGCCTCGCCGGCATCTGCGTCCCACCACTGCGTCATGTCCATGTACTCGTCGTCAGAGAGCGTGACTCGGACGTCGTCCAGATCCACGCCCTCAGGCATCTCGGCCCTGACCACGAACCGGCCCGCGGTCGCCATGACGATCTCGAGACCCGTCAGCGCGCCTCCGCTCCCCACGGTCACGACCTTGGCGTCCTCCAGGGACGTACTGCCGCCGTAGTAGGTCGCAAGCACCTCGGAGTAGTACGCGTCGGGCGAGGCCCTCACGACGTAGTCACCTGCGCCCAGACCAAGGACGGTCCACGTCCCGTCGTCGACGACCCAGGTGCCACCTGCGTGACGCGACTCGCCGTCCTCGACGCGATAGAGGTCGACGAAGAGCTCACTCAGCTCCGTCCCCTCTGGAACAACCACGGATCCGGAGACCGTGCTACCAGCCACCATGGTCACCGGAGGAAGCTCTGTGACCGACTCCGCCTCGACGATGATCAGGCCTTCGATCCCCACGTCCGTGGAACCGTCGTGGAAGACCTCGAGGAGAGAGCTGCCCCAGCCTCCTCTGAACTCGACCGCATAACGCCCGGGCTCCAGCCCCCGCAGGACGTAGCTACCGTCCTCGGCCAACTCGGTCTCCTGCCCCCAGTCGAGCGAGTACTCGTAGTAATCCGTGTAGGACTCCTCGTCGAGACGACGAGCAGTGACCCGGACGTCCTCGACCGAGTGTCCGTCCGGCAGGATCACACGACCGGTGATCTTGGCCCCGCGCAGCAGAACCATGTTGATCTGGCCGACCGACCTCTCACCGACCGACACCCGCTCCGCGGAGACCCACGAGGTGCCGCCGCCGTAGTAACGGCCGACGTACTCGTCTGTGCCGTGGAACTCGATGACCTGCTCAGAGGATCGCGGAGCGAAGAGCGCGTAGCGGCCGTCCTCGTCGGTCGTGGTGTAGCGACCGTCGAGAGGCGCGACGTACCCGTCCTCGTCCTCCCCGACCGTCGAGGCCGAGACACCGGCCCACTGCAGGGGCGCGCCCGCGGAGTTGGTGACACGACCGCTGAGGAGCGGGTTGAGCACGACCTCTTCCCGGACATCGTCGACGAGGTCATCCGGTGCGAGCGTGACCCGTCGGACGTTGTCGCGCGAGGGGAACGCAGCAGTCTTCGACTCGACGGTGAGGTAGTACTCACCTGCGTGCAGCGAGCCGAAGGCGAACGAGCCGTCCTCGTCCACCGCGACGGAATCCCAGTCCCTCGCGTCGCCGACGCGGGTGAGGCGCACGTACGCGCCCGGGTCCGGCATCCGAGCGTCGCGCTCCCCGGTCATCACGATGGTGCCCTGCACCCGCGCAGCGAGCTGCGGAGCGAAGTCGACCACTGTCGTCGACGCATCGTCGACCGCGATGTCGGCAGCCGATCCCAGACGCGTCGCGCCTCCGTTGAAGGTCGTCGGCCAGTCGCCGCTATCGCTGCGCACGCCGATCCGATAGGAGCCGGTGGGGAGATCGAAGCCGTAGTCGACGGACGTCGCGTCCCACGCAGGCAACCAGAGCCAGTCGTACCACTCGTAGTACGCGCTGTCGTCCCACTCGTCGATCACGCGACGGTAGACGTCGACAGTCACCGAGCCGTACTCGCTCGGGGCCGGAAGGGCGATGGTTCCACGTACCGTGGGCGAGGCCACCAACGCCTGGGCGCTGGCCCCGGTGCCGGCCTTGGCTCGGCCCTCAGCCTGCGCCGGGGTCCCGGGCTCAGTCGGGGAGCCCGCGTCCGCCTGGATCGGGTCCGGGCTGCCGGTCGGGGCACACGTGTACGGCATGACGAGGCCGTCGTCCTCGAAGGTGCGAATGAGCCACTCATTCAGAGTGATCGTTCCGGCGCTGGCGTCCGCAGTGCGCTCACCGCCCAGTGTGGTCGGGGCGCGGTCGTCGTCTGCACCGACCGCGCCGGAGAGCCGTACGGTCTCGCCGTCCACGGTGGCTGTGGCACGGATGTCGAACTTCATGCCGCGAGTCAGGTCATCGGCACCGTAGGCGTTGACGGTGACTGCTCGTCCGTCGACGGCGGCTCGCCACGCGATCGAGGTCGTGACCTCGCCGGTCGGACCGACGCAGGTGACCACGTCGTTGCCGGACCGGGTGCCGGGGGCCGTCGGGGCGACGGCGGCGGCGGAGGTGGTGGTGAAGGGGGTGTCCGACGAGTCGTCCACAGTGGTGGGAGCGGCGAGCGCGGGGACGCTCGCCATCGCTCCGACCAGGACTGCTGCACTCGTCATCGCTCCCAGGGCGCGCCTGAGCGCGCCGCGATGGCGTTCCATCGTTCTCCTGTCGGGGGATGCAGCCTGGCGGGGCTGCGACATGGACGCACGCACCTCGGTGCGGCGCGCGAGCGGTGCCTGATGCACCACTTCTGTGATGATTCTGTGACATTGCTCCGCCGGGGCAGCCATGACCCGTTGCGCTCCCCTTCCAGGTAGATGTGCATCAGCAGCGCATTCCCCTCCGACGAGAAGTCGTCCGCGGAGCGGCAACGACACCTCCCGACGGCTTCCTTTCGCTAGCGTCGCGAACCGGAGCGAGGGAGAGCCACAGTGATCAACGTGTCGCGGGTGACGAAGACCTACGAGCACCGACGCATCCTCGACCGGGTCTCGACCTCCGCCCGCGACGGAGCGGTGACCGGCATTGTCGGGCCACTCGGCGCAGGTGCCTCCACGTTGCTGCGCATCGTCGCCGGGGTCGTTCGCCCCGACGAGGGAGCTGTGACCTTCGACGGCACGACGTTGCCCGACGCCGCCGACCCGCCTCGCACGGTGGGGTCGTTCTTGGGCAGCGAGCAGATCCCTGATCGCCTCACGCCCAGGTCCTTCCTGAAGTACGTGCGCGCCCTGGCCGGCGCCCCGCGCTCCCGCGTCGGCGAACTCCTCGACCTGGCCGACCTCACCCACGTCCCGGACCAACTCGTCAAGGACCTCTCGACGTCACAGCGCCAGCGCCTCGGCATCGCCGCCGCGACCGTCGGCCACCCTCACCACCTCGTGCTCGACGAACCACTCGCCGGACTGCAACCGGGAGACGTGGGGTGGGTCCAAGGGCTACTGCGCGAGCACGCCGACCGAGGCGGCGCCGTGCTGCTCTCCTCCTCCCACCTCGACGCCGTCGCACCGCTGGTGGACCAGGTGGTCGAGATGGACCGCGGCCGTGTGGTCCGTGAGGGCGCCATCGCGACGTTCCTGGCCCCCGGAACCCCTCGGACCTACGTCGAGACGGACGACCTCGAGACCGCCCGCACCCTGCTGGTCGCACAGAGCTGGCTGGTCGAACGCCACGGCGACGGGCTCGTCGTCGACGGCGCGACGCCCGAGCAGGTCGGTGCGGTGCTCTTCGCCGACGGCCCCGGCGCCACCCAGGTCCGAGCGTTGGGCCGTGCCGGTGACGGCGGTCGGCTGCATCCAGCCGATGCCGTCCGCGCTGTGCGCGCAGCGGCCCGGAGGCAATGAGGAATCGATGACCAGCTTCGACCCCGACGACACCACCTCCTTCCCGCCCGTGCCCACGGCGGTGCAGGTCTCCGCGGTGGTCGACCCCACCGTCTCCAGCGCCCGTGGCCCCCAGGACGCGCTCCGCGTGCTCCGGGCACACCTCGTCCGGATGCTCGGCCAGGGCGGTCTGCGCGGACCACTCGCCGCCCTCACCGCACTCGCCACCGCGGTCGGGGTGTCCGCGGTTCCGGTGCTGCGCCACGTCCTCGACGACCGCCCGCCCCTCGACGTGGCCCTGCGGTGCGCGGACAGCGCCGCCTTCGTCGTCGCGGCCGGGTGGTGCTTGGCGCTCGTGCTCGACACCGCGCAGGCCGGACGCGACGGGGTCTGTCTGACGGCCACGACGCTGGTCCCCCGACGACGCCGCCTGCTGCTGACCCACGCCGGTGCAGCAGCGCTCCTGGGCGCCGTCGCCACGGCGATCGCCTCGTTCCTCACCGGCGCCGCCGCGGGGGCGGTCCTGCTCGGCGGTGCCGGGCAGGCGTGGACCGGGCGGCTGCTGGTCGGAACACTGATGGCGACGGTGTCCACCGCGATGCTCGCGGCGATGGCGGTCGCGATCGGTTCCTTGGTCCGGCATCCCGCACTGGCCCTGCTGACGCTGCTGGTCGGCTGGGTGGCCGTCCCGACCGCGATCAACTCGGTAGGCTTCCTGCTGCCCGAGGGCGCGACCACGGTCACGACCACGCTCGCTCACCTGTGCCCCTCGACGATGGGCGGGCGCAGCGTCACCGGGATCGACTCCCCCACCGCTCTGCTCGCCAACCAAGCGGGGCTCGCGGCCTGGACGGCACTGATGCTGTGGGTGGCCGACCTGATGGGCAGCAGACGAGATCTCGTCTGACCTGACGCACACCCCAGAGTTGTCCAGCAGTGATCAGAGGAACAGCCTGTCACTCGAACCGTCCCCCTAGAGTTGTTCGCAACGAACAGTTCTGGACGTCCAGGAGGTGCAGGTGACCACGCTCGTCATCACCCCCGAGGTGCGCGACGTGATGCGCGCCAAGCTCGCCACCGTCGGAGAGGCCGCGGTCAACGCGATCATCGCGGAGGTCCCGTCCTACGTGAACGCGTTGAGCGGGCACATGGGGGAGAACATCCGTAACGCGGTCTCCCTCGCGCTGGGCGGCTTCATCTCCCTGGCCTCCCGCGCCGACGGCACCGACCTGCGACGCCCGGGCGCCGCCGCCCTCGAAGGCGCCTACATGCTGGGGCGCGGCGAAGCCCGCTCAGGTCGTTCGATGGAGGCACTGCTGGCCGCCTACCGCGTCGGGAGCCGCGAGTCGTGGCGCCAGATGGCGTCAGCACTGGTGGAGAACGGCGTGGACGCAGCGACCATCGCGTCGTTCGCAGAACTCGTCTTCACCTACATGGACCAGCTCTCCGACGCCTCCGTCACCGGCCACAGCGACGAGACCGCGTCGAGCGGGCGCATCCGTCAGCAACTGCTGGACGAACTGGCGCGTTCGCTCGTCGCCGGCGACCCTGACGAGATCCTCGTCCGGGCTGCCGAACGTGCCGAGTGGGAGCCACCCGAGACCCTGACCGCGGTCCTGCTGCCCGAGGCCCAGGTGGGTGCCGCGATGCGCGTCGTCTCGCCACACACGTTGCGCGTCGACGACCTCACCGGCGAGACCGACCGCGTCGTCCTGCTGGTTCCCGACGCTCCGCGACGCCTGCTGCTACGCGCCGTCCAGGGTCGCCAGTGCATCGTCGGGCCGCCGCGACCGTGGACGCGGGTGCGCCGTTCCTACCGACGGGCCGTGCGAGCACTGACGCTGCCGGAGGCCAACGGACCCAGCGTGGTCGACACCGAGCACCATCTGGCCGCACTGGCGGTCTCGGCCGACGTCGACGCCCTGCGTGACCTGCGCGCCCGGGTGCTGGCGCCGCTGGCCGACCACACGCCCACCGCCCGGGAGAAGCTCACCGAGACGCTGCGGGCCTGGCTGCTGCTGCAGGGCCGGCGCGACGCCGTGGCCGAGGCGCTGTTCGTGCACCCACAGACGGTCCGGTACCGCGTGGGGCAACTCCGCGAGGCGTACGGCGACGCTCTCGAGGACCCTCACTTCGTCCGCGAGGCGATCGTGGCGCTGGGTTTCGACCACCCGGCCTGACCCTTTCTTGCCCGCGGACGTCATCACATCTGGTCGCCAGAGCGACCAGATGTGATGACGTCCCGCACGACGGGGTACCTCAGGGGCAGGTCTCGGCGAGCTTCACGACACCGAAGTCGACGATCGTCTCCTCGGTGAACGTCTCCCCCGGCGCGGGCTCCTGGCCACAGACCTTCCAATGGGCGTCGAGCACCTGGAGGCGCCACCCCTCGAGCACGTCGTGCGACCTGAGCAGCGGCCAGACCGGAACGCCCAGCAGGTCCTTGACGGCTTCCTGGGCCGACTGGAGGTCGACGCCGAGAGTGTTCGGCATCGTGTAGGCGGTGAGCACGGGCTCGGGTGCCTTCTTCTCGGCCTCCTCGACGGCTTCCTCATCGGCGGGCTCATCGGCGGGCTCAGACTCGTCGGCGACCGGCTCGGGCGTGGCGGTCACGGTGGCGGTCACAGTGGCAGTCGCGGTCGGGCCCGCAGCCGGTTCGGCGTCGCCTCCGCAGCCGGTGACCACCAGGGCGCCGAAGGCGAACAGGGCGACAGAGGTGGCGAGCCTCTTGGGCTTCTCAATGGCATCAGTACGCGGCACTTCACCAGCCTCGCCGCCCGCCTGATGTTTCGCGCCCTTTCCCGATCGACGTGACGCGCACCACGTCTTTCCCTCTACCCAGCAGTAGCAAACCTCTGAAATGGAAGTTTTTTCGCGGCACAGTGAAAAAACCATCTGGAAGTGATCTCGGCACTCCCTCTGTCCCATGCGCGACATCCCGGCCACCCGGTCCGGACCGCGCCGTCGAGGAGATTCGTGAACACCCCCGCACCGTCGCGCCGCGCCGTCATCCGCACCGCAGCGTGGACCGCACCTGCCGTCATCGTCGCCGGGAACACCCCGGCCTTCGCCGCCTCAGGAACCACGTCGACCGCGGCCTGCGCGCCGATGTACTACAGCCTCGACTGGGGCACCTCGGACTACACGACCACCGCCGGGTCACTGGTCCCCACAACCAACAGCATCACCAGTTCGTCGTCGTCGGGAACCGTCACCGTGTCCCCCACCGGCGTCGCAGCCACGACTGCCACCAAGATCAGGATGACCGTGAACAGCTCGTTCACCGGTCGGACCCGCGGACTCAACGTCTCAAACTTCCGCAACATGACGCTCTCCCACTCCTACGGGGGAAGTTCCGACGTCGGCGGGACCGGCAAGGTCGGACTCACCCTGATGCAGCGCCTCTCCAACTCCACCAGCAACGGCCGCAACAGCCGACAGACGCTCACCATCACCTTCGAGAAGCCGGTCAAGAACCTCTCGTTCACGATCACCGACATCGACGCCTACAACCCGAACCCCAGTTACCAGTACACCGACGCCGTCCTTGTCACCGGCAACCAACCCAACGCCACCGGCGGCGCCGGCGTCGCAGTGCTGCCGGACCGCTTCACCCACGACACCACCACCAATCACGGCACCCAGGGCAGCGGAACCGCCGCTTCGCCGCTCACCAGCCGCAACAACGGCAGGTCCGGCACCGCCGTCGACACCAACTCCCGCGGCGGCAACGTGATCGTGCACTTCCCCACCGACACCGAGGTCAAGACGGTGACGGTGGAGTTCTGGAACAACCGCTCGGGCAGCGTGACCAGCAACGGTCAGCAGGCCATCTTCCTGACCGACTTCACCTTCACCCGCGACGGCATCTGCTGACCCCCGGCAGCACCGACGTTCCCGAGCGGGTTCACGGCGTCAGCCCAGACGGGCCAGTTCCTTCAACGTCCCCTCCGACGTCGGGATCGGGAGACCGTAGTTCTCCCGCAGCGTCGTGCCCTCGTACTCGGTGTGGAACAGGCCGCGCTCCTGCAGGATCGGGACGACGTTGTCGATGAAGTCCTCCAGCAGCACCGGGTAGGCAGGGATCAGCAGGTTGAAGCCGTCCGCGGCACCGGTGGTGAACCACTCCTCGATGAAGTCGGCCACCTGGACGTAGGAGCCGACGAAGTTGAGGTGGCCGCGTCCGTTGGCGATCACCTCGACCAGGCCGCGGAGGGAGAGGTTCCCCTCGTCCGCGATCCGGCGCAGGATCTCGATCCGAGACTTGATCCCATCGCTCTCCTCGGCGGTGGGCAGGGCGTCGAACGGCACGGGTGCGTCGAGGTCGTGGCCCGAGAGGTCGACGCCGCCGAAGAAGTGGCCCAGGGCCACCAGACCCGCATCGAAGTCGATCGCGGCGTCGTAGGTGGCCTTCAACGCGCGGGCCTCCTCCTCGGTCTCCGCGACGAACGGCATCAGCCCGGGCAGCACCTTGGTGTGCTCGGGGTTGCGTCCGGCCTCGGCGACGGCGGCCTTGAGCTTGGCGTAGTACTCGCGGCCCTGCTCGATCGTCGGGGTGGCGGTGAAGACCGCCTCGGCGTACTTGCCGGCCAACGCGATCCCCGCCTCGGACGAGCCCGCCTGCACCACGACGGGGTGCCCCTGCGGACTGCGACCCAGGGTCAACGGTCCCGTGACGGAGAAGTGCTCTCCCACGTGGTCGATCGGGCGGATGCCGCCCTCGCGCCTCGGATCCTCGTCCCAGCTGGCCCACAGCCCCAGGGTGACGCGCAGGAACTCGTCGGCGATCGCGTACCGCTCGGCGTGGGTGGGCAACGCGCCACCGTAGTTCGCCGCCGCAGCCTCGTGACCGGTGGTGACGACGTTCCAGGCCGCCCGGCCACCGCTGACGGTGTCGAGGGAGGCGAACTCGCGTGCCAGCGTGTACGGGTGGTTGTACGTGGTGGAACTGGTGGCGATCAGACCGATGTTGCTGGTCGCCGCCGCGATCGTGGTGAGCAGGATCCGGGGTTCCGGGACGCCGTGCGTGGGGCCGAACTGGCTGGCCTGGTGGGCCGGGCCGTCGGCGAAGAAGATCGACTGCAGCTTGCCGCGCTCGGCGGTGCGGGCGAGTTCCTGGTACCACGCAGCGTCGAGATCACCGGAGGCGTGCCCGAGGACGCGCCACGCGGCAGGATGGTGACCGGAACCGGCGAAGAAGGCGTTGAGGACGAGCCGACGAGACATCGAGAACTCCTGGGATGCGGTGCGGGCGGGGTCAGCCGACGCGGAGGTCGGCGATGGCGGAACGGTCGGCCGGGACCGGCAGGCCGTAGTGCTCGCGCAACGTCGAGCCTGTGTACTCGGTGCGGAACAGACCGCGCTGCTGCAGGATCGGGACGACCCCGTCGACGAAGTCGGTCAAGGTGTCAGGGAGCGTCGCCGGCATGATGTTGAAGCCGTCCGAGGCACCGGTGGTGAACCACAGTTCGATCTGGTCGGCTATCTGCTCCGGCGTCCCGGCGAAGACTCGGTGGCCGCGGCCGCCACCGAGGCGACGCAGGAGCTGCCGCACGGTGAGGTTCTCCCGGCGCGCCAGGTCAAGCGTCAGCTGGTAGCGGCTTCCGGTGGTCTCGTCGGGGGCCCGGACCGCGGAGGGCAAGGGCGCGTCGAGCGGGACCTGCTCGATCGGCAGCCCGACGGCGCGGGCCAGCTGCTCGTGGGCGTGGTCGAGGACGATCAGGTCGTCCAGCGCCTCGGCCTTGGCCTTCGCCTCCGCTTCTGTGCCACCCAGGACGGTGACGATGCCGGGCAGGATCTTGAGGTGGTCAGGGTTGCGTCCGGCCTTGAGCGTGGCTGCCTTGAGGGTGGAGTAGAAGTCGCGTCCCTCCTCGATCGTGCGCTGTGCAGTGAAGACCGCTTCGGCGTACTTGGCAGCCAGTGCAATGCCGGGACCCGACGACCCTGCCTGCACGACGACGGGGTGGCCCTGCTCGCTGCGCCCGACGGTGAGCGGGCCCTGCACGTCGAAGAACTCACCGTGGTGGTCGGCGGCGTGGACCCGCGTCGGGTCGGCCCAGACACCGGTGCCCTTGTCGCCGACGACAGCGTCGTCCTGCCAGCCGTTCCAGAGCTTGAGGACGACGTCGACGAACTCGTCGCCACGGCGGTAGCGCTCGGGCGCCTCGGGCCAGGGGTTGATGCCGTAGTTGAAGCCGACGTCGCCGCCGGTGGTGACGACGTTCCAGCCGGCCCGGCCACCGCTGAGGCGGTCCAAGGAGGCGAAACGTCGAGCCAGGTTGTAGGGCTCCTCGACGGTGGTCGAGGCGGTGCCGATCAGACCGATCCGCTCGGTGACCGCGGCGATCGCGGCGAGTTGGACGGTTGGGTCCAGGGACTCCGAGGGACGACGGTCGGGCGCCTGCAGAGCCGGGACGTCGGCGAAGAAGATCGAGTCGAGCAGGCCACGTTCGGCGGTACGGGCCACCTCCACCCAGTGCTTGAGCGGCAGGTAGTCGGCCGGCGCCTGGGCGTTGTGGCGCCAAGCAGCCTCGTGGTGGCCGGCGTGCATGAGGAAGGCGTTGAGGACGAGCTGACGGGACTGGTCGGGCATGACGATTCCTCCCGGGAACGGGTGGGTGGGACGGAGCGGGCACGGTGGGACGGTCGAGTACGCGGCGCGGTTCAGTCGCGCCAGCGGGAGAGCCGTTTCTCGATCCCCACCAGGCCGTAGTTGACGGCCAGCCCCAGTGCGGTGGAGGTGATGATCGCGGCGTACATCTGCGGGTAGAGCGAGTTGTTCTGGTAGTAGGTGATCAGGAACCCGACGCCTTGGGTCGCGCCGATCATCTCGGCGGCGATGAGCACCAGGATCGAGACCGCGCCGGCCATCCGGATACCGGTGAAGATGGTCGGCACCGCAGCAGGGAAGACGACCTTGCGGAACGTCGTCACCGGCCCGAGGCCGAGCACCTTCGCCGACCGCAGCAGCTGCGGGTCGACGCTGGAGACGCCACTGATCGTCGAGAGCAGGATCGGGAAGAAGCAGGCGAACAGGACGATCGCGATCTTGGACGTCTCCCCGATGCCGAAGACCAGGGTGAAGACCGGGAGGATCGCCAACGCCGCGGTGTTGCGGAAGATCTCCAGCGGCGGCGTCAGGGTCTCGCGGACCACCGGGTACCAGGCGATGGCGGCACCCAACGGGATCGCGAGCGCCACCGCGAGCCCGAACCCGATCCCGGAGCGCACGAGGCTGGCCCCGATGTTGTCGAACAGGCTGCCGCTGGCGGTCATCTCCCAGAGCGCGGCGAGCGCCTCCGAGAGCGGCGAGACGACGTACGACGGGACGATCTCGAGGCGCGGGGCGAGCTCCCAGACGGCCGCGAGCAGCAGCACTCCGACGAACCCACGGCCCGTCTTCGCGGCGACGTTGCGGTAGCGGGAGACGTGCTTGACCCCGGCCGATGCTTCCTGGCGTGGATTGAGCGCAGGCTCGGTGCGCTCGGCGAGCAGACTAGGCAACGCGGGTCACCCCTTCAGGCGTGGTGGTGCGGAGGTTCCCCTGGCGCAGCAGCGACCAGATCTCGTGCCGGTACCGGGCGAACTCGGGCGTCGAGCGGACGTCCTCGTCCCCCGACGCGTGCGGTAGATGAATGTCGAGAAGGGCCTTGATCCGGCCCGGACGCGCGCTCATGACGGCGACGCGTTGGCCGAGGAAGACGGCTTCGTCGATGTCGTGGGTGATGAAGACGATCGTGGTGCCGGTGCGCTTCCAGATCCCGACGAGTTCCTCCTGGAGGCGTTCGCGGGTCTGGGCGTCGAGGGCACCGAAGGGTTCGTCCATCAGCAGCACGTCGGGGTCGTAGGAGAGCGACCGGGCGATGGCGACGCGCTGCTTCATGCCCCCTGAGAGCTCCTTGGGTCGGCGGTCGGCGAAGTCGGCGAGACCGACGAGGTCGAGCACCTCCAGGGCACGGGCTCGACGCTCGGCCTTGGTGTAGCCACCCTTGGCCTCGAGGGCGAACTCGACGTTCCCGGCCGCGGTGCGCCACGGCAGCAGCGTGTACTGCTGGAAGACGACGCTGCGGTCGAGGCCGGGTGCGGTGATCTCGGTGCCGTTGGTGGTGAGGCGTCCCGCCGTGGGCCGGGTCAGGCCGGCGATCAGGTCCAGGACAGTGGACTTGCCGCATCCCGAGGGGCCGACGAGGGTGATGAACTCGCCTGCCTCGATGGTGAGGTCGACGTCGTCGAGCGCGACGAACTCGTGGAGCTTCTTGTCCGCGTCACCGCGGACCTGGAAGGTCTGGCGGACGCCGCGCAGTTCGATCCTGCTGCTCATGGGGCTCTCCTGGTTCCTGGTCCGGGGTTCACTTCTTCGCCGCGACGAACTCGGGCACGAACTCGCCCTTGTCGGCGTACGGGTTGAACTCGTTGGTGTAGACGTCACTGAGTTCGAGGGAGCCGGCCTCGACCGACCCGGACTTCTCCAGCCAGTCGATCCAGGCGGTGAAGTCCTCGTCGCGCAGCCATCCGCCGACGGTCGGGACGCCGAACCCGATCCAGTTCTGCACGGCCGGGATCACGTCGTCGCGGCCCTGCTCCCGAAGGAAGCCGACGACGAACTCGCGTACTTCCTCCACGGAGTGGGTCTGGGTCCACTCGAAGGCCTTGGCGACGCCCTGGACGAAGTCCTCGGTGGCCTCGGGCTGCCCCTCGATGAACTTCTCGTGCAGCGCGTAGGAGCCACCGGTGTAGGGACCGACGACGTCGATGTCGGTGGTGAGGACCTTGACCCCGCCGCGAGCCTCGACGGCCGGGTAGAGCGCGGCGGAGTAGAAGAAGGCGTCGACCTGCTTCTTGCGCAGCGAGGTCTCCAACGACGCGGACGGCAGGGGCACCAGAGTGACCTGGGCGATCTCCTCCTGGGTGAGCCCGGCCTGCTCGAGGTAGGTGTCGAGGACGGCCTCGGAGTTGGCGCCGAGGGTGTTGAGGGCGACCTTCTTGCCGATCAGGTCACGGGCCTCGTTCACGCTGCCGTCGTCGCGGACGACGATCGGGCTGGCGACGTCGCCGACGGATCCGTAGGAGGCGATGAGCGCCTTGACCGGCGCCCCGGAGGAGATGGTCTTGGCGATGGCGCCTTGGAAGGCGTTGGCGATGTCGACCTGGTCGGTGGAGAGGGCGCGCAGGCTCTCGGGGCCACCAGTGGTCTCGCCGACGAGCTTGAGCTCGACGTCCTCGAAGTAGCCGAGCTCGGCAGCGATCTCCGGCAGCGTGACCGCACCGGGCGAGGACTGGTAGCGGACGACGACCTTCCCGTCCTCGGTGGTCTCGGCACCGTTGGCACCGCAGGCCGCGGTACCGACAGCCATGGCGAGGACGGCGGCGGTGGCCAGCAGGCGGCGGTGCAACGGACGAGTGCTCATGGGAGGTCCCCCCTCGGGACGTGGTGGTGCAGATGGTTGAGTGAGTAATAGTTAGTCACTAATTCATAGTGACTTGATAGACAATGACAGATGGATGCCCGACCGGCGAAACGGCCGTCCAGCCATTGAGACGACCCCTCGTCCACGGCGACTGCCCCGCCTCCCCCGCGCCCGACGATCGACCTACTCTTGAGTAATGAACGAACGTCTTTCCGCCCGGGCACTGATCGACCTCGTCATCGACGAGGGCTCCTGGCAGTCCTGGGACACCGCCCCCGACCACTCCGCCGCCACCGGCACCTACGCCGAGCAGCTCGTGGCCGCGGCCGAGAAGTCCGGCGTCGACGAGTCGGTCATCACCGGCGAGGGCACCCTGCGCGGACGCCGCGTCGCGATCCTGGCCAGCGAGTTCCGGTTCCTGGCCGGTTCACTGGGCCGGGCGTCGTCGGACCGCCTCGTGGCCTCCATCCGCCGCGCCACCGCCGAGGGCCTGCCGCTGCTCGGTGCCCCGGTCTCGGGCGGCACCCGGATGCAGGAAGGCACCGCGGCGTTCGTCCAGATGGTCCGGATCTCCGAGGCGATCGCCGCCCACAAGGCCGCCGGCCTCCCCTACCTCGTCTACTTGCGCCACCCCACCACCGGCGGCGTGATGGCGTCGTGGGGATCGCTCGGACACGTCACCGTCGCCGAGCCCGAGGCGCTGCTCGGCTTCCTCGGCCCCCGCGTCTACGAGGCGATCTACGGCGAGCCGTTCCCCACCGGGATCCAGACCTCGGAGAACCTCTTCGACCGCGGCATCATCGATGCCGTCGTGCCGCCCGCCGAGATCGGCGAGGCCGTGCACCGTGCGCTCGAGATCATCGAGCTCGGGCGCGAGGCCAGCGCCAGCGACCCCGCCGACCTGCCCACGCCGCGCCCCGACCGCAAGGTCGCCGAGACCGACGCGTGGACGTCGATCGAGATCTCCCGACGCACCGACCGCCCCGGCATTCGCGAGCTGCTGCGGCACGCCGCCGGAGACGTCGTCCCGCTCAACGGCACCGGCGAGGGCGAGTCCGACCCCGGCCTGCTGCTCGCCCTGACCCGCTTCGGCGACGCTCCGTGCGTGCTGCTCGCCCAGGACCGCAGCGGCCAGAGCGCCGACCACCCGATGGGGCCCGGCGCGCTGCGCGAGGCCCGGCGCGGGATGCGCCTGGCCGCCGAGCTCCGCCTGCCGCTGGTCACCGTCATCGACACCCGCGGGGCCGCGCTCAGCGCCGAGGCCGAGAACGGTGGTCTGGCCGGCGAGATCGCCCGCTGCCTGGCCGACCTCGTCACCCTCGAGGCGCCCACCCTGTGCCTGATGCTCGGCGAGGGCACTGGCGGCGGCGCGCTGGCCCTGCTCCCGGCCGACCGCGTGATCGCGGCCCAGCACGCCTGGCTCTCCCCGCTCCCGCCCGAGGGGGCGTCCGCGATCGTGCACCGCACCGTCGACAAGGCGCCCGACATGGCTCGCGCCCAGGGCGTCCGTTCCACCGACCTGCTGGCTCGCGGCACCGTCGACCGGATCGTCCCCGAGACGCCTGATGCCGCCGACGAGCCGGAGTCGTTCTGCCGTCGGGTCGGCGCGGTGCTGTCGGAGGAGCTGGCCGTACTGCTGGCCACCGGCGCAGGCAGCCCGGAGAAGCGCGCCGCGCGTCACGCCTGAGCGCTTCCGGCACGCCCTTCTGCGGACTTCCAGCACCCTCCCCCTCGTCAATCACTAGAATCCAGATCAACTTTGGATGACTAGCGCTGACGACGAGGGGAAGCCATGGCAACGGCCGCTCCCCCGGTGCGCCCCGACGCGGCACGCACGACACCCCGAGCGCCCCGCCGCACCGGACTCCTGCTGGCACTGGCGATCGCCCAGACCGTGGTCGGCGGGACGACGTTCCCTGCCGTCGCGGTCCTGCTGACCCCGATCTCCGAGGCGCTCGACGCCACCCGCGCCCAGGTGATGGGCGCCAGTACCGCAGCTCTGCTCGCCGGTGCGCTGGTCGCCGTGCCCGTGGGACGGCTCCTCGACCGGCACGGCGGGAGGGCCGTCATGACGACGGGCGCAGCCGCGGTCGCGCTGCTCCTGACTGCCTGCGCCGGAGCACACGACCTGCCTCAGCTCTACCTGGGGTTCCTGCTCCTGGGCGGCGCCCAGGCCTCGATCGGGTTCGAGAGCACCTACGCGGTGGTGGTGAGCACGCTCGGGCCGCGCCAGCGCGACCGCGGGCTTCTGATCATCTCCACCGTCACCGGCCTGGGCACCACGCTCTTCTACCCCGTGACCGTGTGGCTCGAGGACGGCCTCGGCTGGCGTGGAGCGCTGCTGGCCCTCGCCGCACTGCAGGCCGCGGTCAGCGTGCCGTTGCTGGCCCTGAACCTTCCCGGACGCTCCACCCACCGTCGACGGATCGCGCAGCGCCGCGGCATGGACGTCGCCGCCGCGCTGCGGACGCCGTCGTTCTGGCTCCTGACGCTCTGCTTCGTCGGGCAGGCCGGGGCAGGCAGCACCTTGTCGTTGTTGTCGGTGAGCTGGTTCCTCGACCTGGGCCACCCTGCCGCGGTGGCCGCCGTCCTCCCGATCACCCTCGGGGTGCTGCAGGTGCTCTCCCGGCTCGCGCTGGTGCCGCTGGCGCCGCTGGTCGGGATGCCCACGCTCGCGGTCTGCGCCAACGTCGTGCAGGCCGCAGCGATGGTGTCGTTGCCGTTCACCGGCACGTCGATCGGACCGACGATGCTGTGCCTGGCCGGTGCCGGACTGGGGATGGGCGTCGGCGCGCTCGCGCGACCTTCGGTGATCGCCTCCACCTACGGGGCGGTCCGGTTCGCGACGATCCTGGGCCTGATGACGATCGCGATGAGCGCGTCCCGGGCCTTGTTCCCACTTCTGGGCGCGACTCTCGACGCCGACCACGCGATGCTGCTCTGCGCGATCCTGTCCGCCGTCGGCGCCCTCAGCCTGTTCCCGGTGGCACGGGCGGCGCGGACGCGGGGCGAGTACGAGAGCTCGTGACCGTGGCTCAGGCCGGGTCGAAGGAGAGCTCAGCCGCCGGCAGCTTCACCGGCGCACGGAAGACGTCCACGAGGTCAGGGTCCTGATCGACGAGCAGGTCCTCGAACGCCTCCCAGCCCTGCTCGCGCACGAACCGTGCCTCGGCGGAGGTGATCGGGACCAGCCACAGCACCTGCACGTCGGGGCCGCCCTCACCTGCGAACCGGGCGAACTCGTCGGGCAGGTAGACCGGGTCGGCGACGTAGAGCGCCGAGACCTCCGACCCCCAGATCCCCGAGCGCGGACGCACCGGCGCCGTCGGGGCGGCTGGGGCGGCAGGAGACGGCGTCAACGGCAGGACCGGCTGCACCGGCCCGAGGACGCTCCCGCGCCGCAGCGCCCGCCCGGTGCTGAGCGCGACATGGGCGGCGTCGACGAAGACGCCCAGGACGTACTCGACCGGCAACGACTTGGTGACCATCACGACGAGTTCCTGACGCACCGGCGTCGGATCGCCCGAAGGACCGGCGGCGAGGACGTTCCGGCTCAGACCGAGGGTGGAGTAGGCCACCGAGCCGACGTCGGGGCCGCGGGTCCATCGCACCACCTGGAACGGCAACAGTTCGCCGGAGTTCGACTTCATCCAGCCCGACGTCCCCGGCCCGAGGAAGCGCTCGAAGTGCGCGACGAGTCCGGACACACCGGGAGCAACGACCTCTCCCACCGCGCCTCCTCGTCGTTCCGATGACCCTCACGGTCTCCGCGCCAACGGTACGAGCGTAGAGCCACGGTCCTACCCGGCGTGCAGGAACCCGTCCCCGCGTCAGCCCCTTGCTGCGCGTCTACGATCTGGCCATGGGTGCAGGTCACGGGCACGGAAGCAGCGGACACGGGCACGGCGGCGCGACGTCGGGCCATGCGGGCGGGCGCCACCGCTGGCGTCTCGCGCTCTCGCTGGCGGTGATCGCGACGTTCTTCGTCGTCGAACTGGTCGCGGGCGTCGTTTCGGGGTCACTGTCGTTGCTCTCCGACGCCGGGCACATGGCCGCCGACGTGGTGGCGTTGAGTGCGGCGTTGGCCGCGACCCGGATCGCGACTCGGCCGGACCGCAGCGGCCTGCGGACGTTCGGTTCCTACCGGGCCGAGGTGTTCGCCTCGGCGTTGGCCGTGTTGCTGATGGTCAGTGTCGCGGTCTTCATCACCGTCGAGTCGGTCCAGCGGATCGGCACGACCGTCGAGGTCGAGACCGGGCCGATGATGGTCGTCGGCGCGCTCGGCCTGGTGGCCAACCTGGTCGCGATGGCCCTGCTCGCGGGTGGCGCGAAGGAGTCGATCAACGTCAAGGGCGCCTACTTGGAGGTGCTGGCTGACACCCTCGGATCGGTCGGCGTGATCGCGGCCGGCATCCTCGTCGCGACCACCGGCGACGTCTGGTGGGACACCGTCGTGGCGCTCGCGATCGCCGCGTTCGTGCTGGTGCGGGCGCTGATGCTGGGCCGCGAGGTGGTGGCGGTGCTGGGGCAGCACGCTCCGGCCGGGATCGTGCCTGCGGAGATCACTGCGGCCCTGTCGGAAGTCGACGGCGTGCACGAGGTCCACGACCTGCACGTGTGGGCGCTGACCTCAGGCATGAACGTCGCGACCGCACACCTGGTCGCCGATCCCGGCTGCAGCGACGAGGTGCTCGGCGCGGGTCGAGCTGTCCTGCGGGAACGGTTCGGGATCGAGCACGCGACGTTGCAGGTGGAGTCGGCCACCGAGGAGTGCAGCCGCACCGACTGGTAGCTCAATCAGCGCTGGCGCAGGACCTTCGCCGACACGAAGGTCATGATGACCATCAGCACCGACGCGACACCGGCGATCACCAGCACACCTCCGTCGAAGGCATGGGCGGCCGAGGCCATCAGTGCGTCACCGGCAGCGGCGGGCAGCTGTCCGGCCACCTCGTAGGCACCGGCGAGGGTGTCCCCGGCCTGAGCGGCCTGGACGTCGGTGAGGCCGCCGGGCAGGTCGATGCCGGTGCGGTAGGCGACGTTGAGCAGGGTGCCGAGCACGGCGATGCCGAGGACCGCACCCACCTCGTAGGCGGTCTCCGAGGTCGCGGAGGCCGCGCCTGCCTTCTCCGGCGGGACGGCAGACATGACGAGGTCGTTGGAGATCGTCTCCGAGAGGCCGACGCCGGCCGAGAGGATCACGAAGCCGCCGAGCAGGGCGAGCAGCGAGCCGCCCGAGCCGAAGGCCGCGACCGCGAGGTAGCCGAGTGCCGCGAGTGCGAGGCCCACGACGACGACGCCCCGCGTCCCGAGCGGACGCACCAGACGCACCGCGAGCAGGCTGCACACGATGGTGGTCACCAGGCCGGGCACCAGCATCCATCCGGCCTTCATCGGGGCGTACCCGGCGACGAACTGGAGGTGCTGGGAGATGAAGTAGAGGTAGCCGACGAAGGCGAACATCGCGACCAGGTTGGCCGCGAGCGCACCCGAGAAGACGGGGCTGCGGAACATCCGGACGTCGAGCAGCGGGGTCTCGCGCGTCAGCATCCGGCGCACGAACATCCAGCCCGACGCGATCGCGACCACCGCGACCAGCACGACGACTCCCAGCGGCTCGCCCGAGCCGAGGCTCTTGATCGCGAGGACGACGCCACCGAGGGCGAGGACGGAGAGCAGGATGCCGATCGGGTCGACGGGGCCCGGGTGGGGGTCCTTCGACTCGGGCAGCAGGACCGGGCCGAGGATCAGCAGCGGCACCAGCATCGGGACGGCCATCAGGAAGACCGAGCCCCACTCGAAGTGTTCGAGCAGCCAGCCGCCGACGATCGGGCCGAGGGCGGCGCCGCCGGAGAACCCGGAGGCCCAGATCGCGATGGCGGTGCGTCGTTCGGTGTCGTCGACGAAGATGTTGCGCAGCAGCGACAGGGTCGCGGGCATCAGGGTCGCACCGAAGACACCCAGCAGCGCGCGGGCAGCGATCAGGTGGGCGGCGTCGGTCGAGAACGCCGCGAGTGCCGAGACCGCGGCGAACGCGGTGGCACCGATCAGGAGCAGTCGACGACGTCCGATCCGGTCACCGAGCGATCCCATGGTGATCAGCAGGGCGCCGAGGACGAGCGGGTAGGCGTCGACAATCCAGAGCATCTGGGTGGACGACGGCTGGAGGTCGCGGGCCAGGGACGGCACGGCGAACGAGAGCGCGGTGTTGTCGATGGAGACCAGCAGCACCGGCAGCATCAGGACGGCAAGTGCGGCCCACCGACGTCGCTTCGACGCGATGGGCGAGACCATGGTCGGGGTGTTCCCGGTCCGGTCGGCGGCCGGGGCGTCGGCAGCGGGCGCCTGCGGGCGCGGTTCGGTGGGGGCTGAAGTACTCACGTGCCATAACTGTACCGTCTAGACGGTACAGAAACTCAATCACGCGTCTGGCCCCCTCTCCTATTAGCCTTCGCAGCATGGCTCGACCTCCCCACGCCCGCGAGAAGGTGCTCCTCGCCTACGCCCAGCTCCTCGTCGAGGGCGAGCGCGCCGCGACGATGGACGCCGTCGCCACCCGCGCCGGGGTCTCCAAGGGCGGCGTCCTCTACCACTTCCCCAGCAAGGACGCCCTGGCCGAAGCGCTCCTGGGCCGCTTCGCCGAGGTGTCGGCCGCCGACGTCAAGGCCATGCAGGACGACCCCGACGGCCCGGTGCGCAACTTCATCCGCACCTCCTGGGAGACCGACGCCGACCTCGACCCCGTCTACCGCGCCGTCATGCGGCTCGCGCACGCCGGCCACGAAGGCGCGCTCGGAATGCTCGAGTCCCTGCACGACGACTGGCTGCGCGAGCTCGAGACCGAGACCGGCGACGCCGCGTTGGCCAAGACCGTGATGCTGCTCGGCGACGGCCTCTACCACCAGGCCTCCATGCCCGGACGCTGGTCGCAGCAGCAGTTCAGCGACCTCGACGAACTCCTCGCCCAGGTGGACAGACTGCTCGGTCGCTGACCTCCGCGTCGCTCCGCTCCCCGGCCCGCTCCCCGGCATGCCCCGGTAACTGTCGGATGGATGCCACTCGCTTGAGCGTGTCGCTGCATCAATCCCACAGTTGCGACGTCCCGCCCTCCCGAGCCCGCCTCAACCCCGTACGGTCAGCTCACCGCGCCGCGACCTGCGGCCCTGGAGGCACCGAGTGGACCCGGTGCGCCGTTCTGTCGTGAGTGCGACGCGCAGGCCAAGGACACGCTGCAGGCCTTCTGCGGCGCCTGCGCACGCAGCCTGGAAGAGACGTCGAGTAGGCGTCAGCCGCGACCGTGCGGCGTCATCCACACCGAGACGTCGGGCCCCTTCGGCACGACGCCGGTGGGATTGATGTCGGTGTGCACGACGTAGTAGTGCTCCTTGATCTGCTCGAAGTCGACGTTGTTGCCGAATCCGGGCGTCTGGAACAGGTCGCGGGCGTAGGCCCACAGCACCGGCATCTCGGTGAGCTTCTGGCGGTTGCACTTGAAGTGACCGTGGTAGACGGGGTCGAAGCGGACCAGCGTCGTGAAGAGGCGGACGTCGGCCTCGGTGATCGCCTCACCCATCAGGTAGCGCTGACGCGAGAGGCGGTCCTCCAGCCAGTCGAGTGCCGTCCAGAGTCGGTCGTAGGCATCGTCGTAGGCCTCCTGCGATCCGGCGAAACCACAGCGGTAGACGCCGTTGTTGACCTCGGTGAAGACCCGTCGCATGACGGCCTCCATCTCCTCGCGCACCGCGACCGGCCACAGGTCGGGGGCGCCG
This sequence comes from Nocardioides yefusunii, assembly GCF_004014875.1. Taxonomy (NCBI): domain Bacteria; kingdom Bacillati; phylum Actinomycetota; class Actinomycetes; order Propionibacteriales; family Nocardioidaceae; genus Nocardioides; species Nocardioides yefusunii. The sequence goes on along the minus strand of NZ_CP034929.1, from coordinate 271,683 downwards.
GCCTTGTGGTGCTCGCTCCACTCGAAGAAGAGGTCGTGGGTGATCCACGGGAAGTCGTTGGTGACGACCTTGCCGCTGGGCACGTCGACGACGGCCGGGACGGTGATGCCCTGGGGGTACTCGGGGTCGCGAGCGAAGTAGGCCTGCTGAATCCGCTCGATGCCGAGGACGGGGTCGACGCCGCCGGGGTCGAGATCGAAGGTCCACGAACGCTGGTCGTGGGTGGGCCCGGGCGTGCCGAGGCTGATGACGTCCTCGAGGCCGAGGAGTTCGCGGACGATGATCGCGCGGTTGGCCCACGGGCAGGCCTTGGCCGCGACGAGTCGGTAGCGCCCGGGCTCGACCGGCCAGGTCGGCGCGGTGATCTCGGCAGGCTTCTTGTCGTGGCCGTGCGGGTCACGGGAACGTCCCGGCTCAGCGGTGATGCGGTCCGGGAGGTACGTCATGTCACGCTCGTACGCCTCCCCGGCCTTGGTGTAGGTCGGGGTCAGGTCGGCTGCGGTGGCGTGGCTCATGGTTCGACCCTAGTTGGATCGTCAACCTCTTGGCTGCCCCTCGCGCCGCAGTTCATCCCCGCAGTGCGCGTTCCTTCACCGACGGCGCGCGCCAAGGACGCACCAACAGCAACGCCAGCAGACCGACGACGAACCCGAGCGCAGCGCCAACGGTGTTGTCCACCATGTCGGTGACGTCGCAGGCCCGGTCGATGCGGGCCACCTCGAACTGCACCCATTCGATCGCCACCGAGTACGCCGCGAGACCGAGCAGCCCCAGCGGGGCCAGCACCCAGGCCGCACGCCAACGCCCCAACGCCAGCACCAGCAGGAACCCGGCAGGCACGAAGATCGCGACGTTCAGCAGCCGCTGGTTGCCGGCCACCACCCAGAACCCTTCGGGCGCCGGGCCGCCGTAGTCCATCGAGCATCGCGTCGGGCGCGCGTCGGCCGGGATCACCTCGGGGACGGCGTACGCGGGGGTCAGGGTGATGACACCGATGCAGAGCACCGCGAAGACCAGCAACGCCCACGCCCAGGCGCTCACCGGCGGGAGCAGGCGCACCAGCACCCACGCCACGAGGAGGGCGAGCACCCCACTCGCCGCCACCCCCACCAACATTCCCTGCACACCCACCAGCACCACGCCCCGAGCGTAGCCACCGGCACCGACCTTCCCCGACTCCCGCGGCCCCGGTCACCGACCGTGTGCCGTGGCTCCGCCTACAGTGACGAGCATGCGATTCATCTCCCAGCTGCTCTCCACGATGGCGGCCCTGGCCGTGTCCGCCTGGATCTTCGACGGCATCTGGTTCGGCGGCGCCGCCGAACCGTTCGCCGACGAGTTCGCCGACAAGATCGTCCCGCTCGCGCTCGTCGCGGTGATCATGTGGCTGGTCTCCTCGGTGGTGACGCCGATCGTGAAGCTCCTGTCGTTGCCGTTCGTGATCGTGACGCTGGGGCTGTTCCTGTTCGTCGTGAACGCAGCGATGCTGTTGTTCGTGGGGTGGTTGGCCGACAGCGTCGGGATCGACTTCCACGTCGACGGTTTCTGGACCGCCCTGGGCGGTTCGATCGTGATCACCCTCGTCCAGCGCGTCGTCTCCGGCGTGCTCTCCGACGACTGAGAGGACGCAGCCATGAGCGGACGCACCACCGAACCCCGCACTTCGGTCCCGGCGCCGCGCACCCCGGGCCGGTACCGGGTCGCCGCGGTCTGTCTGGGCAACATCTGCCGCTCCCCCGTCGCTGACGTCGTGCTGAGCGCACGCGTCGCGGAGGCCGGGCTCGCCGACGTCGTCGAGGTGGTCTCGGCCGGCACCGCCGGCTACCACGTCGGGGGTGGGATGGACCCGCGCTCGGCCGCGACGTTGAGCGCCGCCGGATACGACCCGACGCGTCACCGAGCCCAGCAGTTCTGGCCGACCTGGCACGACGAGTGCGACCTCGTCCTCGTCATGGATCGCTCCAACCTGCGCGACGTCGGCCCAGGCGAGCGCACGTTCTTGTTCCGCGACTTCGACCCCGTCGGGACCGGCTGTGAGGTACCAGACCCGTACTACGGTGGAGAGGACGGATTCAGGGAGGTGCTGGAGATGGTCGAACGGACGAGCGAGCGCGTGGTCGCGCTGATCGCGGCGCAGATGACCGACGCCGACACCGTGGGGTCGCAGGAGCAGGCGTGACCGTGGAGCTCTTGTGAGCAGGGCGCCACTGGTGGCCCGACGCATCGAGGCCTTGGTGGGCACGGCGGTGATGAGCACGTCGGCGGTGGCCGGCGGGGATGTCGCCGCCGCGACACGGGCCCGCCTGAGCGACGGGACGTCGGCGTTCGCGAAGACGTTGCCGCACCCTCCCGCGGGGTTCTTCCCCGCAGAGGCGGCCGGTCTGCGCTGGCTCGGGGCCGTCGACGGCGGGATCCCGACGCCGGACGTGCTGGGCGTCGACGAGACGTGTCTGGTGCTGCGGTGGATCGAGCCGACCCGCCCCAGCGGCGAGGCGGCCGAGGAGTTCGGGGAACGCCTGGCCCGCACCCATGCAGCCGGCGCCCCTGCCTTCGGCGCGGGCGGACAGGACGATCCGCACACCGACGGGTTCATCGGCAAACTCCCGCTGCCCAATCGTGCGGCCGAGTCGTGGGCAGAGTTCTACGCCACCCGACGAGTGCTGCCCTACCTCAAGCTGGCCGCCGACCGCGGTCGCATCTCCCTCACCGACGCCGCCGACGTCGAACGGGTGCTGTCCCGGCTCACGCAGTTGGTCCCGCACGAGCCGGTGGCTCGGATCCACGGAGACCTCTGGAGCGGCAACTGCGTCTGGGCCGTCGAGGGTGGCGTGCACGTCGTCGACCCGGCCGCGCACGGCGGTCACCGCGAGACCGACCTGGCGATGCTGTCGTTGTTCGGGCTGCCGCACCTGCCGAAGGTGATGTCCGCCTACGAGTCGGTGACGCCCCTGGCCGACGGCTGGCGGGATCGTCAGTGGCTGCACCAACTGTTCCCGCTGCTGGTGCACGCGGCGATGTTCGGCGGCTCGTACGGCGCGAAGGCCGGCGACGCGGCCCGCGTCTTCCTCTGAGCCCGCACCCCACCGGTCTGAGTCGTGGAACGGCCTGAATCACGACTCGAACCGGTGGGGCCTGACGTCACCGGACTTCAGCCTCGTCTCAGGTCGCGGTGGCAGAGTGGTCCTGTGCCCAACTCGTCCTCCCCCTCCCGTGTCCTGGTCGTCGACGACGACCGTGCCGTGCGTGAGTCGCTGCGTCGTTCCTTGGAGTTCAACGGCTACGAGGTCGCGATGGCCGGCGACGGCGCCGAAGCATTGGCGACCTACGCCGCCGTGGCGCCTGACCTCGTCGTGATGGACGTGATGATGCCGCGCCTCGACGGCCTGGAGACCACGCGTGCGTTGCGTCAGGCCGGGCACGACGTGCCGATCCTGTGCCTGACCGCGCGGGACTCGATCGGCGACCGCGTGGAGGGCCTCGACGCCGGCGCCGACGACTACCTGACCAAGCCGTTCGCGCTGGAGGAGCTGCTGGCCCGGGTCCGGGCACTGCTGCGCCGCGCGACGCCGGTGGCCGGCAACGACGCCGAGGTCCTCTCCTTCGGAGACCTCACCATGGACATCGCCTCGCGTGAGGTGGTGCGCGGTGGCCGCTCGATCGAGCTGACCCGCACCGAGTTCTCGCTGCTGGAGATGTTCCTGCGTCGTCCGCGCCGGGTCCTGGAGCGTTCCTTCATCCTGGAGGAGGTCTGGGGCTACGACTTCCCGACGACGGCCAACTCTCTTGAGGTGTACGTCGGCTACCTGCGCCGCAAGACCGAGGCCGAGGGCGAGACCCGCCTGATCCACACCGTCCGCGGCGTCGGCTACGTCCTCAAGGAGGGCTGAACGGGTGACGCCCCCGATGAACCAGCGGATCGCCGACTGGTGGGACACCCGCGGCTGGCACTACCGCCGGTCGTTGGCGAGCCGGGTCGCGGTGCTGACCGCGTTCGCGTTGGGTGTCTCGATCGCCCTGATCTCCTCCACCGCGTTCGTGGTGGTGCGGATGCGGATCCAGAGCACGCTCGACGAGTCCCTGCTCGACCGTGCCGCGCAGGCCGCGACGGCGTCGAGCCTGCTCGAGGACCTCAACCGTCAGGAGGTCCCGTCGTGGGTCTTCGGTGCGGCTGACGTCCGGGTCGCGTTCATCCGCCCCGGCCAGACCACTGCCGATTCGGTCGACCCCGGCCCGCGGTTGCGGCTGGGACAGCCCGAACTCGACGTCGCCCAGAGCAAGACGGACCACTCGATCCGGACCGTGATCGCCGAGGACGGCACCTACTACCGGGTCGCTGCGGTGCCCGTCGACGACGAGGGCAGCGCGTTGTTGCTGCTGCAGTCACTCACCGACACCCGACGGACGTTGAAGGCGCTCGGGCTGGTGCTCGGGATCTTCGGTGGCGCCGGTGTCGCGGTGGCTGCGTTGGCCGGGTGGGGCGTGGCCCGCAACGGTCTGAGGCCGGTGCGACGTCTGACTGCCGCGGTGGAGCAGGTGGCACGTACCCAGGACCTGACGCCGATGCCGGTGGAGGGCGACGACGAGGTCGCGCGCCTGACGATCGCGTTCAACCAGATGCTGGTGGCGTTGCAGGAGTCGCGGGACCGCCAGCGTCGTCTGATCGCGGACGCCGGGCACGAGCTCCGGACCCCGTTGACGAGTCTGCGCACCAACATCGACCTGCTGGCCCAGGCCGGCGACAACCTCCCGGCCGCGGCCAAGTCCGAACTGCTGGAGGACGTCCGCGCCCAACTCTCGGAGTTCACGACCCTGATCGGCGACCTCGTCGAACTGGCCCGCGACGAACCGTTGACGCAGGTCGTGGCCGAGTTCGACTTCCACGACGTCGTCGAACGGGCCGTGCAGCGAGTGCGGCGTCGTGCCCACGACGTCGAGGTCGAGGTCGATCTCGCCCCGTGGCTGGTCCGCGGTGAGGAGGCTGCGTTGGAACGCGCCGTCACCAACCTGCTCGACAACGCCGTGAAGTGGTCGCCGCCGACCGGCACGGTGCGGGTGCACCTGGCCGAGGGCGTCCTGACCGTCGACGACGAGGGCCCCGGCATCGCCGAGGAGGACCTGACCAAGGTCTTCGACCGCTTCTACCGCTCTGACGACTCCCGCTCGATGCCCGGTTCTGGCCTCGGGTTGGCGATCGTCGCGCAGGCCGCGCAGCGCCACGGTGGTGCGGTGCGTGCCGATCGTGCGCCGTCCGGCGGTGCTCGTCTGGTGCTCTGGGTCCCGGGCCAGCCCGCCTGACCCGCTCTTCCTCCCGGACGTCATCACATCTGGTCGCCATGGCGGCCAGATGTGATGACGTCCCGCGGGGTGTGAGCCTCAGGCGTCGAAGACCCGCAGCAGGCGCTCGGCCTTCCACGCGGTCTCGGCCCACTCCTCGACGACGTCGGACCGCACCGTGATCCCGCCGCCGGTGCCGAGCGTCCAGGTCCCGTCCCCGGTGGTCACGAGCGAACGGATGACGACGCCCAGGTCGGCGCGTCCGTCGCCGGAGATCCAGCCGAACGCGCCCGCGTAGACCCCGCGCGGAGTGGCCTCAACGGCGTCGGTGATCTGCATCGTCCGCAACTTCGGGGCGCCGGTCATCGACCCGGCGGGGAACAGCGATCGCAGCGCGCCGACGGTGCTCAGGTCCTCGCGCAGTCGCCCCCGGACGGTGGAGACCAACTGGTGCACGCTCGCGTACGACTCCACCTGCATCAACGCCGGCACCTCGACCGAGCCGACCTCGCAGACAGCCCCGAGGTCGTTGCGCAGCAGGTCGACGATCATGAGGTTCTCGGCCCGGAACTTCGGGTCGGTGGCCAGCAGGTGCTTCTGTTCGGCGTCGGCGATCGGGGTGGCGCCACGCGGCGTGGTGCCCTTGATCGGCTTGGTCTCGATGACGCGGCCGCCGGCGTCGGCCGTGATCAGCGCGTACCGCTCCGGCGACGACGACAGCAACCAGCCACGCGCCCCGTCGACGTCGTGCTGCAGGAATCCGGCGTACGGCGCCGGGTTGAGAGCGCGCAACCGTGCGTACGCCTCGGGCGGCGACACCTCTGACGACGTGCTGACGCGGTGGGTCAGGTTGGCCTCGTAGGTGTCCCCGGCCCGCAGGCGTTCGGCGACCCGGGCGAACGCGTCCGCGTACTCCTCGGGGACGTCGCGGTCGCTGGCCGCCGTGGGGACGGTGACCGCAGCGGCTGCCGGGTCGGTGACGTCGTGGACGAACTCGCGCACCAGCGAGGGTCGCATCCAGATCGCGTCGGGCAGTCCGGCGCCGCCCTCCGCGCAGTCGGGTCGCGCAGGCAGGTCGGGTCGGCAGGCGTAGCCGAAGTAGCCGAACCACTGGTCGTGGCGGCCTGCCTCGGCCCCGGCGGCGATCTCCGCTTCCAGGACCGCGAACACGTCGGCGTCATCCCCTGAGGCGACGACGGTGCTGACGCCACCGACGTGACGGGTGACCTCGCGGCAAGCAGCGTCGTAGGTGATCGAGACGTCGTCGTCAGTGAGCGCACCAACCAGCGACCGCGATCCGGACCAGTCCCGCGCGCCTCCGCCGTCGAGCCAGAAGCAACGGGCATGAGTGGCGGCGACCTCGGCGAACCACGCGGCCGGATCGCCGTGCAGCAGCGGGCTCATCGACGCTCTCCGCGTGGGGCAAGGAAGTCGCGCGCCAGAAAATTGCGGGCCATCTCCGCGCCGTACTGCGACAGCACCGACTCGGGATGGAACTGCACCCCTTCGACGTCCAGCGTGCGGTGCCGGACGCCCATGACGGTCCCGTCCTCGGCGCGGGCGGTCACCACCAGGTCGTCGGGCACCTCGACCGCAGCGAGCGAGTGGTAGCGGACCGCGTCGAACCCTTGCGGCAGGCCGGCGAAGACGCCGTCGGCGTCGTGGCTGATCGTGGCGACCTCACCGTGGGCGGGTTCGATCCGCTCGACGCGGCCTCCGAACGCGGTCACGATCCCCTGCATCCCCAGACAGACGCCCCACACCGGACGTCCGTGTGGTGTGGCTGCGGCAGCGAGCACCGCACGACCGACCGCGAAGTCTGCCTCCACCGACGGGTGTCCGGGTCCGGGCGAGAGCACGACATGGCCGTACGACAGCACGGTCGCGACGTCGACGGCGTCGTGCTGGACGACGGCAGGAAGCACCCCGGTGACCGACGCGATCAGGTGTGCGAGGTTCCAGGTGTAGGAGTCGTGGTGGTCGACGAGCACCACGTCGGTACCCGCTCCGCCTCGCTCCCCCACCCGGAACCTACGTTCGTCGCTACGTCGTCAGCTCAGCCGGTGCGGGTCAGTCGACCAGCAGGTCGGTGACGATCTCACCGAGCAGGTCGAAGCCGCGTTCGGTGAGGATCGACTCGGCGTGGAACTGGATGCCACGGAAGTGCGGGCCTTCTAGGGCGTGGATGTCGCCGGTCTCGGGGTCGGCGTGGACGGTGACTCCCTCGGGCAGACCGTTCTCGCCGACGCGTCCCACGAACGTGTTGTAGAAGCCGACGCGTTCGGTGCGGCCACCGAGGTCGACGGTGGCCTGGGTGCCCTGGAAGACGATGTCCTTGAATGCGAGGTCGAGGCCGAGGACGTGGCACAGGGTCTGGTGGCCGAGGCAGACGGAGAAGAACTTCTGCTTGCGCTCCAGCAGACGTGCGGTCGCGGCGCGGAACGTCGCGATCTTGGCGGCGTCGCCGTCGCGCGGGTCTCCGGGGCCGGGGCCGATGATGACGAGGTCGAAGTCGTCGAGCGCGGTCTCGGTCCACGCCTCGTGACGGATGACCTCGCTCTGCATTCCGAGCACCCGCATGACGTGCACGATCATGTTCACGAAGTCGTCCTCGCCGTCGAGGATGCCGACGCGCTTGCCCTTCAACGAGGCGTCGGGCGTGGCGCCGGCCTGGTCCGTGAGCCAGAAGGTGCTCAGGCGTCGGTTGCGCGACTGGAGCGCGATCAGGACGTCCTCGTCGTTCGTGAGCTCGGCGAGTCCGGCAGACGGTGCGCCCGCGGCGGGGACAAGACCGAAGGCCGACAGGATGCCGCCTGCCTTGGCGTGGGTCTCGGCGACCTCGTAGGCGGCGTCGGAGTCGCGCACGAGGGTGGCGCCGGCGGTGACGGTGAGGGCGCCGTCGGGCTTCACGTCGGCGGTACGGATGACGATCGGCGAGTCCAGGGTGGGCTGGCCCGTGGCGTCGCGACCGAAGAGGGCGAGCGCGGAGGCGTAGTACTCGCGGCCACGGTCCTCGTACTGGCTGATGAGGCGGCAGGCGTTCTCCACCGGGGAGCCGGTGACGGTGGCCGCGTACATGGTGTCGCGCAGGATCTCGCGGGTGTCGCGGCTGGAGCGCCCGGCGAGCAGGTACTCGGTGTGGATCAGGTGCGTCATCGGCTTCAGGAACGGACCGAGCACCATGCCGCCCTGGTCGCAGACATCGCACATCATCTTGAGCTCTTCGTCGACGACCATGAAGAGCTCGTAGATCTCCTTCTCGTCAGCGAGGAAGTCGAGCAGGGCCGGCTTCATCTCGGCTGCCGAGCGGCCCCCGACGCGGAAGGTGCCCGAGATCGGGTTCATCCGGACGTCGCCGCCGGTGACGGAGACGTGGCGTTCGGGCGAGGCGCCGATCAGGAAGCGGTCGCCGGTGAAGAAGCAGAACGTCCAGTAGGCGCCGCGCTCACGCTCGAGGAGGCGACGGAAGACGGTGAGGGCCTTGTCGACGCCCCAGTCGGCGACGACGGCGGTGTACTGACGGCCGACGACGAGGTTGGCGCCCTCGCCCTGGCCGATCTCGTCACGGATGATCGACTCGACGACCTTGGCGTAGTCCTCGTCGGAGGTGCGGAAGCCGCCGCGGTCGGTGAACTCGACGCCGTTGTCCTCGATCGCGGCGACGACGTCGGCGACTCCGAAGCGGAGCTCGGTCTCGATGTCGATGGAGACAAGCGGAGTGCCGTCGTCGATGACGTCGAAGCCACGCTCACGGATCTGACGGAACGGGACAGCGACGAGGCGGTCATGACGACGGCCCTCGGCCGGGACGCCGGTCTCGAGCGGGATGTCGGTGATCGAGTCGAGCTCGGTGCGGGGTCCGCCGATGAAGGTCACGACGTCGGGGTCGCCCGGCTCCCGCTTGGAGAGTCGGACGAGGGCCCACGCCTCGTGTCCCTGGAGTTCGGCGAGTGCGGCCTGCACCGCGCCACCTTCCATGGGGGACTGCGAGTGCGTGGTGGTAGTCATGGCGCAACTTTAGTTCGCGGCTTCTGCGCGCTCGCACCGCGTCCCAGCACGCTGGCCCTGCTCCCGGCCTCAGCGTCGCTCCGCTCCGTGCGCAACTGTCGGATTGATGCCACGTCGACGGCGTGTCACCGCATCAATCCGACAATTGCCCAGAGCCAGCGCTGAACGACGTCCCGTGGCGTCCACACCTCGAAAAAGGTTAACGATCGTTCACCACGACGCCCACTCGCGGTGCACACTGTGCGGCATGACCGACGCAACCGCCACCGAAGCGCCCCTCGAGGCACCCACCGAGCTCGTCCACCTCGACGTCGCCGACGGCGTCGCCACCATCACCCTGGACAGCCCCCACAACCGCAACGCGCTCTCGCGTCAGCTCGTCACCGAACTGCTCGCGCACCTCGAGACCGCGAACGCCGACGCCGACGTCCGCGTCGTGCTGGTGCAGTCCTCGGGCAAGGTCTTCTGCTCCGGCGCCGACCTCTCCGAAGCCGCCACGGTCGGCATGGAGCAGGGCGCCCGCACGATCGTCGGGATCCAGCGTCTGGTCGCGACGATGGACAAGGTCGTCGTCACCAAGAACCTCGGCGCAGTACGCGCCGGCGGGATCGGTCTGGTCGCTGCGGCCGACGTCGCGATCAGTGCCGAGACGGCCTCCTTCGCCCTCACCGAGGTGAAGCTGGGCTTGGCTCCGGCCGCGATCAGCCTGAGCGTCTTCCACCGCATGACCAACCGCGAGGCGTCACTGGCCGCGCTGTCCGGCGAGACGTTCTCGGGCGTCGAAGCCGCAGCTGGCGGCCTGGTGACGCGTGCGGTTCCCGCCGAGGACCTCGACGGTTACGTCGCAGACCTCGTCGCCAAGATCGCCACCGGCGCCAACCAGGGCATCCGTGAGACCAAGAAGCTGCTCAACGCCGAGCTCGTCGCGAAGATCGACGCCCAGGCCGACCACCTCGCCGCCACCTCCGCACGACTCTTCGCCTCCGACGAGGCCCGGGACGCGATGTTGGCGTTCCTCTCGCGCCCCAAGGCCTGACCACGCTCCACCAGCCGCGAGCCGCCCCGACACCCACGGTGTCGGGGCGGTCCTACGGCCCGGACGGAGTAGTGTTGACCCCTTGCCTGAGCGCGGACGAGGTGGTCCGCGCCGGCTCGGAGCACCGGGTGGAGAGAGCGTTGTCCGAAGAAGTCCTCGCACGCGAAGTCGCGGCCGAACAGGCCTTTGTCGACGAGGTGTACGTCCAGTTGGAACGCTCTGCGGAGTCGGCCCAGAAGCTGGCTGCGGAGGGCCACAGTCGTGGCCGTCTGGGGCACGAGGGTGGTCTCGTCGAGCGTGACGCGATGGTCTTCCAGGCCGCGAAGCGGATCAAGCAGCTCGACGCCGCGCACGAGGGTCTGGTCTTCGGCCGCCTCGACATGCGCCCCGAGTTCGACACCGAGCCGCGTTACGTGGGCCGCATCGGCCTGCGCGACGAGAACCACGACGTCATGCTGATCGACTGGCGCGCCCCTGCTGCCGCGGTCTTCTACCAGGCCACCGCTGCGACGCCGTCGAACGTCGTGCGTCGTCGGGTCCTGCGCTCGGACCACCGCACCGTCGTCGGCGTCGAGGACGAGCTGCTCGACGACTCCGTCGAGACCGACCTCCCGATCGTCGGCGAGGGCGCGCTGATGGCGCAGCTCTCCCGTGCCCGTGACCGCACGATGCACTCGATCGTCGCGACCATCCAGGCCGAGCAGGACAAGGCGATCCGTGCCCCCGGCAAGGGTGTCGTCCGGATCTCCGGCGGCCCGGGTGTCGGCAAGACGGTCGTGGCTCTGCACCGCGCCGCCTACCTGCTGTACTCCGACCGTCGTCGCTACGAGTCCGGTGGCGTCCTCGTCATCGGCCCTTCGGGCGTCTTCATGCGCTACATCGAGCGCGTCCTCCCCTCCCTGGGCGAGACCGCGGTCGCGCTGCGCTCGCTGGGCGAGGTCGTGGGCGGTGTCCGCGCGACCCGTCGTGACGTCCCGGCTGTCGCGGACGTGAAGGGTTCGGCGCGGATGGCGGAGGTCGTGCGCCGCACGGCTCGTCAGCAGGCTCCGGGCTCCCCGCGCGAGTTCAAGATCTTCTGGTACGACGCCCAGATCATGCTCGACGGTTCGCTGTTGGGGCGTCTGCGTCGCCAGTTGATGAGCCAGGGACGACGCAACCAGATGATCCCGAAGGTGGCCTCGACGCTGCTGGAGGCGATGTGGAAGCAGGTCCGTTCCGACCGTGGCCGCGAACGTGGCCGCAAGCTGTTCGAGCAGGACATGCTCGACCGCCGCGAGTTCGTCGAGTTCGCGCTCGACTGGTGGCCGCCCTTGGACGCTGCTGACGTCCTGACGTGGCTGCACGACCCCGAGGTGCTCAAGCGCGTGGCCGAGGGAGTCCTGTCGCGTGCCGAGATCGACCTGTTGGCTGCGTCGTGGGTCGACGCCGGCTCCGAGGGCTGGACGCTGAGCGTCGAGGACGTCCCGCTGCTCGACGAGCTGCGCTACGCCATCGGTGACGTGCCGCAGCGCAGCGACGAGGACAACGAGTACGGCGACCACGTCGGTGGCGACCTTCAGGAGGTCGTCACGGCTTCCGAACGCGAGTTCGCTCCCCGCGGGCGTGCGTGGAAGCCGCCGACGCACCGGATCGAGGACGACGCCTACGCGCACGTCCTGATCGACGAGGCCCAGGACCTCACCCCGATGCAGTGGCGCATGGTCGGCCGTCGTGGCCGCGGTGCGTCGTGGACCATCGTGGGCGACCCGGCGCAGTCGTCATGGCCGGTGTACGCCGAGGCCGAGGCTGCTCGTGACGAGGCGCTGCGCGGCAAGGACGTGCACGCCTTCCACCTGTCGAAGAACTACCGCAACTCCTCCGAGATCTACGCCCACGCTGCTGCGTACGCGAAGCGCGTGGGTCTCGACGCCGACCTGCCCGAGGCCGTGCGTTCCACGGGCGAGGACCCGGTGACCGTGAAGGTCGCCGGGGCCGACGTCGAGGCGACGATCCGTGCGGAGGTCGCGAAGATCCGTGAGCGTGTCTCGGGCACCATTGGCATCGTCGTGCCGGTCGCGCGCCGCAGCGAGGTGAACACCTGGCTCTCGGAGTGGGACGAGTTCGCCGACGAGGCACAGGGCGCCAAGGCCGCCATCGACCCGACGGTCGCCCCGTCGGGCGAGGACAAGGTCGTCGTCCTCACTGGTGTCGACACCAAGGGCCTCGAGTTCGACGGCATCGTCGTGGTGCGCCCTCAGGAGATCGAGGACGAGGCCAGCACCGGTCGCGCGACCCTGTACGTCGTCCTGACGCGTGCCACGCAGTTGCTCACCGTCATCGAGGCCTGACGACCTCACCTGCACCCAGAACGACGACGAGCCCGTCCCTCCGGGGGGCGGGCTCGTTTCTGTTGCCGGCGTGGACGTCGAACTCTCACGTGGGAGCACCGAGTGCCGATCTGAAGGGCAGGACTGACTTCTGCCCCACGGAGGCACGATGGACCCGCACCTCATGTTGCATGCCGCAGCGACCGCATCGTCGTCATTGGCACCCTCGTCGCTCGCAGGATGGGTGGGAGTGGGTGTCGCATCGGCTGCGCTCCTGACCGCTGGTGCAGCGGTCGCGGCCTCGTTCCGCGCCATGTTCCACGTGGAGGCGTTGCTCGACATCGCCCAGGAGCAGACTGCATTGCTCCACCAGGAACGACGTCAGGAGCAGGCCGCCCAGATCGCGGTCGTCGCGACCCGGACCTCCGAACTCTGTCAGGACGCCTCATGCCGCACCCTCCACAGCCGGCCGGCCGTGGAGGTGGTCAACACCTCCACGCAGCCGGTCTTCGCGGTGACGCTGACCAACCCCTCCCCTGTGGGTCCGAAGCCGACGCTGGCGACGGTGCCCCCGACGGTGTCGAGCCGACGCTCCCGCCCGACGTTGGTGACGCTCTCCTTCGACGACGTCCTCCCGCTCCTGGGCAACCCGCGCTTCGCGGAGCACCTGGAGACGCGTGCGATGACGGAGTCGCTGGCCTCAGAGATCCTGGATGACTGGGAGTACGTGGGACGTCCCGGGATGCAGTTCACCGACGCAGCTGGCTTCGCCTGGGTACGACGCCCTGACGGCGGCCTCGAGAGCGTCGCCGCTCCTCAGTGAGGCGCTGCTCTTCGCTCCCCTGAAATCGCCTGTGGCGGTGAGCGTGTTTGTCGACAAACACACTCACCGCCACAGGTGTTTCCACGACACCCCACCACGACCCGAACGCATCCTGGGCTGAAAAGGGTCGTGAAATGACCGGAGGCCCCCACCAAACAGGTGGGGGCCTCAACGGCATCAATAATTGTCCGGCGGCGTCCTACTCTCCCACGACCTCTCGATCGCAGTACCATCGGCGCTGAAAGGCTTAACTTCCGGGTTCGGGATGGGACCGGGTGTTTCCCTTTCGCTATGACCGCCGTAACCCTTCAACCACACCCACAAAAAAGGGGCGGGTAGTCTGTGTTACGAAGACAAGCATATCAACTTGTATCGTGCATTCCAAAAACAACGCTTGTTGTCTGGGAACTGAACAGTGGACGCGTGGCAATAACTCTTGTTGGTCGAGTTGATTTGTACGGTGTTGGGACAAGCCCTCGGCCTATTAGTACCGGTCGGCTAGGCATTACTGCTGTACACCTCCGGCCTATCAACCCAGTGTTCTGCTGGGGGCCTTAACCACTCAAGGTGGTGGGAAACCTCATCTTGAAACATGCTTCCCGCTTAGATGCATTCAGCGGTTATCACTTCCGAACGTAGCCAACCAGCCGTGCTCCTGGCGGAACAACTGGCACACCAGAGGTTCGTCCACCCCGGTCCTCTCGTACTAGGGGCAGCCTTTCTCAAGTTTCCAACGCGCGCGGCGGATAGGGACCGAACTGTCTCACGACGTTCTAAACCCAGCTCGCGTGCCGCTTTAATGGGCGAACAGCCCAACCCTTGGGACCTACTCCAGCCCCAGGATGCGACGAGCCGACATCGAGGTGCCAAACCATCCCGTCGATATGGACTCTTGGGGAAGATCAGCCTGTTATCCCCGGGGTACCTTTTATCCGTTGAGCGACGCCGCTTCCACATGCTGGCGCCGGATCACTAGTTCCGACTTTCGTCCCTGCTCGACATGTCTGTCTCACAGTCAAGCTCCCTTGTGCACTTACACTCGCCACCTGATTACCAACCAGGCTGAGGGAACCTTTGAGCGCCTCCGTTACATTTTAGGAGGCAACCGCCCCAGTTAAACTACCCATCAGGCACTGTCCCTGATCCGGATTACGGACCTAGGTTAGACATCTAGTACGACCAGAGTGGTATTTCAACGTCGACTCCACAAACACTGGCGTGAATGCTTCACAGTCTCCCACCTATCCTACACAAGCCGAACCAAACACCAATACCAAACTATAGTAAAGGTCCCGGGGTCTTTCCGTCCTGCCGCGCGTAACGAGCATCTTTACTCGTAGTGCAATTTCGCCGAGTCCATGGTTGAGACAGCGCCCAAGTCGTTACTCCATTCGTGCAGGTCGGAACTTACCCGACAAGGAATTTCGCTACCTTAGGATGGTTATAGTTACCACCGCCGTTTACTGGGGCTTAAGTTCTCAGCTTCGACTTGCGTCTAACCGGTCCCCTTAACCTTCCAGCACCGGGCAGGAGTCAGTCCGTATACATCGTCTTACAACTTCGCACGGACCTGTGTTTTTAGTAAACAGTCGCTTGGGCCTGGTCTCTGCGGCCATCACCGCTTCACACCGCACGGGTGCTAACGGATCCGGCCCCCCTTCTCCCGAAGTTACGGGGGCATTTTGCCGAGTTCCTTAACCATGGTTCACTCGATCGCCTTAGTATTCTCTACTTGATCACCTGAGTCGGTTTGGGGTACGGGCGGCTCGTATCTCGCTAGAGGTTTTTCTCGACAGCATAGGATCACCCACTTCACCAAACGGCTCCCCATCAGGTCTCAGGCCTATGTGTGGCGGATTTGCCTACCACACGCCCTACACCCTTGGCCGCGGACTACCATCGCCGCGGTTGGACTACCTTCCTGCGTCACCCCATCGCTTGACTACTACTGAATCGGGTCCCGTGCTCCACACACACGCCTCCACCCCGAAGGGCTTTGGTCACGGTGCTTCGGACGGTTAGCATCAACAGCCTCATCATGGGCGATACTTCGCCGGTACGGGAATATCAACCCGTTGTCCATCGACTACGCCTGTCGGCCTCGCCTTAGGTCCCGACTTACCCAGGGCAGATTAGCTTGACCCTGGAACCCTTGATCATTCGGCGGAAATGTTTCTCGCATTTCATTCGCTACTCATGCCTGCATTCTCACTCGTGTGGCCTCCACAACTGGATCACTCCGCTGCTTCACTGCCCACACGACGCTCCCCTACCCATCCAGACGCCTGGACCACGAAGGCCTAGCTTAATATCTGAATGCCATAGCTTCGGCGGATGACTTGAGCCCCGCTACATTGTCGGCGCGGAATCACTTGACCAGTGAGCTATTACGCACTCTTTCAAGGGTGGCTGCTTCCAAGCCAACCTCCTGGTTGTCAATGCGACTCCACATCCTTTTCCACTTAGTCACCGCTTAGGGGCCTTAGCTGATGGTCTGGGCTGTTTCCCTCTCGACTACGGAGCTTATCCCCCGCAGTCTCACTGCCGCGCTCTCACTTACCGGCATTCGGAGTTTGGTTAACGTCAGTAACCCGCTAGGGCCCATCGGCTATCCAGTGCTCTACCTCCGGCAAGAAACACACGACGCTGCACCTAAATGCATTTCGGGGAGAACCAGCTATCACGAAGTTTGATTGGCCTTTCACCCCTATCCACAGGTCATCCCCTCAGTTTTCAACCTAAGTGGGTTCGGTCCTCCACGCGGTCTTACCCGCGCTTCAACCTGCCCATGGATAGATCACTTCGCTTCGGGTCTAGAGCGTGCAACTCAATCGCCCTATTCGGACTCGCTTTCGCTACGGCTACCCCACACGGGTTAACCTTGCTACACACCGCTAACTCGCAGGCTCATTCTTCAAAAGGCACGCCGTCACCCTTTAACAGGCTCCGACGGATTGTAGGCACATGGTTTCAGGTACTATTTCACTCCCCGCCAGGGGTACTTTTCACCTTTCCCTCACGGTACTTGTCCGCTATCGGTCACCAAGGAGTATTTAGGCTTAACGGGTGGTCCCGCCAGATTCACACGGAATTTCAGGGGTTCCGTGTTACTTGGGGTGACACTCCAGAGATGCTGACTTACACGTACGGGGCTATCACCCTCTACGGCCAGGCTTTCCAACCTGCTTCGGCTTCATCAACATTTTCTTACTCTGTACCAGCACGGCAGTACTGATCGAGTGGCCCCACAACCCCACACCTGCAACCCCTGCCGGGTATCACACAGATGCGGTTTGGCCTCATCCGATTTCGCTCGCCACTACTCTCGGAATCACTTTTGTTTTCTCTTCCTGAGGGTACTGAGATGTTTCACTTCCCCTCGTTCCCTCCACTCACCCTATGTGTTCAGGTGAGGGTAACTGGACATGACTCCAGCTGGGTTTCCCCATTCGGACACCCCCGGATCACAGTTCGTTTACCAACTCCCCGGGGCTTATCGCAGGTTACTACGTCCTTCATCGGCTCTTGGTGCCAAGGCATCCACCATGTGCCCTTAGTAGCTTGTTCCAACATCGTCAAAACAACTCGAACTACAAAGACCATACAATTCTGCTTATTGCACATACACACTCAATAAATTGAGTATGTGATGCTCGCGTCCACTATTCAGATCTCAAACAACAAACCCACCAACCCATCCAGCCAACCGCAAGCAGTCGTCCTTCAGCGAAAGAGGCCAGAGCAAACCAGTCACACCCCACAGGGTGTGGCCTGATCCCTCAGGACCCAACAGTGTGTCTCGACCCTCCCCCTACCAACAACACATCCACTTTCCACGCTCAAAGAGCAGTACTAAGAACAAGCTGCCAGCCAGGTTCAAGTCATTCATCGACGATTCCACTAGTGAGACACCACCATGCGCAACCAAACATTCGTTGGTCGTCGGGGTGTGTGCTCCTTAGAAAGGAGGTGATCCAGCCGCACCTTCCGGTACGGCTACCTTGTTACGACTTCGTCCCAATCGCCAGCCCCACCTTCGACGGCTCCCTCCACAAGGGTTGGGCCACCGGCTTCGGGTGTTGCCGACTTTCGTGACGTGACGGGCGGTGTGTACAAGGCCCGGGAACGTATTCACCGCAGCGTTGCTGATCTGCGATTACTAGCGACTCCGACTTCATGGGGTCGAGTTGCAGACCCCAATCCGAACTGAGACCGGCTTTTTGGGATTCGCTCCCCCTCACGGGATCGCAGCCCTTTGTACCGGCCATTGTAGCATGCGTGAAGCCCTGGACATAAGGGGCATGATGACTTGACGTCATCCCCACCTTCCTCCGAGTTGACCCCGGCAGTCTCCTATGAGTCCCCACCATTACGTGCTGGCAACATAGAACGAGGGTTGCGCTCGTTGCGGGACTTAACCCAACATCTCACGACACGAGCTGACGACAGCCATGCACCACCTGTATACCGACCAAAAAGGGGCACCTATCTCTAGGTGTTTCCGGCATATGTCAAACCCAGGTAAGGTTCTTCGCGTTGCATCGAATTAATCCGCATGCTCCGCCGCTTGTGCGGGCCCCCGTCAATTCCTTTGAGTTTTAGCCTTGCGGCCGTACTCCCCAGGCGGGGCGCTTAATGCGTTAGCTGCGGCACGGAATCCATGGAATAGACCCCACACCTAGCGCCCAACGTTTACGGTGTGGACTACCAGGGTATCTAATCCTGTTCGCTCCCCACACTTTCGCTCCTCAGCGTCAGGTAATGCCCAGAGAACCGCCTTCGCCACCGGTGTTCCTCCTGATATCTGCGCATTTCACCGCTACACCAGGAATTCCGTTCTCCCCTGCATACCTCTAGTCTGCCCGTATCGGAAGCAGGCCAGGTGTTAAGCACCTGGTTTTCACTCCCGACGTGACAAACCGCCTACGAGCCCTTTACGCCCAATAATTCCGGACAACGCTCGCACCCTACGTATTACCGCGGCTGCTGGCACGTAGTTGGCCGGTGCTTCTTCTGTAGGTACCGTCACTTTCGCTTCGTCCCTACTGAAAGAGGTTTACAACCCGAAGGCAGTCATCCCTCACGCGGCGTTGCTGGATCAGGCTTTCGCCCATTGTCCAATATTCCCCACTGCTGCCTCCCGTAGGAGTCTGGGCCGTGTCTCAGTCCCAGTGTGGCCGATCACCCTCTCAGGCCGGCTACCCGTCGAAGCCTTGGTGAGCCATTACCTCACCAACAAGCTGATAGGCCGCGAGCACATCCTTCACCGCCGGAACTTTCCAACCACCTCCATGCAGAGGCAGTTCATATTCGGTATTAGACACCGTTTCCGGTGCTTATCCCGAAGTGAAGGGCAGATTACTCACGTGTTACTCACCCGTTCGCCGCTCGTGTACCCCGAAGGGCCTTACCGCTCGACTTGCATGTGTTAAGCACGCCGCCAGCGTTCGTCCTGAGCCAGGATCAAACTCTCCATTGAAATTTCAAAGAAAAGCCAATTCCCGACAGAACAAACCCCGACAATGTTGTTGTCAGAATTTATTGTCAAAAGAAATCCGTTAACTGTTCTTCCGAAGAAGACCAGTCGACGGGGCATATCAAACTAATTCGTCGACTATGACACACTGTTGAGTTCTCAAGGATCAAGCACATCCAGATCCGGCACCCACTCTTTCGAGCGGCTACTTCGTTCTGGAGCAACCCGACTAAACTTAGTCGGTGTGAATCTCTCAGTCAAACCGAGCGATTCAGGCGATTTCCGAGAAACCTAAGTTTCTCTTTGATCAAGTGGCCGCCTGGCAACAAGACCCGGTCAAGCAACCCTTCTGGGCTGTGTCCGTGTCCCTTGCGGCGACAGGTGAAACCTTAGCACCACGTCAACGAGAACGGCCAAATCGGGGTCTGAGGACCCCTTCCTGACCCTCCGGGTCAGGGCCCCAGGTGGCCTCGTCACGCGTTCATCGGGACTGCTCAGAGGCTCCGTGTCTCCCGCAGGGAGACACCCGCAGGAAGACACCCGCAGGAAGACACCCGCAGGAAGACACCCGCAGGAAGACACCCGCAGGAAGACACCCGCAGGAAGACACCCGCAGGGTCCCGGGGGAATGCACAGGACAGAGCAACTGACTCCGCGCGACCGCTGCTCCTCGCAGCGGGGTCATCCATCCACGCGACCTGCCCAAGAAGGTCCTGCGAAGTGACGCCTCCCCAACGGGCACCGCTCAGCCCGCCGACCGCCGACCGCTGCCGCTGCCTTCGCATCGGTGACCACGAGTCCTCGTCGCGGCCCCAGGTCGGCTTCCCAACGCCCGCGCCTCCGGGCTTCCAGGGCTCCAGGGCTCCAGGGAAGTTCACCCCTACTGCGTGAGGCGGGCCCTACTGCGTGAGCCCGGCCCTCCCGCCCGGGCCTGTCCTTCCACGACAGGACCGCTCCCGGACGACCCGGATGTCGCGGCTAGCACCGCGACGTCTCGGACCGCCTCACCTCGACTTCACGCCCATGCTGGCCGCGTCAGCCCAGCTGTAGACGACCATCGCGGGCTGCTCCCCCTCCTTGAGGGAGACCCCCACCGCGAATCCGCTCTCCTCGCCTCGCATGAATGTCTGCAGACCGGCAACAGCCAAAGAGTCATTCGGCGGAATCTCGACGTACGAGTAGCCGGCGGCTTCGGCACGGCACCTGAGATCGGCCTCCGTCGCCTTCACGTCGAACTCGGCCTCCGTCTCCAGAACGACGCTGCGCCCGCCGCCCGCGCCGTAGAACGGCAAGTGCAGACCCTCGAGGTTGGGGAGGGGAACGTCACTCGGAAAACTCGACGGGAGCTGCCACGCCGGGTCGGCCTTCACGTCCGGACCGCACTTCGATCCGGTCGCAGGGTCCCTGGACTCCCCGGCTGCGGACGCCTTCTCACCGGGTGCCGATACTTCTTCGCCGGTCGACGCACCGGCGCCGCATCCCGACAGCACAAGAAGCGCGGCCAGGGCAGCGGCCGTCGCTGCGGGCTTCAGCATGACGTTGCGCACGAGGAACTCCTTCCGGGACGACCGCCGTGGTCGTACCGGGAAGAACGATCCCGGGTTCCAGCCTGCTCGAGCTCGATCCACAGCGCCGGCTGTGGAGAACCCTGCTGGAGCGGGGCTTCAGATCTGATTGTGGACGCGAGGTGGCACCTTGGTGCGCCGGCATGGTCGGTGACCATCAACTCTGGCCTCAGCCCTGGCTTCACCCGGGCATCAGCCCAGGGCCCAGGACGCGAACCCGTCACCCCGCAAACGCATCCTGGGCTGAAAAGGGTCGTGAAATGACCGGAGGCCCCCAACCAAAGGTGGGGGCCTCAACGGCGAATAATTGTCCGGCGGCGTCCTACTCTCCCACGACCTCTCGATCGCAGTACCATCGGCGCTGAAAGGCTTAACTTCCGGGTTCGGGATGGGACCGGGTGTTTCCCTTTCGCTATGACCGCCGTAACCCTTCAACCACACCCACAAAAAAGGGGCGGGTAGTCTGTGTTACGAAGACAAGCATATCAACTTGTATCGTGCATTCCAAAAACAACGCTTGTTGTCTGGGAACTGAACAGTGGACGCGTGGCAATAACTCTTGTTGGTCGAGTTGATTTGTACGGTGTTGGGACAAGCCCTCGGCCTATTAGTACCGGTCGGCTAGGCATTACTGCTGTACACCTCCGGCCTATCAACCCAGTGTTCTGCTGGGGGCCTTAACCACTCAAGGTGGTGGGAAACCTCATCTTGAAACATGCTTCCCGCTTAGATGCATTCAGCGGTTATCACTTCCGAACGTAGCCAACCAGCCGTGCTCCTGGCGGAACAACTGGCACACCAGAGGTTCGTCCACCCCGGTCCTCTCGTACTAGGGGCAGCCTTTCTCAAGTTTCCAACGCGCGCGGCGGATAGGGACCGAACTGTCTCACGACGTTCTAAACCCAGCTCGCGTGCCGCTTTAATGGGCGAACAGCCCAACCCTTGGGACCTACTCCAGCCCCAGGATGCGACGAGCCGACATCGAGGTGCCAAACCATCCCGTCGATATGGACTCTTGGGGAAGATCAGCCTGTTATCCCCGGGGTACCTTTTATCCGTTGAGCGACGCCGCTTCCACATGCTGGCGCCGGATCACTAGTTCCGACTTTCGTCCCTGCTCGACATGTCTGTCTCACAGTCAAGCTCCCTTGTGCACTTACACTCGCCACCTGATTACCAACCAGGCTGAGGGAACCTTTGAGCGCCTCCGTTACATTTTAGGAGGCAACCGCCCCAGTTAAACTACCCATCAGGCACTGTCCCTGATCCGGATTACGGACCTAGGTTAGACATCTAGTACGACCAGAGTGGTATTTCAACGTCGACTCCACAAACACTGGCGTGAATGCTTCACAGTCTCCCACCTATCCTACACAAGCCGAACCAAACACCAATACCAAACTATAGTAAAGGTCCCGGGGTCTTTCCGTCCTGCCGCGCGTAACGAGCATCTTTACTCGTAGTGCAATTTCGCCGAGTCCATGGTTGAGACAGCGCCCAAGTCGTTACTCCATTCGTGCAGGTCGGAACTTACCCGACAAGGAATTTCGCTACCTTAGGATGGTTATAGTTACCACCGCCGTTTACTGGGGCTTAAGTTCTCAGCTTCGACTTGCGTCTAACCGGTCCCCTTAACCTTCCAGCACCGGGCAGGAGTCAGTCCGTATACATCGTCTTACAACTTCGCACGGACCTGTGTTTTTAGTAAACAGTCGCTTGGGCCTGGTCTCTGCGGCCATCACCGCTTCACACCGCACGGGTGCTAACGGATCCGGCCCCCCTTCTCCCGAAGTTACGGGGGCATTTTGCCGAGTTCCTTAACCATGGTTCACTCGATCGCCTTAGTATTCTCTACTTGATCACCTGAGTCGGTTTGGGGTACGGGCGGCTCGTATCTCGCTAGAGGTTTTTCTCGACAGCATAGGATCACCCACTTCACCAAACGGCTCCCCATCAGGTCTCAGGCCTATGTGTGGCGGATTTGCCTACCACACGCCCTACACCCTTGGCCGCGGACTACCATCGCCGCGGTTGGACTACCTTCCTGCGTCACCCCATCGCTTGACTACTACTGAATCGGGTCCCGTGCTCCACACACACGCCTCCACCCCGAAGGGCTTTGGTCACGGTGCTTCGGACGGTTAGCATCAACAGCCTCATCATGGGCGATACTTCGCCGGTACGGGAATATCAACCCGTTGTCCATCGACTACGCCTGTCGGCCTCGCCTTAGGTCCCGACTTACCCAGGGCAGATTAGCTTGACCCTGGAACCCTTGATCATTCGGCGGAAATGTTTCTCGCATTTCATTCGCTACTCATGCCTGCATTCTCACTCGTGTGGCCTCCACAACTGGATCACTCCGCTGCTTCACTGCCCACACGACGCTCCCCTACCCATCCAGACGCCTGGACCACGAAGGCCTAGCTTAATATCTGAATGCCATAGCTTCGGCGGATGACTTGAGCCCCGCTACATTGTCGGCGCGGAATCACTTGACCAGTGAGCTATTACGCACTCTTTCAAGGGTGGCTGCTTCCAAGCCAACCTCCTGGTTGTCAATGCGACTCCACATCCTTTTCCACTTAGTCACCGCTTAGGGGCCTTAGCTGATGGTCTGGGCTGTTTCCCTCTCGACTACGGAGCTTATCCCCCGCAGTCTCACTGCCGCGCTCTCACTTACCGGCATTCGGAGTTTGGTTAACGTCAGTAACCCGCTAGGGCCCATCGGCTATCCAGTGCTCTACCTCCGGCAAGAAACACACGACGCTGCACCTAAATGCATTTCGGGGAGAACCAGCTATCACGAAGTTTGATTGGCCTTTCACCCCTATCCACAGGTCATCCCCTCAGTTTTCAACCTAAGTGGGTTCGGTCCTCCACGCGGTCTTACCCGCGCTTCAACCTGCCCATGGATAGATCACTTCGCTTCGGGTCTAGAGCGTGCAACTCAATCGCCCTATTCGGACTCGCTTTCGCTACGGCTACCCCACACGGGTTAACCTTGCTACACACCGCTAACTCGCAGGCTCATTCTTCAAAAGGCACGCCGTCACCCTTTAACAGGCTCCGACGGATTGTAGGCACATGGTTTCAGGTACTATTTCACTCCCCGCCAGGGGTACTTTTCACCTTTCCCTCACGGTACTTGTCCGCTATCGGTCACCAAGGAGTATTTAGGCTTAACGGGTGGTCCCGCCAGATTCACACGGAATTTCAGGGGTTCCGTGTTACTTGGGGTGACACTCCAGAGATGCTGACTTACACGTACGGGGCTATCACCCTCTACGGCCAGGCTTTCCAACCTGCTTCGGCTTCATCAACATTTTCTTACTCTGTACCAGCACGGCAGTACTGATCGAGTGGCCCCACAACCCCACACCTGCAACCCCTGCCGGGTATCACACAGATGCGGTTTGGCCTCATCCGATTTCGCTCGCCACTACTCTCGGAATCACTTTTGTTTTCTCTTCCTGAGGGTACTGAGATGTTTCACTTCCCCTCGTTCCCTCCACTCACCCTATGTGTTCAGGTGAGGGTAACTGGACATGACTCCAGCTGGGTTTCCCCATTCGGACACCCCCGGATCACAGTTCGTTTACCAACTCCCCGGGGCTTATCGCAGGTTACTACGTCCTTCATCGGCTCTTGGTGCCAAGGCATCCACCATGTGCCCTTAGTAGCTTGTTCCAACATCGTCAAAACAACTCGAACTACAAAGACCATACAATTCTGCTTATTGCACATACACACTCAATAAATTGAGTATGTGATGCTCGCGTCCACTATTCAGATCTCAAACAACAAACCCACCAACCCATCCAGCCAACCGCAAGCAGTCGTCCTTCAGCGAAAGAGGCCAGAGCAAACCAGTCACACCCCACAGGGTGTGGCCTGATCCCTCAGGACCCAACAGTGTGTCTCGACCCCAACCTCTGCTCCAACATCTTCGTGTTCCACGCTTGCAAGCAAGCAGTACTAGAAAGACCTGGACTTCCAGATCAAAGTCATTCATCGACGATTCCACTAGTGAGACACCACCATGCGCAACCAAACATTCGTTGGTTGTCGGGGTGTGTGCTCCTTAGAAAGGAGGTGATCCAGCCGCACCTTCCGGTACGGCTACCTTGTTACGACTTCGTCCCAATCGCCAGCCCCACCTTCGACGGCTCCCTCCACAAGGGTTGGGCCACCGGCTTCGGGTGTTGCCGACTTTCGTGACGTGACGGGCGGTGTGTACAAGGCCCGGGAACGTATTCACCGCAGCGTTGCTGATCTGCGATTACTAGCGACTCCGACTTCATGGGGTCGAGTTGCAGACCCCAATCCGAACTGAGACCGGCTTTTTGGGATTCGCTCCCCCTCACGGGATCGCAGCCCTTTGTACCGGCCATTGTAGCATGCGTGAAGCCCTGGACATAAGGGGCATGATGACTTGACGTCATCCCCACCTTCCTCCGAGTTGACCCCGGCAGTCTCCTATGAGTCCCCACCATTACGTGCTGGCAACATAGAACGAGGGTTGCGCTCGTTGCGGGACTTAACCCAACATCTCACGACACGAGCTGACGACAGCCATGCACCACCTGTATACCGACCAAAAAGGGGCACCTATCTCTAGGTGTTTCCGGCATATGTCAAACCCAGGTAAGGTTCTTCGCGTTGCATCGAATTAATCCGCATGCTCCGCCGCTTGTGCGGGCCCCCGTCAATTCCTTTGAGTTTTAGCCTTGCGGCCGTACTCCCCAGGCGGGGCGCTTAATGCGTTAGCTGCGGCACGGAATCCATGGAATAGACCCCACACCTAGCGCCCAACGTTTACGGTGTGGACTACCAGGGTATCTAATCCTGTTCGCTCCCCACACTTTCGCTCCTCAGCGTCAGGTAATGCCCAGAGAACCGCCTTCGCCACCGGTGTTCCTCCTGATATCTGCGCATTTCACCGCTACACCAGGAATTCCGTTCTCCCCTGCATACCTCTAGTCTGCCCGTATCGGAAGCAGGCCAGGTGTTAAGCACCTGGTTTTCACTCCCGACGTGACAAACCGCCTACGAGCCCTTTACGCCCAATAATTCCGGACAACGCTCGCACCCTACGTATTACCGCGGCTGCTGGCACGTAGTTGGCCGGTGCTTCTTCTGTAGGTACCGTCACTTTCGCTTCGTCCCTACTGAAAGAGGTTTACAACCCGAAGGCAGTCATCCCTCACGCGGCGTTGCTGGATCAGGCTTTCGCCCATTGTCCAATATTCCCCACTGCTGCCTCCCGTAGGAGTCTGGGCCGTGTCTCAGTCCCAGTGTGGCCGATCACCCTCTCAGGCCGGCTACCCGTCGAAGCCTTGGTGAGCCATTACCTCACCAACAAGCTGATAGGCCGCGAGCACATCCTTCACCGCCGGAACTTTCCAACCACCTCCATGCAGAGGCAGTTCATATTCGGTATTAGACACCGTTTCCGGTGCTTATCCCGAAGTGAAGGGCAGATTACTCACGTGTTACTCACCCGTTCGCCGCTCGTGTACCCCGAAGGGCCTTACCGCTCGACTTGCATGTGTTAAGCACGCCGCCAGCGTTCGTCCTGAGCCAGGATCAAACTCTCCATTGAAATTTCAAAGAAAAGCCAATTCCCGACAGAACAAACCCCGACAATGTTGTTGTCAGAATTTATTGTCAAAAGAAATCCGTTAACTGTTCTTCCGAAGAAGACCAGTCGACGGGGCATATCAAACTAATTCGTCGACTATGACACACTGTTGAGTTCTCAAGGATCAAGCACATCCAGATCCCGCACCCACTCTTTCGAGCGGCTACTTCGTTCTGGAGCAACCCGACTAAACTTAGTCGGTGTGAATCTCTCAGTCAAACCGAGCGATTCAGGCGATTTCCGAGAAACCTAAGTCTCTCTTTGATCAAGTGGCCGCCTGGCAACAAGACCCGGTCAAGCAACCCTTCTGGGCTGTGTCCGTGTCCCTTGCGGCGACAAGAAGAACTTTAGGCCGAATGCGCCCTCCAAGGCCAATCGGCGGCCACTTGAGGCCGTTCGCGCAGGTCAGTGGGCAAACGCCGGCGGGTTGTCGAGCAGCATGGGCGAGTGGACGATGCGATCCACCTCGATGCGGATCGCCACGCGAGAGGTTCCGTTCTCCGCAGGACGCTTGTAGCGAGCCGTGTAGAGCTCGATCGCGCGATTCACCTGGGCCTCGTCGGTGACGACCTTCGCGGTTCCCTCGATCGTCGACCAACGAGGACCGTCCACTTGGCACAACGCGACGCGGGCGCCGTCGTCGGACAGGGCAGCCTCACGGATGTTGGCGACCTTGCGGGATCCGTCGCGGGTGATGATCCAGGCACACTCGTTCTCGACGTCGAGGGTCAGGCCCACCGGAACCACGTGCGGGCGTCCGTTCGGACGGATCGTGGTGAGGGTGTTGATCTGGTACTCGTCGTAGAACTCGACGATCTTGTGCGGGATCGCGTCCCAGCCGGGTCGGAAGACACTCATGACTGCATTGTGCCCGCGCCGAGAAACCTCGTCAGCCAGAGACTGTCGGTGGAGCAGCACTCACGAGGCGCAGGCCGGCGTCCGGACCGAGTACTCCCCCAGCACCACGCCGGGAGCGGGGACCGTCAGCGCCAAGGAAGCGTCGACGTCACCGGAGAAGGTGAAGGAGACCGTCTCCACCGCCGGGCCCGGGCTGAGCGTCGGACTGCCCCACGCGTCGACGGTGGGAACCGGGGCCCCGGGGACGGAAGCGGACTGGTGCTTGGTCCTGAGACCATTCGTCCGTGCCTGAGCGCTGACGTCGGCGGCCGTCGCGCTGAGCTCTGCCCCCGAAGCCAGCCACGTCAGGCGACACTCCCCTGCCCCTCGCTGGATCTCCGCACCCTCAGGCACCGGGAGCGCCTGCGGGAAGGAAGCCGGCACCGTCGTGGACGTGTTCCCGTCCACGGCGTCGTCGACCGGTGCGCTGGGCAGCGTCGCCGCGGGCTGCGGCGTCGTGGTGGACCGGCCACCAGCGGCGCCCACCAGTTCGGCGGCAGCGCGGGGCTTCGGCTCTGCTGGGTCCGCGCCGCACCCGGAGAGGGCCGCCACCAGGAGGAACGGGAGGGCAGCGGTGAGCGCCAGGCGTCCCGCAGTGTGCGCGGATACGTGCATGGTGCCTCCCGACGACGAGGAATGAACAGCGACGGTGTGTCTCAGTTCACAGTCTCAGGAGACAGCACGAAAGGAAACAGGCCAACGGGTTTCTCGTCCTGACTTTTCTGAAAGCGGGCTGGGGCCCGCTCCCTCAGCCAAGCCCTCCTGCGCCACCGTGGCGCGGAGTGGGAGCATCGGTGCATGAACAGCGACAGCCCCTACCTCCGTCGTCTCGGCCCGTTCGCACTCGACGTCGTCCTCGTCGTCGTGTTCGCGACGCTCGGGTCCCGCACCCACGAGGGCGGGCTGTCCCTGAGCCACGTCGCGGACGTGGCCTGGCCGTTCCTCGTCGGCCTCGGCGTCGTCCACGCGGTGGCACGACGCCCGTGGTCGCTGCAGTTCGGGCTGACCGCCTGGCTCGGCACCGTCGCCATCGGCATGCTGCTGCGTCAGGCCACCGACGAAGGGACGGCGTTCTCGTTCGTCGTCGTGGCGACGCTCTTCAACCTCGCCACCCTCGTGGGCTGGCGGCTCGTCGCACTCGCGCTGCAGCGCCGCAACGCCTGAGCGCCTGAGCGCCTGAGCGCCTGAGTCAGCTTCAGGCCGTGCGGCGGGCGAGGAACCCGCCCACGGCTGCCCCGGCCAGCGGCACCAGCCACAACAGCCACGACGCCTGCAGGGACGCACTGAGCTCCCGGCCCGCGTCGTCGAACTGGGCACGGAAGAGGCCGAGATCGACGGTGTTCGGCCCTAGGACGGCCACCGCGAGCACCACCGCTCCGGCGAGCACCACGAGGGCAGCACCGACACAGGCACCCTTCTCGGCGCCCGTCACGACACACCGCGTGCTGGTCTTCATCGTCCACTCCCTGCAGTCAGATCCTGCGCAAGTGTGCTCCCCGGCTGCCGCGACGTCCACCCTCATGAGGTGTGACGTCGGTCAGAGCTGCGTGACCTGCCCGTTCTCGACCAGCCAACGGCGGTCGACGCGGACGTTGTCGAGCAGACGACGGTCGTGCGATACCAGCAGCAACGTGCCCGGGTAGGACTCCAGGGCCTGCTCCAACTGCTCGATCGCCGGCAGGTCGAGGTGGTTGGTCGGCTCGTCGAGCACCAACAAGTTGACGCCACGGGCCTGCAGCAGCGCCATCGCGGCACGCGTGCGCTCACCCCCGGAGAGACGCCCCACCAACGAGGTGACCTGGTCGGCCTTGAGACCGAACTTGGCCAGCAACGTGCGGACCTCGGCCGGCGTCATCTCCGGGACCAGACGCTCGAAGGCGTCGCCGAGGGGGAGGTCGTCGGCCAGACCGGTACGCGCCTGGTCGATGCGACCGACCTCGACCGTCGTGCCCAGGGAGTGACGGCCCTCGGTCGGCGTCAGCTCACCCAGCAGCAGCTTGAGCAGGGTCGACTTGCCGGCACCGTTCGGGCCGGTGATGCCGATCCGGTCGCCGGCGCTCACCTGCAGCGAGACCGGGCCGAGGGTGTAGGCGTCGTCGCCCTCACCGAACCGGACCACGGCCTGGTCCAGCGTCGCCGCGACCGTGGAGCCGCGCGGCGCGACGGCGATGTCGAACTGGAGCACCCACTCCTTGCGGGGCTCCTCGACCTCGTCCAGACGCGCGATCCGGGACTCCATCTGGCGGACCTTCTGGGCCTGCTTCTCGCTCGACTCCGAGGACGCCTTGCGGCGGATCTTGTCGTTGTCGGGGTTCTTCTTCATCGCGTTGCGGACACCCTGCGAGGACCACTCCCGCTGCACCCGGGCCCGGGAGACGAGGTCGGCCTTCTTGTCGGCGAACTCGTCGTACGCCTCACGGGCGTGACGCTTCGCGACCGCGCGTTCTGCGAGGAAGGACTCGTAGCCGCCGTCGTAGACGGTGATCTCGTTCTGGGCGAGGTCGAGCTCGACGATGCGGGACGCCGCACGTGCCAGGAACTCGCGGTCGTGGGAGACCAGCACGACCCCGGCCCGCAGGGAGGAGACGAACTTCTCCAGCACTGCGAGGCCGTCGAGGTCGAGGTCGTTGGTGGGCTCGTCGAGCAGAACGACGTCGAAGGAACTCAGCAGCAGCGCAGCCAGCGCGACGCGCGCGGCCTGCCCACCCGAGAGGGACGTCATCAGAGCGTCGGTACCGAGGTCGAGGCCGAGTTCGGCCAGGACGCCGGGGAGACGGTCCTCGAGGTCGGCGGCACCCGATGCCATCCATCGGTCGAAGGCGACGGCGTAGGCGTCGTCGATCCCGGGGACGTCGGAACCCAGCAGGCCCGCGGTGCGCTCCATCTCGGCGGTGGCCTCGGTGCAGCCGGTACGACGCCCCACGTAACCGGCGATCGTCTCGCCCTCGATCCGCTCGTGCTCCTGCGGCAGGTAGCCGACGAACGCGTCGGTGGGGGCGGTGGAGACAGTGCCGTCGAGCGGCTCGACCAGCCCGGCGAGGATCTTCAACAGCGTCGACTTGCCGGCGCCGTTGGCGCCCAGGACGCCGACGACGTCGCCGGGGGCGACCGTCAGGTCCAGGCCCTCGAAGAGGGTGCGGTGACCATGACCGCCGGACAGGTTCTTCGCCACCAGGGTTCCACTCACCCGGCCAGCCTAGGTGGGCCCTCGCGTGAGAGCCCACCCGTGCGACGCGGACGTCGGAAGAGGCCGTGATTCAGGGCTTGGACTGGCAGAGGATCCGGGCGTTGCCGTAGTACCCCCAGCCGTCGGGGTTCGAGACGTCCACGACGTCCAACCGCAGCCGGAACCTCGTCCTGGTGTCGATCCGCACGGACGTGACGGAGCCGAGCCCCTTGTCGCCGAGCGAGGTCTCCGCGCCGTCGAGCGAAGCCACGAAGCGACGAACCGCTCCGGTCTCGCTGTCGTCACGCAGCCCGATCTCCGCCCGGAACTCGTCGCACTTGTACCCGAGGTTGTACTCGCCCCAACCGCTGCGCCTGTCGTAGTACGAGCCGACCGACCTGCTGAACGCCCGGCCAGCGATCGACGTTGACGCATGACTCCAGCCGTACGAGTTCACCCGGCCGAGGTCGTAGAGGTAGAACCACTGCAGCGACCACATCGCCTGCACCGGCGAGACGACGTTGTACGCCTTCTTCTTCTTGGTCTTCGGCACGACACCGAACGTGCGCCAACTGTTGACCCCGACGCCGGTGGTGATGCCGGAGACGCTGTACGTGCCCTTGCTGCTGACCTTGGCTGAGGCGACGTTGACCCACGCGCCGTTGCCGACCTTGCGCTGCAGGGTCACCTTGTTGCCCTTGAAGGTCTTGCGGGGCGCTGTCCCGGTGAACGTCGACCTCGTGCCGGTCTGGAGTCGGTAGCCCGAGGTGCGCTTGATCGTCACCTTGAGTTTCGCCCTGGCCGTCGCCGTCGCGGTGGGCGTGACCGGCGGGGTGAGGCCGACCCCGTGCGTGAGAACAGGAGCGGATCCGGGGACCGCAGGAGCGGCCGTGGCGGAAGGAGCAGCCACCAGGGCAACTCCCAGCGAGAACGCGGCGAACCTGGCCGCGCGTGAGGATGAAGGCGTGGTCATGCTCCACCGTGACATCCCGTGGAGCACCCGGAAAAGGGTCTTCCTGAGCTGAGCAGTGGCGAAATCGGCTGGCTGCGAAAACATCCCTGACCTGCGATGACCCCCGACGAACCAGCGCATTCTGGGTACAGGCACCGGCCTCCCCCGCCATGCTGGATCCATGTCGACCACGCTCTCCGTCCTCGCCGCCCGCGCGAAGGACGTTGACGCCGCCGCCGAGTCGCTGGCTCTTGCCTACGAGCACAACCCGTGGGCGACGTGGGTGATCCCGGCCAAGAACCGCCTCGAGCGCCTCTACGAACTCCAGCGGCTCTACCTGCGCCACGCCCTCGAGCACGGACTGGTGCTGACGACGCCGCAGGGCACCGGAGCGATCGCGTTGCTGCCCACCGACGCTCCCGACCCCAACGACGACGTCGTGGACCGGATCCTGGACCTACACGGCGAGCACGTCGACCGGCTCTCCCTCGAGACGCCAGCGCCCTCCCTCGCCGGCGCCTGGAACGTCGAGAGTCTGGGTGTGCACCCCGAGCACACCCGGCTCGGGATCGGCAGCGCCCTGGTGGTGCAGGCACTGCTGCGGATGCGTGCGATCGGAGCGCCCACCACGGTCACGACCTCCGACCCCCGGAACCTGAAGTTCTACGGTCGTTACGGGTTCACGACCGCGGCGCACCGCCCTGCATCAAGCACTCCGGACGGCGCCGGACCCGACGTGTGGACCCTGCACCGCACCACCTGAGGCGCACCGGTGCCCTGTAGGGACGAATCCCGAGACGCACCGTTCCCCCGGCCCGAGACACCTTCTAGGTTCATGACCCCACCGACCTGAGGAGTGACGTGCACCAGAGCGACCTGCGGTACCTCAAGCGAGTCACCGGCGCGCTGCGGTGGCGTCATGTGGAGGACGAGCAGATCGTCCTCGTGCTCCGCGACCTGCGACGCGACCTGCGTCGCACCGGGTTCAGTGCCCAGGACCAGTTCGGCGACGTCGCCGACTTCGTTTCCGGTGTGCCGAAGGGGTCGAAGTGGCCCCTGGGGCAGCTGATCGGGTTCGGGCTCGCAGCGCTGCTGCTCGTGGGGTGGGTCGTGACGGTGTGGTTCCTGCGCGGGGACGTTCTCTCGTTGAAGCAGGCGGCGGTGCTGACCGTGCCCGTCGTGCTGGGTGCGGTCGCGCTGGTGGGGTTGGGGCGCCTGTTCGACATGCGCCTGCCCCAGGGCTGGCGCCGCACGAACTCTCGCTCCTGAGCGTCGGTCCACGGGCGTCTGCGGCTCGTCGCAACAGCCGCAGGACTGGGCGATCGGGGCAAAGGAGACGACGTTGAAACGCATGTGCCCTCTTCACGCCCGGTCGGCGACTGGTCCGGACCACTGGTCCTCATCCTCGGGGAATGAGGCGTCTGACGCGGTGGTGCGGCGCCTCCCGAGGCTCCGCTGCGTCGTCCCCGGAATTTTTTTCGCGAGGGACCAATCCGTGCGCGCCACGGCACCGAACCATCTGTGACGGCAACCACACGAGTGGTCGTCACGGCACTGGTCAGTCGCTCTCAGCGACCACACGAAAGGCACCGACATGAAGCGCATCTCCCGCACCGCACCGCTGGCTGCTCTCGCCCTCACGCTCGCGCTGGGACTCTCGGCCTGCGGCGACGACGACTCCTCGGAGTCGACGACTCCCCAGGAGACCATGACGACGACCCCCAGCCCCTCCGCCACCGACGCCGCGACCGAGGACGCCACGAGCGGCTCCTCGCCGTTCGGCCCGGCCTGCGCCTCGCTCCCCGAGTCCGGTGACGGATCGGCGGCGAAGATGGCCACCCAGCCGGTCGCCACCGCCGCAGCCGGCAACCCGCTGCTGACCACGCTCGCCACCGCTGTCGAGGCCGCCGGACTGGTCGACACCCTCAACGATGCCGAGGCCCTCACCGTCTTCGCGCCCACCAACGACGCGTTCGCCAAGATCCCCGCCGACGACCTCAAGGCCCTGCTCGCCGACAAGGAAGCCCTGACCAAGGTGCTGACCCACCACGTCGTCGGCGCCGCAGCTGACCGCGACGCCGTTGTCGCCGAGCACGAGACCCTCAACATGGACACCGTGAAGGTCACCGCGTCGGGCGACGACTACGAGGTCGACGGTGCTGCGGTGCTCTGCGGCGACGTCGACACGAAGAATGCGAAGGTGTACGTCATCGACACCGTGCTCATGCCCTGAGCCCACGACGTCACCGACACCGACGAGGACTGACGTGGACCACCTCCGGCCCGTTCCCCCCGGGGCCGCCGCACCTGCGGCGGTCCCGGGGTCCGGCCTCCCCATCCCCGCACCGGACGACCTGACGTCGTTGTTGCGCCGTGCTGCGCGCGGCGACGAGACCGCGTTCGGCGAGTTCTACGACGCCACCGTCGCGCAGGCCCACGGCCTGGCCCTGCGGGTGGTCCGCAATCCCAGCCACGCCCAGGAGGTGACCCAGGAGGCCTATCTGGAGGTGTGGCGCCACGGTGCCCGCTTCGACGCCTCACGCGGATCGGCCCGCGGCTGGCTGCTGACGATCGTGCACCGCGCGGCCGTCGACCGGGTCCGCTCCACCGAGAGCGCGACCCGACGCGAACACGCGTGGGAGCAGCAGAGCGTCGAGGCGCAGGCCCCGGCGTCCGGGACCGACCAGACCGCCGAAGCGGTCGAGGACGCCCTCGAACGACGACGGGTACGGGCGGCCGTCGCCGGCCTGACGCCGGTGCAGCGCGAGGCAGTGGCTCTGGCCTACTTCGGTGGCTACACCCATACCGAGGTCGCGACGATGCTGGAGGTGCCGCTCGGCACCGCCAAGACCCGAATCCGAGACGGCCTGATCCGGCTGCGCGACGCCCTGGGGGTGCTCCGATGAACGACATCCACCTGCTGACCGGGGCCTACGTGCTGGACGCCCTCGACCCGCTCGAGGACGCAGAGTTCGAGTCGCACCTGACGCGCTGCCCCGACTGCGCCGAAGAGATCACCTCGTTCATGGAGGTCACCGCCCGTCTCGCTGCCAGCGAGACCGTCGCGCCTCCCGCTGCCCTGCGTGCGCAGGTGCTGGGCGCGATCTCGACAGTGCGGCCGCTGCCGCCACTCGTCCCGGAGCCCGCGGACACCTTCGACTCTCCTGCCGAGGACGGGCAGGCGCACGACGTCGTCGTCCCGCTCGCTCCACGTGCGCGTCGTCGTCGGTTCGTCGGCCTGGTCGCGGCGGCTGCCGTGGTCGTGGCCGGTGTCGGCGTCACCGTCTGGAGTCCGTGGAAGGACGAGCCGACCCGCAGCGTCACCGAACTGGTGCTGGTGGCTGACGACGCCCAACGCGAGTTCGTCGACCTCGGGGCCGCAGGACGGGCCACCGTGATCCGGTCCGTCACCGAGGACCGCGCCGTGCTCGTCACCGAGGACATGGTCGCCCCGCCCGAGGGCTCCGTCTACCAGGTGTGGCTCCAGACCCCGGCCGACGACATGGTCCCAGCCGCGGTCATGGACGTGGTCCCCGACCAGACGATCCTGCTCGACGGCGCAGCCGGCGAGGCGATCGGCGTGGGCATCACCGTCGAACCCGTGGGTGGCTCCGCAGCACCGACATCGGACCCGATCGTGCTGTTCGACCTGAGCGACGACTGACGCATGACGAAGCCCCGGACCGAGTGGTCCGGGGCTTCGTCATGCCTGTGGTCAGTACGAGGGTCAGTACGACTTGGGCAGACCCAGCGAGTGCATCGCCACGAAGTTGAGGATCATCTCCCGGCTCACCGGAGCGATCCGGCCCAGACGAGCCGCGACCATCATGTTGGCCAGGCCGTACTCGACCGTCAGACCGTTGCCGCCGTGGGTGTGGACCGCGACGTCCGTGGCGTTGCAGGCGATCTCGCCGCCGGCGTACTTGGCCATGTTGGCGTACTCACCGGCACCGAAGTCGTCGCCGGCGTCGTAGAGGGCCGCCGCCTTCTGCCACAGCAGACGTGCCTGCTCGAGCTCGATCTTGGCCTTCGCCAGCGGGTGTGCGATGCCCTGGTGGGTACCGATCGGCGCCTTCCAGACGGTGCGGACCTTGGCGTACTCGACCGCGCGGTCGAGGGCGAACTTCGCCATGCCGCAGGAGAACGCCGCACCCATGATGCGCTCGGGGTTGAGGCCCGCGAAGAGCTGCACCAGACCGGCGTCCTCGTCACCGACGAGAGCGTCGGCGGGAAGGCGGACGTCGTCGAGGAAGAGCGTGAACTGCTTCTCCGGGGCCGACCAGGCCATCGGGATGACCTGCTTGGAGAAACCGGCCGCGTCGGTCGGGACGACGAAGAGGCACGGCTTGAGCTTGCCGGTCTTCGCGTCCTCGGCACGAGCGACGATCAGCACCAGCTGGGCCTCGTCGACACCGGAGATGAAGGTCTTCTGTCCCTTCAGCACCCACTCCTCACCGTCGCGCGAGGCGGTGGTGGTGATCTGGTGGGAGTTGGAACCGGCGTCGGCCTCGGTGATGCCGAAGGCCATCGTGATCGCGCCTTCGGCGATGCCGGGGAGCCAGCGCTGCTTCTGCTCCTCGGTTCCGTATCGGGAGATGATCGAGCCGCAGATGGCCTGGGAGACCACCATCATGAGCAGCGGCGCACCCGCGGCCGCGCACTCCTCGAGGACTGCGGCGAGGTCGGACATGCCGCCTCCACCGCCGCCGTACTCCTCGGCGATGTTGACGCCCAGGAAGCCGTTGGCACCCATCTCCTGCCACAGCTCGGTGGTCTTGCCACCCTCCGCGGCCTGCTTCTCGACGTACTCACGGCCGTACTTGCCGGCCAGCTTCGCGACGGCCTCACGCAGCGCGATGCGCTCCTCGGGCTCGGTGAACATGGTCTGGGTCATCAGTTCTCTCCCTCTGCGGCTGCGTCGTCGGCAGAGTCGACGACGGCGAGGACGTCACCGGCACCGACCTGGCTCCCGGCCGTGACCGGGAGGCTGGACACGACGCCGTAGACCGGCGCAGTGATGGTGTGCTGCATCTTCATGGCCTCCATCACGAGGATGGTCTGACCGGCGGTGACGGCGTCGCCCTCGGCGACGGACACCGAGATCACGGCGCCCGGCATCGGTGCGAGGAGCGAACCGACCGCGACCTGCTCGGACGGGTCGACGAAGCGCGGCACCTTGGTGAGCTTCACGTAGCCGCCTGCGCTGTCGACGTGGACGACCGGGGCGCTGAGGCTGCCCGCTGCGGTGTCGACGACGACGGCGTAGGTGGTCGCGACCCCGTCGGACTCCACGGTCACGTCCCAGGACGTCGCCGTGGTCTGCAGCGTGCGGGACACCGAGAGCCCGTGGGACGTGACACCGTCACGGCCACCGAACCACTCCACCT
Organism: Nocardioides yefusunii; assembly: GCF_004014875.1. NCBI lineage: Bacteria > Bacillati > Actinomycetota > Actinomycetes > Propionibacteriales > Nocardioidaceae > Nocardioides > Nocardioides yefusunii. The sequence continues at coordinate 235,149 of NZ_CP034929.1, read as the reverse complement.
GCACGTGCGGCTCGATTCCGTCGAGAGTGAACTCGGTGACCTGCGGGGCGGAGACGACGTTGCGCCAGCCGATCGGCGAACCCTTCTGGACCCGACGCTCGGCGCGGTACTTCTCCTGCAGCGCGACGGTCGCGGCGAAGGAGGCCAGACGCACCGTCTCCGCGTCGAACGAGGACGCGCGTGCTGCCAGATGCTGGATCTCGAAGAAGTCGGTGGAGACGTCACCGGCGGCGAACACCGGGTGACGCAGCACCTCGACCAACAGGTCGCGGTTGGTGGTGAGGCCGTGCAGCGTCGCCTTCTCCAGCGCACCGGCGAGCTGACGCAGCGCCTGGGCACGGGTCGGGGCCCACACGATCACCTTGGCGAGCATCGCGTCGTAGTGGGTGCCGACCTCGGAACCGGCCACGAAGCCGGTGTCGAGACGAAGCCATCCGGAGTTGCCCGCGGCAGGAAGCTCGAACTCGGTGACGACGCCCGGGATCTCGAACGACGTGAGCGTGCCCGACTGCGGCTGCCAGTCGTTGGCGGGGTCCTCGGCGTAGAGGCGGACCTCGACGGCGTGACCGTTCGGCTCCCCCACGGCGGTGGAGACGGGGTGGCCCTCGGCGACGTTGATCTGCTGCTCGACCAGGTCGACTCCGAAGATCGCCTCACTGACCGGGTGCTCCACCTGGAGGCGGGTGTTCATCTCCAGGAACCAGAACCGCGACGGGTCGTTGGCGTCGACGAGGAACTCGACGGTGCCGGCACCGACGTAGTCGATCGCGGACGCAGCCAGGCGGGCAGCGTCGTGCAGGGCGGTGCGGGTGGCGTCGTCCAGCCCCGGGGCCGGGGCCTCCTCGACCACCTTCTGGTGGCGCCGCTGGATCGAGCAGTCGCGCTCACCGAAGACGGCGACGTTGCCGTGACGGTCACCCACGACCTGCACCTCGACGTGGCGGCCGTGCTCGACGTACGGCTCGACGAAGACGGTGCCGTCACCGAACGCGGACGCGGCCTCGTTGGAGGCGAGGTCGACCTCACTGGCCAGTGCGGCCAGGTCGCGAACGATCCGCATACCGCGACCGCCACCGCCGGCGCTGGCCTTCACCAGCAACGGCAGGTCGGCTTCGGTCGCGGTGGTGCCGAGGTCGGCGAGCACCGGGACACCGGCGGCCTCCATCAGCTTCTTCGACTCGATCTTCGAACCCATCGAGTCGATCGAGGACGGGTCCGGGCCGAGCCAGGTGATCCCGGCCTCGATCACGGCGCGGGCGAAGTCGGCGTTCTCGGAAAGGAAGCCGTAGCCGGGGTGGATCGCGTCGGCGCCGGTCTTCTTCGCGGCCTCGATCACGAGCTCGCCACGCAGGTACGTCTCGGCCGGGGTGTTGCCCGGCAGGCGCACGGCCTGGTCGGCCTCGGCGACGAACGGCAGGGCCGCGTCGGCGTCGGAGTGGACGGCGACAGTGCCGATCCCCAGACGACGGGCGGTAGTGAAGACGCGTCGGGCGATCTCGCCGCGGTTGGCGACCAGGATCTTCGTGATCACGGTCGTGGCAGGAGCAGTGGTCTCAGTCATGGAAGTAGTCATTCCTCGCATCACAGGCGGAAGACGCCGAAGCGGTCGGTGCCCTCGGTCGGCACGGTGTCGATGGCGGAGAAGGCGATCCCGAGGATCGTGCGGGTGTCGCGGGGGTCGATGACGCCGTCGTCGTAGAGCATTCCGCTCAGCACGTACGGCAGGGACTGCTCCTCGACCATCTGCTCGACGAACGCACGCATCCCGGCATCGGCCTCCTCGTCGAACGGCTTGCCCTTCGCCTCGGCTGCGGCACGCGACACGATCGAGATCACGCCGGCGAGCTGGGCCGGGCCCATGACGGCCGACTTCGCGTTGGGCCAGGTGAACAGGAAGCGCGGGTCGTAGGCACGTCCGTTCATGCCGTAGTTGCCGGCGCCGTAGGAGGCACCGATCAGGATCGAGATGTGCGGGACGGTCGAGTTGGAGACCGCGTTGATCATCGACGCGCCGTGCTTGATGATGCCGCCCTGCTCGTACTCCTTGCCGACCATGTAGCCGGTGGTGTTGTGCAGGAACAGCAGCGGAGTGTCCTTGGCGTTGGCGAGCTGGATGAACTGCGTCGCCTTCTGCGCCTCCTCGGAGAACAGCACTCCCTGGGCGTTGGCGAGGATGCCGATCTCGCGTCCGTGCAGCTTGGCCCAGCCGGTGACGAGCGAGGAGCCGTAGAGCGGCTTGAACTCGTCGAAGACGACCTCGTTGTCGAGGCTGACGCCGTCGACGATCCGGACGATCACGTCGCGCGGGTCGAAGGGCTCCTTGAGGTCGGTCGGGATCAGTTCGAGGATCGACTCGGGGTCGTGCTCGGGCTCTGCGTAGGTGCGCTCGCCCTCGGGGCGCGCCTTCTTCCAGTTCAGACGCGCCACGATGCGACGTCCGATCCGGATCGCGTCGCGCTCGTCCTCGGCCAGGTAGTCGGCCAGACCCGAGATGCGGGCGTGCATCTCGGCGCCACCGAGCTCCTCGTCGTCGGTCTCCTCACCGGTGGCCATCTTCACCAGCGGCGGACCGGCCAGGAAGACCTTCGCCTGCTCCTTGACCATGACGGTGTAGTCGCTCAGGCCGGGGACGTAGGCGCCACCGGCGGTGGAGTTGCCGAAGACCAGCGCGATCGTGGGCTGACGACGGCCCGAGGCGCGGGCGAGGTCGCGGAAGATCTTGCCGCCGGGGATGAAGATGTCCTTCTGCGTCGGCAGGTCGGCACCCGCGGACTCGACCAGCGAGATCTGCGGCAGGTTGTTCTCCTGGGCGATCTGCGCGGCCCGGAAGGTCTTCTTCAACGTCCACGGGTTCGACGCGCCACCCTTCACGGTGGGGTCGTTGGCCGAGATCATGCACTCGACGCCCTCGACGACGCCGATGCCGCAGACGGTGGAGGCGCCGACGGTGAAGTCGGAGCCGTACCCGGCCAGAGGGGAGAGCTCGAGGAACGCGGAGCCCTCGTCGATGAGGAGCTCGATCCGCTCACGCGGGAGCAGCTTGCCGCGCTTCTTGTGGCGTTCGGCGTACTTCTCGCCGCCACCGGCGACCGCCTTGGCGTGCTCGGCGTCGAGGTCGGCGAGCTTGCCGAGGAGGTTCGCGCGACGCGCCTCCTCAGTGGTGAGCTCGGGCTGCTCGACAGCCTCGTTCTCGATGACGGTGTCAGTCACGGTTCCCCTCCTGGTCGTGGACTGCAGTGCTCTGCGTGGTCGTGCTGCTGGTGTGCGTGGTGCTGACGTGCGTGGTGCTGGTGATCGTCATGAGGCGTAGCCCAGGAGCTTGGCCGCGAGGTCGGTGAGGACCTCGGTGGCGCCGCCGCCGATCGGCAGCAGGCGGGCGTCGCGGTAGTGGCGTTCCACCTCGGTGCCGTGCATGTAGCCGGTGCCGCCGTGCAGCTGGACGGCCTGGTCGCAGACGTAGGTCGCGGCGTTGCAGGCGGTCTCCTTGGCCAGACAGGCCTGGGCGATGACCTGCTCGTTCGGGCCCCCGGCAGCGGTGTACATCTGGCCGACCAGGTGCGTGTACGCCTTCGCGGCCTCCACCTGGCGACGCATCTCGACGAGCTTGTGGCGCACCACCTGACGGGTGATGAGCGGCTTGCCGAACGTGTCGCGCTGACGGCAGTACTCCACGGTCAGCCGGAGCGAACGCTCAGCGATCCCGTAACCGTGGACGGCCAACGCCATCCGCTCGACGACGAACTGCTCGGCGATGTACCAGAAACCGGCGTTCTCGTCGCCGACGAGGTTCTCGATCGGCACCCGAACGTCGACGAACGAGATCTCGCCGGTGTCGGAGCAGTGCCAGCCCATCTTGGCGAGCTTGCGGTCCACCTGGAACCCGGGCGTCGAGGTGGGCACGACGATCAGCGAGATGCCGCCCGCGCCCGGCCCACCGGTGCGGGCGGCGACGGTGATGAAGTCGGCGCGGGTGGAGGAGGTGATGAAAGTCTTGGTGCCGTTGATGACCCACGCATCTCCGTCACGCACCGCGGTGGTGCGGATGTTGGCGACGTCGGAACCACCACCGGGCTCGGTGATGCCGAGCGAACCGATCATGTCGCCGGCCAGCGTCGGGCGGACGTAGGTGTCGACCAGGTGGTCGGAGCCGTGCGCCGCGATGTGCGGGCAGGCGATGCCATGGGTGAAGAGCGCCGACACGAGACCGGACGTGGCACCTTCGGAGAAGAGCCCTTCCTGGACGGCGATGGTGTCGAGCAGGCCGCCGCCGTCACCACCGACCGACTCAGGGAGACCGATGCCCATGAGGCCGGCCTCGGCGGTCTTCTTGTGGAGTTCGCGGGGCAGGGCGCCCTCGTCCTCCCACTGCTGGATGTGGGGGAAGATCTCGCGTCGGGCGAACTCGGCGGCAGCGGCCTTGAGGGCCTCGCGGTCCTCGGCGGTCGATTCGCTCGCGTGCAGGTCAGTGGTGCTGGCGGTGTCGTTCACGGTGGTGGTCACAGGAGCTCCTCGGGAATCTCGGCGTGGCGGGCACGGACCCATTCGCCCAGGGCCTTGGCCTGGGGGTCGGTGCGGGTGCCGGCGGCCACACCGGCTCCGAGAAGGCCACGGACGACGACGTTGACGGCGCCCAGGTTGGGCAGGGCGTAGACGTCCACGTCCAGGTCGGCGGCCTCGGGGACGAGGTCACGCACGACGTCGGGGGTGATGAGGTCGAGCAGCCAGTCGACGCGGGCCTTGCGCAGCCCGGAATCAGACGTAGCGTCGCTCGTGTTCGCGACCCAGAGGCCGATGTTGGCGTCGCCACCCTTGTCGCCCGAGCGGGCGTGGACGAAGGTGCCGAGCGGCCTCTTCACCGTCGCTCCGCTCCCGGACGTCATAAGAATCGGGGCCTCTGCCCCCGGATTCTTATGACGTCCCGCGGAAGGGGTGACGCCGGCTGTGCGGTGAGCAGCGAGGGCATCGGTGGTGGCGAGGTCGGTGGGGTCGGCGATGACCTCACGTCGTCCGTCGTGGTGGACGACCGTGTGCTCGACGGCGGTGCGGGCCACGTACTCGGGCCGGTAGATGCCATACGGGGTGGCCGGCGACGGCGGCGCCGTGAGCGTGAAACCGGGGTAGGACGCGAGCCCGAACTCGACCGCCGGGGCGGTGAGGCCCTTGCCGGCGACCTTGCCGTCGGGGTCGAGCACCGAGCAGCGCAGCACGCAGGAGGCGGCCTCCATCGTGGCCGGGTCCTCGGCGGGGACACTGGTGAGCGCCCACTGGACCTTCGCCGGACGCTTGCCCGACGCGGCCCACGCAGCTTCCAGCTGCGCCTTCGCCCACGCGACCTTGGCGTCGACGTCGAGGCCGGTCACGAGGAACTCGATGCTGTTGCGGAACCCACCGAGCTCGTTGAGGCAGACCTTGAGCTGCTCCGGCGGCGCCGATCCGGTGACGCCGCTGATCGCGACGCGGTCCTCGGACTCCTGCGCGATCGCGATCGACTCGAGGTGCGTGGTCACGTCGGGGTTGAGGTAGTGCGCGGACTGGATCTCGTAGACCAGCTGCGCGGTGACGGTGTCGACGGTGACCGCTCCCCCGGTGCCGGCGTGCTTGGTGATCACGCTGGATCCGTCGGCGGCGATCTCGGCGAGCGGAAAGCCCATCTTCTGCTCCCGCGCGGCGGCGGGCAGCGACATGAAACCGGAGAAGTTGCCGCCGGTGGCCTGGGTGCCGCACTCGATGACGTGTCCGGCCACGACCGCACCGGCGAGGGCGTCGTACTGGTCGGGCGTCCAGCCGTGGAAGTGCGCAGCCGGCCCGACCACGAGGGAGGCGTCGGTGACGCGACCGGTGACGACGACGTCGGCACCTGCGCTCAGGGCAGAGGTGATGCCGAAGGCGCCCAGGTAGGCGTTGGCGGTGAGAGCGTTGTCCCAGCCGAGTTCCTTGGCCGAGGCGCGCAGGTCGTCGCCGACGACAGTGGCGATCCGCGGTGCGAGCCCGAGACCGGACGCGACCTCGCGGAGCTTCTCGACCAGGCCGGTCGGGTTGAGGCCACCGGCGTTGACGACGATCTTGACGCCCTTCTCCAGGGCGAGACCGAGGCTCTGCTCGGCCTGACGCACGAAGGTGCGGGCGTAGCCGAGGTTCGGGTCCTTGAAGGTGTCCTTGCCCAGGATCAGCAAGGTGAGCTCGGCGAGGTAGTCGCCGGTCAGGTAGTCGAGGCTCTCAGATTCAGACGTGGCGCGGGCGAGCATCTCGTGCATGGCCGAGAGCCGGTCTCCGTAGAAGCCGGACATGTTGCCGATGCGGGCGGCGCGGCCCTGGCTGCTGGAGGCGACAGTCCCCTTGTCGCTCATGGCTCAGTTCCCTTCGCTCTGCGTGGCCTTCGGCGGACGTCCGCCACCCGCGGGCCCGGCGAAGGCCTGCGCGATCCGCAGCCACTGCTCGGCGTCGGCGCCGACGGCGGTCAGGTCGGTGTCGTCGCGGTGGACGCGCTGGGTGACCAGCCGGCAGAAGTCGTCGGCGGATCCGGTGACCTTCTGGGCGGCGTCGTCGGGACCGTAGGTCCAGACCTCACCTGAGGGTGCGGTCAGCTCGACCCGGAACTCCTCGGTCGGCTTCTCGAACCCGGCGTTGGTGAAGGCGTAGTTGCGGGTGCGGACGCCGATGTGGGCGACGTGCTTGATCCGGTCGGTCTTCTCGAGCTCGACGCCGAGCGCGTCGGCGACGTCCAGGCCGTGGGCCCAGGTCTCCATGAACCGGGCCGACGCCATCGAGGCCGGCGACATCGGCGGGCCGAACCACATGATCTTCTCGCCGGTCGGGAACTCGGCCAGGGTCTTGGCGAGCGCCGGACGGGCGGTCTGCCAGCGGGCCAGCAACTGGGCCGGCTCGACGGCGGCACCTTCGGCTGCCTGCTCGTCGACGTAGCCGGTGGGGTTCATGATCGCGCCCATGACCTGGGCGTCCCAGGCTTCCTTGTCGGTGGCCGCGTGGACGGCGACCTCGTCGGTCCAGGCGAGGTGGGCGATGGTGGTGGCGATGTCCCAACCTGCGGCGGGGGTGGCGGTGCGCCACTGCTCCGCGGTGAGCGGGGCGACGAGCGCCTCGAGGCGGTCGCCCTCGGCTGCGAGGTCGGTGAGCACGTCGTCGAGCACGGGTTTCTCCCTGTTTCTGTGCTGCCTGCTGAGTGATGGTGAGGTGTTCGTGGGGGTGGTGGGGGTGGTGGATCCGTACCGGCGTCTCGCTCCCTCCGCGGGACGCCGGTTGGTCTGTGTGGGTACTGCCGGGTGGTGCTGGCTGGTGCGGGTGCCGGGTGTCAGCGCCCGAGTTGGGCGTCGACCGTGGCGGCCCAGGCGTCGAGGACGCGGGCCCGGCGTCGAGCGTCGTCGGTGACGGTGTTGGCCAGTCCGAGTCCGCGCAGGAGGTCGAGGGTGGCCTGGACGAGCTCGCGGGGGCCGCGCTCGTTCCCGTCGACACCGAGCGCGGTGGCCGTGAGGAAGTGGGTCTGGCGTCCGACCTTCTCCTCGAGCAGTTCGACGGCCTCGTGGAGCTGGGGTTCGGTGCGGGCCGCGACCCAGAGTTCGAGGGCGGCGGCGAAGATCGGGGCGGTGAAGTGCTCGGCGAGCAACTCCAGGACCGCGCGGGTGCGTCCGGGACCGGTGGGGGCGTCGGCGAGGGCCGCGGTGAGTTCGGCGCCGCGGGTGTCGGCGATGTGTTCGACGGCGGCGACGACGAGGTCGTTCTTGGTGGGGAAGTGGTGCAGCTGAGCGCCGCGGGAGACTCCTGCGCGCTGGCTGACGAGGGTGGTGGAGGTGCCGGAGAAGCCCTTCTCGACGAGGAGCTCGACGGTGGCTTCCATGAGGCGGGCCCGCATGGCGCGGGTGCGTTCCTCCTGGGGGACGCGGGGGGCGGTGGTGCTGGTCACAGGAACAGCGTGGACCCGAACAAACAAACAGTCAAGCCTGTCTGTTTGTTTGTTCACGCCGGTCTCGTCCAGTTCGAGATGTGACCCAGGTCGCGCCCTCGCGCCGTACTGCCTAGAGTTCGGCCCATGTCTTCGACTCCGCCCGACGACCCCAACACTCCCGACGGCCAGAATCCGTACGGCCAGGACCCGTACGGCCAGCAGCCCCCGCAGGACCCGCACGGACGCCCGATCCCGCCGCAGGACCCCTACTCCCAGCCCCAGTACGGCCAGAACCCCTACGGCCAGAACCCGTACGGCCAGCAGCCCTACGGCCAGCCGCAGGGCAAGGCGCAGTACGACGGCACCCAGCCGCTCCAGCGCTGGAGCGCGACCGACTCGTTCGGCTGGGCCTGGCGCGCGTTCAAGGGCAACTGGGGCGTGCTGGTCCTGCTGACCCTGCTCATGGGTCTGCTCACCGGTGGCGTCAGCGTCGGCAGCGTGATCGCCGACGGCGGCTTCGACGAGCTCACCAACCTCGACAGCACCGGCGCTTCGGGCGGCTTCAGCCTCGCCAGCATGATCGGGAACGTCCTAACGATGCTGATCTCGCTGCTCTTCACCGCAGCGTTCGCGAAGGCCGGCATCCTGGCCACGCGCGGCCACCGCCTGAAGTTCGGCGACCTGTTCACCGACATCAACTGGGTCCAGGTCTTCCTGGTCTCGCTGCTGACCTCGGTGATCACCATGATCGGCATCGTGCTGTGCGTCCTGCCGGGCATCATTGCCGCGGTGCTGCTCTGCTTCGCCGTCTACGCCGTGGTCGGTGCAGGCGACAACGCGATCGCCGCGCTCAAGACGTCGGTCAACCTGGTCAAGGGCGCCCCGGGGCAGGTCATCCTGCTGCTGTTGCTCTCGGTGCTCGTCGTGACGGCAGGCGTCTGCGCCTGCGGCGTCGGATTCTTGGTCGCCTACCCGATCACGACCCTCGCTCTGGCCCACGCCTTCCAGGCACTGCGCGGAGAACCGATCGTCGGCTGACGCATCAACCCCCTTTCAACGACGACGGGGACGTGCCACACTCGGCGGCCATGAAGACCGCCCGTGGCACGTCCCCGTCCCGCATGTCCGGCAAGCCCTCGACGGTTCTGGTCACCGGCGCCTCGTCCGGGCTCGGGGCGGAGATGGCCCGCCAACTCGCCGCTGCCGGCCATGACCTCGCCCTCTGCGCCCGCCGCACCGAGCGCCTCGACGCACTGCGCACCGAGATCCTCGCCGCGCACCCCGGACGGACCGTGCTGGTGCGGGCCCTCGACGTCGACGACCACGACGCCGTCTTCGCAGTGGTGCGCGCCTTCCGCGATGACTTCGCCGCCTTGGGTCGGACGCTGGACCGCGTCGTCGTCAACGCCGGGCTCGGCAAGGGCGCCCCGTTGGGCACCGGCCGGTTCGACGTCAACAAGCAGACCGCGACCACCAACTTCGTCTCCGCTCTCGCCCAGGTCGAGGCCGCGATGGAGGTGTTCCGGGCCCAGGACGGCGGCCATCTGGTGGTGGTCTCCAGCGTCTCCGCGATGCGTGGGATGCCGAAGGCGATGACCGCCTACGCCGCTTCCAAGGCGGGCGTCGCAATGCTCGCCGAGGGCCTGCGCACCGAACTCCACGGCAAGCCGCAGTTCCGCTTCACGGTGCTGCACCCCGGCTACATCGCCTCCGAGATGAGCGGCACCAAGGAGGGCGGCAGTCCGTTGATGGTCTCCACCGAGAAGGGTGTGCGGAGCATGGTCGCCGCGATCCTCGCGGAGAAGAAGCACGCCACCGTCCCGGCCTGGCCGTGGGTCCCGGTCGGGTTCGTGCTGCGGCACGCACCGCTCGGCGTCGTCCGGAAACTCGTCTGACGCATCTGCGGCGCCGTGCTACCGCTCAGCGGCTCATCGGCTCAACGGCTCAGCGGTAGGTGGTCTGCTCCCGCGTCAGGTGGACGTGGGTGTTCCAACTGACCAACGTCAGCCCACGCCGTCCCGACAGGACCGTCGTGACGGAGGTGTTGACCATCGCCGGCATCAGCTTGCGGTAGGCAGGGCGGCCACCGTCGACGAGGTGTGCGGCGACGGTCGCGATCGGTCCGCCGGAGGTGACCACGAGCGTCGTCCCCGACCCTGAGGCGTCAGCCAACGCGGCGAGGACCCTCGACTCGAAGGCGTCGCGTGACTCCTGGCCCGGCTCGTCGTCGCCTGCCAACCAGCGATCGGTGGCCTCCTCGTACCAGGTCTGGAAGAGGCGGGCGCCGTCCGGAGCGGTGGTGTCCATGCGTTCGGCCGAGCCGATGAGTTCGAACTCGTCCCACCGCTCGTCCACCGCGACGGGGACGTCCCACCCGGCGGCAGCGATCGCCAGTGCGGCGGTGTCCCGCTGGCGGCGCAGACCCCCGTGGACGATCCGGTCAGGGACGACGCCGGACGCTGCGAGTGCAGCACCGACGAGCCCTGCCTGGTGTTCGCCGGTCGTCGAGAGTCGGTCGTAGTCGGACGTCCCGAAGGACGCCTGACCGTGGCGGACGAGCAGTACCTGCCCCATGGGCTCAGCCTCTTTCCAGAACTCGGGCCAGGAACTCGCGGGTGCGGTCCTCGCGTGGTGCGGTGAAGATCTGCGACGGGGGCCCCTGTTCGAGGACGCGTCCGGCCTCCAGGAAGCAGACCTTCGTGGCGACCTCGCGGGCGAAGTCCATCTCGTGGGTGGCGAGCACCATCGTGGTGCCCTGCGCGGCCAGTTCACGGACCGCTCGTAGGACGTCCCCGACGAGCTGCGGGTCGAGGGCTGCGGTGATCTCGTCGAGCAGCAACAGCGTGGGGCGGGTCGCGAGGGCACGCACCAGGGCGACGCGCTGCTGCTGGCCGCCGGAGAGTTGGTCGGGGTGCGCGTCGGCCTTGTCGGCCAGACCGAAGCGGGCCAGGAGGTCGCGGGCCTGCGCCTCAGCGTCCTTCTTCGCGATGCCGTGAACCCGGCGCGGCGCGAGGGTGACGTTGTCGATCACCGAGAGGTGCGGGAACAGGTTGTAGGCCTGGAAGACGGTTCCGATCCGGGCCTTCACCGCACGGGCGTCGACGTGCGGGTCGGTGATCTCGGCGCCCTCGAGGTGGATGGTGCCGTCGTCGACCTGTTCGAGCAGGTTGAGGCACCGCAGCAGCGTCGACTTCCCCGAACCCGACGCACCGATCAGGCAGACGACGTCGCCGGCAGAGACGTCGAGGTCGACGTCGTCGAGCACGACGCGGTCGCGGTAGGTCTTGCGCAGACCACGGACCTGCAGCAGCGGCGCAGGTGCCTCAGAGGCGGGCGTCTCGGGGGTGGGCGTCCCAGCAGCATCCGTCATCGGGCACCTGCCCTCTCCCGCTCGACGGTGCGTCGCTGCAGGTGGTCAGTGAGGCGTGCCAACGGGATCGTGATGACCACGAAGAAGCACGCCACGACCACCATCGCGGTGTAGTTGAAGTGGTAGTTGCCGTAGTCGCGGGCCGAGAAGACGGCGTCGAAGATGCCGATCGTCGAGACCAGTGCAGTGTCCTTCTGCAGCGACACGAAGTCGTTGAGCAGCGGCGGCCCGACCCGACGGATCGCCTGCGGGACGATCACGTGTCGCATCGCCTGGAACCGGCTCAGACCGAGCGCCTCCGCACTGGCCCACTGCGAGGGGTGGATCGACTCGATGCCGGCCCGGAACACCTCCGCGACGTACGCACCGTAGGAGAGCACCAGCGCGACCAGCGCCCAGAAGAAGAGGTCGTTGGTGACGCCGACCAACCCCAGTGCCGGGATGCCGAAGCCGCACAGCAGCACCAACAGGATCGTCGGGACGCCCCGGAAGAGGTCGGTGTACGCCGTCGCCAGGAGCCGGACCGGGGTCATCAGCGCCGAACGCGACTGACGCGTCAACGCCACCGCCAGGCCGAGCAGCAGGATCAGCGGCTCCGCGATCAGGAACATCTTCACGTTGAGCCAGAACCCCGAGAGGATCTGCGGGAACGACTCCCGAGCGTGCTCGGCGGAGAAGAACGTCTCCTTGACGCGCTCCCAGCCGGGCAGTTGGGTGACGCCGAACGCGACGGCGACGAAGAAGAGCACCGTCACGACGGAGGCGACCACCAACGACCGGCGACGCAGGGTCGCGCGGACCCTGCGTCGTTCCAGTTCGTGCTCACTGGGCCGCCACGTGCCCCCGGCTCCGGGGGCAGGTGCGGTGCCCGGCGCGTCCGGCGTCACGGTCGGGTGTCCCGAGAAGTCCACCGTCGCGATCAGTCGAGGGCGGGAACGCCGACGACCTGCGAGAGCCACTCGTTCTCGATGTCGGCGAGGGAACCGTCGGCGATCATCTCCTCGAGCGCAGCGTTCACGCACGGGGTCAGCTTGCTGCCCTTGCCCAGGACCAGACCGAACTTCTCCTGGTCGGCGGTGTCGGGCTGGAACTGGCCGACGAGCTCGGCCTCGGGGATCTCGACCGCGGTGATGTAGAAGGCGGTGGGAAGGTCGGCGATGATCGCGTCGACCTGACCGTTGAGGAGAGCCTGCTTGGCGGCGTTCGTGGTCTCGAAGACCATCTCCTTCGCCTTCGGCTTGATGACCTCACGGATCGCGGTCAGCGACGTCGTGCCGGTCTGGGCACCGATCTTGAGGTCGGTCAGGTCACCGAGGGACTTCACCTGGACCGCACCGTCCTTGAGGACGATCGCGGCCTGCGCGGCGGAGTAGTAGCCGGTGGAGAAGTCGACGGCCTTGGCGCGGTCGGCCGAGATGGAGACCTGGTTGATCGCGAAGTCGAACTTCTTGGTGCCGGGTGCGTAGATGTTGTCGAACGGGACGGTGGTCCAGGAGACGGCGTCGTCGTCGAAGCCCAGACGCTCGGCGACCTCGTAGGCCACCGCCGACTCGAATCCCTTGGCGTTGGTCGGGTCGTCGTCGACGAACCACGGCTCGAACGCCGGGGAGTCGGTGGCGATGACGAGATCAGCGCCGTCCTCGGCCAGCACCGCGGACTCCGCGCAGGTCTTCGCGTCGTCGGCGGTGACCGTGTTGCCGTCGCCCGGCTCGCTCTCCTCGACGCCACAGGCGCCGAGCGCCAGCAGGAACGGAAGGGTGGCCAGAGCAACGGTTCGACGAGTACGCATGGCGTGAATGCTAGGTCCTCACGCTGCGACGGTGGTGACGACTGCCGCACGACGGATCGGATCGACCCATGCACGACGGGCCCGCCGCAGCCGCACACCCGACCAGACGACGAACGGAACGGCCTCGGCCAGCACGATCCAGAACGGGCCCCCGGTCTGGACGACGATCGAGGCGGTGGTGGAGAAGACCATCGCGGTGAGCGTCGTGGAGAGGGCCAACTTCGCCGAGTAGCCCACCATCACCGACGGCGGTGCGGGGGTGGCACGCGCCGAACGCAGGTTGACCGCGAACGGCTTGCGCACCGACCACGTCATCGCGACCGCGACCACCTGCAACGTCACCACGGCCACCGTCACCGCGACCGCGAGCAGTTCGGCACCCGTGGGGGTGCCGGCCCGCACCGAGGCGAGGAGGAGCGTGATCGCGCAGGCCAGCAGCAGCCATTCGGTCATCACCCAGGCCCGGACGTCGAACACCTTGCCGGCGTCCACGGGCAGGCTCTCGCGCCACAGGCCACCGCGACCGTCCAACGACCACGCGTTGACGCCGAACAGCAGCACGCCGCCGGAGACCACCAGGCCGGGCAGGATCATCACGTTCTCCCACGGCAGACCACCGGCGAGCGCGACCAGACCGGGGCCGACGGCCAGGACGGTGATGCCACGACGCATCGGCACCGCACGCCACACCGAGGCGCGGTCCAGACGCCGCAGCATCGCCGTGACCGTGCGCGGGTTCGGGGAGGGCTGGTGGTGACGCGTCTCGGCCTTGGCCTCGTCGTGGGTGCTACGTCGGGCAGCGACGTTGGCCGCCCAGCCGCCCAGGTAGAGGGACACGACGGTGATCGCCAGCATCGCCACCACCGCCAGCACGAACGCCGGGGAGAACCCCTGGACGCCGGCCGCGACGACCTCGAGCGTCGGGGCGGCGTCGAAGACGTCACCCGTGTGGCCGCTGAGCTGGATCCACGCCGCGAGGGCGGCCAGCGCGAGACCGATGCCGCGCACGACCCAGACCCCGCCGGGGCCACGACGCACCACCTCGACCCACCACGCGACTGCCTGGGCGAGCACGGTGGTGGTGAGGATCCACAGCACCATCAGCGTCTGCAGGTAGGGGAACGCGGACAGCCCCATCGCGAACGACGCCGCGCCCAGCAGGAACCAGGACTGAAGCATCCACGCAATGTTGAACGGGGCCAGCAGCAACGCACCGAAGTGGTCGGTGGTCGCCGAGACCGGGAACGCCGCGGCGTTCTCCTTCGACAGGAGCTCACGGCCACCGCCCGAGGCGATGCCGGAGGCGATCGTCAGCCCCAGGAAACCGATCATGAGGCTGGGCAGCAGGAGCAGGGTGTCGAACGCGATCGTGTCGGCGTCACCGGCCAACGGGGAGAACAGCGGCCCCACCCAGGCAGCCAGCGTGATCACGGACAGGACCCCGAGGACGATCGGCAGCACCTTGGGGTTGCGGACCGTCCCGATCGAGAACCGCACCAGGTGGGCGGTGTCGTCCCAGGCCCGACGCACCTCGACGGGGTGCCAGGCCGGAAGGCTCGCTCCGGTGGCGGGGACACCGCCGGTGGCGCGCACCGACGGGATCTGGCCGCGGTAGCCGGTGGGGAGCCGGACCGGGTCAGTCGAGGAGGGCACGGTAGGCACGCGCTCCCTCCTCACCCTTGAGGTCATAGGTCTCCATGTCGGCCACGCGTGCGCCGCCGCGCAGTACCAGTGCGGTGGAGCAGGCCTCGACGGCGAGCTCGCGCAGGTGGGTGGAGAGCAGGACGGCAGCGCCACGCTCGGTCGCTTCGCGCACGACGTCGAAGGTGGCCTCGACGCCGGTGGGGTCGACGCCGTCGAAGGGTTCGTCGAGCAGCAGCACGTCGGGTTCGTGGAACGCAGCGAGCAGCACCGAGAGGCGTCGGCCCATGCCGTGGGAGAAACCGGTGGTGGTGCGGTGCGCGACGCCGGAGAGTTCGAAGAGTTCGAGCAGGTGGGTGGCGCGGTCCTCCCAGCCGGTCATCCGGCGCAGGGTCGCCGCGAGTTGGAGGTGCTCCCACGGGGTGGCGCGCGGGACGAGACCGCCGACGTCGGGGCAGTAACCCACGGCCCGCTTCACGCCGAGCGGGTCACGCGCGACGTCGATCCCGGCGACGTGGACACGTCCCTCGGTGGGCGGGACGACTCCGGCCAGGACCCGCATGGTGGTCGACTTGCCGGCACCGTTGCGCCCCAGCAGCGCAGTGGACGCGCCGCCGGGGGCAGCGAACGAGACGCCGGTGACGGCCTCGACGGTCCCGAACCGGACGTGGAGGTCGTCGACGAGGACGGCGACGTCGGCCGGGGACGGCAGGACGGGCTGGGGGCCGGGGGTCGTACCGGGAGTGGGTGCGCTCACACCGGCGATTCTCGGGCAGCGCGCCGTGGTTCACCCGGGAAACGCGTGATCGGGTGCCGTGCTCCCCCCGGACGTCATAGGAATCGAGGGTTGTGACCCTCGATTCCTACGACGTCCCGGCGTCGTTGGTGGGGTGGGGCAGATCCCGCACCATGACTCAGCACACGGGTGGCTCTCCTCGGCGCCGACGCGCCTGGGGGTTCGCGGTGATCGGCGCAGCAGTGATCGGCGGCGTCGTCCTCCTTGCACTGCCTGACGGACCCGCCCGCGCCTGCACGATGATCGGGAGTTCGAGTGCGTTGACCGTCGCGCTTCCCACCGACGTCGTCGACGGCGTCGAGACCTTGGACGTCGAGCTCTGTCAGGACGGCGAGTGCCGATCGTCTCGACGACAACCGGTGATCGTCGACGCCGCCCATGACTGGGATCTCACCGTGCTCGCCGAGTCCGGGTCACTCCCTGCCGACGTCGACCCCGAGAAGCTCACGACCCTCGTCGGGGACTACAACAACCTCGTCCACCTGCCACTCCACCCACGCGCTGATCTGGGTGACGCATGGACCGCTGCCCCCGGCACCACCGTGACCGTGGTGGGGACGGCAGCTGACGGCTCCCAGGTGTTCAAGCACTCGGAGGTCTTCGCGTTGATGCAGGACTACCCGAACGGACCTGACTGCGACGCCGGCACGAACTGGCTCCAGCACACCGTTGAGGTTCCGAACCCCGCCGTACGACCCGCCTGACCCGGTCTCCTGCGGGACTTCAGACTTCCGGTCGCTGGAACAGCCACATGTGATGACGTCCCGCAGGGCAGGGTGGCCGGCATGACAGCAATCAGTCGAGGCTCACTGCTGCGGGGCATCGCGGGTGGATCGCTGCTCGCGCTGGCGTCGGGATGCACCGACGACGCGTCCGGCCCGACGCAACGACCAGCGCCGCCGTCGGGCTCCGGTGACCCCTCCCCCAGCGGCACACCTGCGGAGACACCGAGCGTCGAGGTGACGTCGGTGCCCGGGTTCGCCGCCCAGACCCACCACGGCTCCGACATGAGAATCGGCGCCATCCGCGAGCGCGGCGCCGGATGGACGACGTACGACGTCAGCTACTCGGCCCACAGCGAAGGTCCGGGCGCGTACACCGACCCGTTGACGATCTCGGGGGTCCTCACGATCCCGGACGGCGACGGCCCGTTCCCCGTGGCGGTGCTCGCCCACGGCTACATCGATCCGGCGAAGTACGTCACCGGGCAGGGCATGACCCGGGAACGGAAGTGGCTCGGCGAACGCGGCTGGGCGACGCTGCACACCGACTATCGGGGCCATGCCGCCTCCGACGAGGACCCGACGCACGGCGCGGATGTCCGACTCGGATACGCCGTCGACGTGATCGCTGCACTAGATGCGCTCCGCACCTCCGACGACTCCCAACTCGCTGGTCTCGACGTCGATCGCGCTGCCGTCTTCGGACGTTCGATGGGTGGTGGCATCGCCCAGAAGGTCCTGCAGATTGCCCCGGACGCGTTCGGTGTGGGTGTCATGTGGGCGGCGGTCTCGTCGCTGGAGGCAGAGAACGTGGACTGGTTCGTGGGTCTGACCGACGCCCGGACGAAGGCGTTCACGTCGCGGCTCGCGACCCCGGAGGAAGACCCCGAGTTCTGGGAAGGTGTCTCGACGCGTCCCTTCTTCGACCGGATCACCGCCCCGGTGCTGATCGTGCACGGACGCACCGACGACGTGTGCCCGCCGGCGTGGGCCGAGGAGACGTACGACGCGATGCGCCGGGCGGGCGTCGACGTCGAACTCGAGTGGTACGGCGAAGGTCATTCGTTCGATGCCGACTTCGCGCCAGCGATGGAACGGAGCTTCGCGTTCTCACGGAAGGCAATGCCACGAATCAGACAGGCAAGTGGTCTGTAATTAGTCCAATAAATACCTTTTCGCCACTCGGGGAAAAATGCACTCTATTTACATTCCAAGACAGCTTCAAATGCCACTCGCAACGCACTACCTTCTTGTCGAATCTGAAGTCCCGCAACTCCATAAGGCCCCTCTTTTTCTTGGTCTTATTTCCTTCTACGGATGCCTCAACCCCCATAAGTCTGAGCCGACGCTCGCGCTCTTCGGTATCCAAGAAGCCTGCCCAGATCTCGGGAGCATAGTCATTAAGGACGCCGATTGAGGCAACTAGGTCGCGGACGAGATCTGCCTCCCCCCCCTGAAGTTTTCCGGTCTCATCCCATGCACTAGAGGAGAAAACACAATGCGGGAACATCTCACTGGCGCATTGCTTCAAATCTACAAACGTAAACTTGGCTCTATCCAGGAATTCATCCCTCCTTAATCGCCCAATCCCAACATGAGCCCAGAATCCCGGGAGCCCCCTTTTGTCCGCAGCGAGCCGCCCACCCCAGGGGCCGCATTCGGGGCAACTCGAACTAGTTGACTTCCACACCCGTGAATCAGTGCCAAGAAATGATTCACCGCAACGCACATCGTGCATCAAGCCGTTAATCGAGTCGCCATTACTAGGGCTACCCATCAAGGGGGAGTACCCTTCAAAGCAACCCGAGCATCCCGACGGATCCAGGTGAGCCACGCGACTCGCAAACCTGCCATATAACTCATAGAGACTGTTCTTTAAACTCCCCGGCAAGGCAGGGTCGCTATTCAGAAAGCTGCCCAGAATTTTAAATGAATCCGGCGTCATTTTATAGTCATCGAGCGCCGACCACTCAAGGAAGCGGGTCCAGAACTCCGGGCTTCGAACCCCGCTTTCCGATGGAACCACAATTTCCGGGTCTATCCAGAGCTTAGTCATCTTGGGCCGCCTCCGAAAGGCGATTCAGGTTGAGTCTGAACATCGCATCTAGGTCCCCGATATCAGTGGCCATGAAGCCCTTCGGCCAACGATCAAGATCTCCAAATTCGTTAATTCGGATTACTTCGGACGAAGATGAACCATCCCCTTGGGGTTCAACAAATACAATTTCCAGATTTTCGCGTTGAATTTTCCCCTCGGCCACTCGCAACCTGAGCCTATTAACCATAGCCTCGCTATGAGACTCAATCACCACGGTCACATCGGGGCGCGCCAACGTAAGAAAATCTGCCAAATTGGCTTGGACTCGGGGATGGAGATGCAGCTCTGGCTGCTCAACCACGAAGACGGCATCCGATTCGATCGACAGGAAGGCAACAATCAGCGGCAGCGCCTGGCTAACGCCGACGCCAATTGAGGTTAAATCCCGCATCCCTCCAGAGACCTCGACCGCAAGCCCGACCCCCATCTTGTGTCGATCCTCAGGTCGCACCGCTCCACCCATGCCGAGCCTCGCGATCCAGTAGTCGACCGCCCCGGCCAGATCGCACCGAATCTGCTCTTTGCCGTCCCAGAACGAGACGGGCTGCGAACCATTCTTGGAAAGAACGGCTGCAGAGTACTCTCCCCTTGCGCCCACGGGGAGACTGGGCTGAACCTCATTCCAGTGATTCCAGACGACCCTAGGTTCGTCTCTCAATGGCCCCAAGTAGTGGACCCTAGCCCCAAGCCGGCCTAATTCGCCCGCCAACTCCGCTAGGGCGAGACAGTCAGAGTCTCGCTCCTTTCTAAATCTCTTCTCGAGAATCCCTCCCGAGCGCAGCCTTGATCCTCCATGCGCAATTCCAACAATCACTGCGTCACCCTGGGCCCTCGCCGCACCCAAGGATTCCTGAATTTCCTTCATGCGATCTACGGGCAGACTGGACCAATCTTCAATAAAGGTTTCGGGAATTGACGCAACCGAGAGAATTCCACGCTCCCCATCCTCATCACTCGAAAGCCGCGGCAAATCCGCGGAGAGGCGCCGGACTTCCGCCATCATCGAGTGCAGGGAAGTCCATGCTTCATCGTCGAAGTACCACCTTCCCGGGTTCCTCGACGCCTCGAGGATTATGGACCGCAGTTCCCGAGAGTAAGAGACCCCCAGGGCAGTCGACGACTGAATCTTTGTAAGACCGACCGGTATAAGTCCCCTCATTCCAAGATATGTCCGAAGGACCCGCTCCCCTGAGATCACCGCTTTTACGTGCAACACTGAAGTGGCACCTAGCGTCGATAGTGCCTCGAGGGCCAGTATTCCATCCGCGCTGCGCGCATTGGCAACGGAAGCCATGAACTCGCCCTCAGGACCCGAGATGCTCACCTCTGTAACCTTCATGCCCTCCACAGTGCTCGAGGGAGCGAGTGTGATTTGCGCCTGGATTTCAATTCCCGTGGGACCAAAATTCATCCCGATTTTCATTTCTTCGCCTGCCGCGCCCTCGCGAATCAGATCTTTCGCGCGCCCGAGTCTCACAAGGGGACCATTGAGAACAATCCCCGTCGAAGAGTTTATGCTCTGAGCAGCCAATAGAAGTGTTTGAATTAGTGAGGACTTGCCACTGCTATTTACGCCCGTCAGTAGCGTAGCCACACCTGGGTCGAGGTTGATTTCCCCGAATCCTATTCCCTTGAAATCCGAAACAGACCACTTCATGTACAGATGATCTCATAATTTTGGATCCAGTTCTCCCAAATTCGCCTTACGAAACGGCTCGGGCGGGCGGCCCCCATCAAGGGACCGCCCGCCCGGGCTTGCTCGTGCAGAAGCAGTGCGCTGGTCAGCTCAGCGCGTCAGGCTGCATCAGGATCAGGCAGGGAAGCCCTCGCCCTTCGCCGCCAGGTCACGCAGGTACTGCGTCGGGCGGAACTTCTCGCCGTAGGTGTCGGCGAGGGAGTCGGCGCGTGCGATGAACGCGTCGATGCCGACGGAGCCGTCAGCGGCCTCGTAGCCGGTGATGAACTGCGCAGCGCCACCCAGACGGGCCGGGAAGCCAATACCGAAGATCGAGCCGATGTTGGCCGCGGCCGCCGAGGTGATGACGCCCTCCTCGAAGGTCTTCGCGGTCTCCAGAGCCTCGGCGAACAGCATCCGCTCCTGGACGTCGACGAACGGGATCTGGGTCTCCGCCGGCGGGAACGCCTCCGTGATGCCGTCCCAGAGGCCGGCGCGCTTGCCTTCCTCGGAGTAGTTGTAGAAGCCCGCGCCCTTGAGGCGCGAGGAACGTCCACGCTCGATCATCTCGTCGATGACGGCGTAGGAGCCGTCCTGCGGCACCGGCTGACCGGCGGCCTCGGCGGCGGCGATGGTCTGCTTGCGGATCTTGACCATCAGCTCCATGTTGAGCTCGTCGGTGATCTGCAGCGGACCGACCGGGAAACCGGCCGAGGTGGCGGCACGCTCGATCGTCATCGGCAGGACGCCCTCGCCGAGCATCGCGAGACCCTCGTTGATCTGCACGCCGATGACGCGCGAGGTGTAGAAGCCACGGGCGTCGTTGACGACGATCGGGATCTTCCGCATGCCCAGGACGATGTCGTAGGCCTTGGCCAGCGCCTCGTCGGTGGTCTCCTTGCCCCGGATGATCTCCACGAGCTGCATCTTGTCGACGGGCGAGAAGAAGTGCAGACCGATGAAGTCGGCCGGACGGTCGACGCCCTCGGCCAGCGTGCTGATCGGCAGGGTCGAGGTGTTGGAGCAGAGCACCGCGTCGGGCTTGATGTGCGGCGCGATCTCGGCGAAGACCTTCTTCTTCAGCTCCGGGTCCTCGAAGACGGCCTCGATCACGACGTCAGCGCCGGCAGCGGCGGCCGGGTCGGCGGTCGGGGTGATCCGGGCCAGCAGCTCGTCGGACTTCTCCTGCGACAGCTTGCCGCGGGAGACGGCCTTGGCGTTGATCTTCTCCGAGTAGGCCTTGCCGCGCTCGGCGTTCTCGAGAGAGACGTCCTTGAGGACGACCTCCCAGCCGGACTTCGCACAGGCGTAGGCGATGCCCGCACCCATCATGCCGGCGCCGAGGACGACGACCTTGGTGGGCTTGAACTTCTCGATGCCGTCCGGCCGCAGCGACCCGGAGTTGATGGCGGAGAGGTCGAAGAAGAACGCCTGGATCATGTTCTTGGCGTTCTGGCCGGTCACGAGCTTGGTGAACCAGCGCGACTCCACGCGCGAGGCGGTGTCGAAGTCGACCAGGGCTCCCTCGACGGCGGCCGACATGATCGCCTTCTGCGCCGGGTAGTCGGCGCCCTTGGTCTGCTGACGCAGGATCGAGGGGAACGCCGGCAGGAAGCCCTTGAGCTGGGCCGGGGTCCCGCCGGGCAGCTTGAATCCGGGACGGTCCCACGGCTGGACGCCGGCGTTCTCGTCGCCCTTGGCCGAGGCGATCCACGCCTTCGCGGCGGGGACGAGCTCGTCCTGGGTGGCGACGAGGGCGTCGACCAGACCCTTCTCCTTCGCGGCCGAGGCCTTGAAGCGGGTGCCGGGCAGCAGGAACGTCATCAGGGCGTCCTGGATGCCGAACATGCGCACGGTGCGGGTGACGCCGCCGCCACCGGGCAGCAGGCCGAGGGTCGACTCGGGCAGTCCGATCTGGACGTTGCTCGCGTCGACGGCGATGCGGTGGTTGGCAGCCAGGGCGATCTCGAGACCACCGCCCAGGGCGGCGCCGTTGATCGCGGCGACCACCGGCACCGGCAGCTTCTCGAGCTGGCGCAGCACGGCCTTGATGCTCTCGACGTGGGCGAACATGCGCTCGGCGTCGTCCTTGCCGACCTTCATCATGTTCTTCAGGTCGCCACCGGCGAAGAAGGTCTTCTTCGCCGAGGTGATGACGACGCCGGTGACGCTGGAGGCGTCGGCCTCGATCTCCGCGGCGAGACGCTCCACAACGGCCTTCATCGAGGCGGAGTAGAGCTCGTTCATGGTGTTGGCCGACTGGTTGGGGTCGTCCATCGTGAGGGTGACGATGCCGTCGGCGTCCTTGTCGTAACGGACGGCGGTCTGGGTCTGGGTCTGGGTGCTCACTGTGCTCAAGTCCTCTGTTCTCTGTCGTCCGTGCTCAGACCAGCTCGACGATGGTCGCGATGCCCATGCCGCCACCGACGCAGAGCGTGGCGAGGCCGCGGCGCTTGCCCTGACGCTCCAGCTCGTCGATCAGCGTGCCGACGATCATCGCGCCGGTGGCACCCAGCGGGTGGCCCATCGCAATGGCGCCGCCGTTGACGTTGGTGATGGAGTGGTCGATGCCCATGTCACGCATGAAACGCATCGCGACGGCGGCGAACGCCTCGTTGATCTCGAAGAGGTCGATGTCGTCGACGCTCAGGCCGGCCTTGGCGAGGGCCTTGCGGGCGGCCGGGGCAGGGCCGGTGAGCATGATGACCGGGTCGGCGCCGGAGACGGCTGTGGAGATGATCCGGGCACGCGGGGTGAGGCCGAGGTCCTTGCCGACCTGCTCGGAACCGATCGCCAGCAGCGCGGCGCCGTCGACGATGCCGGAGGAGTTACCGGCGTGGTGGACGTGCTCGATGCGCTCGAGCCAGTGGTACTTCTGCAGCGCGGTCTCGTCGAAGCCGGCGTCGCGACCGATCTGGGCGAACGACGGCTTGAGCTTGCTCAGCGACTCCGCGGAGGTGTCCGGGCGGATCGTCTCGTCGCGGTCGAGGATGACGTTGCCGTCGACGCCGCGGACCGGGACGATCGCGCGGTCGAAGCGACCGTCGGCCCAAGCCGCGGCGGCACGGGCGTGCGACTGCGCGGCGTAGGTGTCGACGTCGGTGCGCGACCAGCCCTCGATCGTGGCGATGAGGTCGGCGCCGATGCCCTGGGGGACGAACGGAGCAGCGAAACCGGTGGCCGGGTCCTGCGACCAGGGGCCGCCGTCGGAGCCCATCGGGACGCGCGACATCGACTCGACGCCGCCGGCGAAGATGAGGTCCTCGAAGCCGGAGCGGATGCGCTGGGCGGCCTGGTTGACGGCCTCGAGACCGGAGGCGCAGAAGCGGTTGAGCTGCACGCCCGAGACGGTGTCGGGGTAACCAGCGGCCAGGGCTGCAGCCTTCGGCAGGACCGATCCCTGCTCGCCGGTGGGCGAGACGATGCCCATGACGACGTCGTCGACGCGCGCCGGGTCGAGGCCCGGGTTGCGGTCCAGCGCCGCGGTCAGCAGGCCGGTGGCCAACTGGATCGGCTTCACCTCGTGGAGGGAGCCGGTCGCCTTGCCGCGACCGCGCGGCGTACGGAAGTGGTCGTACACGAATGCTTCTGCCATGACCGTCCTTGGATCTGGATGTGCTCGTGGGTTCTGTGCGTGGAACTCGTGGGCCGATTGTGACACCATCGCTGTCACGGTAGTCAAGGGTTTGCCGGTGATTCGGCCGGATCACGTCGCGAGACAGGCGCGGACGAGAATGTGTCCACCCGTACGACCGCCCCACCGCACACCCACCGGACGAGAGGGAGACGTGGACACACCACGCGAGAACGACCCGAGCCAGGCCGCAGCCGACCTGCTCACCCTCGACGAACTCACCGCCCGCGTGGGGATGAGCGTGCGCAACGTCCGCTTCTACACGACCAAGGGGCTCGTCCCGCCGCCGATCCGTCGGGGCCGTTCGGGCTACTACTCCGCCGAGCACGTCGCTCGTCTCGAACTCGTCCAAGAACTTCAGGGCCACGGGTTCACGCTCGCCGCGATCGAGAAGTACCTCGCCACGATGCCCGCCGACGCCTCCGCCGAGGACGTCTCCCTGACCCGCACCCTGCTGGCGCCGTGGATGGCCGAGCAGCCGGTGCTGATGACGCGCGAGCAGTTGGAGTCACGCGCCGGACGCCCCCTGACCGACGACGACCTCGACGTCCTGCACGCCCTCGACATCGCCACCTCTGTGGGCGAGGGGCGGTACCGGGTCGCACCGACGCAGCTCTCGGTCGGCTTCGGGCTGCTCGAACTCGGCTACCCCGCCGAGGCAGCGGCCGCCGCCCAGGACCTCTACCGGCGTCACGGCCAGGAGATCGCCGACGAACTCTACGAACTGTTCCGCACCGCGGTGTGGCCCAAGTACCGCGAGTCGGGGATGAGTTCGGAACGTCTGGCCGAGGTCGTCGAACGCCTCAAGCCGCTCTCGGTCGCCTCACTCGTGCGCGCCTACGAAGAGGCGATGGACGAGCGTCGTCGTGAAGGCATCAAGCGCCGCGCCAACGCCTGAAATCACCCGCACCCCACCGGTTCGGGTCGTGTTCCGGAGGAAATCACGACCCGAACCGGTGGGGTGCGGCGTCAGGGATGGGTCACTCCACCGGACGGGTCAGGTCTATCCGACTGCGCGAGAAACCACCGACGACGAGTGCGGTCACCAGCGGGACCACCACGACGACCAGCCCCAGTTCGAGCCACGGGATCGTCAGGTTGGACAGCCCCGCCATTGCCCTCGCCCCTGCGACGCCCGGGACGAACCCGACCAACACACCGAGCACCGCACCCACTCCGGTGATCACCAACGTGTGCGCGATCGCGACCCGGCGACGCAGCCGCGGCCCAGCACCCACCGCTTGGAGGGTGGCGAGATCCGGAGCGGCGTCCTGGAGCGCGAGCGCCGTGGCCGTCACCGCTCCGATCACCATCAGCAGCGCACCACCGACCGCGATCACGAGCATGACGATCGCGGCTTCCCCGCTCCGGCCGTAGTCGTACCCCAGTGCGGAGTCGACGGAGGCGGTGGGCGCGAGAGCGACCACGGCGTCACTGAACGCATGCACGTCCTCGGCCGAGGGCAACCCCTCGGCGACCAGCGCCGACCTCTGGAACTCCAGCCCCAGCTCCCGAGCCGTCCGCTCCGGCAGGAGGGCGGGGGAGAACATCTCGCCTTCGAGTTCCGGACGGATCAGGACCAGCAGCGCGTCGACCTCCAGCGTCTCCTTCTCCGCCGACGCACCCGCTCCGGGCACCCCCAGGGAGAGGCGTTCGCTGCGGGGAAACTCCCCCACGTCCATGCCGGGTGTCTCGAGGGGCTCCGGGCGGTAGTCCACGACGAACTGCACGGCGTGGCCGGCGGCCAGCGCCCGCGCAACGTCCGGACGGTCCTCCTCGGCCACCCGCAACGTCGCGAGGTCAACGTCGTCGCCAACCACCGTGACACGGCTGGTGGCTGCACCGTAGGCCCATCCCAAGACGTCGGGAAGCGGTTCGCTGCCGTAGTAGCCGAAGTGCCCCAGGTCCTCGCGTGACAGCGTCACCAGAGACGTCACCGACGTGGCTCCGAGGTCCCGTGCCTCCTGCTCGATCTGGCCCCAGGTCCCCTCCAAGCGAGCCGCCTGATCGGCGTCCCACAACTGCGGAGCCCAATGCACGGTCGCCCGCCCCTCGTCCCGGCCGAGCGTGCCGTACGAGCCCGACGAGTACTCCGAGGCGTCGGAGGCGTTCGCTATCCCCAGGGCGACGACACCAGCGACCGTCGCCGCCACCGCAGCTACTGCAGGCACCGTCCGGGAACGGTGCCGCACCGCGTCACCGGCTGCGAACCGCAACGAAAACGAACGCCCTTCCAGGCTCCTGGCCAGCAACCCGAGCAACGCCGGGATCACCAGCACCATCCCCGTCACCACCGTCACCACACCGACGGTGATGCCCGCCGCAGAACTCCCGACCGACGCCGCCGGAGCGGTCGACGCCGCCGTGATGAGGACGCCGAGCACCAGCGCCACCGCACCCGCGACAGCGCTCACCGACGTCACCAACGACCCCGCGCGGGCGGTACGCCGCCCGGCCATGACGGCGACTGGATCCTGACGCGACACGTTCCATGCCGGCACCGCTGCAGCCAGCATCGCGCACACCACCCCGAATAGCGCCGCGACCAGGACCAGCAGCCATGGCACGCCGAACGGACCCGCCAGCGAGTCACTCCAGCGTTCGATGCGCGGCACCAGCGCCCACGCCGAGCCCACCCCGAGCACAACGCCTCCGATGCTCGCCATCGCACCCAGCACACCTGCCGCGAACGTGACCACGCGACGCGCCTGAACCGGGGTCGCACCGTTGACGGTCAGGAGCGCGACCGCACGGGCCTGCTGCCGGGCCGTTACCGCGAACGCCGGCCCGGCCAGCAACGCGATCTCGATCAGGATCATCGTCACCACGAGGATCAGGACGGCGATGTCGTCGGCGCTCACGCCGAAACCGTGGTTCTGGGACGCCTCCGCGACCACCCCGGACAGAACGGTGACCCCGACCTCCGCGAGATCCGTCACCTCCTCTTCGGAGACTCCGCCGGGGCGTTCGACCAGCCAACTACTGGCGACCGCCGGGAGGTCGACGGTCCCGGGCGCCACCAGCAGCGCCCTGTCGGCGACGGCGACGGCGGCAACGTCATCGGCCACCCCGACCACCGTGACGGGGGCGTCGGTGAGCGACGTCTGGACCCGATCGCCCACGTCGATGCCCCGGGCCCGCAACCCCACGGAGACGAGTGCCTCACCGCTCGCGGCAGGGACCGTCCCCTCGACGAGGCGGTACTGCGCCGCGACGAGGGGGTCGGACAGGTCACCCTGGAGCAGCCGGGCCTCCCGGGAACCGTCACCGTCACGGACGTCGACCGTCGAACCGTCGTCCCACCGGACCAGACGCGCGTCATCGCCCCACCGCGAGGTGACGGCAGCGGCCACTGCGTCGGGCGACATTGCGTCGTCGAGGTCGTCGTAGGCGTAGGCAGCGTCTCGGACCTCCCAAACGCTGCGCCCAGGGAGGTCGTCACCGTAGGAGTTGCCGTTGCCGGCGCCCCCGCCCCACACCTGGGCGTCGGCACCGGCCAGCACTCGTGCGGCCCGTTCTGCGCCGGAGATCTCGAAGGTGCTCACCAGCACCATCACTCCCGAGGCCACGGCCACGGGCAGCCCGATCAGGAGCAGTACCAGCAGGCTGCGCCACGGGTGGCGACGGGCATCGCGCGCAGCGATCCTCAGGACCGCCCGGCGACCGCCCCTCACAGGACGCTCCCCGGCTCCATCAGACCGTAGGCGCCCGAGACACTGGCCTCGTCCACGATCCGGCCGTCACGCAGGAAGACCACCCGGTCGGCCCAGGACGCGTGCCGCGCCTCATGCGTGACCAGCACGACCGAGACGCCACCGTCGGCGAACCCGCGCAGCAGCGCCAGGACCTCCTCACCCGACTCGGTGTCGAGCGCACCAGTGGGCTCGTCAGCCAGGATCAGGCGTCGTTCACCCACGACTCCGCGGGCGATCGCGACGCGCTGCTGCTGACCACCCGACATCTCGTCGGGGAAGCGCCGCGCGAGGTGGGCGATGCAGACCTCCTCCAGTGCAGCCAGGGCGTCGGCGCGGGCCGCTGCGGGCGGGACGCCGTCGAGTTCACGTGGCAGGGCCACGTTCTCGACCGCGGTCAACGCCGGCACCAGGTTGTAGGACTGGAAGACGTAGCCGACCGACGTGCGACGCACCCGGGCCCGCTGGTCGCGGCTGAGCTCGGAGAGATCCTGGCCCTCGACCACAACCTTCCCGTGGGTCGGGGTGTCAAGGCCTCCGGCCAGATTGAGCAGGGTCGACTTGCCCGAACCCGAGGGGCCCATGAGCGCGACGAACTCGCCCGGGGCGACATCGAGGTCGACACCGGCGAGCGCGACGACGCGAGCCTCCCCCGCCCCGTGGACGCGGTGCGCACCGCGGATACTGAGCACCGGCCCGTCGTGACGGGCGGGCGGCGTGGTGGTGTCTGTGGCGTGCTGCTTGGTCATCGTCAGTCCCCCATGACTTCGTGGTGGTGAGTGGTGGTGGTGCCGGGCAGGGCGATGTCGTGGTGTGCGGCAGCGCGGCGCAGGCGGGTCTCGCAGTGGTCGAGCCACCGGAGCTCGGCCTCGGCGTCGAAGAAGAGCGAGTCGAGCACCAGCCCGCGAGCCAGCGACTCGGCGTCCGCCTCCGTCGACGATGCGGCCTCACGTCGGGTCTTCGCGTGGGCCTGCATCGCCTGCATGGTGGCCGTGCGTTGGGCCTGGACGAGCCGTCCGACGTCGACGCCCGGCAGCGTGACCGCGATGGCCAGTTTGATCGCGAGCTCGTCGCGTGGCGGCGCGGTGCGCGGCACCGGTGCGGCGAACCACTCGTCGACCTCGGCCCGTCCGGCGTCGGTGATCGCGTAGCTGACGTGGCTGCGGTCGCTGGCGGCCTGTGAGTCGTCGGCGCCCCCGTGACCGACGTTCTCCTCGATGACTGCCACGAGTGCGTCGCGTTCCAGACGCGTCAACGTCTGGTAGACCTGCCCGACGTTGAGTGGCCAGGTGGCGCCGGTGCGTTGTTCGAACTCCTGGCGCAGTTGGTAGCCGTACTTGGGGCCCTCGCTGAGCAGCGCGAGCAGGGCCTGACGAACGGACATGGTTCCCCCTTCCGACGCATACCCGGTATGCATCTGGGAGATGTCTAGCAGAGATGCATACCGGGTATGCGTCGTTTCGGTCCGCGGTCCAGACCGAGCCTCCGCGCCTCCCTGCCCACAGAAAACGCCACAGGGGGCCAGGCGTGAGCCTGACCCCCTGTGGGAGGAAACCTGTGTACGTCAGCGGCGACCGGAGCTGAACGACGACGCCGAGTGGCTCGAGGAACCACCCGCGCGGCCACCAGCACCACCGGAACGACGCTGGCCGCCCTGCTTGGGAGCACCCTGCTTCGACGCACCCTGGCCGCCCTGGCCGGAACCACGACGAGCCTGGCCACCCTGGCTGGAGCCACCCTGACCGCCGGAACGACGCTGGCCACCCTGGCCGCCACCGTTGCCCTGAGCGCCCTGGCCACGGCCACGGCCGCCGCCCTGGCCCTTGCCAGCGGGAGCGCCGCCGCCGGACTGGCGACCCTCAGCGGTGGGGGTGCCGTCGGCATTGTACTTCGGCTTGCCCGAACGCGTGTACTCGGGGTTGCCACCCTCTGCACGACGCTGACGGTTGCGACCGCCCTCCTTGGGGGTGGAGGAACGCTGCGGCTGGGCCGGAGCGTCGGGCTCGTAACCGCCGGGAATCAGAGTGCGCTTGCCGGGGGCGAGCTTCTCGAGGATCGGGTCCTTGAGCGAGGTGATGCGGGTGGTGGTCGGCTTGATGCCGGCCTGACGCGTCAGGTCACGGACGTCCTTGACCTGGTCGTCGGTCATCAGCGTGACGACGGTGCCCTCGGCGCCGGCGCGAGCCGTACGGCCCGAGCGGTGCAGGTACGCCTTGTGCTCCGACGGCGGGTCGGCGTGGATGACCAGCGCGACGTCGTCGACGTGGATGCCGCGGGCGGCGACGTCGGTCGCGACCAGGGTCATCGCCTTGCCGGAGTGGAACGCCTCCATGTTGCGGGTACGGGCGTTCTGGCTCAGGTTGCCGTGCAGGTCGACCGCGGTGACGCCGTTGCGGTTGAGCTGACGGGCCAGGCCCTTGGCGCCGTACTTGGTGCGCGTGAAGACGACGGTGCGGCCGGGGGCAGCGGTGAGGTCGACGAGCACGGGCAGACGGTCGTCGCGACCGATGTGCAGGACGTGGTGGGTCATCTTGGCGACCGGCGACTGCGCCGAGTCGGCCTCGTGGGTGACCGGGTTGTGCAGGTAACGCTTGACGAGGACGTTGATCGCACCGTCGAGCGTCGCCGAGAACAGCAGACGCTGACCCGACTGCGGGGTCTTGTCGAGGATGCGCTTCACGCCGGGCAGGAAACCCAGGTCAGCCATGTGGTCGGCCTCGTCGAGGATGGTGACCTCGACAGCGGACAGGTCGACGTGACCCTGACCCATGAGGTCCTCGAGGCGGCCCGGAGCGGCGACGACGACGTCGATTCCGCGGCGCAGCGCCTGGACCTGCGGGTTCTGGCCGACGCCACCGAAGATGGTCTGGATCTTGAGGCCGCGCACCTTGGCCAGGGGCTCCAGGGAGTCCTTGATCTGGGTGACGAGCTCACGGGTCGGAGCCAGGATGATCGCGCGCGGCTTGTTCGGCATCGCGGGCATCTTGGATGCGTCGAGGCGGGCCACCAGCGGGAGCAGGAAGGCGTAGGTCTTGCCCGATCCGGTACGACCGCGGCCCAGGACGTCGCGTCCGGCCAAGGAGTCGGGAAGCGTGGCTTCCTGGATCGGGGTGGGAGAGGTGATGCCCTGGCGCTCGAGTTCCTTCACGAGTGCAGTGGGCACGCCGAGTTCGGCGAAGTTCATGTTCGATCTCATCTGTTGGTGTCTCACCAACGCGCATCCCGCCGGCGGCGGGGCTGACGGCTTCTGCCGTCGCGTACCTCGCGAGTGCGAGGGCGAGCGCCGCAGGAGGAGGGCACCGGTGAAGGTGCGGCTCGACGAGGGTCTCGCGGACCGACCGAGGCAAGACTGGACGGCGGTCCATCGTCCACCCTACGGCCGGCAGTTCGTCCGACCTGCATCGTCGTCCCGTCCACCCCCGGGAGAGCGGACGGGACGACGTGCGTGTCCCAGCACCGTAGCGAGGTCGGGCGTCGCCCAGAAGAGCGGTACGGACCGGGCCCCGTCCCGCTCAGGTCTGCACGGCGACGCCGGACGCGATCAGCGCGTCGACGTCGTCGATCCCCCAGGCCAGCAGCGCGGCTCGGGTGTCTGCACCGGGGTCACGCGGGGAGGAGTCGATCGCGGCCGGTGTGCGCGAGAACCTCGGTGCGGGCGCCGGTTGCAGCACCCCGTCGCGTTCGACGTAGGTGCCACGGGCGGCGAGGTGCGGGTGCTCGGCGGCGCGCTTGACCGGAAGGACCGGCGCGACGCAGGCGTCGGTGCCGTCGAAGATCGCGGCCCACTCGTCGAGCGTCTTCGTCGCGAACGTGGCCGTCAGCGTCTCCCGGAGTTGGGCGAAGTTGCGGGGGTCGTTGCGGTCGGGGAGTTCACCGACCAGGTGCGGCGTGAGCAGCTCGACGGCGACGTCGTAGAACTGCGGCTCGAGCGGCCCGACCGAGACGTGCTCACCGTCGGCGGTGGCGTAGAGGTCGTAGTACGGGGTGCCGCCGTCGAGCAGGCCGGCCGCACGTCGTTCGGACTGCAGGCCGAGCTGGCTGAGGGTGGCGCCCATGGCGTTGAGGTGCGCGGCACCGTCGACGATCGCGGCGTCGACCACCTGCCCCCGGCCCGACGTCTTCGCCTCGATCAGCGCCGCGAGCACCCCGATGACGAGGTACGTCGACCCGCCGCCGTAGTCGCCGAGCAGATTGGAGGGGAAGTGCGGGCGCTCGGGCTCCTGGCCCAGTCCGTGCAGGACGCCGGACAGCGCGAGGTAGTTCATGTCGTGCCCGGCCGCCTCGGCGAGCGGACCGTCCTGACCCCAGCCCGTCATGCGTCCGTAGACGAGGGCGGGGTTGACGGCGAAGCAGTCCTCGGGGCCGAGGCCGAGGCGTTCGGTGACACCCGGGCGCATGCCTTCGATCAGGACGTCGGCCTCCGCCACGAGCGCGAGGACGGTCTCGACGGCGGCGGGCTGCTTGAGGTCGAGGGCGACGCTGGGCCTGCCGCGCAGGACGACGTCGGCGGAGCCGAAGACGAAGCCTCCCTTGCTGGAGCGTTCGATCCGGATGACGTCGGCGCCGAGGTCGGCGAGCGTCATGCAGGCGTGCGGCCCGGGACCGATCCCGGCGATCTCGACCACCTTGACCCCGCACAGCGGCCCGGTTCCCTGTCCCAACTGGATGCCCTCTTCGTTGCCCATGACCGGAATCGTGACAGAAGAACTGTCACGGTGGAAGGGGCTCGCGATTCTCTGCGGGACGTCATAGGAATCGAGGGCTGGAAGCCTCGATTCCTATGACGTCCCGCGGCCGGAGGCGAACACCCGCCCCGGAACCCTTGCAACTCGTTGCATAGCCGTGTCATCGTCGTGCCGTGGCACTTGAACACGCACTCCTGGTGGCCCTGGTGGAGAAACCCGGCTCCGGACTCGAACTCACCCGACGCTTCGAGAAGTCGTTCGGGTACTTCTGGGCCGCCACCCACCAGCAGATCTACCGCGTCCTGGGCCGGATGGTCGCCGACGGCCTGCTCGACGTCGAGGTGGTCGCCCAGGACGGGCGTCCCGACAAGAAGGTCTACGCCGTCACCGACGCCGGGCGCGCCTGGATCGCCGACTGGATCGGCACCCCCACCCCGATGGAGACGCTGCGCTCCGACATCGCGGTCAAGATGCGCGCCGCCTCCCTCGGCGACCGCGAGGCGGTGCTCCGCAACGTCGCCGCCGCCCGCGACGACCACCGCGTCCGGCTCGCCCACTACCGCCAACTCGAAGCGGCCTACGGCGACCTCTCCGACCTGTCCCGGCTCGACGACGTCACACGCGACCAGTACCTGGTGCTGTCGGGCGGGATCCGGATGGAGGAGTACCTGATCGCCTGGCTCACCGACTACCTGCGCGCCTACGGCGCCGACACCTGAGCTCCCACCACTCACCGATCACACCGCACCGGCCACACGTCCAGGGGGACGACATGACCAGCCAGCCCAGCACCGCACCCGACGGCCAGCCCGAGGCCGGCCCGTTCCCGCACCTGCTCGCCCCCGTGACGCTCGGTCCGCTGACCCTGCGCAACCGCCTCGTCATGGGGTCAATGCACACCGGTCTCGAGGACCGCGCCAAGGACGTCGACAAGCTCGCTGCCTACTTCGCGGCCCGCGCCGCCGGCGGCACCGGACTCCTGGTGACCGGCGGTTTCTCGGTCAACAAGCGCGGTTGGCTGCTGCCGTTCGGCTCCGAGATGAGTTCCCCGAAGCACGCCCGGCGCGCACTCACCGTCACCGACGCGGTGCACGCCGAGGGTGGCGCGATCGCTCTGCAGGTGATCCACGCCGGACGGTACGGCTACACCCCGATCAACGCGGGGGCGTCGTCGAAGAAGTCCCCGATCACCCCGTTCAAGCCCAAGGCTTTGAGCGCGAAGGAGATCGACCGGACCATCACCGACTTCGCCCGGTCGGTGTCGCTGGCCAAGGCCGCCGGGTACGACGCAGTGGAGATCATGGGTTCGGAGGGCTACCTGATCAACCAGTTCCTCGCGCCCCGCACCAACGACCGCACCGACGCCTGGGGCGGCAGCGCCGACAAGCGGATGCGGTTCCCCGTCGAGATCGTGCGCCGTGCCCGCGAGATGGTCGGCGACTTCCCGATCATGTACCGGATCTCGCTGCTCGACCTCGTGGAGGACGGCCAGACGTTCGACGAGGTGGTCGAACTGGGCCAGCGCCTCACCACGGCCGGGGTGACGCTCTTCAACACCGGAATCGGGTGGCACGAGGCGCGGATCCCGACGATCATCACGCAGGTTCCGCGCGGGGCGTGGCGGCAGTGGACCGCCCACTTCAAGGCCAACGTCGAGGTGCCGGTGGTGGCGTCGAACCGGATCAACACCCCTGAACTGGCCGAGGAGATCATCGCCTCCGGGGACGCCGACCTGGTCTCGATGGCGCGACCGCTGCTGGCCGATCCCGACTTCGCGAACAAGGCCGCCGCCGGTCGTGCGGACGAGATCAACACCTGCATCGCCTGCAACCAGGCGTGCCTGGACCACACCTTCAAGGCCAAGCGGGCCTCCTGTCTGGTCAACCCGCGCGCCTGCCACGAGACCGAACTGGTGCTCGCGCCCACCCGCAAGCGACTGCGGGTCGCCGTCGTCGGGGCCGGTCCGGCAGGGCTCGCCGCCGCGACCAGCGCCGCCGAACGCGGACTCGACGTCACCCTCTTCGAGGCTGGCGACGAGATCGGTGGGCAGTTCCGCCTCGCGATGCAGGTCCCGGGCAAGGAGGACTTCCGCGACACGATCCGCTACTTCACCCGACGCCTCGAGGTGCTCGGCGTCGACGTCCGACTCGGCACCTCCGCCGACGTCGCGAGCCTGACCGAGTTCGACCGGGTGGCGATCGCGACCGGCGTCCGCCCGCGGGTCCCCGCGATCGTCGGGATCGACCATCCCAGCGTGGTGCGCTACGACGACGTCCTCGACGGGACCGTGCAGGTGGGCGGCCGGGTCGCGGTGCTCGGCGCGGGCGGCATCGGCGTCGACGTCTCGCACTTCCTGACCCACTCCCCCGACGCACCCGAGAACGACCTGCCCGGCTGGCTCGACGTGTGGGGTGTCGGCGACGTCGACGACCCGACCGCGCAGCGCGGCGGACTCATCACCGCGGCACCGCGTCAGGTCGCCCGCGAGGTGACTCTGCTGCAGCGCAAGGAGACCCAGATCGGCAAGGGCCTGGGCAAGACCTCGGGTTGGGCGCACCGCGCGGTGCTCAAGCAGTCGCAGGTGACGCAGGTCAGCGGCGCCTCCTACGACCGGATCGACGACGACGGTCTGCACGTCACCGTCGGCGAGGAACAGCGGGTGATCGCGGTCGACCACGTCGTGATCTGTGCCGGCCAGGAGTCGGTGACCGACCTGGTGCAACCGCTGCTGGACGCGTTCGCCGGCACCGGGAAGGCCGAGTCAGTGGCCGTGATCGGTGGCGCCGAGCACGCGGGCGAGCTCGACGCGAAGCGCGCGATCAGGCAGGGGACGCTGTGGGCCGCCGAACTCTGAGCCGCCGGGATCGATGTGACCGGGCTGACTGGACCGACCGGGGCAGCCTCCGGACATCAGCGGCGCCGGGCGGTGTCTCACCTACACTCGCCGAGTGACGAAGACCCGCATCACCGTCGTCGGCCTCGGATACGTGGGCCTCTCCGTGGCCGTCCTGCTCGCGCAGCACCACCGCGTCGTCGGGCTCGAGCTCGACGCCCGCAAGGTCGAGCTGCTCCGCGCCGGGACCTCACCGATCCACGACGACGAGATCAGCGAGTACCTCACCCACCGCGACCTCGACCTGACGTTCACCACCTCGGCCGACGACGCGTACGCCGACGCCGAGTACGTCGTGATCGCGACCCCCACCAACTACGACCCCGACACCAACTCGTTCGACACCACCTCGGTCGAGTCCGTGATCCGCGCCGTCACCGACGCCAACCCCGACGCCGTCATGGTCATCAAGTCGACCATCCCCGTCGGCTACGTCACCGACGTCCGTGCCCGTCTGGGCACCGAGAACGTCATCTTCTCCCCCGAATTCCTCCGCGAAGGCAAGGCACTCGCCGACAACCTCCGCCCCTCACGCATCGTCGTCGGAGAAACCTCAGAACGCGCCCGACGCTTCGCCGACCTCCTCCTCGAAGGCGCCGAACCCCGCACCGACGGCACCGAGATCCCCGTCCTGCTCACCGGCCCCACCGAAGCCGAAGCGATCAAACTGTTCGCCAACACCTACCTCGCGATGCGCGTGGCCTACTTCAACGAACTCGACTCGTTCGCCCTGGCCCGCGGCCTCGACACCCGCCAGATCATCGACGGCGTCGGACTCGACCCCCGCATCGGCGAGCACTACAACAACCCCTCCTTCGGCTACGGCGGCTACTGCCTGCCCAAGGACTCCAAGCAGCTCCTGGCCAACTACGCCGACGTGCCGCAGACGCTGATCCGGGCCGTCGTGGACGCCAACGACACCCGCAAGACGTTCATCGCCGACGACATCTGCCGGCGTCTGGGGATCTCGACGTCCCCGACCCCGACGGGCGGCACCAGCGCCACTGTCGGCATCCACCGCCTGATCATGAAGGCGGGCAGCGACAACTTCCGCGAGTCCTCGGTGCAGGGAATCATGAAGCGGCTCAAGGCCCGCGGCATCGAGGTGATCGTCTACGAGCCGGAGTTCACCGAGAGCCACTTCTTCAACTCCGAAGTGGTCACCGACCTGAAGGAGTTCACGCGTCGTTCCGACCTCGTGGTCACCAACCGACGCAGCCCCGACCTCGCTGACGTCGAGCACAAGGTCTACACGCGGGACCTGTTCGGAAACGACTGAGCGGGAATGACTGAGCGGGAATGACTGAGCGGGAATGACTGAGCGGAACGACTGACGCTCAGCGTCGGCGCAGGCGACGCAGCGCCTTCTGACCGCGCTCCTTCACCGCACCGGCCAACGAGTCGGCCACCGCGACCGGCACCGGACGACCAGGCGTCTCCAGCGCAGGACGCTCAGCGAGACCCAGCGACTCCAGGGCGAGCCGCCACGACTCCGCGGCGTCCATCTGGACGATGTCGTGGCGACGCTCGCGCGGCACCACACGGCGACGCCAGTGCACCCAGCCGGTGTTCTTGACCGGGACGGTCGCGGCGCCGAACGCCTCGGCCACCGCGACGTCGAGCGGGGAGGGCTGCACCGAAGCAGGCCGGGAGAAGAAGTCGCCGTCGGTCCACTCGACCCGGGCGAACGCGGAGATCCGCTCCAACCGGGCGTACGGGACGGCGCCGTCGTCGAGGTCGCCGTCGACGAAGATCCGCAGGCCGTTGCGGCTGCGGTCGGCGTCCTCGGTCCAGGCGCGCAGTGCACCCGCCACGGGGACGCGGTCGTTGCCGGCCACCACGAGTCGGTGGACGGCCTCGGGACGCGAGGAGAGCGCGGCGTCGTCGGGAGTGACCAGACGCACCCGCGGGTCGTTGACGTAGCGGCGGTACAGGACGCCGAGGTCGCGCAGCGGGTCCTTGAGCGGCGAGACCCGGCCGTCGTGGATCTGGTCCCACGCACCGACCAGCAGCACCTGCACGTCGGTGAGGTCGGAGTCGAGGACGGCGTCAGCGCTGCGCATCACCTCACGCAGTGAACCCGTGGTGGGCAGCACGACCTGCAGGTAGGGGACGGCGTACACACGGCCGCGCTTGGCGCGGCGGCTGCGCAGCGTCGGGACGTGGTCGGCGAACGCGGGCTGGTTGTAGCGGATGACGTTCTCGGCGTGTTCCATCGCGTGGCTGTTGCCCAGGTGCCACGCCTTCGCGGCGTACTCGGGCACCAGCAGGCCACCGGCCTGGGCCAGCTTGTGGCCGTACTCGGTGTCCTCGCCCAGACGCATCGAGGTGCGCATCCCGCCAGCAGCATCGACCATCGCGCGACTCATCGACGCGGTCGCGGAGACGAAACAGCGGAACCCGGCGGTGCCCGCGGTGACGAGGTCGTCGGTGGACTCCCAGATCTCGTCGATCCAGGTGTGCGGGGTCGCGGTGTCCCAGTCGTGCAGGGACGCGATCGACCCGTCGGCGACGGCGTCGTGGACCTGCTGCGGCGTCATCGTGATCTCGGGGTCGACGAATCGCTTCACCCCCATGACGACGGTGAAGTCGTTGAGGTGGTGCCAGCGGGCGTGGGCCTCGACGTGCTCGGCGAACGGGAGCATGTCGTCGTCGAGCCAGACCATGATCTCGCCGTCGGTGGCGTCCATCCCGAGCTGGGTGGCGCCAGCACGTCCCCATCCTTCGGTCACGCGGATGACACGGGAGTTCTCCGGGCGCAGCTCGGGCAGCACCACCGGGACCGGGTTGCCGTCGTCGACGACGACGACCTCCATCAGGTGCGCCGGGTAGGTCTGTGCGGCCAGCGCGGCCATCACCGGGGACAGGTCGCGGCCACCCCAGGCGGGGAGCACGACGCTGACGGTCTTGGTGGGGGTCCACTCGCCGAGGGCCGGCGGGGTCAGAGGACGCCAGTCGTTGTGGCGCACGCGGGTCATGCCGAGGCACCGGGAACGACGGGGCGTCCCGAACCGGGCGGCCGGAAGCCGTCGAAGAGTCTCTCGACCTGGTCGTGACGACGGAACTCCTCGGGATCGAGGGTCCAGGTGTGGCCCTCCTCGTGGCGCACCAGGACGTAGCCCAGGCCGTGGGTGCGGTACGCGGAACCACCGAGCGCGGCCACCGCGGCCAGCAGCTGGGCGTCGACCCAGCGACGCACGGGACGGAACCAGCCGACCTCACGCAGCAGGTCCTTCGACAGCGTCATCGTGCCACCGGCGACGTGGACCGCGAAGGTCTCCGACGGTTCGCGGCGCCACACCGTCTGGTCGAAACCGACGAGGTGGACGAACTCCGTGGGCATGCCGACGAGGTCGGCGCCGGAGTAGTGGCGTGCCATCAGCAGGTCGTGGACCGCGTGCGGGGAGTACCAGTCGTCGTCGTCCATCTTCATCAGGACGTCGTGGGCCGCGGCCTGCGCAGCAGCGGTGAGGACGTCGCCGAAACGGGCGTCGGCGTCGAAGCCGAGGACGGTCAGGCCGTGCTCGTCGCCGAGCATGTCGCGCAGCTTGGTCTCGTCGGCGGAGAACCCGTGGGTGGCGACGACGAGCTCGATCTCGACGCCGATCTGCTTGCGGACGTTGGCGATCGCGTTGGGCAGCTCGTGCTCACGGCGGGTGGCCAGGAGCAGCGAGATCGCCGGGAGGCCGGCGGTGGCGGCGCGCTGACGCTCCACGCCGGCCACGGCCGAACGGGCGGCGCGGTGCGCGAGCGTGGAGTGAGCGTCGAAGGTGGCGCGGCGCAGGCGCAGCGAGTACTCCTCGCGCTCCAGCGCGTCGGAGAGGTCCACCCACCCGGTCGACGAGGCTTCGGCAAGGGTGTCCAGGACGGTGTCGGCGACACCGGCGAGACGGCCGGCAGCGCGGGCCTCCTCGAGGCCGCGGGCCTGCACCGGGACGCCGCCCATCGCCAGACGCAGCACGTCCTGGACGTCGGCGGTGGCCAGGTCGGCGTCGACGTGGTGGTGGTAGCGGGCGTGGTACAGGTCGGACTCGGTGACCCGGCGTCCGGGCACCACGAGGTCGGCAAGATCGACGGCCGGGCGGTCGGGGCGCTTGACCCAGCGGACCGGGTTGAAGACGCCTTCGTCGACGGGCTGGACCTGCGCCTCGGCCACCACCACGGGGGCACGCCCCAGGACGTGGTGCTCACCTTCGATCCGCAGAGTCGCCGCAGGGGCATCTGTCGCAGCGACCAGGACGTCGACGGGGACGACGAGTTCGTGCTCGACGGTGTCCTGTGCGGAGGCGAAGATCCGGGCGCCCGCGTCAAGGCCCTGTTCGGGCATCTGGTGCAGGTAGCCGGTGAAGAGGCCGGGGTGCGAAGGACGAGTGGTGCCGTTCTGGACGGCGATCTCGACCAGCACGGCGCGCGCGGTGGCGCGGTGGTGGAACTTGACCCGCAGCAGCACGCCCGGTCCGTCGGGACGGAAGCGACGCGACTCCAGTTCGGCCATCCGCGGCCATTCACCGCGCGGGTGGATGCCCAGGGGGCGTTCGGCGGAGGTGAGCAGGACCGCGATCTGACGCATCAGTCCGAAGCGCGGGATCGCTCCGACCACCCGACGCAGGCCGGCGCGGTCGGCGGCGACCAGGACCACCGACTCCCAGGCACGGTCGATGTGGACCGGGTGCGTGGCCTGATCATCGACCTCGACCAGGGTGACCAGGCCGCGGGTCTCGCCCGAGGGGATCTGCTGGACGTCGATCGGCAGCTCGGAGCGCGAACCGGCGTCGGCCACGATCACCAGAGTGGGCCCGACCGGCACCTCGAAACCGAAGGTGCTGAGGACGGCTTCGTCCGCGAGTCGGTGCGCGTGGGCGCGCAGTCGACGGGGAAGCTCACGGAGGGCCTGACGCATGGGTTCGATGCTACCTGCGTGCTCCGTCGGACACTTCAGACGACGCCTTCATGATCGCCTGGAATCGCGCGTGAGGGTGCGCTCAGTCGGTGGCTGCGCCGTCGGGGGACTCGTTCATCGCGTCCGGCTGGGCCTGCAGGACCCGCTTCAACCAGTCGAAGGACTGTTTGGGGGTGCGGTCGTTGGTGGTGCGGTCGACGTGGACGAGACCCTGTCCGGGCTCGTAGCCGTCCTGCCAGTGGAAGTTGTCGAGCAGGGACGCGACGTGGAAACCGCGCACGTCGACTCCCCGGTCGACAGCCTGGGAGACGGCCGCGAGGTGGGCGTCGAGGTAGGCGATCCGCTGCGGGTCGGCGACCGTGCCGTCGGGCGCGACGGGAGAGTCGTAGGCGCACCCGGACTCAGTCACCATCAGTGGCGGCAGGGCGGCGCGGTAGCGGGCCCGGAACATGACGAGCCACTCGCACAACGCCTCGGGAACGATCGGCCAGCCCAGGTCGGTGACCTCGTGCCCGAGGACCTCGCGGAACTCGAACGGGACCTCGTTCCCCTCCGGGGACGCGCCGACCCGGACGGGTCCGTAGAAGTTGACGCCGTAGAAGTCGAGGGGCTGTCGGATGGTGGCGAGGTCGCCGGGACGCAGGACGTCGTCGAGCAACGGGAGGAGCGGGAACGGGTAGCGGCCCAGCAGGATCGGCTCGGCGAAGGCCCCGTTCCAGAGCATGTCGAACAGCTTCGAGGCACCGGTGTCCTCCGGTTCGTCGCTGCGCGGCCAGACCGGGGCGTGGTTGGTCGCAGACCCGACGCTCGTGGCTCCGGCAGCACGCAGCACCTGGGTGGCCAGGCCGTGGCCGAGCAGCATGTGGTGGGCAGCCGGGAGACAGTCGAAGACGAGTCGTTTGCCGGGGGCGTGCGAGCCCATGCCGTAGCCCAGGATGCTGGCGACGTTGGGGTCGTTGACCGGGATCCAGTGCGCTACCCGGTCGACGAGGCGCTCGGCCACCACCCCGGCGTACTCGGCGAACGCCTCGGCGGTGGCGCGGTTGAGCCAGCCGCCGTCGTCCTCCAACGCTTGGGGCAGGTCCCAGTGGTAGAGCGTCAGCATGGGTTCGACGCCTGCCTCGAGGAGCGCGTCGACGTAGCGGTCGTAGTGGTCGAGTCCGCGCGTGTTGACCGCTCCACGGCCTTCGGGCACGACTCGCGACCACGCGACGGAGAAGCGGTGCGAGGTGACACCGAGGTCGCGCAGGAGCGCGACGTCCTCGGGCCAACGCCGGTAGGAGTCGGCGCCACGGGCACCGGTCTCGCCCCGGTCGATGCGTCCGGGGGTCTCGGCGAACGTGTCCCAGATCGTGCGTCCGCGTCCGTCCACGTCGACGGCCCCCTCCGTCTGGTGGGCTGAATCGCTGGTTCCGAACCGGAAGCCTGCCGGGAGCAGAGGCAAGCCTGCGGCGTCCCGGTTTGTTCGTGGGCTCGTCACCCCGCGACCATAGCCGGATGCTGCTGCGCGTGTGTCCCGCTTCCCAGAGGTATATCGAGCCGCAACCTGACCGGGTCACGGCGCACTCGTTCTCGTTCGGCCACCACTACGATCCCGAGAATCTGGCCTTCGGCCCGATGCGTGCCTTCGACGACCACCGACTGGCCTGGGGCGCGGGGTTCGACGAGCACAAGCATTCCGCGGTCGAGCTGGTGACCTGGGTGGCCCACGGGACGCTCGTGCACGCCGACGACGCGGGCCGCACCGAACGTCTGCCGGCCGGAACGGTGGCAGTGCAGTCCACGGGTCCGGGCATCCGGCACGCGGAGCACGCCGACACCGGCGCGGAACCGACACGATTCCTGCAGACCTGGTTGGTCTCCGACGACGTCGACGCTCCCCCGGCGCGGTACGTCGCCGAGGCGATGGACGCCGAGGCCCTGCACCCGGTGGCCGGCGAGGGCGCCCAGGTGCCGGTGGGAACACAGGGGGCAACGTTGTGGTTCGGCCGTCCCGCGCCCGAGTCGCCGACCGCACTGCCGGTCTGTGCGGCGCACCACCTCTTCGTGGTCGCCGGAGCGGTGCTGCTCACGACGCCGGACGAGGTGGTCGAGCTCGCCGACGGGGACGCCGCCCGGATCCTGGAGGCCGACGACGTGGAGATGACGGTGACTGCGGTGGGCTCCTCCGCCGAGATCCTGCTCTGGACGTTCCGCTCGGCCTGAGAGGCACTGGTCCGCACCGGAGGCACAAGATTCCGAGAGCGGCTGCCGAGGTCCCTCACTCCTCGTACTATCTCTGGGACGAGAGCTCCTTGCTGACCCCATGCAGCAGGGGGCTCTCGGCTTTGCGGGGCGTGTCGAAGAGTTCAGTTCGGACGGGCCACCCCCTGTTGCAAACCGCTTCCGAATGGCAGTGTGTGGAGCGAGGCGCGCCGGAGGGAATGAATCGCGCACGCCCGTCGTTACCTAGTTGAACCTTGAACTACTTCTGAGTGGAGCGCACCATGGGAATCTTCAACCGCAACAAGAACGCCGACTCCTTCGACGCGCCCACCCAGGCCGTCACCGACATCTCCGGCTCCTACGCACTGGACGCGAGCCACACCCGCCTGGGCTTCTCGGCCCGCCACGCGATGGTGACCACTGTCCGCGGCCAGTTCGGCGACTTCGAGGGAACCGCCGAGGTCAACACCGCCTCCCCGGCCAACTCGCGCGTCAACCTCACGATCCAGACCGCCAGCGTCGACACCGGCTCCGCCGACCGCGACGCGCACCTGGTCTCGGCCGACTTCTTCGACGCCGCCGCGTTCCCGACGATCACGTTCGCCTCCACCCAGGTCGAGGCCGACGGCGACGAGTGGACGATCACGGGCGACCTCACGATCAAGGGCATCACCCAGCAGGTGTCGATCCCGTTCGAGCTCACCGGCTCCGCCCAGGACCCGTTCGGCAACACGCGCATCGGCTTCGAGGGCCAGACCTCGATCAACCGCAAGGACTTCGGCCTCACCTGGAACGCCGCACTCGAGACCGGCGGCGTCCTCGTCTCGGAGAAGATCAAGCTCGACTTCGACATCTCGGCGATCAAGACCGCCTGACGCCTGCCCGTTTCACCTCGCGGACGTCGCTCCGCTCTCGGACGTCATAGGAATCGGGGCCCCTGGCCCGCGATTCCTATGACGTCCCGGCGTTTGAGGGGGGCCCGAAATACGACGAGACCCCGCCGACCATCAGGATCGGCGGGGTCTCGTGCGTGGATCAGATGCTGATCAGATCAGCAGATCAGTCCTTGTGACGCGGCTTGCGGTCGAAGTCGCGACGGGGACGGTCCTCGCGGTCGCCACCCTTGTAGCCACCACGGTCACCACCCTTGTAACCGCCACGGTCGCCACCGGACGCACGGCGCGGGCCGTTGTCCTTGGTGAGCTCGATGAGCTGACCCGAGATGCGGGTGGCCGCGAGGGCCTCCACGGCACCGGCCGGCAGGTTCGCCGGGAGGTCGACCAGCGAGTGGTCCATGCGGATGTCGATCTTGCCGAAGTCGTTGCGGCCCAGGCCACCCTCGTTGGCGAGAGCGCCGACGATCTGGCGGGGCTCCACCTTGTGACGGCGACCCACCGAGATGCGGTAGGTGGCAAGGTCGGCGTCAGCACCGGCACGACGCGGGGCACGACGGTCACCACGGTCGCCGCGGTCGCCGCGGTCGTTGCGTCCACGGCCGCGGTCGTCACGACCACCACGGTCGTCGTTGCGCGGGGTGTGCAGGACTTCCTGCTCCGGGGTGAGGGTCAGCGGGTTGTCACCGTGCATGACAGCAGCGATGGCAGCAGCCACGTCGACCTCGGGGACGTTGTACTCGTCCACGTAGTGCTTGACGACGTCGCGGAAGAAGTCGATCTTCTCGTTGTCGGAGAGAGCGGCGGTGATGCCCTCGTCGAACGCGGAGAGGCGCTTCTTGTTGACGTCGTCGACCGACGGCAGCTGCATCTGGGTCAGCGGCTGACGGGTCGCCTTCTCGATCGCGCGGAGCAGGTGGCGCTCACGCGGGGTCACGAAGGCGATCGAGTCACCGTGGCGACCGGCGCGGCCGGTACGACCGATGCGGTGGACGTAGGACTCGGTGTCGGTCGGGATGTCGAAGTTGACGACGTGGGAGATGCGCTCCACGTCGAGACCACGAGCAGCGACGTCGGTGGCGACGAGGATGTCGAGCTTGCCGTCACGCAGCTGGTTGATCGTGCGCTCACGCTGGTTCTGGGCGACGTCACCGTTGATCGCGGCGGCGGAGAAGCCACGGGCGCGCAACTTCTCGGCGAGCGCCTCGGTCACCTGCTTGGTGCGGACGAAGATGATCATGCCCTCGAAGTTCTCGACCTCGAGGATGCGGGTGAGGGCGTCGACCTTCTGCGGGTACGACACCATCAGGTAGCGCTGGGTGATGTTGGCCGAGGTGGTGGTCTTGTTCTTGACCGTCACCTCGATCGGGTTGTTGAGGTGCTTCTTGGAGATGCGGCGGATCTGGGCCGGCATGGTGGCCGAGAACAGCGCGACCTGCTTGGTCGCGGGGGTGTCGGCGAGGATCGTCTCGACGTCCTCAGCGAAGCCCATCTTGAGCATCTCGTCGGCCTCGTCGAGGACCAGGAAGCGGAGCTCGCTCAGGTCGAGCGTGCCCTTCTCCAGGTGGTCCATGATGCGGCCGGGGGTACCGACGACGACCTGGACGCCGCGACGGAGCGCGGACAGCTGGACGCCGTAGCCCTGGCCGCCGTAGACGGGCAGGACGCGGACCTTGGGCATGTGGGAGGCGTACTTCTCGAACGCCTCGGAGACCTGGAGCGCGAGCTCGCGGGTCGGGGCGAGGACCAGAGCCTGGGGGGTCTTCTGGTCAGGGTCGATGTTGCTGAGCACCGGCAGCGCGAATGCAGCGGTCTTGCCCGTTCCGGTCTGTGCCAGTCCAACGACGTCGCGGCCTTCGAGCAGCGAGGGGATGGTGGCGGCCTGGATCG
Source organism: Nocardioides yefusunii (assembly GCF_004014875.1). Lineage (NCBI taxonomy): Bacteria > Bacillati > Actinomycetota > Actinomycetes > Propionibacteriales > Nocardioidaceae > Nocardioides > Nocardioides yefusunii. The sequence continues at coordinate 190,366 of NZ_CP034929.1, read as the reverse complement.
GGGAGGGGGTCTCATAACCCACCTCGGTGATCGCCTTCAGGACACGGGGGTCGAGGTCGAGGTCGGAGAACTTGATGGTCTCCGGCTCGGACGCGGGGGCTGCCTCGTGCGCGAGGGCGGATTCCGGGGCAGGGTCACTCATGCCTCCACGGTAGTCCTTTTCATGAGTGTGACGAGATTCGCGGACAGCGCGACCTCGATCACCACCTCACGAGCAGGAGCCTGATCGCCACTTCGGTGTCACACGGACGCAAAGTTAATTAACCCAGTCGAAATGATAGACATTGAAGGTGACGCCGCCTTCTACCTCGCCCACCTCACTGCTTCCGAACAACGCCGTCGACACCCCCGGCAACAGCCCCCGACGTCGTCCGGCGTGGCTCGTCACCGGTGTGCTCGCCGCCGCTGGCATGGCCGTCTCCTTGCAACAGACGCTCGTCATCCCGCTCGTTCCGGTGCTGCCCGAAGCCTTCGACACCAGCCCCGACACGGCGTCGTGGCTGCTCACCGTCACGCTGCTCTCCGGCGCCGTCGCCACACCGGTCCTCACCCGCCTGGCCGACCTGTACGGCAAACGCCGGATGGCGCTGGTCGCGATGAGCGTCATGACGCTCGGTTCGCTGGTGCTGGCCGTCACCACGTCACTGGTGGCCGCGATGGTCGGACGCGGGCTGCAGGGGCTCGCCGCCGCGATCATCCCGATCGGCATCTCGATCCTGCGCGACGAACTCCCGCCGCACCGGGTGGGGTTCGGGATCGCCCTGATGTCGACGACGCTCGGGATCGGCGGCGCACTCGGGCTGCCGCTGTCAGGAATCCTCTACGAGACGTCGGGGTGGTCGTCGCTGTTCTGGGTGACGGGCTCGTTCACCGCACTGATCCTCGTCGCGGTCGCGATCGGGGTGCCGGAGTCCCGGACCAGGGCCCGCGGCAGCTTCGACCTGGTCGGTGCCCTGGTGCTCTCGTTCGCGTTGGTGACGCTGATGCTCTTCGTCTCCAAGGGCGGCAGCTGGGGATGGGCGTCCCCGGTGACGCTCGGTCTGCTCGTGGCCAGCGTCGTCACGTTCGCGGCGTGGGTGCCGTCGCAGTTGCGGCGCGAGACCCCGATGGTCGACCTGCGCACCTTCTCCCGACGTCCGATGCTGCTCACCAACGTCGCCTCGGTGCTGCTGACAGTGGGGATGATGGCCAACAACCTGCTCACGATCCCGTTCGTCGAGGCGCCCGAGGCCACCGGTCACGGGTTCGGCATCTCGGTGATGGGCGCCGGGCTCGTGATGATCCCGTCGGGCCTGGCGATGGTGGTCTTCGCGCCGGTCTCGGGACGGATGCTGAACCGGGTCGGCGGACGCGGGACGCTCCTGGTCGGCGCCCTCGTCATGGCCGTCTCCTACCTGACGCGGCCGCTCCTGGCCGCGGACGTCACCCAGGTCGTCGTCGCCACGACGCTCTGCGGGATCGGCGCGGCGATGTCGTTCGCCGCGATGCCGGTGCTCGTGATGGCCTCCGCGCGTCCCGACGAGACCGCCAGCGCCAACGGGATCAACTCGCTGATGCGCTCGATCGGCATGGCCGGGGCCAGCGCCGGAATCGCCGCCCTCCTCGCCGGACTCACCACCACCCACGTCGTTGACGGCGTTGCCACCACCCACGCCTCGACGTCGGCGTTCACCGTCGGCTTCCTGACGTGCGGCGTCCTCAGTCTCGTGGCGGCCGTCACGGCTGCGTTCATCCCGCCCGCGGCAGCCTCCCGCAGGGGCACCACGACGCTGGGACGAGGAATCGGAGAGCGGCAACGGGTGGTGGGAGACTCTGCCGCGTGAGTGACGAGCAGGACAAGAGGCCCACCCCCGAGGAAGCCATCGCCGAGGCGAAGGCGATCACGATCGATGCCGACGGCAACGAGTTCGGTCCGGGCATCGACCCCGACGAGTTCGCCATCGCGATCAAGGTCCTGCGGTCCCTGCCGCCCCTGGGTCCTGACCACCCCGACGTCCGCCTCATGAAGCGCGAGGCGTCGTACATGTACAAGCTGGTCAAGAAGTCGCGTCGCGCGGAGATCCGTCAGGAGAAGATCCGCCACGACCAGAAGATCATCGAGTCCACCGCCACCGGTTCGCCGATGCGGATCGACGACGAGACCGCCGGCATCCCGCTGGTCTCGAACACCAAGGGTGCCTTCGCAGGCGAGCTGATCACCGCGCGTGGTTGCTACATCTGCAAGGAGGACTTCACCCTGGTCGACGCCTTCTACCACTGGCTCTGCCCCAAGTGCGCGGCGATGAGCCACGCCAAGCGCGACCAGTCCACCGACCTGACGGGCAAGCGCGCCCTGCTCACCGGTGGCCGCGCCAAGATCGGCATGTACATCGCGCTGCGCCTGCTCCGCGACGGTGCGCACACCACGATCACGACGCGTTTCCCCAAGGACGCCGTGCGTCGGTTCTCCGCGATGGAGGACTCCGCCGACTGGATCCACCGCCTCAAGATCGTCGGCATCGACCTGCGTGACCCGACGCAGGTGATCTCGCTGGCCGACGACGTCGCCGCCGCGGGTCCGCTCGACATCATCATCAACAACGCCTGCCAGACCGTGCGTCGTTCGCCGGGCTCCTACACCCCGCTGACCGACGGCGAGCTCGCGCCGCTGCCCGACAACATCGCGCTGCCCGAGATGGTCTCCTTCGAGCGCATCTCCGAGGCGCACCCGGCCGCGATCGCGGGTGCCCTGGCCGGCACCGCCGTGGCTGCGCACGACGGCGAGTCCGGCGAGTCCGCGCTGGCTGCCCACAACGCCGCGTCCCTGACCGCCCTGGCACTCCAGGCCGGAAGCGCGTCGTTGGAGGCCCACCTGGCCGGCACCGCCGTCGACGCCGGTGGCCTGCTGCCCGACCTGCAGTCCACCAACTCGTGGACCCAGCTGATGGGCGAGGTCGACCCGCTCGAGCTCCTCGAGGTGCAGCTGTGCAACTCGATCGCGCCGTTCCTGCTGGTCTCGCGCCTGCGTCCGGCCCTCGCCGCTGCGGCGAAGGCTGCGAAGTCGGGGCGTGCCTACGTCGTCAACGTCTCGGCGATGGAGGGCCAGTTCTCGCGTCGCTACAAGGGCCCCGGCCACCCCCACACCAACATGGCGAAGGCCGCGCTCAACATGATGACGCGCACCTCGTCGGGCGAGATGTTCGAGACCGACAAGATCCTGATGACGGCCGTCGACACCGGCTGGATCACCGACGAGCGTCCCCACCAGGAGAAGCTCCGCATCGCCGCCGAGGGCTGGCACGCCCCGCTCGACCTGGTCGACGGTGCTGCGCGCGTCTACGACCCGATCGTCCTGGGCGAGGCCGGCGAGGACCTCTACGGCTGCTTCGTGAAGGACTACAAGCCCAGCCCCTGGTGATCTGCTGACGCTGACGCCTGAACCCGCGGGACGTCATCACATCTGGTCGCCATGGCAACCGATCGTGATGACGTCCCGCGGGTGCGTTCAGGAGGTCTCCGGGGTCAGTCCTCGACGGCCGGGAACGGCTCCTCGGGCTCGGTGCCGGCGATGTTGAGCATCCAGTGGATCTCGTAGCGGTCCACCACGGAACCGAACTCGTCTCCCCATGGCGCGATCAGCAGCGGATTCTCGATCCGGCCGCCGTCGGAGGCGAGGGCGGCGAAGATGCCGCGCAGACGTTCGGCGTCCTCGGCCTCACCGTCGATCGCGATCGAGACGTTGTCACCCACGGTGATCTGGACGATCTCCTCAGGGGCGTCCGCGACCATGAGCTTGCGCCCGGTCTCGGTGATGAGTTGACCGTGCATCACGAGGTCGGCGATCCGGCCCTCTCCCCCGAACTCGCCGAAGGTCATGACCATCACCTCCCCGCCGAACACGGAACGGTAGAACTCGAGCGCTTCGCGCGCGAGACCTCCGCGGATGTTGACGTAGGGATTGAGCTTCGTGGCCATGCGACGACGCTAGACCCGTAGCCAGACGCTGTGAAGGGCTCTTTCCCGACCCGGCATCGGCCCGTGACCTACTCGACGGGCGGGAGTTCTCCGCGCGGCTCGCGGTCGACGTCGTCGTCAGAGGTGGAGCCGGCGCGCTTGTCGGCCACCTTGTCGAGACCGGCGAGCAGGACGTCGCGCAGCTTCGAGACCCGGTCGGCGTACTTTCCGTCGGTCTTGGAGTTCACCGTCTCCGAGGCCTTGTCGAGCCAGCCGACGACGTCGTCGCGCCGGTCGTGGGCCAGGGTTCCGGCCTTCGTGACGGCTTCGTTGACCAGCTTCTCGCCGTCGTCGACGAGGTCACCGAGCTTGCCCTCGACGTCGGACTCCTTGATCTTCGCCTTGATCTTGTCGCTGTAGGACGTCATGACTGCCTCCGAGGTGGATGGACGCCGCGGCACGGCGTCCATCCACAGTAACCAGCAGGCGGTGAGACGTCAGCCGACGTCAGTCGTCATCGGTCGCAGCCAGCAGACGACGCAGGCGACGCTCGGCGCGCCACGAACGCAGGCCTCGCCAGCTCAGGCGCGGAGGCGCGGACGACGCAGGCTCCCCGAACGCTGTCGCGCGGGGAACTCCGCCGCCTCCGCCGCGAGGGCGTCGGCTGCAACCGTCAGGACGTCCTGACTGATCCGGAACTGCAGCACGTGGACGCCGCCGAGCCAGTCACGCGGCTCGCCGACCTGCAGCGACGGCGGCAGCGCCTCGTGCGAGAACGCGACCTCGACGACGCCGTCGGCGTCCGGGGCCCGACGCAGCGCGACGAGCGGCTCGACGAACTCCACCGACCGGGTGTGCGGGCTCCGCAACCAGTGCGTCAGCGCGATGAGCTCGGAGACCGTGAGGCAGGGGTGCGTCACCGTCCAGAACTCCCCCGCGACCTGCTCGACGCCGATCCGGACCCGCAACCACTCGTCGTCGTCATGGCGGTCCGGGACGGCGAGCTCGTACCCGACCGGGGTGATCTCGACGGTGGTGGTGCCGTCGTCAGAGCGCAGCTTCATGGGTTCTCCTCTTCTGGAGGTCTCCGGGGCGCGCCACAGCGCGCTGGGGGCCGGAGCCTCAAACGTCCCGAGGAGTCAGGGACCTGAGCAGATCTCATCACACCGTCCGGACCCGCCCCACACGCGGGTCAGCGCCCCAGCATCGCGACCTCGGCGACCTCCGCGGTGAGTTCCTCCATGCCGTGCGCGACGGCCTCCATCGCTTGCTCGGCCCGACCGGTGGAGGCACGCTGTTCGGCCACGGCGTCGCCCATCTCCTGCTGCCGCACCTCGGCGGCGCCGAGGGCACGGGTGAGTTCGGCAGCGTTGGCGACCACCGAACCCGCACCCGCCTGGACGCTCGCGATGGTGGTCCCGATTCCGACGGTGACGGCAGCGGTCTCCGTCGCGAGGGCCTGCACCTCTCCGGCGACGACGGCGAACCCCCGTCCGGCGTCCCCGGCCCGCGCCGCCTCGATCGTGGCGTTGAGGGCGAGCAGGTTGGTCTGGGCAGCGATCGCGTTGATCTTCTTCACCATCGCCGAGACCTCCGCGACCGAGACGTCGAGCTCGGCGAGGACCTCGTCGGTGGCGTGGGTGAGGACGACGGCCTGCCGCAGCGATCCCTGCGCGTCGCGCGCGGAGTCACCGATGCGGTGAGCCGCGGAGGCGAGCTCGGCGATCTCGCGGCGCGAGTCGAGGACCTGGTCCTGGAGCCCGCGGGCGAGGGCGGTGAGCTCGTCGAGACGTCGTTCGGCGTCCACCCGGGCACGGCGAGCACTCTCGGCGCGAGCAGTCTCCTCGACGCGCGCTGCTTCGAGAGCAGCGAGGGTCTCGGTGGCGCGTCGGGCCTCCTCACGCGCCTCGTCGGCGGCGGCGCGGCTGCGTGCGTCGGCGGCGGAACGCAGGGCGTCAGCGGCCTCGGTGAACTTCCACGACCACGCCAGAGCGGCACACTCGGCGAGGAAGAACCCGGCGTGCAGGATCGCGAAGACCAGTGGATGGTCCTGGGCGAGCTGCACCGAGAAGACCATCGAGGGCATCCACAGCCCCATGACGACGTGGTGCGCGGCGACCAGTGCGACACCGACGAGGAACGGCGCCCATGCCTGGTAGAGCGAGACCAGGGCGGCCACCACGAAGAAGTGCAGGTGCATGTCGGTCATGCCGCCGAAGACGTGCACGAGGGTGGTCGAGCCGATCACGAGACCGGCCGCGACCGACGTCGACCGCGCCGTCGCCGAACGGGCGATCCCTGCGACGACGGCCGCGAGGACCATCAGCGCGATGCCGCCCCAGACGAAGATCCCGAGGTGGGAGTCGTGCTGGTGCGCGCCGTACTGGTGTGCACCGTGCGTGGCCTGCTCACTCCAGGTGGTGGTGGGCCACCACCACGCCAGCAGCGCCAGGACCGGCACGTGGATCACGAGGACGGTGAGGAGCATGCGGTGGCGGGCCGCGAACTGGGTCCCTGCGAGTGGTCGTCCTCGGGGGATCCAGGACGTGGCGCGGGCGGCGGGGGCGGCGTGAGGCATCGGGGGCTTCCTGCAAGGGGACGTGCGTCACGGCTGCACGTCATCTGCACCGAAAATACCCTTGATGCGCCTGTCGCTCCCAAGCCCGCGGGCGGACGGCGTTCAGCCGGCCGGAGCCAGGCTCACCCGTGCCGGCGCACCCGTCACCGTCGCGTCCTCGTCACCGGTGACGGCAGCGACCGTCACGGCCAGGGCCCGTTCGGCACGGAACCCGGTCAGCGAGAGCTGACGACGCCCAGCAGGCAGCGTCACCTCACGGTTGCCCACAGTGACCGCCCACTCCTGCACAGTGGCACCGTACAGACGCGCCGGAGCGTCCCAGACCAGACGAGTGCCGGACGCGTCCTCGACGATCTCGACGTTGCGCGGCGCGGACGCCGGGGACGGCGCTGCAGCGCCTGCGTCACCCACGGTGAACGTCACCGCCGCGGGCGCGCTCTCCCCGCCCTCGTGAATCGCCTTCACCCGCACCGTGTGCTCACCTGCGGTCAGGCCGTGCAGCGTGTGCGCGAACGTGAACCCGTTCACGGCCGTCCACGGCCCGTCGTCCACGCTCAACCGGTAGGCCGCGAACGCCCCACCGTCGTCGAGGGGAAGGTCCCAGGCAACGTCGACCTCGTCGCCGACGACGGAGGCGCGCACCGCCTGCGGGACGGACGGGGCCGTCACTGCGTCACGCACGACGTACGGCACGCTCACGTCCCCGAGAGCCCCCCGGAGCGTGTAGAACCTGTTCCCGTCCTCCGTGAAGTACTTGGCGTCGGCGATCATTCGGGGGGCCGAAGCAGCGGTCGCGAAGAACGACTTCCCCCCGTTCCACATGATGTTGAACCGCGCACTGTCCGGGTCGTCCGACGGGATGAGATCGGGCGCATGGACGACCCTGAACTGGACGCTCCTCCCGTCCTCGCTCTTCAGTGCGGAGACGTGGAGGGGAGCCTTCGCAACGAGGTACGGAGTACGCACCGTCACCCACGGACCCGCGCCCGTGGCGTTGACCGCACGCACACGCACGTGCGTGCCCTGCTCGGGCAGGTCGGTCAGTCGGACGGACGTGACACCGGCCTCCACTTGCTGGACACGACGCCCGTCCACGGCCACCTCGTAGGTGAGAGCACCGGACCCGGGCTGCAGCGGCGCCTCCCAGGCGACCGTCACCGCTCCGGAACCCCGGGTCGCGACGGCCGTCACCCCGACAGGCTCACTCGGCGCCACAGCCGGCAGGTCGCAGCCGTCGCCGGAGACGGCGGCCACGTACTGCCCGTACGGGTGCACGCTTCCACCCGCCCATGTCGCACCGTTCGGGTCGCTGTCCATCCGCACGGTGTAGGTGACGTCGGGGTCGGCCTCGAAGTCGAGCGTGGCGCCCAGCCCAGCAGCTCGCGTCGCGGTTCCCGCCTTGGTCGTCTCGGTGGCGGTCGCCACGACCGTGTCGCCGTCGAAGAGTCGGATCCGCGCATCGAACCCGGGGTTGAGCTTCGCGGCCGGCTCCACCCTGACCCGGACGCTGCCGGTGCAGCGGAACGTTCCGAGCACCGCCGATCGGTTCATTCCGTCGGGGAAGTACCTGGACTGGGTACTGCCCGACCACTTGCCGGTCACCAGGCCGGCCCTCGCGACGGGCACGCCGGAGGAGTCCGCGGGGCGGATCAAGCCGAGCGACCTGTACGCGAGGCTCGTCCCCTGGCCGGACCCGCCCAACACGTAGTCACGTTCCTCGCGCGTAAAGTAGAACGCCGCCGCAGAACTCGCGTAGTCCATGATCAACGCACTGAAGGCGGTCGCCGAGGATCCCTGCGCGATCTGCTGCTGGTACGGCGGGTTCTCGAAGGAGTGCCGGAGATTGAAGTTGTGACCGAACTCGTGCGAGATCGTCGAGGCAAACGCCGCGTCGGAGCCTTCTCGCAGAGGCGTGGCGAACACCAACGCAGGTGAGTCGTCGTACCCCCTGGTGCGAGACGTCCCCACGTAGGCGAGGCCGACCGTCCCGCCCACCGCGGACGGGGTGTCCGTGGGATCGATCCCCACGACGAGCTTGGAGTTGACGGTGGTGCGCGTGAGGGACGGTGAGATCACGACCCGCAGCGCGTGCTTGTCCGTTCCCCCGAACAGGCTCGCGGGCGGCTCCCGGGTGGTGACGTCGACGTCGAAGAACGAGTAGTGCTCCGCCACCATCTGCCAGATCCTCTGGACCCGGATCCTCTCCGCGTCGCTGAAGGCGGGACCGTCGCCAGCCGGGTCCCATGCGTTGGCGCGTTGACCGGCCAGCCCGGGCCACACCGTCCCGGGCGCGAAGGTGTGGCCGTCGAAGTCGAGGTGCAACGTGATCGGCGCGCCCTGGGGCGCGGAGTGCAGGCGGAACGTGTCCTCGAGTGGCGCGATCGCTCCCGCCGCGGACGCCCCTGAGGCGGCGCTGCCGCTGGTCGCGAACCCGGACGTCTCCGGGTCTCCTTCCGCCTCAGGTATGGGCTGCGTCGCGTCGCCGTGCCCGTGATCGTGGTCGTGGTCGTTCGACGCGGCCGCACCGTGGCCCTCCAAGGTGTCGGCGTAGAACAGACGTCCCGAGGGGTCGATGTGCAGGGTCGCGTCGTTCTCGAGGGTCTCGGCAACCTCCGCCTCACTCCAACCGTGCGCTTCCGCGACGGCGGCGAGGTCCTTGCCCTCGCGTCCACCGAGTACCTCGAGAGCCTCCGGTCCCGACATCACCGACGGCAGCTCGACGATGGGCTCCACGGCCAACGGCGGTGCTGCCTCGGCGTCCTGACCGGCGGTGGACTGCCCCAGGATCACGGCTCCGGAGACCGCCGCGACGGCCATGGCCGTCGACACTGCGAGCACTGCACGGGCACGAACGGACACGCGACGCCTTGATACACGGAACACGTCCCCCATGATCTCGTTTCACGAACTGGTTGTGCAGCAAAACACCGAAATCAATGGACTCGGCCCAAGAATCGCCGCGGTACTCACTCCGCGAATGCGCGAAGGGCCGCTTCTCCTGTGCGGAGAAACGGCCCTTCGTCAGAGGCTTGGCGCCCAGCCGTTGTCGACGGGGGATACGACAACGACCAGGCAGTCACAATTTACGACACCGCGCGATGCGCGATCCGCCAAGGCGGCGAAGATCCGACAACTTCTTATATGCCGGACACTTTGTACCGCCTGGAAGTGTGGCTGACGCCGATCAGCGAATGGTGACCTGTCGGTTCAGCAGACCCGCGCGGGCCGAACGCTGCTCGGCGTTCAGCGGGGACTTCAGCTTCATCGTCTTGTTGAGCGCGGTGCGGAACTTCTGTGCCGGCATGTCGATCGCCTTGGCACCGGTGCCGACCGGGAGGTCCCAGACGGGGACGAGCAGGCCGTGGGCACGGAACATGCCGACGAAACGTCCGCCCTCGACGAGGTTGTCCTCACCGGCGACGTGCAGACGGGCCAGCGCGTCGAGGAGGACGTCCTCGTCGTGCGGCATGACCCAGCGCAGGTGCTCCTTGGTGCCGACGTTGGTCCAGTAGGCACCGTCGACGCGCTTGAGACGCGCGGAGGGGAAGATCGACTCGTTGGCGTCCTCGAGGGCGTGCATGAAGTCGTGGCCGGGCTCCTCGACGTCGGAGACCCAGAACTCGTAGGTGTCCTCGACGGTGACGTCGAGGGTCTCGTTGGCGACGAGGTCCTGCAGACGCGGACCCTCACCCGGAGCGGCGTTGAGGCCGACGATGCCGGACTCGCCACGCTCGGCCTGCTCCAGCGCCTTCAGCAGGACGGCACCCAGGTCGCGCGAGGGGTCGCCGTAGTTGTGCTGGACCTGCAGGCCCAGCCACACCTCGCCGGAGTCGCGCACCATCGCGGGCGCGCCGACCGGGAGGGCGGTGTTGAGGCGGACGACCGTCTTGCCGGCGCCGACGACGCCCTCGGCCAGCTCCAGCGGAGCGGTACCGGCGTGCACGAACTCGCGCAGCGCAATCAGGTCGCACTCGCCCGGCATGCCCTCGAAGGGACGCGCGACGTACGGGGTGGTCACGCCGCCGGCGGCACCGTGGCACGCCTTGTAACGCTTGCCGGAACCACAGGGACAGGGCTGACGCGGGCCGACCTCTCCCTCAGCGAGGGGGGCAGCTGCGACGTTCTTGCGGGACTTCTTCGCCATGGGGCAAAACTACCCGTCGAGCAGCTCCAACATGTATCCCGGACGGTCACTGATGACCGCCTTGACGCCGAGGGAGAGGCACAGGTCGAGGTCCTTGCGGCTGTTCACCGTCCAGACGTGGATGTCGCGTCCCGACGCCACCAGCCGCTTCGCCAGGCCCGGGTGGGCCCGCAGTTCCTTGACGCCGGGCCCGACGATCCAGTCCGGCCCGATGACGCGACGCAGCATCGGCCACAGGTGCGCCTTCTCGATCAGCTGCACCAGGCGGACGTCGGGAGCGAGCCGTTCGACGCGCTGCAGAGCCGTCCAGGAGAAGCTCATGACGCGCACCGGGGAGTCCGGCCCGTCCCACCCGAACTCACGCAACAGCTCGACGAGCTTGCGCTCCACCGCGCTGCCGTAACGCACCGGATGCTTGGTCTCGACGGCGATCTCCACCCGACGCGGGTAGTCACGCACGGTCTCGAACAGCCTGCGCAGCGTCAGCACCGAACGATGACTGCGGTCGGCGTCGAACCGGTCCTCGTCGAGCTCGCCCCACGGGTTCTTCCACGCCGTGAAGTCGAGCTGGTCGAGGTCGGCCAACGTCTTGGTCGACACCACGCCCTTGGTCTGCCCGGTGCGCCGCAGGTCGCGGTCGTGGAAGCAGACCAGGTGACCGTCAGCGGTCAGTCGGACGTCGCACTCAAGCCCTTCCGCACCGGCGTCCAGGGCAGCGATGTACGCGCCCAGCGTGTGCTCGGCCTTCTCGAAGCTGGCGCCACGATGGGCGACGACCTGAGGTCTCATGACCTCGATTGTGCTCCTGCTCCGCGTCGGTTCCGATTTCTCGTCTCACCCACCGCCACGGATCAGGCGATGCCGCGCAGACTCCGACGCCCACGCCAGTACTCGTCCACCAGCGTCATCATCTGCACGCACAGATGCCGTTCCACCGCGTTGCGGTGCGTCGGGAAGAAGAACGCCTCCACCGGTCGGGCGTCGTGCTCGGCGACCACCCGGAACGCGTGGAAGGCCGCGAATCGCTGCGGCTGCTCGACGCCGAGGACGTCGTCGAGGGAGATCTCGAAGGCGGTGCCCTCGGGGTCGCGCGGGTCGACGCTGCGCCACAGCAACCGGTGGCTGGTGAGGAAGAGCGTCCCCGACGCCTCCACCGTGCCTTCGACCCGACGCAGGTGCGCGTGGTGCACGGGCTCCTCACCTGCCCCGAGAACCGGGCGCACCAGCTGCCAGAAGGGGCCGTCGGACAGGCGCTGCGCAAGGTCGGGACTCATGGGCCGGACCGTAGGCATCGAGTTCGCAACCCCGCAGGAGTACGGCGACCAACCACCCGAATGATTCTCGACGGGTGACCCTTTCGGGCCATGGGCCCGACGGGAGGACGGGGTGTCGACGTTGACCTACCGTGAAAAGGAAAGGTCGTTTCCCTCTGGAGGTGACGCGATGGTGCCTCGTGTGGCCCAACGCCTGTGGTCCCGCGTCCTGTTCACGTTCCTGTTGATGGTCACGCTGGCACTGGTCCTCGCCGTGCGCGTGCCCTCCTCGCCGTCGGCGAACGAGGAGCAGGAGGCCGCCACCGCTGCATTCCTGGCGAGCAACGAGGTGAGCGTCGACCTCTCGGCCCCCCCGACACGCGAGCAGTTGGCGGTCGCCGACGGCCGCGGAACCGTCTACCACCGCAAACCCGACGGCAGCCCGTTCGACGTGTCGGTGCGGATGGCCGACGGCCACCTGATCAGGCTGGAGGCGACCTTGGTGGCCGTCACCACGCGTGACGGTGGCGCGCCGGTGGAGATGCTCGTCGCCCACGACGACATCAGCCCGGCCGAGCTGCGCGCGACGCTCGACATGGCCGTCGCCGACCTCGGGGTGGAACCGCTGTGGGCCCGCACCGCGCTGGAGGACGTCCGCAGGGCGAAGCTCCGCAAGACGCGGTTCAGCGAGTACCTGAGCGCTCAGTCGATCGCGTTGCCCGAGCACGTCTCGTTCGACCCCAGCGTGAAGGACGGCGTCATCTCGTTGCACGTCCGGATCTCGTGGACGCCGCCGACCTTGGGTGACGGGGTCGTCTCCGTCAACGGGTGAACGCTGCCTCGTCGCGCTCCCTGTTCCCCTGCCCCCCTGCCGGACGTCATAGGAATCGGGGCCTCTGCGCCCGGGTTCCTATGACGTCCCGACGGCCTTGACCCCGGACGTCATAGGAATCGGGGCCTCCAGCCCCGGATTCCTATGACGTCCCGCGGGTCAGAGGGTCAGAGGGTCAGCCGAGCTGGGCCGCGGCGGCACGCACGGCGTCATGGATCGAGGTCGGGACGCGACCGATCAGCTGCTCCAGGTCGTCGGAGGCGACGAAGAGGTCGCCCTGCGCCGCGCCCTGCTCGGAGGAGACGAGGACGTCGACGAACGGCGCAGGGACGCCGGAGTCGGCGAGGACCTGGGCGTAGGCCTCGGCCGAGAGGTCGGTGTAGACGACCTCGGTGCCGGTGACGTCGGTGACGGCGGCGGCGATCTCGGGCATCGTCACCGCGTGGCCACCGAGCTCGTAGACCTCGGCAGGCTCCTTCGCGACGAGAACGGCGGCTGCGGCCTCGGCGAAGTCCTGACGCGTGGCGGGGCTGACCTTCGCGTCGCCCGTCGCACCGAGGATCGCACCGTGCTCGAGCTGGGTGGCGAGCTGACCGGTGTAGTTCTCGGTGTACCAACCGTTGCGCAGGAAGGTGTGCGCCAGACCGGAGGCGAGGATCAGTTCCTCGGTGGCGCGGTGCTCGACGGCAAGGCTCAGCATGCTGTTCTCGACGTTGGCCAGCGACGTGTAGGCGATGAAGCCGACGCCGGCCTCCTTCGCTGCCTCGACGACGTTGGTGTGCTGCGCAATCCGCTGACCGACCTCGGAGCCCGAGATCAGCAGGAGCCGGTCGACGCCGTGGAACGCGGCAACCAGGGCCTCCTTGTCGCTGTACTCGGCGACGTGGGTCTGGACGCCGATCGGGGCGAGTTCGGCGAGCTTCTGCGGGTTGCGGCCGATCACGACGACGTCGGACGCGGCGAACCCGTGCTTCTCGACGAGGGCGTCGACGACGAGACGGCCGAGCTGGCCGGTGGCTCCGGTGACTGCGATGCGCATGGTGTGGTCCTTTGGCGTAGGGGTTCCGACACTTCTCCGAACCAGCACCTCACTGCAATACTTCCCAAAAGTTAGTACGCACTTTGAAGTCAGGTACGCACATGCAGGTAAGTACGCCCCCGGCCCCCGTGCTCGACGCACCGCCCGTCCCGGAGGTCTTCCCCGCCGGATGCCCGTCGCGGACCCTGCTCGACCACGTCGTCAGCAAGTGGGGCGTCCTGATGCTGGTCTCGCTCTCGGAGCGCCCGCACCGGTGGAGCGAACTGCGTCGTCGGGCCGAAGGAATCAGCGAGAAGATGCTGGCCCAGACGCTCAAGACCTTGGAGAACGACGGCCTCGTCGTCCGCGAGCAGGCACCGGTGATGCCGCCGCGCGTCGACTACTCCCTCACCGAGCGCGGCCACGAGGTCGCGACACTCCTGCGTCCGTTGCTGCACTGGGTCGGCGAGAACGCCGAGGAACTGCTCGGCGAGAACTGAGCGCTCCCCGCGCCTCCCCCGCGCCTCCCCTCGCCTCCCCGCCCCGGACGTCATACGAATCAGGGCCCCTGGGCCGCGATTCCTATGACGTCCCGAGGGCTTGGCCGGGGACGTCATAGGAATCCGGGGCTCTGCCCCTCGATCTTTATGACGTCCCGCAGCGGGCTTCAGGCCTGGGCGAGCAGGTACTTCCCGAAGTGCGGCACCGTGAACGCGATCTTGCCGCGTTCGCCGGAGTAGATCAGCCCCTTCTTGAGCAGCGCGTCGCGTGCCGGCGAGAGCGACTGCGGCTTCTTCCCGAGCATGTCGGCGACCGCTGCAGTGGGGACCGACCCGACGTCGTCGACCTGTTCTCCACCGTCGGCAGCGATCTTCAGGGCGACCTCGGCCATGGCACGCAGGTACTCGCGCTCGCCGGGCGTCGCGCGTTCGTAGCGGGAGCCGAAGAAACCGACCGCGAGTTCGGCCTCGGCCTCGGGGGCGGCGATCGCGACGTCCTCGGCGGTGATCGGTGAAGCGGGCGCGCGGTCCCAGACCGCCTTGCCGTAGGCCTGGATGAAGTAGGGATAGCCGCCGGTCGCGGCGAAGAGCGCCTCGAGCGCGGCCTCGGCGTAGAAGGCGTCCTCGTCCTCGGCAGGGACGGTGAACGCGACGTCGGCGGCCTCGCGAGTGAGCCGGTCGATGCGCTGGTAGGAGAAGAGGCGTTCGGAGTACGACTTCGACGCGCTCAGCACCGCAGGGAGGTGCGGGAGACCCGCGCCGACGACGATCACTGGTAGCCCGGACTGGCTCATCTCGTGGCAGGCGGCGCAGAGCGCAGAGACGTCGTCGGGGCCGAGGTCCTGCATCTCGTCGATGAAGACGGCGACGCCCTTGCCAACGTCCTGGGCGAGGCCACCGATGTCGGTGAAGAGTTCGACGAGGTCGATCTCGATGTCGCCGGAGTCAGCGCGACCGCGGACGACGGGGGCGTCGATCCCGGGGTTCCACTGCTCGCGCAGTTTGGCGCCTCCTCCGGCGTCGCGTTGGGCGAAGGATCGGATGACGCCGAGGACGTGGTCGGCCTCGCCGGGCTGGGGGTGGCCGAGTTCGCGGACGGCCTGGTGGAGCGCGGAGGCGAGCGGGCGGCGCAGGCCTTGGTCGGGGCGCGCTTCGAGCTTGCCCGTCCCCCACCGTTTGCGGACTGCCGCCGAGCGCAGCGCGTTGAGCAGGACGGTCTTGCCGACGCCGCGGAGTCCGGTGAGGACGATCGAGCGTTCGGGGCGGCCGCGTTGGACGCGTTCGAGGACGACGTCGAACGCGTCGAGTTGATCGCCTCGCCCGGCGAGCTCGGGTGGGCGTTGGCCGGCGCCGGGCGCGTAGGGGTTCCTGATCGGGTCCACGATCGGAACGTATCGACCGTTCTAGCGGCGGTGACAGATTTCGCCAGAGTGTCGGATCGACGTTTCTCCGATTGATCCGTCTAACCGTTTCTAGATTGTTCGCTAGATATCTGGATATCGGTGCAGCGTCGCGTCGCGACGGCAGAATCGCCCCATGCAACCCCTCGTCTTCGGCGTCACCACCCGCGGCGAACGCCTCCAGTGGACCGTCGACGGGGCACCCCTGCGCAACGTGGTTCCCGGACTCAAGCAGGCTGACACCTTCGGCGACCCGAACTACTCGCCCCAGCACCAGATGCTGCTCGCTCTCCTCGGCGAGGAGTCCCCCGAACGACGCTTCGAGGTCCGGATGGCCACCGGTGAAGTCATGGTCGCCTCGGACTGCAGCCCCGCCTGCTGCCCGGCCGTCACCGCCCGCGTCGAACTCACCGAGACCGAAGCGATCTGGCACGACATCGCGTGGCGCGACTGGTGGGACGGCTCCTTCGCGTACGGCAGCAGCCCAGAGACGCTCCGCTTCGGCCGCGCCTCGTATGAGGCGACGATCCGGGAGCTGCTCGCGGCCATCCCGGACAAAGAGCTCTGATTCGTCGACCACCACGTCGGCAGTTCGAGCCGATTCGGCCCTCCCGAGGCCGAAAACACGCGAACTGCCGACATGGTGGTCACGCCGCCCCGCGACGCCTAGGTTGGAGGAGTGCCTGAGCTCCCCGAGGTCCACGCGTTGGCCCACGATCTCGACCGCCGCCTGCGCGGACGCGCGATCACCCGCGTCGACCTGGCGTCGTTCCAGGCACTGAAGACCTTTGATCCGCCGCTGACAGCACTCCACGGCACGATCGTCGAGAGCGTCACCCGGCACGGCAAGTTCCTCGACGTCGACGCCTCGGGCGTGCACCTGGTGATCCATCTGGCCCGGGCCGGCTGGATCCGGTGGCTCGACGACGTCCCCGCCACGCCCCCGAAGCCGGGCGGCAAGTCACCGCTCGCGGCCCGCGTCACCCTCGACGAGGACGACGACGGTTCCGGCTTCACGCCGGGCCTGTCGATCACCGAGGCGGGGACCAAGAAGTCGCTCGCGATCTGGGTGACCACCGACCCGTCGTCGATCGAGCAGATCGCCCGCCTCGGCCCCGACCCGCTGGAGGAGACCTTCACCCGCGACGTCCTCGCGCAGATCCTGAGCGACGCCGGGCGGGCACAACTCAAGGGCGTCCTGCGGCACCAGGGCACCATCGCAGGCATCGGGAACGCGTACTCCGACGAGATCCTGCACGCCGCCCGGATGAGCCCCTACAAGGCATCGAACTCACTCGACGACGCCGAGATCACCACCCTCTACGACGCCCTGCGCTCGACGCTGACCACCGCCGTCGAGCGAGCCACCGGGACCCCCGCCGCCGACCTCAAGGCGGAGAAGAAGGCAGCGATGGCCGTCCACGGACGCACCGGCGAGGCATGCCCGGTGTGCGGCGACGTCGTGCGGGAGGTGTCGTTCGCGGACCGTTCGATGCAGTACTGCGCGACCTGTCAGACCGGCGGGAAGGTGCTGGCCGATCGGCGGATGAGCAAGCTGCTCAAGTGAGCGTGGGCCCTCACAGGACGTCGAGGATGCGACGCACGATCGCAACGGGGATCCGGAAGAACAACGCGAACACCGACTCGGCGACCACGTCGCTGGCTGCCTCTCCCGTCCCGCGTGCAGCCTTGCGCCCCCGGCGACGTCCGCGCTTGGCCACGGGGCGCGCGCTCGGACCGGCAGCGCCCGCGAACGGGTCACCCTCGATGTCACTCATGCCTCTCACCCACGCGCCCATTCTCATCGAGCGCCCGACTGACCGCAGCAGTTCGGGACGGTGCTCCAGGGCGGTACCGGGCGTCAGGGCAGCAGCGCCGCGACCTGGACGTAGGTGAACCCCATGCCCCAGGCCGGGTTCCACGGTCCGCCGAGCCATCGGTAGAGGTTGGCGTCAGCGTCGTCGGTGAGCGCAGCCAGGACGAACGGGGAACGTCGGGCGTCCTCGCCGAGGACAAGGGCCACGTGGTCACCGATCTCAGGCAGGGGCGCGCCGTCGACCCACCGCACCTCCAGCTTGCGTCGCACGCCGGCGTTCGCGCCGTCGGCGAGCACTTCGGTCCCGTCGAGGGCGAGGTGGACGACGACGGCCTGCTCACCTGCTCCCCCGCCGCCGGCCGTCCGGGGCGGCGTGCGGGTGCCGCGTCCCTCGACCTCAGCGGTGACGACACGGTCCACCCGGTCGCTCGCGACGAAGGCGGCCAACGTCGGGGCCGCGTACCCGTCCGGGAGCGCGGTGACGGCGGCCGGGGAAGGCGTCGCTCGCTCGGCCACCGGCAGCGACGAGGGCTGGATCGCCTGTTCACGGATGCGAGCTGCCGACGTCGGGGAATCGCTCGGCGTCGGAGCGTCCGCACCTCCACGCGCAACCCCACTGACCACGGGGACCACCACCAGCACGGCGAGGAGCACTGTCGCCGCGGCGCCTGCGCACTTCGCCAGCACAGATGCACCGTTACCATTCCGAGACAATTGCACGCGGCGACTCTAGGCGGCGCTCTCCGCCATGCCGACGGGCGGGGAGGCGACGACGCGCGTCAGTGGAGCAACTGCTCCCACAGCAGGTAGCTCGCGACGACCAGCAGGATGCAGCCCGAGAACCGCGTCACCCACATGGCCACCACGGGCCGGGTCCGCAGCACGATCCGAGCACTGACGCCGACGGCCGTGTAGATGACGAACGATCCGGCGATGTGCAGGCAGCCGAGCGCGATCACCTGCAGCCACATCGGCCAGTCCGAGGCGGTGTCGGTGAACTGCGGCAGCAGCGCCATCAACAGCAGCAGCACCTTCGGGTTGAGTCCGGAGACGCCGAACCCGGTCAGGGCTTCCCGCTTCCACGAACCCGACTCGTCGGCCTTGCCCTCGGCGACAGCCGCCTCCTGGGTGCGCAGCATCGAGATGCCGAGCCACACCAGGTAGACGACGCCGATCAGCGTCAGGCCTTCGAGCAGGCCAGGGGTGGCAGCCATGACGGCAGCGAGTCCGAGCGCGACGAGCAACGTCACCAGGAAGTGGCCGCTGAGCATCCCGAGGACGGCGGGCGTGACGCGGCGGTGCTTGAGGCCCGCGCTGATGGCGTAGGCCCAGTCGGCGCCGGGCGTCATCGCGAACATCACCGAGACGCCCCAGAAGGCTGCGACGGTGCCGGGGTTCATGCGGTTCTCCTGGGGACGACGTCCGGCACTCCTGACGGTCCTGGAGGCGGGGGAACGGACGCTGCTGAAAGGTTACGTTCGATCAGCCAGAAGGTGTTTCCAACTTCTTCCGCTCCCGGCCCGATCCGGGGGAAGATCTTCTGCATGGACGTCATTGACCGGAAGATCCTTGCCTCGCTCCAGCAGGACGGGCGGCTCACCGTCACCGAACTGGCCGAGCAGGTGGGTCTCAGCGTCTCCCCCTGCCACCGTCGTCTGCGGGCGCTGGAGAAGTCGGGCGCGATCGCCGGTTACCGCGCGCACCTCGACCACGCGATCCTCGGCTTCGGCTTCGAGGCACTCGTCTTCGTCACCATGCATTCGGCCGACCGCACCACCCTCGCCGCGTTCGAGGAGGCCGTCGCCCTGGTCCCCAACGTCCAGCAGGCACAGCGCCTCTTCGGCGACCCCGACTTCCTGCTCCGCGTCGTCGCCCGCGACCTCGCCGACTTCCAACGTCTCTACGACGAACGTCTCAGCGACCTGCCCGGCGTCCGACGTCTCACCTCGACGTTGGTGATGAAGTCGATCGTCGAGGACGCACCTCTCCCCCTCTGACGCCACGCGCACATTCTTGGCGCACCCCATCTGTGACGGCGGCGCGTCGTTGCCGCCGACCTGCGCGAACCAAGGACACCGCCCATCGCACAGAGCGAAGATCAGCAATGTGGAAGCGCAGAACCTGACCGTCACCCGCTGGAAGCGCTGGGGCAAGGACCGGCTCTACGTGAAGGACGCCGAAGACGCACAGCTCGGATGGTGGGATCTCGCCACCGGCGAGGCGCACCCCGAGGACCCCGAACTGCTTGACGTCGTCTCCACCGCCGCCATGAACTGGTGCACCGAGAACGACGTCCCGCCCTACCAGCCCGCGCCGGCCGACCCTGAAGCCGGCGCCGACGCGGACGCGGACGCAGACGAACTCGACGTCGCCCCGGACCCAGTCGTCCACCCCGAGGTGCCCACCGGATCCGACGAGGACGAGGACGAGGACGACGAGCAGGTCGACGACGCGTCAGCCCCGATCGAACCGTGGACGGACCTGGCAGGCAACCGCGCCGGAGCCGGGGCCCGCGACATCGCGACCACCAAACGCGATGCCGCCCCCACCAAGACGTTCTTCGCCCGACTCCTCGGTGTGCACACCGAGGAACGGGCATGGCGACTCGGCGCCGCAGGCGAGGAGAAGGTCGCCGCGAAGCTCGCCCACCTGACCAAGCAGGACCCCCGCTGGCGAGTCCTGCACAACATCCCGGTCGGCACCCGCGGCTCCGACATCGACCACCTCGTTGTCGGTCCGGGCGGCCTGTTCACGCTGAACACGAAGTTCCACCCGTTCAAGAAGATCTGGGTGGGTGGCAACACATTCATGGTCGACGGAGTCAAGCAGCCGTACATCCGCAACTCGCGGTTCGAGGCGAAGCGTGCCACCGACCTCCTTGAGGCCCGCACTGGGCTGCCGGTTCGCGCTCACGGCGTCGTCGTCACCGTCCGTGCTGGCGAGTTCGTCGTGAAGGCCCAGCCCGTCGGCGTCACAGTCGTCCAGCGCGGGGACCTCGTCCCCTGGCTGCGACAGCACGGCGAAGTCCTCACCGACGCCCAGGTCGAGGAGATCTTCGAGGCTGCACGACGCTCCACGACCTGGCGCAACTGAGCCGCAACTGTGCGCTTGAGGGCCTAGAACGGCCCGAAAACCACCGGGAGTGAACAGTTTCTGCTCATTCACTGCTCACCCCTCACGCTCGCTAACCTGATTCGTCAGCAGAACGAGTAGCAAGGACTTTCGTGAGCACCCCCACCCCCGCGTCGACGCCAGCACCGCCGGCGCTCGACACCGACAACTCCGTGCGCAGCGTGCTGCGTTCACCCCGACGTCTGCGCACCGAGGCGCTCGCCGGTCTCGTCGTCGCGCTCGCGCTGATCCCGGAGGCGATCGCGTTCAGTGTGATCGTCGGGGTCGACCCGCGCGTGGGCCTGTTCACCTCGGTGATCATGGCGATCTCGATCGCGTTCCTGGGCGGACGCCCCGCGATGATCTCGGCCTCCACCGCGGCGGTCGGCGTCGTCGTCGCGCCGGTGATGAAGGAGTACGGCTACGACCACCTGGTCGCGACTGTCATGCTCGGCGGCCTGTTCCAGATGCTGATGGCGTTCGCGGGCGTCGCGAAGCTGATGCGGTTCATCCCGCGTTCGGTGATGGTCGGGTTCCTCAACGCCCTCGCGACGCTGGTCCTGCTCTCCCAGTTCGACCATGTCATCGACGTCCCCTGGCAGGTGTACCCGCTGGTCGCGCTCGGCCTGGTGGTGATCCTCGGCTTCGGCCGGATCACCCAGGTGGTGCCCGCGCCGTTGGTAGGCGTCGTCGTGGTGACGCTGGTCTGCGTCCTCGCGAACATCGAGGTCCCCACGGTCGGCGACCAGGGCAAGATGCCCGACTCCCTGCCCGAGATCTTCATTCCCGACGTCCCCCTCGACCTCGAGACGTTCAAGGTGATCGCGCCGTACGCGTTCGCGATGGCGATCGTGGGTCTGTTGGAGTCGCTGCTGACGGCCAAGCTCGTCGACGACATCACCGACACCGGCTCCAACAAGTCGCGTGAGGCGTTCGGTCAGGGCTGCGCCAACCTGCTCGCCGGCCTCTTCGGCGGCCAGGGCGGCTGCGCGGTGGTCGGTCAGACGATGATGAACGTCAAGAACTCCGGTGCCCGCACCCGCGTCTCGACGTTCCTCACCGGCCTGTGGCTGCTGGTCCTGGTGATCGGGCTGGCCGACGTCGTCGCGGAGATCCCGATGGCCGGTCTGGTCGCGGTGATGATCATCGTCGCGTTCACCGCGTTCGACTGGCACTCGATCACCCCCGCGACACTGAAGCGGATGCCGAAGTCGGAGACGTTCGTGATGCTCTGCACCGTCGTGCTGACGCTGGCCACGCACAACCTCGCGATCGGTGTCGGCGGCGGCACCCTGGTGGCGATGGTGCTCTTCGCCCGTCGCGTCTCGCACATGACGGCGACCAAGCGCAGCCTGCGTCGTGACCTGTCGGGCGGCGACCAGTCCGAGTACGCCCACTACCGCGTCACCGGGCAGCTCTTCTTCGCCTCCTCCAACGACCTCTACACGCAGTTCGACTACGCCGGTGACCCCGCGCGCGTCGTCATCGACCTGTCGCAGGCCAACGTCTGGGACGCCTCCAGCGTCGCGGCGCTCGACGGCATCGAGGCCAAGTACGCCTCGCGTGGCAAGCAGGTCACGATCGTCGGTCTCGACGAGGCCAGCGCGGCTCGCCACGGTCGCCTCACCGGGACGCTCTGATCCCCTGGGGCGATGCCTCCTCACGCAATTGTGGGATTGATGCACCGACACGCCGTGGCGGTGGCATCAATCCCACAATTGCGTTCCGGCCGAAGGCCGGGAGCGGCTCAGCGTCAGAAGCAGACGCTGTTGCCGAAGGTGATGAACTGGTTCATGCGGAGCTCGTCGATCTCCTTGACGCCCTTGGTGAGCGCCTTCTCGACCTGACGCTGGGTGGCGTCGTCGGGGAGCGAGGAGACCCGCTCGACCCACATCGTCAGCCCCAGCACCTCGTCGGCCGACATCTCGACCGGAGCGACCATGTCACCGACCGCGGCGGCGAAGGTCTTCATCCCCGCAACGATGTCGGACTCGTCCTGCTCGGAGATCGTTTCGGCGTCCACGAACGGGCGGTACGCCTCGCAGTACTCGTCCACGGTCGCAGCCTGCGGGCCCGGGTCAACCGTCTCGCTCTCGCTGCTGCAACCGGTCAGAAGGGCAGCGGTCAACGCGCAAGCAGCCAGGGGACGAACGAACCTCATGGGCACAGATTGCCCCATGCATTGCCCGCGGGCACGCATCGGGGCGGTGATGGTCGACACAACCCGTCACGACGACGCCCCGGACCACGCCCGTCAGGGCTTCCAGACTCCCGGCCCGCGCGTGAACGCCTGGGGCAGCGGTACGCCCTGGGCCAGCACCAATGCGCGCTGGTACTCGCTGCGGCCGCGCTCGACGACGCCCAACGACGCCAGGTGCGGGGTGCTCCACTGCACGTCCAGGACCCGCCGTGCGACGTGCTCATCGCTGAGCATCTGAACCAAGGCCACCAGCGCCACCTTCGAGGCGTCACGGACGTGGTGGAACATCGACTCCCCCGCGAACAGGCCGTCCACGGCGACGCCGTACAGGCCTCCGACGAGCCGGCCGTCCTGCCAGGCCTCCACCGAGTGCGCCCATCCCAGCCGGTGCAGTTCGGTGTAGGCGTCGAGGATGTCGTCGTCGATCCAGCCGTGCTCGCGCGAGGGGTCACCACAGGCCTTCATGACGTCGACGAACGCGGTGTCGACGCGGATCTCGAAGTCACGGCAGGCACGGCGCAGCGACCGCGACACCGTGAACTCCTCAAGTGGCAGGACGCCGCGCGCGACCGGGAAGAACCAGTAGAAGCCGTCGAGCTCGTCGTCGGCGGGCATCGGGAACAGGCCGCTGCGGTAGGCCTGCAGCAACGTCCCGGGCTCCAGGTCGGCACCGATCGCGACGAGGTCGTCCTCAGGGTCGAGGCGCTTGAGGTCGCGCACGACCTCGGAAAGACCCCAGGGGGACGGAGCGGGTTCGACGGGCACGTCGTCGAGGGTAGCGAGAGCGCGAACCGGATGCCCCCTCTGGACGGACCTCCTAGTCTGGGTGGCATGGGCATCGCCAAGGAGTTCGGACGCAAGATGGCCCCGAAGGCTGCGCACGCAGCACCGGGCCTCACCTCGCGCGTGGTGCTGGAGGCGCTCGACCGGGCGATCGACGGCATCGGGCCACTGCCGGGCGCCGCCAAGGCGGCGAAGAAGCAGCTCGACGAACAGCACGGTGACGTCGAGAAGGCGATCCGTGAGGTGATCGAGAACAACGTCGCGCTCGCCGGTGCGCAGGGCTTCGCGACCAACCTCGGTGGCATCGCGACCGCCGCGGTGACGTTGCCGGCCAACATCGTCGGGCTCGCGATCCTGCAGTGCCGACTGATCGCGGGCATCGCGCACCTGCGCGGCCACGACATCACCGACCTGCGGGTCCGCAACGCGATCCTGGCGACCCTGCTCGGCGAGGACGAGGTCAAGGCCCTGGTGAAGGCCAAGAAGCTCGACGGCGGTCCGTACGCGATCGCCACCGCGCCCACCGGGGACC
This sequence comes from Nocardioides yefusunii, assembly GCF_004014875.1. Taxonomy (NCBI): domain Bacteria; kingdom Bacillati; phylum Actinomycetota; class Actinomycetes; order Propionibacteriales; family Nocardioidaceae; genus Nocardioides; species Nocardioides yefusunii. The sequence continues at coordinate 166,266 of NZ_CP034929.1, read as the reverse complement.
CGCAGGCGCGGATCATGCTGGCCACCGAGGTGGGTGCGTCGTTGGTCGGGAAGGTCGCCGGCAAGCGTCTGGTGACGTTCGCCGGTCGCCGGATCCCGGTGGTCGGCGGCGTCGTCGGAGCCGGCTCCGACGGGTTCTCGACCTGGCGAGCCGGGCGTTATGCAGCCAGCGTCTTCAAGCCGGTGCGGCCCGACGTTGTGAAGGGCACCGCGACCGAGGTCTGAGCAGGCTCCAGCGGGTCAGCCGCTCAGGAGTCCAGGCGACGTCCGCGCGCCGCCCCGAACGGGACGGCCATCGCGAACAGGCCCCACAGCACGGCGATGGCCCACAGTCCTGCACCTGCTCCGGTGGAGTACCCGTAGACCATCAGGCCGGCTGCGATGGCGACCCCCAGCGTCACCGAGAACACGACCGCCCCTGTCTCCGTCGACGGGTCTCGCTGCGCTCCGTCGACGGAAGCAGTGCGGGAGCGGGTCGCGCCAGCCATGACGTCTCCTTCAGTCCGGGTACTTCCACCGTCATCCCCTAGACGGCGCAGGACCAGCACCATGACGTCACGATCAGGGGCTGTTCAGACCAGTGCCCGTGACCGCTGCGGACGACACAGCGTCAGCTCACCCCGGAGAGCGCACGGGTCACCGCGGAGGCCGGACGCTTGCCGAGCTGCTCAGCCATCCAGACCGACGTGCCCACGACCTTGTCGAGGTCGACGCCCGATTCGATGCCCAGCCCCTGCAGCATCCAGAGCAGGTCCTCGGTGGCGAGGTTGCCGGTCGCGGACTTCGCGTACGGGCAGCCGCCGAGGCCACCGGCGGAGGCGTCGAACGTCGTGATCCCGACCTGCAGGGCGGCGACGGTGTTGGCGAGCGCCTGGCCGTAGGTGTCGTGGAAGTGCATGCCGATCTTGTCGGGCCCGACGCCGACGGCACCGAACGCTGCCACCATCGCCTGGACGTGCCCGGCGGTCGCGACGCCGATGGTGTCGCCCAGGCTCAGCTCGTCGGCGCCGAGGTCGAGGAGACGCAGGCCGGCCTTCACGACGGCGTCGATCTCCACGGCGCCCTCCCACGGATCACCGAAGCACATCGACAGGTAGCCGCGGATCGTCATCCCGGCATCCTTGGCCCGGGCGAACGTGGGCTCGAACATCTCGAACTGGGAGTCGTAGGTGCGGTTGAGGTTCTTCGCCGCGAACGTCTCGGTCGCGGATCCGAAGACGGCGATGTGCTCCAGACCGAGGTCGAGGGCGCGGTCGAGGCCACGCTCGTTGGGCACCAGCACCGGCATCTTCCGAGCGGCGTCACCGATCCGGTCGATCAACAACCCCATCAGCTCGGCGGCGTCGGCCAGCTGCGGGACCCACTTCGGGTGCACGAAGCTGGTGGCCTCGATGATCGGCAGCCCGGCGTCGAGCAGACGCTCGATCATCTCCGCCTTCACCGCGACCGGCACCACGGCCTTCTCGTTCTGCAGGCCGTCGCGGGGACCGACCTCGTAGATCGTGACGCGCTCGGGCATCGGCAGCGGCGTCACCGCAGGCGCGGGGACGGTCATGGGCAGGGCGACGCGCTCGGTGCTGGACTCGGTCATCAGTTCTCCTCGGCAGGCTCCACGGTGAACAACGACGCCCCGAGCGCAACCTGTTCCCCGACTCTCGAGCCCACGCTCGTCACGGTCCCGGCGAACGGGGCCTTGAGCGCGAGCTCCATCTTCATGGCCTCCATCATCCCCAGCACTGCTCCGGCCTCGACCACGTCCCCCTCCGCGACGCGGACCTCGAGGACGGTGCCGGGCATCGGCGCGGTGATCGTTCCGTCACCGGCTGCTGCTGCGGTGTCGGCGAACGGGTCAGGCAGCGCGACGACGTGGCGCTGGCCGCGGTGCACGACCTCGACGCTGCGACCGCGGACCCAGCCGGTGGCTTCCTCGTCGCCGCCCCCGAGATGGAACAGGCCGGGGGCGTCGTCGTCGGGGGTCGCCTCGGGCAGGGTCGAGACGTCGACGTCCACCCAGGTGCCGTCGAGGTGGACGCGGGTCGTCGCTGCGGCGTCGCGCCCGGCAGCGATCCGCCATCCGTCCCGACCGAACGGGCCCTGACCTGCACGTTCGCGAGGCGTCGCCGCGAGTTCGGGGTGAGCCAGGGCGACCGCGGCGGAGCGCGCGAAGGCGTCGTCGGGGCGCGGGACGTCGTGGTGGTCGAGCCAGGCGGTGTCGATGGTCGCGGCCGCGAACTCGTCGGAGGCGAGCAGCGCCCGCAGGAACCCGGTGTTGGTGGTGAGGCCGAGCAGGACGGTCTCGTCGAGGGCGGCCACGAGTGACTCGCGGGCCTCCTCGCGGTCGTCACCGTGGGCGATCACCTTGCCGAGCATCGGGTCGAAACCGGTGGAGACCACCTGCTGGGAGAACAGCGCGTGGTCGACCCGGGTGCCGGATCCGCTCGGCCACGCCACGAACGACGCGGTGCCGGCCTGCGGCAAGAAGCCGTTGAACGAGTCCTCGGCGTAGACCCGGGCCTCGATCGCGTGGCCTTCGAGGGTGACGTCGTCCTGGGCGAAGCCGAGTTCGGCGCCGAGTGCGACCCCGATCTGCAGCGCGACGAGGTCGATCTCCTCACCGTGCACCCGCACGACGGCCTCCGTGACGGGGTGCTCCACCTGGAGGCGGGTGTTCATCTCCAGGAAGTAGAAGCCGTCCTCGTCGTCGGGAGCGTCGTTGTCGACGAGGAACTCGACGGTGCCGGCTCCTGAGTAGCCGACCTGCGCGGCGAGCGCGACCGCCGCCGAGGTCATCGCGGCGCGTTGGGCATCAGTGATCGTGGGAGCCGGGGCTTCTTCGAGGACCTTCTGGTGACGTCGTTGGGTGGAGCAGTCGCGGTCGAAGAGGTGCCGGACGTTGCCGTGCGCGTCCGCGATCACCTGGACCTCGACGTGCCGGCCCGACTCGACGTACTTCTCCACCAACAGGGTGGCGTCGCCGAAGGAGTGCAGGCCCTCGCGGGCGGCTGCGGCGCGGGCGTCGTCGAACTCTGCGGCGCTGCGGACCACCCGCATGCCCTTGCCTCCGCCTCCTGCCGCGGCCTTGACCAGCACCGGGTAGGCGATCGTGGACGGGTCGGCGTCGAGGTCGTAGGAGGGGACGACGGGGACGTCTGCCGCGACGGCGATCTCGCGGGCGGCGTCCTTGCGTCCCATCGCGTCCATGACCTCAGCCGACGGGCCCACGAGCGTGATCCCGGCGTCGGCCAGGGCACGGGCGAAGACGGAACGTTCCGACAGGAAGCCGTACCCGGGGTGGACGAGCGTCGCACCGCTCGCGACGGCAGCCGCGACGACGGCGTCGACGTCGAGGTAGGAACTGATCTCGTGTGCCTCGTCGGCGGCGCGCACGTGCGGGGCGGCGGCGTCGGGCGCGGTGAAGACGGCGACGGTGCGGATCCCGAGGCGGGCGCAGGTGCGGAAGACGCGCAACGCGATCTCGCCGCGGTTGGCGACCAGCAGGACGGGGGCCAGGGGTTCGGTGCTCGGGGCTGTGTTCGGGGCTGTGTTCGGGGCGGTGCTCATCAGTGGTTCTCGCTTCGCTCGCTGGAAGGGCGGACGCGGGACGTCATAGGAATCGAGGCCCCGGAGTCGGGATCTTTATGACGTCCCGGGCAACCCCCGCGGGACGTCATAAAGATCGAGGGTCCCGACGCCGGATTCTTATGACGTCCGGGAGCAGCGGCGGGAGGAGCGAGCACAGGCGAAGCCACGGTGATCACATCCGGAAGACGCCGTAGGCGGGCGCCGGGGTCGGGGCGTTGGCGGCCAGCGCCAGACCCATGCCGAGGACACGGCGGGTGTCGAGGGGGTCGATGATCCCGTCGTCCCACAGCCGTGCGGTGGAGTAGTAGGCCGAGCCCTGCTCCTCGTACTGGGCCCGCAGTGGCGCCTTGAACTCGTCCTCCTCGGCGGCACTCCACTCGCCGCCCCGGGACTCGATCCCGTCGCGCTTGACGGTCGCCAGGACGGACGCTGCCTGCTCCCCGCCCATCACCGAGATCTTGGCGTTGGGCCACATCCACAGGAAGCGCGGGTCGTAGGCGCGTCCGGCCATGCCGTAGTTGCCAGCGCCGAACGAACCGCCGATGACGACGGTGAACTTCGGGACGACGGACGTGGCGACCGCGGTGACCAGCTTGGCGCCGTCGCGGGCGATCCCGGCGTTCTCGTACTCGCGGCCCACCATGAACCCGGTGATGTTCTGCAGGAACACGAGCGGGATGCCGCGGGCGTTGCAGAGCTCGATGAAGTGGGCGCCCTTGCGGCTCGACTCCGAGAACAGGATGCCGTTGTTGGCGACGATCCCGACCGGGTGGCCCCAGACGTGCGCGAAACCGGTCACCAGCGTCTCGCCGTAGAGCTTCTTGAACTCGTGGAAGCGCGAGCCGTCGACGATCCGGCGGATCACCTCGCGCACGTCGTATGGCTGACGAGTGTCGATGGGGACGACTTCGTAGAGCCCGAGCGGGTCCTCCAGCGGCTCCTCGGGTTCGCGCAGGTCGTAGGCCGGACGGCCGGGACCGGCGACGGCGTCGTAGCCGGAGCGCGGCGGCAGGGTGTCGACGATCGAGCGGACGATCTGCAACGCGTGGTCGTCGTCCTCGGCGAGGTGGTCGACGACGCCGGAGACGCGGGCGTGGACGTCGCCGCCACCCAGGTCCTCTGCGGTGACGACCTCACCGGTCGCGGCCTTCACCAGTGGCGGTCCGCCGAGGAAGATCGTGCCCTGGTTGCGGACGATGACGGTCTCGTCGCTCATCGCGGGGACGTAGGCGCCGCCCGCGGTGCACGAACCCATGACGGCGCTGATCTGCGCGAGGCCGCGGGCAGACATGTTCGCCTGGTTGTAGAAGATCCGGCCGAAGTGTTCGCGGTCGGGGAAGACGTCGTCCTGCATCGGCAGGAACGCGCCGCCGGAGTCGACGAGGTAGACGCTGGGGAGGTTGTTCTCGGCGGCGATGGTCTGGGCGCGCAGGTGCTTCTTGACCGTGATCGGGTAGTAGGTGCCGCCCTTCACGGTCGCGTCGTTGGCGACCACCATGACGTCGCGGCCGTTGACCTTGCCGACACCGGCGACGACGGAGGCCGACGGGACGGCGTTGGTCTCGCCGTCCTTGCCGTACATGCCCCAGGCGGCCAGCGGTGCGACTTCGAGGAACGGGCTGCCGGGGTCGAGGAGACGGTCGACGCGGTCGCGGGCGAGAAGTTTGCCGCGACCGGTGTGCTTGGCACGGGCTGCCTCCGAACCCCCCTGTCGGACGAGGGCGAGACGTTCGCGCAGTTCAGCGGTGAGGTCGTGGAGGCTCATGGCGTGAGGTTAGCGATCGTTAACCTGTTTCGCCAGCACTCTCCGGAAACGATGCCGCAGGCCTTCCGCGAGGCGCCCGGTAGCCTTGCCCTCGTGACTCCGCCGCCGACGCCCAGCACCCGCCCCGCCGTCGGCGTCAACCGCAGCGCACGAGGCGCCGGCGCCCCCCGCGTCTCCCCGCGCCGCCAGCAGCTCCTCGACCTCGCCGCGAACCTCTTCGCCGAGCGCGGATTTCACGGCGTCTCCGTCACCGACCTCGGTGCCGCCGCAGGCATCTCCGGCCCGGCGCTCTACAAGCACTTCACCAGCAAGGACGCGATCCTCGCGGAGATGCTGGTCCAGATCTCCGAAGAGCTCCTGACCATCGGCACCGCCCGTGCGATGGCCGCCGCTGAGCCGCGCGCGGCACTGCACGCACTGGTGGAGTTCCACGTCGACTTCGCGCTCAACAAGCCGGCCCTGATCGTCGTCCAGGACCGCGACTGGGCCTCCCTGCCCGACGACGCCCGCGAGCAGGTCCGCGCGACCCAGCGTCGTTACGTTGCCCTGTGGGCCGAGCTCATCACCCAGGTGCGCCCCGGCCTGACGCTGGTTGCCGCGAAGGCCGTCGCGCACGCGACGTTCGGCCTGATCAACTCCACGCCTCGCTCCTCGCGCCTGCCGATGGAGGAGATGCAGGCGATGCTGCGCGGAATGGCACTGCGCGCGCTCGACGTCTGAGGTCGCCCCTTCTTCCGCCGGACGTCATAACTTTCGAGGCCCCTGAGCCCGGATTCCTATGACGTCCGCGAGCAGTGAAGCGCCGCCGGGGCGGAGGCCCCGAAATGCAGCGGCGCCCGGCCCTCTTGTGAAGGACCGGGCGTACGCCTTAAGGACCGCGGTGGTTCTTTCACCGCGGGCCACCCGAACCGACCCACGGGGTCGGCAATCAGTGGGGGGATGCGGTGATCAGACGTCGAGGACGATCTTGTCGCAGCCCTCGGCCGCACGGGAGACGCAGACGTACATCTGGTCGCCGTTGGCCTTCTCGTCCTCGTTGAGGACCTCGTCGCGGTGGTCGACCTTGCCCTCGAGGATCGTGGCGAAGCAGGAGCCGCAGTGGCCCTCCTCGCAGGAGAAGTCGAAGTCGCCCTTCTCCTTCAGGATCGCGTCGAGAACGGTCTGACCGGCCGCGACCTGGGTGGTGACGCCGGTGCGGCGCAGCTCCAGCTCGAACGGAACGTCGGTGAGCGCCTTGGCGGCACGCTCAGCAGTGGCCTCCGCGGACGCCTCGAAGCGCTCGAAGTGGAGGTCGGCCTCGGGGGCGTGCTCGGCGACGGCGGCCTCGACGGCGTTGATCAGCGGCGAGGGGCCACAGCAGTAGACACCGGTGCCGGCGTCAGCTCCGGCGAGGGCGGCCTTGAGGTCGATCAGGCCGTCGGTGTCCTGCGGGACGACGGTCAGCTTGTCGCCGGCGAGCTCGACGAGCTCCTCGCGGAACGCCATGGTGGCCAGCGAGCGGCCGCCGTAGACGACGGTGAACTCGGCGTCGGGCTGCTCGGTGACGAGCTCCTCGACCATCGCGCGGATCGGCGTGACACCGATGCCGCCGGCGATGAAGACGTACTTGTCGTGCTTCTCCAGCGGGAAGTGGTTGCGCGGGCCGACCACGATCAGCTGCTTGTTCTTGAGGTCGGTGTCGTGCAGCTCCTTGGAGCCACCGCGACCGTTCTCCTCGCGCAGCACGGAGACGCGGTACTCGAGCGTGTTGCTCGGCGAGGAGCAGAGCGAGTACTGGCGCACGAGGCCGCTGGGGGTGCGGATCTCGAGGTGGGCACCGGCCTTCCACTCGGGCAGGTCGTGCCCGGCGGGGTCGATGACGGTGATGGAGATGACGCCCTCGGCCTCCTGCGTCACCTTGGCGACGCGGACCTCGTAGGAGTCGTCGGCGACGGCGGAGGCCTTGGCTGCAGCAGCCTTGGCCAGGGCGTCAGCGACCGGGTCGTACGCCGTGACGGTCGTGACGACGGGCGCCTGCTTGCGCTTGAAGATTCCGAACACCATGAGAGGAATATATCCTATCGACCTAGAGCGGAGGGGGAAGTTCTCGCTGATTGGGAATGATTCTCACATCATTCGTCGGTGAACTCTCCCAGAATCACCACAGCGCGTTCGGCAGCCTCGATCGCAACCGTTGCGTCCTCGGGATCCCAGGGGTCGTCCCCGGCCCGAACGTACGCCTGATCCGGCTGCTCGTCGCCCTCCTCCGAGCCTGCGTCCACCCGTCGAACAGACGGGGCGTCACGTTCGCGTCCGGACAGTTCGTGCAGCCGCACCATCAGCTCCGCGCGCCCCACCCCCCGCAGCTGGGTCAGGACGAACGGGTCAGCGTCCACCCACCAGGTCATCTGGGTCAGCACCGCCAACGCGTGCGGGCACGGGTCGGCCCACGGCTCGCAGGTGCAGGAGATGTCGAACTCGCCGCCGTAGGGCATCAGCTCGACGCCCATCTCCTCCGCGGCCTCCACGAGGTCCCGCGGCAGTTCGCCGCGCATCAGGTCGCCCATCCAGCCGGTCGTCGAGGCGACCACCTCGACCAGCGCTTCGACCATGTCGGGCGCGAGGACGGGCAGTTTCACCACGACGGTGTGGACGTCTCCCTCGACGGTGACTGCGGCGTGCAACTGCCCCGGCCCCAGCGTCAGCTGTCCGACCTGAGCCTTGCGGGCCCACGTCCGACCGCGCCGGAGTTCGCGTTCGTCGTAGGCGGACTCCACCACGGCGCGTTCCAGCGCCTTGGCCCACCACGACCGCACGACGGCACCTTGGCGAGGAGCGAAGGGCGTCTTCACGACGCGCCCCTCCCCCGGCTCGGGCCGGATCCCGACCTGCGTCTCGAGGAACGCTGCCGGCTGCGGGACGGCCCGCTTGCCGCCACCCGAGAGGTGCGACGTCATCCGAGCGTCACCAGGTCGCGGAGGTCGTCGTTGCTGAGTTCGGTGAGCGCCGCTTCGCCGTTGGCGAGGACGGAGTCGGCCAGGTCGCGCTTGCGTTCGAGCAGTGCGGCGACGCGTTCCTCGACGGTGCCGCGGGTGATCATCCGGTGCACCTGGACGGGCTTGGTCTGCCCGATCCGGTAGGCGCGGTCGGTGGCCTGCTCCTCCACGGCCGGGTTCCACCAGCGGTCGAGGTGGATGACGTGGTCGGCGCGGGTCAGGTTGAGGCCGGTGCCGCCGGCCTTGAGGGACAGGATGAAGACGGGGACGCGGTCGTCGCCGTCCTCGGTCTGGAAACGCTTCACCATCGCTTCACGTTCAGGCACCGGGGTGCCGCCATGCAGGAACTGGTGCGCGATCCCGGAGCGCGTGAGGTGCTGTTCGACGAGTCGGGCCATCGCGACGTACTGGGTGAAGACGAGCACGGCGCCGTCCTCGGCCAGGACGGTGCCGATGAGTTCGTCGAGCAGGTCGAACTTCTCGCTGCGTCCGCCGATGCGCGGGTTGGTCTGCTTGAGGAACTGCGCGGGGTGGTTGCAGATCTGCTTCAGGCCGGTGAGCATCGCGAGCACGAGGCCGCGTCGTTCCTGGGCGTCGGAGCGTTCGATGCGGTCCATCCGGTCCTTGACGAACGTCTCGTAGAGGACCGCTTGTTCGGTGGTGAGGCCCAGGAGGTGGTCGGTCTCGGTCTTGGGCGGCAGCTCGGGTGCGATGCCGGGGTCGGACTTGCGACGACGCAGCAGGAACGGCCCGATCAGGTCGGCGAAGGCGCGGGTGACGTGGGAGTCGACGCCGGCTTCGATCGGCGCGGCCCAGACCCGACGGAACGCGAGCCGGGAGCCGAGCAGCCCGGGGACGCACCAGTCGAGCAGTGACCAGAGTTCGGTGAGGTTGTTCTCCACCGGGGTTCCGGTGAGCGCGACCCGGGCCCGGGACTCGACCTTGCGGAGCGCGCGTGCGGTCGCGGAGCGGGAGTTCTTGACGTGTTGGGCCTCGTCGGCGACCACCAGGTCCCAGGCGACGCCGGTGAGCCGCGGCTGCTCGGACTCCAGATCCGACCGGAGCGTGCCGTAGGTGGTGAGCACGAACCCGTCGCCCACCCCGTCGAGGATGCGTGACGACCCGTGGAAGCGGCGCACGGGGATGCCCGGCGCGAACCGGTTGATCTCGGCCTCCCAGTTGCCCATCAACGACGCCGGGCAGACCACCAGCGTCGGTCCGACCGGGCGCGGGGTCGCGGGGGTTCCGGCGGTCTCGCGACGGTGCAGGTGCAGGGCGATCACGGTGATCGTCTTGCCCAGACCCATGTCGTCGGCCAGGCAGGCGCCGAGCCCGAGGTCGGTCATCGTGGCCAGCCACCTCATGCCCTGGTGCTGGTACTCGCGCAGGGTTGCGGCGAGGCCGGCGGGAACGGGGACGGGTTCGGAGGTGGCGGCGTTGCGGATCAGGTCGCGCAGGCGGCTCACCGAGGCGCCGGCATGGACGGTGACGTGGGCGATCTCGTCCTGCGCCGCGAAGCCGGTGACGGCCAGCGGCGCGACGCCGGTGAGCGCGGCAGCGACGGCCTCGGGGGCAGTGGCGGTGCGGATCAGGCGTCGTCGGGCACGTTTCGCGACGGTCGGGTCGACGACGACCCAGTTGTCGCGCAGCCGGATCATCGGCGTGGTGGCGCGGGCGAGCTCGTCCATCTCGTCCTCCGTCAGCGCCTCCCCCGCGAGCGAGACCTGCCACGTGAACGCGAAGAGGTCCTGGGCGCGCAGCGTCGAGGTCTGCAACGCACCCTCGACGACGTGCGCAGCTTCGCGGGCGGCGGATCCGTCGGCCTGGGTGCGCTTCTCCGGAGCCCGGTCGACGACGGCGGAGGTGCTGAGTGCGCGGCCGATGCTGCGGGGCCAGTGGACGTCGACGCCGATGCCGGCGAGCGCTTCGAGGCCGTGTTCGAGCAGTGAGGTGACCTCGTCGGAGTCGAGGACGATCCCGTCGGGGACCCGGACCTCCAGCAGGCGCCCGAGGGGTTCCCAGGCGTCGGCGGCCTGCCGGATCGCGAGCGCGGCGTGGGTGCGGGCGCGATCTCCGAAGCCGTGCGAGGCGTCGATGCCGGTCTCGGTCCACAGCAGGGCGGCGTCGGCGACGTGGAGGTCGTTGTCCTGGGCGTGGACCTGCGGGACGAGGGTGAGTTCGCCGGCGTAGAGCTGTTCCTCGGGGGCATCGATGCGTAGCGAGAGCCGCACCAGGTGCGGGCGGTCGTCGACGCCGCGGGTGCGTCGCAGCCGGGTGAGGCGGTCGTTGAGGACGTGGGCGTACTCCGCGGACGTGCGGGCCTTCACCTCCGCCTTGCGTTCGGCCCAACTCTTGCCCGACGCGGGGTCGACGGCCGGGGCGCCACGCAGCGCGGCGCGAGCTGCGGCAGCCGGTCCGGACTCCCGCGAACGCCGCGTCGACTGCGGTGCCCGACGCGGGGTCGCGTCGACGACCGCAGCAACCATCCGACGCACGACGCCCTCGGCGGCAGCGACGTCGACGCCGTCCTTCTCGCGCGCCTTCGCGAGCTGGACGATCCGGTCCTCGGCTGCGGCGTCGAGCACGGGTTCCCAGAAGAGTTCGTCCTCGTGCGGCGCGAACCGGCCGTCGGCGACAAGACGCAGCGCGAGATGTGCGGCACCGGCGAGCAGGACGACGGTGGGGTGCACGTCGTCCCCGGCCAGGCCTGCCTTGTGGGCGCGCGACAGCAAGGGCAGTGCGGCGGCGATCGGGAGCGAGACGCTGCGTCGTCCCTCGCCGGTGAACTCCACCGTCGCGTCGCGGGGCGGGGCCGGATGCTCGGCCGACGACAGGGTGGCGGGGCCGGAGACGGGGACGAAACTCACGGGCTCGACGCTAGCCGCCGGCACCGACAGCCCGCGCACTTCCACGCACCAGCCTGCGCAATTGTCGGATTGATGCGCCGACACGCTGGCGGCGCGGCATCAATCCGACAATTGCGGTGGGTGGGGACGGGTTTCCGCTACGCGTCGTCCCGCAATGAGGAGTCGCTGACTATCCTGCGGAACATGACGATCCTCGACGTGCCCGTCGCCCGCCTCGACGGAACCCCCGCCACCCTCGCTGAGATCACCGGCGGCAAGCCGGCCCTCCTGGTCAACGTGGCCTCCAAGTGCGGCCTCACCCCGCAGTACTCCAAGCTCGAAGAGCTCGCGCAGAAGTACGACGGCAAGCTCGCCGTCGTCGGCCTGCCCTGCAACCAGTTCATGGGTCAGGAGCCCGGTTCGCCCGAGGAGATCGCCGAGTTCTGCTCCGCGACCTACGGCGTCACCTTCCCCCTGACCGAGAAGATCGAGGTCAACGGCGAGAACCGTCACCCGATCTACGACGTCCTCACCGAGCTCGCCGACGAAGAGGGCAAGACCGGCGACATCACCTGGAACTTCGAGAAGTTCCTCGTCACCGCCGACGGCGACGCCGTGGCCCGCTTCGGCCCCCGCACCGAGCCCGACGCCGAGCACGTCGTCGGTGCGATCGAGGAACTCCTCGCCTGAGGCATCCGTACCTCCCCTGACGTCGGCGTCGTCCCACATCCACGGGACGACGCCGACGTCGTCCGCGCTCCCTGCATGACGCGCACCACAACGTCGATCGTGGTGCTGCGGCTCACACCCGCTTACGCTCCTTCGGTGAGTACAACTGAACCTTCGGCCGGCGGAGCGCCGGCACCCTCGGACAAGCTCGACAAGCGCGTCCTCACCATCGCCGGAGTCGTCGTCCTCGGCGCCATCATGTCGATCCTCGACATCACCGTCGTCTCGGTCGCCCTGCCCACGTGGCAGAAGGAGTTCGACGCGACCACCGCCGACGTCGCGTGGACGCACACCGCCTACACGCTGGCGCTCGCCGTGGTCATCCCGATGACGGGATGGGCGGCCGACCGATTCGGCCCCAAGAAGCTCTACCTGATGGCGCTGACGCTGTTCACGCTCGGATCGGTGCTGTGCGCGTTCGCGACGTCGTTGCCGATGCTGATCGCGTTCCGTGTCGTCCAGGGCTTCGGTGGCGGCATGCTGATGCCGCTCGGCATGGCGATCCTGACCAAGGCCGCCGGTCCTGAGCGCATCGGTCGCGTCATGGCCGTCATGGGTGTGCCGATGCTGCTGGGCCCGATCTTCGGCCCGATCCTCGGTGGCTGGCTGATCGAGAACCTGTCGTGGCACTGGATCTTCCTGATCAACCTGCCGATCGGCATCGCGGCGCTCGTCTACACCTGGTTCGCGCTCGACAAGGACGAGGTGCACCCCTCGGAGACGTTCGACTTCGTCGGCGTCCTGCTGCTCTCGCCCGGTCTCGCGTCGTTCCTGTACGGCGTCTCCTCGATCCCCCACGCCAAGGAGGTCCACGGATCTCTCTTCACCGGCAAGGTGATCGGGTTCAGCGTCGTCGGCATCGCGCTGATCATTGCGTTCTGCCTGTGGGCCCTCAACAAGAAGAACGCCCACCCGCTCCTCGACCTGACCCTCTTCAAGAACCGCAACCTCACCATCGCGGTGATCGCGATGTCGCTCTTCGGCATCGCGTTCTCGGGCTCCAGCCTGCTGTTCCCGACGTTCTTCCAGTCCGTGCAGGGCTACGGCACCACCGGTTCGGGCGGCATGCTCGCCCCGCAGGGCATCGGCGCCATGGTGATGATGCCGGCCGCCGGTCTGCTGGTCGACCGCATCGGTCCCGGCAAGGTGGTCATGGCCGGCGCGGCACTGGTCGCGCTCGGCATGGGCATGTTCACCGTCGTCGGGTACGACACCGGCAAGCCCTACATCTTCGCGTCGCTGTTCGTGATGGGTCTCGGCATGGGCGCCACGATGATGCCGATCATGACCGCTGCACTCGCGACGCTGCGTGAGGCCGCGATCTCGCGTGGCTCGACGACGATGAACATCATCAGCCAGGTCGCCAACGCCTGTGGTGCGGCCGTCTTCTCGGTGCTCATCACCACCAACCTGGCCTCCACCCCTGAACTCGAGGCCGCCGGTGAGGTCTCCAAGCTCGGCGAGAACCCCGACCCGAGCCTGGTCGCGGAGATCCTGGGCAAGTTCGGCCTGACGCCCGCGTCGCTGGACCCGACGGTGCTGCTGCCGCAGATGGCGACCGCGTTCACCGACACGTTCGTGGTCGCCACCGTGCTGCTCGCACTGGTGCTGGTCCCGGCGTTCTTCCTTCCGCGTCGTCCGGTTCAGTCCGACGGCGAGAAGCCGATGATGATGCACTGATCTGCATCTGTTGAACGACGACGAGGCCCCGCTCACCGTGGGCGGGTTCTAGCGGTCCTCGCAACACCCAGTGATGGGAGTTGCGAGGACCGTGGTCATTTCGCAGGAGTTGAAGCAGGCGTTCTTTGATCGGCTGGACGTGGTGGGCAGTGTGACGGTCGCTGCGCGTGATGTCGGGCTGAACCGGCACACAGCGGCTGGCCTGGCTCGTCGCGCGGGTCGGCGTTCGGTGGCGGTGCGGCCGGGGCATCCGGGGCGCGTGTTGTACGAGGAGTTGCGGCGTTCCGGGGTGTCGCGCCGGGAGGCCGCTTCCCGAGTCGGGGTGCACGTGCGCACCGCGCAGGACTGGGATCACGGTGTCCGCCACAGCGGTGGGGCCAACGTGCGGATCTATCCCGATGGACGCCGTGTGGACTACACGAGCCGGCGGACCACTATGGGATGTGTGGCCCCTGTGTTGAGTGTTGTCGAGAAGCCGTTACACCCGCGGTTTCTGTCGCTGGCTGATCGCGAGCGGATCCGTGACCTGTTGAGCGAGGGGCGTTCACGTCGCGAGGTCGCTCGCCGGTTGGGGCGTGCACCGTCGACCATCACCCGGGAGATCGCGGCCAACACGGTGTCGGGTGTGTATCGGCCGTACGCTGCCCAACGGGCGTCGGCTGCACGCCGGCCGAGACCCAAGACTCGCAAACTGTTGCTCGACGGTCCGCTGCGTGAATTCGTGTCCCAGGGACTGCGCCAGGAGTGGTCGCCTGAGCAGATCAGTAACGCCCTTCGCAAGGAGCATCCCGATGACCAGGCCATGCGCGTGAGCCACGAAACGATCTACCAGGCGCTGTACTTCCAGGCCCGTGGCGGGCTCAAGAAGGAAGTCCAAGCCGCCATCCGGACCGGACGCACGCGCCGCAAACCGCACCGCGATCCGAACCAACGCACGAGCAGGTTTGTTGATCCGATGGTCATGATCAGTGAGCGTCCTGCTGAGGTTGCTGATCGTGCGGTCCCGGGACACTGGGAGGGCGATCTGATCACGGGCGCGTTTAACAAGACCGCGATCGGGACCCTGGTCGAACGCACCACCCGCTACGTCATGTTGCTGCACCTGCCGAACGGGCACACCGCTGAAGAGGTCAGGGACGCGTTGACGGCCCAGATCGAGACGTTGCCGGCGCACCTGCGGGGATCGTTGACCTGGGACCAGGGCGCGGAAATGGCAGGCCACAAGCAGTTCACGATTGCCACGGGTGTGCCGGTGTACTTCTGTGACCCCGCGTCACCGTGGCAGCGCGGGAGCAACGAGAACACCAACGGGCTCCTGCGTCAGTACTTCCCCAAGGGAACCGATCTGTCGATGTACGGGCCAGAGGATCTGGAGCACGTCGCGCAGAAACTCAATGGCCGTCCACGCAAAACGCTCGGCTGGGATACCCCAGCCGAGCGTCTGCGTGTTCTACTCACCAGCTAAGAAACCGGTCGGTGTTGCGATGACCCCTTGAAACCGCCGGTGCTGGGTTCAGGCCTTCTTGGCGTCGGCCTCGGCAGCAGCCTTGAGCTTGACCAGGGTCTCCTCGATCGACTTCTGGGTGCCCTTGAGGCCGAGCAGGGTGAAGAGGAACTTCGCGAAGCCGGTGTTGGCGGTGCCGTCCCAGGTCTCGGTGACGCGCACCTTGTCGCCCTCGGGGAAGATCTCGTAGCGCCACACGTGGGCGCCGCGGTGCTTCCAGCCGATCAGGGCGTTCTCGTCGAACTCGACGACGGTGTTGGTGACCTTGTAGCCGAAGCCGCGCTTCATCTGCATCCCGAACTGGGCGCCCTCGGAGAGGCGGTCGGGGCCGGTGACGACGCTGTCGACGGTGCCGGAGCCGTCGATCCGGGCGTGCTGTCGGGGGTCGGCGAGGATGTCGAAGACGACGGAGGCAGGGGCGTCGACGACGATGCTGGCGGTCGCGACGAGGTCGGGCGCGGGGGCGGTCTCAGTCATGGAGCGAACTCTATATTTCGTGGCGCTGAATACGGCGAGAACCGGGGACGCCGCATGAGGACTGTTGCGCTGCCCGGCCTCAGGCCTGAACAGCCAGCACCAACGGCATGACGGCCTCGGCGCCAGCCTCCCGGATCTGCTGGGCGGCGAGCGTCAACGTCCACCCGGTGTTGACCTGGTCGTCGACGAGCAGGACGCGACGGCCCTCGAGGTCGCCGTCGTCGAGAATCAACCGGGCACGACGACGCACCGCAGCCACCCGCTGGGCGGAGTTCGTGGCTCCGGCGCCGGGAACGACGTCGGGGTCGACGAGGGCGAAGGCACCCACCACGGGAATGCGCAGGTAGCGGGAAAGGCCGTTGGCAAGGTCAGCAGTGAGGAGACCACGACGGGTCGACTCCACCACGACGATGCAGTCCACCTGGGGACGCCAGTCCTGGATGACCTGGATCATCGCCTGGACCAGCGGCAGCGGGACCGGGCCGTCGGGCGTCGTGTCCCGGAAGAGTTCGCGGACCTGCTGGCCGTGACCGAGGTCGGTCATGCGGGCCACCGCACGTCCCTCCTCGGCCTGACCGGAGATCTTGCCCTTGAGCTCGATGCCCATGTTGGCCAAGGCGGTGGGCCACATCTTGCGCGGCTCCACCGCGACACCGGGGCGCGAGAGACGTTCCTGGGCGGCCTGGACGAACTGCTCGTTGACCTGCGTCGAGAGCAGCAGTCCGCCGCAGTTGTCGCACCGGCCGCAGTCGACGGCACCGGCGTCGTCGAGCTGCTCACGCAGGTAACGCATCCGGCAGACCGGAGAGTCGAGATAGCCGAGCATCGCGGCCTGCTCACGCTGACGGGACTCCGTCACGCGGGCGTACCGCTCGGCGTCGTAGGACCACGGCTGGCCGGTGGCTTCCCAGCCACCCTTCACCCGCTTCACGGCGCCGTCGACGTCGAGCACCTTCAGCATCGTCTCCAGGCGGTTGCGCGAGAGGTCGACGTAGGTCTCCAGCCCGGCGGTGCTCATCGTGCCCTGCGTGGCCAGCACCTCCAGGGTCTGGCGCACCACCTGCTCGGGCGGGAACGCCAGGGATGCGAAGTAGGCCCAGATGTCGCGGTCCTCGGGCTGCGGCAGCAGCACCACGGTCGCGTCGTCGGTGCCACGACCGGCACGACCCACCTGCTGGTAGTACGCCACCGGCGAGGACGGCGCACCCAGGTTGACGACGTAGCTCAGCGTCGCGTCGAAGCCCATGCCGAGCGCGGAAGTGGCGACCAGCCCCTTCAGCTCGCCCGCGACCAAGGCGCCTTCGAGCCGGGAACGGTCCTCTGCCTCGGTCTGTCCCGAGTAGGGACGCACGTCGAGACCGCGTTCGCGCAGGTAGGAGGAGACCTCCTGCGTCGCGGCGACGGTGAGGCAGTAGATGATGCCCGACCCCGGCTGCGACGCAACGAAGTCGGCCAACCACGCCAGACGCTGCTCGACCGAACGCAGCTTCATGACGCCCAGCCGCAACGACTCACGGTCCAGGGTGCCACGCAGCACCAGCACCGAGTTGGGGGCGGAGGCGTCGAGGTGACGCGACCCGCTCAGCTGCTCGGCGACGTCACCGGTGACGCGCTCGTTGGCGGTCGCGGTGGTCGCCAGGACCGGGATGCCGGCAGGAAGCTCGTCCAGCAGGGTGCGGATACGGCGGTAGTCGGGGCGGAAGTCGTGGCCCCAGTCGGAGATGCAGTGCGCCTCGTCGACCACCAGCAGGCCACAGGTCGCGGCCAGACGCGGCAGCACCTCGTCGCGGAAACCGGGGTTGTTGAGGCGTTCGGGGCTCACCAGCAGGACGTCGACCTCACCGTTGTTGATCGCGGCGTGGATCGGCTCCCACTGGTCGGCGTTGGTGGAGTTGATCGTGACCGCCCGGATCCCGGCGCGCTCCGCCGACGCGATCTGGTTGCGCATCAGTGCGAGCAACGGGGAGACGATCACCGTCGGGCCGGCACCACGCGAACGCAGCAGCAGGGTCGCGACGAAGTAGACGGCCGACTTTCCCCACCCGGTGCGCTGCACCACGAGCGCACGGCGGCTGTCGACGGCCAACGCCTCGATCGCGGACCACTGGTCCTCCCGCAGGCGGGCGTCGTCGCGGCCGACCAACGCACGCAGGTGCCCCTCGGCCGCCGCGCGTGCAGCAGCACGCTGCTCGGGGGTCGCCGTACCGAAAGCCTGCGCCGAAGTCTCCATGGGTACGTGTCTAACAGGGACCTCCGACAACCCCGCAGCACCCGTCGCCGCCACGGTGACGTCTGGGCCGCAGTTGCACCGGAAAACCTTCATTCACCATCGCGCTTGCCGATGAGTGTCACCGTGCGTGTACCTGTAGTGAAGACCTCGATCGCGGCCCTGGCGCTCAGCCTCGTCGGCCCCACCATGGCTCTGGCCCCCGCCCACGCGGCAGGAGGACCGACGGCTGCCGCCAGCGTCGTCAACCCCGCAGACCCCTTCGCAGACTTCACCGTCGCGATCGTCGGTGAGCCTCGCTTCGGCGAGAGCGTCACCGCGGTCCCGAGCGGCCACGTCGTCACCCTGCCCGACGGCACCGAGCTCGAGGGCACCGTCTCCTACGAGTGGCGCGTCGGTGGCGTCCTGATCACCAGCAACACCACGCCCTCGCTGGCGCCGGTCCTGAGCGACATCGGCAAGACCGTCATGGTCACTGCCACCGTCTCCCTCGCCGGCCACCCCTCGGCGACCCACAGCATGTCGTCCGAGCGCGGCGTCCTGGGCGGCAAGCAGATCAACGCCACCGCACCGAAGGTGCTCGGCACCGCCAAGGTCGGCCAGCGCCTCACCTTCACCGCCGGCACCCCGCACTCCGTCCAGGCCAAGGTCCGCTACCAGTGGTACGTCGACGGCACCCCTGTCGAGGGCGCAGCCGGCACCGCGCTGGGCTACACCCCCAGCCCCGACGACATCGGCAAGCGGGTCACCATCCGCGCCACGCACACCCTCAACAACTTCGAGACCCTCGAGATCGACGCGACGCCCACCGGGCCCGTCGTCCCCGGCGACATCGCCGTCACCGCCGTGATCAAGGGCTCCCCTGCGGCCGGCGAGGTCCTCACCGCCGAAGTGACGCGCACTCCGGTCTCCGCACGCGTGGGCTACCAGTGGTACGTCGCTCGCGACAACAACCTCAACGGCACCGCGATCGAGGGCGCCACCGGCTCCACGTTCACGCTGGACCGTTCGCACGTCGGCGCGCACGTCTGGGTCCGCATCGACAGCAACCTGGCCGGCTACACCAGCAGCGCCGTCGAGTCCGCGCCCGTCGGCCCCGTCTCCCAGGGCCTGCAGAACTGGGCCGCCCCGACGATCAGCGGCACCGCCACGATCGGCAGCGTCCTGACCGCAGCCATCCCGACCCTGGACGTCAACACCGAGGCCTCCTACGTCTGGAACCGCAACGGCACCCCGATCGTCGGCGCCGACAAGCGCACCTACACCGCCACGGTCAGCGACCTCGGCGCCCGCCTCAGCGTGACGGTCACCTACCGTCGCGACGGCTACGCCGACCTGATGCGCACCTCGACGCAGACCGCCACCATCACCAACGGTGACCTGCCCACCTTCCGCGTCGGCCTCACCGGCACCGCCAAGGTCGACCAGACGCTCACCGCCAAGGTCGACCAGACGCTCACCGCCAGCGTCTCCAACACCGGCACCGGCACCCCCGCCGGACGCCTCTCCTACGTGTGGCGTTCGGGCGGTGCGGTCGTCGCCGGTGCCGTCGGCACCACGTTCAAGCTGCGTCCCGAGGACGCCGGCAAGACCGTCACCGTCACCGTCACGCAGTCGCTCGAGGGATACCTCGACCGGATCGTCGAGGCCACCAGCAGCGTGGTCGCCAACGGCACCCTGACCGGCACCGCGCCGAACATCACCGGCTCCGCCGTCGTCGGTCAGGTCCTCACCATCAGCGGCGGCACCGTCTGGTCCGCCGACGCCGACGTCTCGCGTCAGTGGCGCGTCAACGGCGTCGCCGTCGAAGGTGCCACGGGCACGTCCTACACCGTGCGCGCCGAGGACAGCGGCAAGCGGATCACGCTCACCACGCTCGTCTCGCTCCCGGGCTACAACGACCTCACCCTGACGTCGTCGATGTCGGCGGCCGTCGCGAAGGCAACCTTCGACTCCCTCAGCGTCGACGTCTCCGGCGCGATGCGGGTCGACGGCACTCTCACCGCGCGCCACAGCGTCTCCCCCGCCGGCTCGGTGAAGCTGCAGTGGAAGGCCAACGGCATCGCGATCGCCGGGGCCACGGACTCGATCCTCCAGCTGACCCCGGCCCTGGCCGGCAAGACCATCACGCTGTCCGCGACCGCGACCCTCAACGGGTTCGCGGACCGCACCGAGACCGCGACGGCCGGCGTCGTCGCGAAGGGCACGCTGACCGGCACCGCGCCGACCATCAAGGGCGAGGCGATCGCCGGCACCAAGCTGACGGCCGTCCCCGGCACCGCGCACTCGTCGTCGGTCGACGTCAGCTACCGCTGGACGGCCGACAACGCCACGGTCGCGACCGGACGCACCATCACGCTGACCTCGGAGCTGCTCGGCAAGACGCTTCGGCTGGTCACCACACACTCCCTGGCCGGCTACGAGGACCTCGTCTTCACCAGCTCGCCCAGCGACCCGGTGATCGTCTCGGCGTTCACCTCCACCGACCTGATCGTCTCCGGCACCGCGAAGGTCGGCCACACCCTGGTGGCCACCACCACCGCCAAGCCCACCGCCTCCACGGTGCTGGTGACCTGGCGTCGCGGTGACACCGTCGTCGGCGTCGGCTCGACCTACGTCGCGACCCCCGAGGACGAGTCCTTCGTCCTCACCGCCACCGCGGAGTTCTTCCGCAAGGGCTACGCCGAGGAGACCGAGGTCTGGAAGACCGCGCCGGTCGCCAACGCTCTGGCTCCCGACCTCGTCCTCAAGACCAGCGCCACCTCGATCCGCAAGGGCAAGCGCGTCATCGTGAGCTGGACCAGCAAGTCGGCCACCTCCGTCAACGCGTCCTGGAGCGACACCACGGTCAAGGCCATCGGCGCCTCGACCCGCAAGCCGGGCGTCGGCCGCCACACCTACGTCGTGACGGCCACCAACGCCAACGGCGCCACCACCGCGTCCGTGACCGTCGACGTGCTCCTTCCGCCCAAGAAGCTGAAGGTGACGACGAAGAAGAAGGTCGGCCGCACCAAGAAGTTCACCGTGACGATCTCCGGCCTGGCCTCGCGCGAGGAGTTCACGCTCGTCTACGGCCAGCAGAAGATCCGTGGCGTCGGCAAGGCCGTCGGCGTCACCAAGATCGTCCTGATCGCGCCCTACAAGACGCGCGCGAAGGAGACCACCGTCCGCGTCACGGGTTCCATCAAGGACCGCGTCGGCGCCTCGAAGATCACCATCACGACGCCGACCCAGAAGTCGGTGCCGAAGAAGAAGGCCGCCAAGAAGAAGGCTGCCCCCAAGAAGGCCACTCCCAAGAAGAAGACGAAGAAGTGACCCTGGCGGCTCTCCGGCCGTGAAGCAGCAGGCCCCCACCGCATGACGCGGTGGGGGCCTGCTGCTTCGGGCGACGTGCTCGTGGGCGTCAGGAGCGGAGCCCGCACACCGCAGACGCGAAGGCGGACGCCAGTTCCTCACCCGCAGCGAAACCCTCCTCGGCCGTGACCCGCAGTGTGGCGAGGGAGAAGCCGGCTCGGTGCAGTTCCGAACCACGCGGCGTCCACGCCACGTCCCCGACCTCGAGCAGCGTCCGGTCCAGCCAGGAGTCCCCCGCGGTGACCAGCGTCGCCGTCCCGGAGCCGTCGCCGAAGACGTCCGGGCGCAGCTCACGCAGGGCTGTCACCCCGGCTCCCTTCGAGAGACCGGACGGGACGGCGTACACCTTGCGTCCCTGCACCGAGAACGACCAGCCGGCCTGCAGCACGCGAGCACCGACCTCGTCGATCCAACTCTGCGGCCACGCCTCGTGCGCGACGGCGTAGACGAAGAGGTCCTCCACCGCGCGGAAACTGGAGACGAAGGCGTGGGGTTCCCCCGCGGCGTCGAGGCAGGCCGCTGCGAACCACTCCCACACCGCGCCGAACGGTTCCCCCGACGACGACGCCGACGACGACGCGCGACGGCTCCACGCCTCGTCCTCGACCCCGTCCACCAGCAGGCGGCCGCCGTTGGCGCAGAGGGCCAGCGGCGGGGTGGGGCCGGGCAGCCGGATCCGTCGGTACTGCTCGACGGTGCGGGTGGTGACGGGCACGAACCGGCCCGATGCGGCGAGCGCGGCGAGGTCGTCATGGGCGCGCGGGGTCACGAACGAGATCGGGGCGTCGCGGTAGGTCTCCACGTCCTTCACCGCCACCCCGGTGTGGCCTCCGGAGCGGCGCGAGAAGATCAGCGTCCGGTCCAGGTCGGAGGCGACGACCACCACGGCCCCAGCCACCACGGACCCAGCCACGACGGGAGACGTCACGACGGCTGCACCGCTCGGCCGTCCGCACCGGTGGCACCGGGGGTGTGCAGTGGATGGATCAGCCCGACGCAGGCGTACGGCAGTCCCTCCACCGGCAGCACCTCGACGCCGCGTTCGGCGGCCAGGGCCCGCACGTGCGCGAGGTCGTCACCGGCGGTGGGGCTCACGAGCACCTTCCACGGGACACGACGCAGCAGCACCCGAGTGGTCTCCCCGACGCCGGGCTTCACGAGGTTGACCGAGCCGATGCTCCACTCCTGTGCGATCTCCTCGACCGCGGCCCAGCCCGCCCACGTGGGCGTGCGGTCGGTGGCGTGCAGCGCGGCGGCCTGGGCGACGGCTTGGTCCCGGACGTCGTCGAACCAGGACTCGACCGTCGTCAGGAACTCCTCGGAGACGTCCTGGGCAGCGAGGTCGGCGTAGAACTTCGCGCCGTGGAACTGGCCCGGACCGATCAGGTCGCGGTTGAGCACGGTCCGCGAGACCAGCCCCGAGACGGTCGAGTTGAGGCAGGCCGAGGGGATGAGGAAGTCGTCACGGGTGCCGAAGAGGCGAGTGCAGTGGCCGGGGTCGGCGAGCACCGCGAGGTCCGCGCCGAACGCGGTGCCGAGCTCGGCGTTGGCGACCTCCAGCGCAGCGGTCAGTTCGCGGGCGATCGCCCCCTTGCCGGTCCAGCCGTCGACGAAGACGACGTCGGCCGGGTCGTGGTGGTGTGCGATCCAGCGCAACGCCTCGACGTCGATGCCGCGCCCCCGCACGATCGAGACCGCGTGGTGGGCCGGTGCGACGTCGTGGAACCGGCCGTACCAACGGCGCAGCAGGATCCCGACCGGGGTCCCGGCGCGGGCCAACGAGACCAGCACCGGCACCCGGCCGGCACGCTCACGGAGCACCAGTTCGGCCAGGGTGCCGACCGCCGCGGCGACCCTGGCGGCGCCGAGGTCGAGTGCCTTGGCGTAGGCCTCGCGGTACTGCGCGCTGGGCTGGTACTCCACCGGCAGCGACTCCGAGTAGTGGGCGCCGCCGCGTTGGACGGCCTCCTCGCGTTCCTCGGTGGGAGCCTCCAGCGCAGCATGGGAGAGGTCGGTGAGCAGCCACGCGACGTCGTCCGGGGCGTAGGAACCGAACGTCGGGCCGCGCAACGGCTCCGGGCCGGGACGCCACGACGGGACGGTGAGGACGACGACCACCGGCGTCACCTGACGCAGCTGCGCCACGAGACCACCCTCGGCGTGCAGGGCGTCGGTGTCGGCGACGTCGTCGACCACCAGCACCACAGCGTCGAAGCGCTGGGAGGCACCGGCGCCGAGCAGGTTGTAGGCGAAGCGCACGCCAGCACCGTCGGACGGGTCGTCATGGGACGGGAAGACGAGAGCGTTGCGGATCGCGTACCCGTCGTCGTCGACCGGCAGCACCGGTGAACGCGTCGTGGAGGAGAACGTGGCGTGCACCCCGGTGGTGACGGCGAGCGTGTCGGCGACCCGCAGCGGGACGTACATCAACTCCTCGTGGCCCAGGACGTGGACCGGAGCACCTGCCCCGACGCCGGCCTCGGTGAGCGCGGAGACGACCGGTGCGACCACGTCGCCCAGGGCAGCGTCCAGACGGGCCCGGTGCTGGGGCGTGAAGCCGTGCCGGCCACCGTCGGGGACTCCCCCGGGCCACGGTGCGGTGATCCGCACGACGCGACCCTCGGCAGGGACGGCAGGTGTGGTGATCGGGATCCCGGCGGCGCCGGCGTGCTCGGCGACGAGTTCCTGGCCGCGTTCCAGGACGCCGTCGGCGACCTCGACCTCGCCGGCGGCCAGCGCGACCACCTCGACGCGTGCCCCCAGCGAGGCGGCGAAGGACGCCAGACGGGCCCGGTCCGCGGCGGTCCGGACGTCCACGAGGGAGGCGATCACGTAGGTCTCGCGCGGACGGTAGGCGTGCAACTGGGTGATGAAGTTGATCGCCGTGGAGCCGGTGGAGAGCTCGTCGTCGACCAGCACCAGCGGCCCGGTGCCGTGCAGCAGCGACGGGTCCTCGGGCAGCACGAGGTGCGTGGTGGCATGGCTGTGGCCCTCCTCGAAGGCCCCCACGCTGCTGGGCACCGGCACGTCGCGGCGCGTGGTGTGCAGGTAGGTGGCGTCCAGGCTGTCGGCGACGCAGTGCCCCAGGCTGGTCGCCGTCTCCGCGAAACCGAGGACGACGGCGCCCGACGTCGCCTCACCGAGCAGGTCCCGGACCCGCTCCCCGAGGGTGTGGCCGCTGCCCAGGACCGCCTCCGGAGCGGCCGGCAGGTGCTTGCCCAGCACGGTCGAGACCAGCAGGTGCGCGCGCTTGGGGTTGCGACGCAGCGCGAACCCGAAGAGGTCGGTGAAACGGTGTCCGTCGACGGGCTCGGCCTCCGTGACGGTGATGTCGAGACGGTCCGCGACCCATCGGGCGATCGGCGACAACGCAGCAGACGACAAGAACACTCCCGGAGATCGCGCTTCCCCGATGGAAGCCCCGCTGGAAGTCTGCCATTGGCCTCCGCACCCCTCTGTAAGATCCGGGTGACCCAATCGCCACCCGCGGCCACCTGACTTCTGCGCCCGGGCACCACGACTCCTATCGGGGGAAACATGCCGGTCTCTCTGTCCAAGGGCGGGAACGTCAGCCTCACCAAGCTCGCTCCGACCCTGGCCAACATCACCGTGGGTCTCGGATGGGACGCCCGCACCACCACGGGCACCGAGTTCGACCTCGACGCCTCCGCCCTGGTGTGCCGCGAGGACGGCAAGGTCGTCTCCGACCAGCACTTCGTCTTCTACAACCAGACCGCGACCCCCGACGGCGCCGTGCGCCACAGTGGCGACGTCCGTGACGGCGCGGTCGACGGTGACGACGAGTCGATCGAGGTCGACCTGAACGCCCTCGGCGCCGAGGTCGCGAAGATCGTCGTCGCCGTCACCATCCACGAGGGCGAGTCCCGCGGCCAGAGCTTCG
Source organism: Nocardioides yefusunii (assembly GCF_004014875.1). NCBI lineage: Bacteria > Bacillati > Actinomycetota > Actinomycetes > Propionibacteriales > Nocardioidaceae > Nocardioides > Nocardioides yefusunii. Next base: position 141,227 of record NZ_CP034929.1, on the reverse strand, counting down.
GCCAGGTCCGCAACGCCTACGTGCGCGTCGTCAACCGCGACAACAACGAGGAGTTGGCCCGCTACGACCTCTCCGAGGACGCCTCCCTGGAGACCGCGATGCTCTTCGGTGAGGTCTACCGCCACGGCGCCGAGTGGAAGTTCCGTGCCGTCGGCCAGGGCTACGCCTCCGGCCTGGTCGGGATCGTCACCGACCACGGCGTCCGCCTCGGCTGACCCGCACCGCGACCGCCACCCACCGCACCGAACCACGATCCTCCAGGAGCACCCATGTCCGTCTCCCTCGCCAAGGGCCAGTCCGTCTCGTTGAAGAAGAACGACGGCGGCACCCTCACCCACGTCCGCATGGGCCTGGGGTGGGACGCCGTCAAGAAGAAGGGGTTCTTCGGCGGCGTGAAGTCCCAGTCGATCGACCTCGACGCCTCCGCCGTCATGTACGACGCCGCGGGCAACGTCCTCGACCAGGTCTGGTTCAACCAGCTGAAGAGCAAGGACGGCACCGTCCTGCACAGCGGTGACAACCTCACCGGTGACGGTGACGGCGACGACGAGTCCGTGACCGTCTTCCTCGACCGCGTCTCGCCGTCGGTGGCGCAGATCGTGTTCGTCGTGAACTCGTTCACCGGCCAGAACTTCTCCCAGATCGAGAACGCCTTCTGCCGTCTGGTCGACGAGACCACCCGCCAGGAGATCGCGCGCTACGACCTCACCGGTTCGGGCACCCACAACGCCCAGATCATGTCGAAGGTCTCGCGCGACGGCGCTGGCTGGTCGATGACCGCGATCGGTGCGATCGCCAACGGCCGCACGTTCCAGCAGCTGCTGCCGGCGATCACGCCGTACCTCTGACCCGTACGCACAACGGCCCGCTCCCCCGACGAGGGAGCGGGCCGTTGTGCACGTTCAGCGGGCCGAGCGGTAACGGGCAACGATCCCCGCGACCGCCTCCTCCACCGCGTCGAGGTCGCGCAGGCAGGCCCGGAAGTCGGGGTTGCGTCCCACCAGACCGGCCAGCGCGGTGTCGATCCGGGCGAGCTGCGCATCGAGCTGCGGTCCGAACGTCCGCAGCCGGGCAGGGTCACCGCTGGTGACCAACAACTGGGCGTCGCGCAACGCGAACCTCGCACGTGAGGCACGGGCCTCGGGGTCGGCACGGAACATCCGGAGCTCCTCCAGGCGACGACGTGGGGCGTCGACCAGGGCCTCGGCCTTGCGGAGCTCGGACTCGGCGTCGTCGCGGGCCTGTGAGGCTGCGGCCCAGTCCTCCACGACGACGGCCTGCTCCAGGCGCGCGATCGCGTCGCGCGCCCCGGCGACCGGGTCGTCCTGCAGGGTCAACTGGATGTCGTCCCAGTTGCCGTAGGCGAACTCACGGCGCAGCGCCGCCATGTTCTCCTCGCGGGTCTCCGTGCGGTGCTCGACGCCCGCGAGGCGGGTCCGCAAGCTCGATGCGCGCGTGCGCAGGCGCGTCACCTGCGCAGGGAACGCCTGGGCTGCCTCGACGCACGCGTCGGCGTTCTCGACCGTCAGCCGGACGGCGTCCTCCAGCACGGTGATCGGCTGCTGCGGCGTCCAGGCCTGCGCGGCGCGAGCGGCGACCCGGGCACGGGCGAACGCGAGGTCGGCGTCCGGGGACTCCAGACCGTCGACGTCACGCAGGTGCTGCCACGCCGCGTGGGCGCGGTCGAGTGCGGCGACCGCCTGGGCCTGCGTGGACGCGTAGGACGACTTCAGGTCCCCGACCTTGGAGAGTTCGCTCTGAGCGCCGTCGAGGAAGCGTTCGAGATCGCCGGCGGCCTGCTCCAACTGCTCCGCGAGGCGGTGGTACGAACTGCCGGCCTCCTGCAGACGCGGAGGACGCAGAGCCTCGACGTCCTCGTACTGCGTGACGAGGTTCAGGTACTCCTCGACGAGCCCGTGGGCACGGGTCTCGAGCTGGGTGTGGCGCGGCACGAGGCTGGAACTGCGGGCCCGGTCGGGCAGCAGGCGGGCGTAGTCGCTGACGAGTTCGGCGGTGAGGCGCTGAATGCGGTCAAGGTCGAGGAAGGCGTCCTTCAACCGGTCCAGGTCTCGCTGAACCATCGCCTTCAGGTCCTGCATGACACCCCTGTCGCAGTGGTCGTGGTTCGTGGCGGGCAGGCTACGTCGCCGGCCCGAACAGGGTAACGAAACCTGCGCGGGTGGGGCCGGGATGCCCCGGCCCCACCCGCGCAGGAAGTGGTGCAGCGCCCGCTCGTGGCGGACAGGAGTGGTTCAGACTCCGGCGAGCTCGGGCTCGGGCTCCGAGGAGACCTCGTCGTCGCGGTGCAGCTTGTTGTGGCGCACGCTCCACCCGAACGCGGCGGCGATGAAACCGACGCCGATCAGGCCGGTGACGACCTCGGGGATGTGGTGCCCGATCGTGAAGAGCAGCAGGACGGCCAGGGCGCCGATGGCCCAGTGCGCGCCGTGCTCCAGGTACACGTAGTCGTTGAGCGTGCCCTTGTTGACGAGGTAGATCGTCAGCGAACGCACGTACATGGCACCGACACCGAGACCGATGGCGATGATCACCGGGTCGGAGGTGATCGCGAAGGCACCGATCACGCCGTCGAACGAGAACGACGCGTCGAGGACCTCGAGGTACATGAACATGAAGAACGCGGCCTTGCCGGTGGCCAGGATCAGCTCGCCGGTGGAGCCCTCGATCTCCTCGTCGCCCTCGGGCTCGGCGTTGAAGAGCTCGCCCATGCCGTTGACCAGCAGGTAGGTGAGGATGCCGATGACGCCGTAGACGAGGACGTCGCGGGTGTGGTCGGCGAACGTCAGGCCGAAGCCCAGCAGCGTCGCCAGGGCGACGATGACGGCAGCGCCGTCGAGGACGCCGAACTTCTCCATGAAGCGCTCGACCGGGCCGAACCAGTGGTGCTCCTTGCCCTGCTCGAAGAAGAAGTTCAGGAAGATCATCAGCAGGAACATGCCGCCGAACGCGGCGATCGAGGGGTGCGCCTCGTTGAGGATGTAGCCGTAGGTTCCGGGGACGTCGGGGTCGCCCTTCTCCATGGCCAGGCTCCACGCGTCGATCGGGTTCATCTTGGCGGTGACACCGACGACGACCAGCGGGAACAGCAGTCGCATGCCGAAGACGGCGATCACGATGCCGACGGTGAGGAAGATCTTGCGCCAGGCGTGCGACATCTTGGTCAGCACGCGGGCGTTGACCACTGCGTTGTCGAACGACAGCGACACCTCGAGGATGATGAGGATCGTCGCGATCGCGATCGCGGTGGGGCCGCCGTACAGGAAGGCGGCGACGAGGCCGACCACCGTGACGGCGAAGGACCAGCCGAAGGTCTTGAAGATCATCTGGTCAGCCCACGTTCACGCCGTAGTCGGTGGCGATGCCCGCGAGGCCCGAGGCGTAGCCCTGGCCGACGGCCCGGAACTTCCACTCGGTGCCGTGGCGGTACAGCTCGCCGAAGACCATGGCGGTTTCGGTGGAGGCGTCCTCGGAGAGGTCGTAGCGGGTCAGTTCGACGTCGTTCTCCAGGTTGACGACGCGGATGAACGCGTTGGTCACCTGACCGAAGCTCTGGCCGCGGCCGTCGGCGTCGTGGATCGAGACCGGGAAGACCACGCGGGAGATCGTGGCGGGCAGGTCGGCGAGGTCCACCTCGACGACCTCGTCGTCACCGTCACCGGCGCCGGTGCGGTTGTCGCCGGCGTGGCGCACGAGGCCGTCCGGCGTCTGAAGGTTGTTGTAGAAGACGAAGTGCTCGTCGTTGACGACGCGGCCGTTCTCACCGCAGACGAGTGCTGAGGCGTCGAGGTCGAAGTCGACCCCGGTGGTGGTGCGGACGTCCCATCCGAGGCCCACCGAGACGCGACGCAGGCCGTCGGCTCCGGCTTCCTTGGTGAGCGAGACGTTCCCGCCCTTGGACAGACTGACAGCCATGGGCTGCTCCTCCCTGAAAACATTGGACGGGCCGAATCCTAGGCGCAGCGGGCTCAGCGGGAGGGGTCTGCGAGCCGGACCCCTCCCGCTCATGGAGGATCGCTGTCACCAGGTGACAGCGATCCTCCACCCGGAGCACTCGTCCACAGGGCATCAGCGCTGGCCACTCCACTTCCGCAAAGATCCCCGCATGACTCCGCACGAGCATCTGCGACGTCAGGACGGGGTGGTGTCACGACGCCAACTCCTCGCGGGCGGCCTCACCGAGAACGACGTCCGACGGTTGCTGCGTCGACGCAACCTCGTCCGGGTGCACCCCGGCGTGATGGTCGACCACAACGGGCCGCTGACGCACCGCCAACGGCTCTGGGCTGCGGTGCTGCTGGGTGCCCCGGCCGCGTTGTGGGGACCCTCAGCGCTCTCCCCGACCACGACGGCCGGGGCGGGTGCCTCTGGCCCGGTGCACGTCGCAGTCGACCTGACCCGACGTGTGAACTCGGTGTCCGGTGTCCGGGTGCACCGCGTGAGCGGGCTCGAAGGGCTGGTCCTGTGGAACGGCGCTCCCCCGCGTGTCCGGGCCGAGGTGGCTCTCGTGGAGGTCGCCGCCACGGCTCACGACGAGCTGACGGCGATCGCGGTGCTGGCCGACGCCGTGCGCAACCGGACCACGACGCCGGAACGGCTGAGGGCCGAGCTCTCCCGACGGCGGGCTCTGCGTCGGCGACGGTTGCTCACCGACGTCGTGGGCGATCTCGTCGACGGCACCGACTCGGTGCTGGAACTTCGCTACCTCACCGACGTGGAACGCGCTCACGGACTACCGCGGGGCGAACGTCAGGCCCGCCTGGAAGGTCTGCGGGCACGGCACGACGTGGTGCACCGCGACGAGCGGGTGGTGGTGGAACTGGACGGTCGCGCCCACCACTCCTCGACGCACGACCGGTTCCGCGACCTCGAACGGGACACGTCGGCACTGCTGGCCGGGCACGTCACCGTGCGGGTCGGCTGGGGTCAGGTGGTGGGGCACCCGTGTCGGACCGCCAGGACGGTGGCCGAGTTGCTGCGGGCGCGCGGCTGGACCGGGGCAGTACGCCGCTGTCCCCGCTGTGAACCGAACTGACCTGTCTGGAGTGGAGGATCACTGTCACCAGTTGACAGCGATCCTCCACCTCAGAGGTCGTCAGAGGATCAGTGCGGAGCGACCGGCGGCAGGCCGAGCTTCTCGCGGGCCGCGGTGTGCAGCTCGACGACGGCGACGCGGAGCTGGGGACGCTCGGTGAGCGGCGAGCCGGGCCACGGGACGCGGACCTCGACGTCGGCACCGTCGACGACGGCCGTCCAGACACCCTCGACGGTGTCGAGGTCGGTCATCGAGGCGGCAGTGGCGTCGGGCTGGCCGTAGGCGCGGACGATGTCGAGGGAGTCCTCGAGGTGGTCGCCGTTCATGTGGCTGATGACACCGGTCACGACAGCGTCGTCGAAACGTGCGGGCTGAGCAGGAGTGGTCATGGAACGAGCGTAGTGGGCAGGCCACTGTGGTTGCTCGTTGAACTTCTTCCGATTTTCCACGTCATACCCACGGAATGCTCGCGTCTCTTCCGTGCGGGAAGGTCCCGCGCCCCACGGTTACCCCCCGAACCGGAAGCCCACATGTTCTTCGATGCCTCCAGCGAATCTGCCCTCCCCCACGCGGGTCAGCCCCACACCGGACAGCCGTTCGCCGATCCCTTCGACCTCACCGGCGACGACGCCCGCACCCGGATCAACCGGCTCCTGGTCGAGAACCTCGTCCGTGAGGGCGTGCAGGACCTCGACGCCCCGCACCTCGTGGTCTGCACCGACCTGGAGGACGGCACCGTCTCGTTCCAAGGCCCTTACGCCGACGCGCTGACCGCGGTGCTGGCCGCCGAGGCCGAGAGCGGCGACATCGCCCCCGACATCTCCGGTCTGCGCTTCACCGTCGCGCCACTGCTGCCGCCGCGTCCGCTGGACTGACCCGAACGACGCAGGGCAATCCCCTGTCCGGGCTCCTCAGTACTGGGGCGCCTGGACGAACGACTCCCCGCGCAGCACCGGCACCACGGTGGAGACGTTGACCTGCGCCGCGAGATCGACGTCGACGGAGAACCCGCGCTCGATCAGTTCCTTGCCCGAGACGCTCTGGTGCATCGCGTCCGGAATGCCGTCCTCGACGCCCAGGTAGGCGGCCAGCGCAGTGCGCGCCTCCACCGAGAGGTCGTCGAGACCACGCTCCACCAGACCTGCGATCACCGCGCCCGCACCCCACAGGTCCTCGACGCCGGGCCGCAGTGTGCCGTCGGGCCACTGCTCACCGGCAGCGATCACGACCACCGAACGCTTGCGTCCCAACGCGTCCGCGACCCGCACGACGTGGTCGGCGACCGCGTCGGCGTTGCGCAGGCTCGCCGCGACCACCTTGGTCTTGGAGTCGATCAACGAGAACGCGACCTTGGCGCCCGTCGGGCTGGTCAGCACCAGACGTTCGATGCCCTCCATCTGGTTGATCGCGGTCGGGGAGATCGAGACGTGGCGGGCGTCGGCCTTCGCCTCGATCCGGCTCACCGCCAGCGACGCGCCGTGGCGCAGGGCGTGCTCGGTGCCGCGGGAGTCACGCCACTCGAAGGGAAACACCTCGATGCCGCGCTCGACCGCGACGGTCAACGACGTCGTGAACGAGAGCACGTCGACGACGACGGCCACGTCCGCCTTCACCGTCGCAGCGCCCTGGCCGCCCCACTCGAAACGCACCCGGTGGCCGGACTGGGTGTGCGCCGGGTCCCCGGGAGAGGGCACCGCTGAACGACCGGGTCCGAGGGGGGTCTCCATGCTTCCCACCGTAGCCCTGAGGCACGACGGCCCGCACCACCCGAACGGGTGGGCGGGCCGTCGTGGCACGAGCGCTCACGCGCCCTGCTGAGGGTTCGTCGGCAGGGCAGCGATGGCTCAGCGGTGGCTCGGTGAGGGATCAGGGAGCGGGCCAGACCACGGCGCCGGAGTCATCGACGACCGCGTCACCGAAGGACGGGTCGAAGTAGCTCTTGGCCTCCTCGGCGGTGACCTCGAGGCCGGCGAAGGTGCCGACCTGAGCGGCCATCTTCACGACGTTGTCGAGGTCGACGGAACCGAACTTGCCCGGCAGCGGGTTCTCCGCAGCAAGCTTCGACTCGGTGGTCCACACGCCCTTCTCGTGGGCGGGGTCGGACTCGGCGCCGGCCTGCTCGCCCTGGAGTTCGATGCACTCGTCGACATGGGCGTCCTCGGCGCAGTACTGGAACGCCTTGAACGCGGCGCGCAGGAAGTCCTGCACGGCGGTGGGGTGCTTCTCGGCGAACTCCGGGTTCACCGCGAGACCGCCGAGGGAGTCGGCGACGCCGAAGTCGGCGGGCTTGAAGACGGTGACCTTCTCGCCGGCCGCCTCGAGCTGGCGGACGTCGTTGGAGAGGAAGCCGGTGAGGGAGTCGACCTGGCCGCGGGTCAGGACGGTGGGGTCGTAGCCGACCTTGATCTGCTCGACGTCCTTGGCGGCGTCGATCCCGTTCTCGGCGAGCATCGCGGTGAGGCTCAGCGGGACCCAGCCCTTGTGGCCGAGCTTGGTGCCCTTGAGCTGCTTCAGCTCGGTGACGTCGTCGTTGGTGATCAGCACCTCCGCACCCGCGTTGGAGTACGAGGAGACGCCGGTGACCTTGATGCCGTTGGCGTTGTTGGTGATGACGTCCTGCTGGCTGATCGCGGCGACCGACACCTTGCCCGACGCGACCAGCTTGGCGGCCTGGATGGTGTCGGTGCCGGCCTGCAGCTCGACGTCGAGGCAGAGGTCGTTGAAGTAGCCGAGCTTGTCGGCGGCGATGACCTCGAGGATCGAGGCGGAGGCCTGCCAGTAGTAGCTCGACATGTAGGTGACCGGGCCGGCTGCCTCGTTCTCGGCGCAGCGCTCGGCCGAGATCGCGGAGCCGCGTTCGCCGGCCTCCGGCTCGTCGTCGGAGCCACAGGCGGCCAGCCCGCCGAGGAGCGCGACGGCGCCGAGAGCGGCGAAGGTGCGGCGCAGGCCGGACGTACGGGGGCGCGAAGCCATGGGGTTCTCCTCGAGACGGTCGACCGCAGGCACGGTCGTTACCGGAAAAATACCTGCTACCGACGACGGCGCGATCCCCCACCTGCGTGGGCGGACGTCACCACTCGTCCGGCTCGCGCCAGAACAGCACCTTCTTCTCCAACCAGGTGACCACCAGCAGCATCAGCGCGCCCATCACGGCGAGCACGAAGATCGCCGCCCAGACGGTCGCCATCCGGTTCATCGAGGACGCCACCGTGATCGTGGTGCCCAGGCCCGACGCCGATCCCGACGCGGAGAGCTCGGCGACCACCGCACCGATCACCGAGAGCGGGAAGACGATCTGCAGGGCCGCGAAGACGTACGGCAGCGCGCCGGGGATCCGGACGTGGCGCAGCACCTCCCAGCGCGAGGCGTCCATGGAGGCGAAGACCTGCAACGTCTGCCGCGACACCGCACGCAGACCCACCGAGGTGTTGATCAGGATCGGGAAGAAACAGATCAACGACGTCAGCACCAGCTTGGGCGTCATCCCGAACCCGAACGCCACCACCAGCACCGGCGCGATCGCGACCAACGGGGTGACGTTGAGGACCACCGCGAACGGCATGAAGGCCCGCCTGGCCAGCGGTGACTCGCTCACCAGCACCGCCAGCGAGGTCGCGGCGACGAACCCGATCAGCAGCCCCAGGACCGCTTCGAGGAGCGTCATCCCGGCGTTCTCGGCGAAGTAGCCGGGCTGCTCGGTGAGCACCTGGGCGACGTCGCCGAGCGGCGGCAGCAGGTAGGGCCACTGTTCTGCGGCAGCGTTCCAGGCGAAGCCGAGAGCGACCAGCAGCACCGTGAACGGGAGCCAGAACTTGGGGTGCAGCAGTGCCAGTCGGCGCTGCAGCTTGAGACGTCGTACGGCAGCCGGGTCGGCGGCGACCCGCGCCGAGGGCCACGCCTCGTCGTCGGGGGTCGTGACCGGTGCGCGTTCGAAGGCGGGCATCAGACGCGTCCTCGTTGGGTGACGGGCGGGGGGACCTCGTCGAACGCGGCCCAGAGGCTGTCACGCACCCGGGCCTCGACGGCATGGAACTCAGGGGACTTGAGCAGGTCGGCGTCGCGCGGGCGTGGCAGGTCCACGTCGATGACGTCGACGACGCGGCCCGGACGCGGCGCCATCACGACCACCTGGTCGCTCAGGCGCACCGCTTCGGAGATCGAGTGGGTGACGAACAGGACCGTGCAGCGGGTCTCGGCCCACAGGTCGAGGAGCTGGCCCTGGAGGGTCTCGCGGGTGAACTCGTCGAGCGCACTGAACGGCTCGTCCATCAGCATCACGTCGGGCCGCAGACCGAAGGCCCGCACGATCGCGGTGCGCTGCTGCATCCCGCCCGACAGCTCGCGCGGCAGCTTGTGCATCGCCTCCCCCAGCCCGGCGACCCGCAGCAGGTGCTCGAGGTCGGGGGCAGGGGTGCGGTTGTGCTTGCGGTTGACCTTCTGCGCGACGGTGACGTTCTTGAGGACGCTGAGCCACGGCAGCAACGACGGTGTCTGCGGGACGAACCCGAACCCCTTCGCCGACGCGACCTCCTTCGGGGTGCGGCCGCAGACGCGCACCTCGCCCGACTCCAACGGCTCCAGGCCGCCGACGGCGCGCAACAGCGTCGACTTCCCGCAGCCCGAAGGCCCGATGACGGAGACGAAGGAACCTGCCTTCACCTCGAGGTCGACGTCGTGCAGGGCGACGAGGTGGGAGAAGTCCTCGAGCTCGTACGTGCGGCGAGCCCCGCGGACGCTGATCGCGGCGTCCACGGGGCTCTCGCTGGTGCTGTTCATGAAGAGGTCGTCACCAGATCCGGACGCGGTCCTCGGGGTCCAACCACAGCCCGTCGCCGGGCTGGGTGCCGAAGAGGTCGTGGAACTCGTCGAGGTTGCGGACGATGTTGGCGCGGAACTCCGGCGGGGAGTGCGGGTCGACGGTGAGGTACTGCAGGTCGAGCTCCTTGCGACGCTTGGTGCGCCACACGTAGGCCCAGTTGAGGAAGACCTTGCGCTTCTCCTCGTCGGTGGGCTCCTCCTCGCCGCGCGAGAGCAGGTAGGCCTTGTAGCCGATGGTGAGGCCGCCGAGGTCGCCGATGTTCTCGCCGACGGTGAGCTGGCCGTTGACCTTCTCCTCCGGCAGGGCGCGGGGGGAGAACGCGTCGTACTGCTCGACGAGCTTCTTCGACTTCGCTTCGAAGGCGGTCTTGTCGGCGGCGGTCCACCAGTCGTTGAGGTTGCCCTCGCCGTCGTACTGGGCGCCCTGGTCGTCGAAGCCGTGGCCGATCTCGTGACCGATGACGGCACCGATGCCGCCGTAGTTCTCGGCCGGGTCGGCGTCGGCGTCGAAGAACGGACGCTGCAGGATGCCGGCGGGGAAGCAGATCTCGTTGGTGCCGGGGTTGTAGTAGGCGTTGACGGTCTGCGGGAGCATGAACCACTCGTCGCGGTCGACCGGCGCGCCGATCTTGGCGAGCTCACGGTCGGTCTCGAACGCGGAGACGTTGCGGACACACGCCACGAGGTCGCCCTCGACGACCTCGAGCGCGGAGTAGTCGCGGAACTTCTCCGGGTAGCCGATCTTGGGGCGGAACGTCGCGAGCTTCGCGTACGCCTTCTCCTTGGTCTCCTCGGTCATCCAGTCGAGGGCCTCGATGGAGACGCGGTAGGCCTTGAGGAGGTTGTCGACGAGCTCGTCCATCAACTCCTTGGAACGCGGCGGGAAGTGGCGCGCGACGTACTCGCGGCCCACGGCCTCGCCGACGGCACCCTCGACGAACGAGACGGCACGCTTCCAGCGCTCGCGGATCTCGGGAGTGCCCGAGAGGGTGCGGCCGTAGAAGTCGAAGTTGGTCTCGACGAAGTCGTCGGTCAGGTACGCGGCGGTGGAACGCAGCACCTTGGCGCGCAGGTAGGCCTTGAAGTAGTCGACCGGCTCCGCGGCGACGACGCCGGAGAGGTGCTCCAGGTAGGACGGCTGACGCACGACGACCTCGGCGATGATCGCGTCGGCGCCGGCGGCCGGGGACGCAGCCAGGGCGTCGATCCAGGTGCCCCAGCCCACGGCGGGGGCGAGCGCGTCGAGCTCGGTGCGGGTCAGCAGGTTGTAGGTGCGCTGGACGTCGCGGGTCTCGGCGCGCTCCCAGTGCCCCTGCGCGAGACGGGTCTCGACGGCGAGGACCTCGGCGGCCTGGGCGTCCGCGTCGGGCAGACCGGCCAGCGCGAAGAGTTTCGCCAGGTAGGCGACGTACTTCTCGCGGGTCTCGGCGAACTTCTCGTCGGAGTAGTACGACTCGTCGGGCAGGCCGAGGCCGGACTGGGTGATGTTGAGGACGTAGCGGTCCGACTGCTTGGAGTCGGTGTCGACGTAGGAGCCGAACAGGCCGCCACCGCCGACGCGCTCCCACGCCCCCAGCAGGGCCCACAGCTCGTCGGTGGAGGAAAGGGCGTCGATCTTGGTCAGCCACGGGGTCAGCGGGGAGGTGCCGACCGCCTTGACGGCCTCGACGTCCATGAAGGTGGAGTAGAGGGCTGCGATCTTGCGGGCGTCCTCCAGCGCGGCCGGGTCAGTCGCGACCGGCTCGGTGCTGCCGTCGGCGAGCGCCAGGATGATCTCCTTGACCTGCGCCTCCGCACGGTCGGCGAGCGTCACGAACGGGCCCCAGCTGGAACGGTCCGAGGGGATCTCCTCGGTGTCGAGCCACGTGCCGTTGACGTGACCGAACAGGTCGTCGGTGGGGCGAATGTCGAGGTTCATGCCGTCGCGGGCGTCGTCGAGGATCGTCACGGTCGTCACACTAGCCGCCGCCTCCGACACGACGCGGACGACGTCAGTCGCGCAACCAGTCGACCCGGTCGAGGTCGGAGGTCCATTCCACGTCGGCGAAGTACTCCAGCAGCGGAGCCTCCTCGGCGAGGGTGTCGCTGCAGATCGCCACGAACGTGGTGTCCACCGACCAGGTCAGCAACGGGGTGGTCGAGGAGGCGCACTCGTCACCGACCTTCGGGGCCTCGGCCCACTGCACCACCTGCACCTCGTCGTCGAACCCGTCGAGGGTGACGTCGTAGCGGGCGACCCACTCCGGGGACCATTCCCCACCGACGTCGCCGGGACGACGTTCGACGGTGAGCGCGAACACGGCCTCCTCCGACGTCGACGCTGCCTCGGGCGGCGTCACCGGGACGTGGATCGGGCCCGCGCCCTCCGGTGCGACGAGGTCGGCGCGGGACGGACCGCTCTCCCCGCCCGGCCCTGCGTCGTCCCCGGCCAGCACCGACCACGCCAGCCAGCACCCACCGATCACGACCACCAGGGCCACGGCGAAGGCGAGCACCGCAGCCCCCACCACCCGTCGGGGATCGCGTTCCGGGCCAGCCACGGCAGTCCGTTCGTCGTCCAGTTCAAGCAGTCCGGTCATTGCGCACCTCCCGTGTGTCGACGCACCGCCCCTCCAGCGGTGCACCGCGTCCACCTTGGCAGATGAAGTGGCCCGTCGTCGCTCGTTCCCAGGGTCCGGGTCAGGCAGCCGGAAGTGTGGCAGTGAAACAGGTACTGCCCGGGCGGGACTCGACGGTGAGGTCACCGCCGTGGGCGCGCACGATCGAGCGTGCCAACGAGAGTCCCAGACCGGCACCGCTGGAGGCACGGGTGCGGGCGGAGTCGCCGCGGGTGAAGCGTTCGAAGACGTCCCCGATCACCTCGGGAGCGATGCCGGGGCCGTCGTCGTGAACCTTCAGGACCACCTGGCCCGACGTCTCTGCAGCCCCGACCGTCGTGGTGACCGTGGTGCCCTCAGGGGTGTGGCGCGAGGCGTTGACCAGCAGGTTCGTCAGCACCTGGTGCAGACGGGCCGCGTCGCCGGGGACGGTGACGGGTTCGTCGGAGAGCTCCATCCGCCAGCGGTGCGACGGCGCGGTGACCTGGGCATCGGCGACCCCTTCGAGGACCAGATGGGTGAGGTCCACCTCGGCTCGGTCCAGCGGCCGACCCTGGTCGAGACGGGCCAGGAGCAGGAGGTCCTCGACCAGGCCGCTCATCCGGAACGACTCCGTGCGGACCTTGTCGAGCGCCCGGTTCTTCGTCTCGTCGTCAGCGCCCTCGCGCAGCGCGAGATCGGAGTAGCCACGCACCGTCGCGAGCGGCGTACGGAGTTCGTGGGAGGCGTCGGCCACGAACTGGCGCACCTGCTGGTCGCTGCGGTGCCGCACCTCCAGCGCCTCGTCGACGTGACCCAGCACGGCGTCGAGGGCCTGGGCGACCTGGCCGACCTCATCGGTGATCGCGACCAGGTGCGCGGGGACGCGCGGCACCTCCACCTCGCCGCTGGTGAGGTCGAGCGCGGTGACGGTGTGCACGGTCGCGGCAACCTCACGCAGCGGGCTCAACTGGCGACGCACCACCAGGGCAGAGGTCCCTCCGGCGAGCAGCGTCCCGAGCCCTGCGAAGAGCCAGCCCCACCCCACCAGGCTGCCCACGGTCTCGTCCACCGACGACGTCGGCAGGGCGGTCACAAGGGTGAGGTCACCCAGGGCGGTGCTCAGCACCCGGTGTTGGCCGAGGTCGCCGATCTTGACCGAGTGCGCGACCTCGCCGGCACCGCCGGTGTCCTCGCGCAGAGCAGTCAAGGCGGCGGCGTCGAGCGTCTCGTCCGTGCCGTCGTCGCCGATCCGACGTCCTTGACCGGCGTCGCCGACGAAGTAGGCCGTCAGGGTCCCGGCAACCTGGCCACGGACCTCGCGGATCTCCGGCGGAGCGGGCCGCGGCTCGTCGGTGGGCAGCACCGGGACACGACGTTGCAGGGCCTTGACCGCTCGGGCGTGCGACGCCGTCAGGTCCCGGTCGAGGCGGTCGGTGAGCAGCGCGCCGACCGCCGACGTCGTCAGGGTGGTCAGCAGGACGCAGACCGCCGCGACCACCGCGACCACGGCCGAGGTGAGCCGGACCGTGAGGGACGGGGAACGCACCCAGCCGGGGCCGCGCACGTCAGGCCTCAGTACCGGCGGCGGGCTTGAGGACGTACCCGGCACCGCGCACGGTGTGGATCATCGGTTCGCGTCCGGCCTCGATCTTCTTGCGCAGGTAGGAGACGTAGAGCTCGACGACGTTGGCCTGGCCGCCGAAGTCGTAGTTCCAGACCCGGTCGAGGATCTGGGCCTTGCTCAGCACCCGACGCGGGTTGCGCATGAGGTAGCGCAACAGCTCGAACTCCGTGGCGGTCAGCCGGATCTCGTCGCCACCGCGGAACACCTCGTGGGAGTCCTCGTCGAGGACGAGGTCGCCGACCCGGAGCACCGCGGACTCCGCCACCCGGGCGACACCGCCACGACGCAGGTGCGCGCGGACTCGGGCCACGACCTCTTCCAGGCTGAACGGCTTGGTGACGTAGTCGTCGCCGCCGGCGGTGAGTCCGGCGATCCGGTCCTCGACCGCGTCGCGCGCGGTGAGGAAGAGGACGGCGACGTCCTGCTCCTGACGGATCCGACGCATCACCTCGAGGCCGTCGAAGTCGGGGAGCATCATGTCGAGCACGACCGCGTCGGGACGGGTGTGCGATGCGGCGGTGACGGCCTCGGTGCCGGTGTGGGCGGCGGTGACGTCCCAGCCCTCGTAGCGCATGGCCATGGAGAGCAGTTCGGTCAGGTTGACCTCGTCGTCGACCACGAGGACGCGCATGGGGCTGCCGTCGGGTCGCGTCAGGGGAGCATCGACGTTCATGACTCGATCATCCCGCGGGTGTCATTCCCTGCACTGTGCTGTTGCTGTGAGGAGCCTGTGAACCGGGGCTCCACCCCTCGCGCATCAGTCACAAGTGCTGCGAAACGACCGTTTCGACAGCACTTGTGACTGGTGCATCAGCGGACGGCGAGGACGACCTTCCCGGCCGCTCGACGTTCGTCGATCTCCAACAACCCGTGGGCGACGTCGTCGAGCTGGTGCACCGCACTGATCGGCGGACGCACGACGCCGGAATCGATCATCGGCTCGATCCGGGCCCACTGCTCCTGCATCGCGCCCGGCGTGGTCATCACTGCGGCACCCCACCCGGCTCCGCGGACGTCGATGTTGTTGAGCAGGAGCCGATTGACCTTCACCTCCGGGATGCCCTGGCCGGCGGCGAACCCCACCACGACGAGTCGGCCGTACTGGGCCAGCGCGCGCAGGGAGTCGGTGAAGACCTCTCCTCCGACGACGTCCACCACGACGTCGACGCCGCGGCCTTCGGTCAGCGACTTCACGCCGTTGAGGAAGCCGTCGGTGAACAGGATGTGGTCAGCACCGGCGGCCCGCGCGACGACGCTCTTCTCCTGGGTGGAGACCACCGCGATCACTTCGGCACCCATCGCCTTCGCGACCTGGATCGTGGCGGTCCCGACCCCACCCGCTGCGCCGTGGACCAAGACGGTCTCCCCCGGGCGCACCTGTGCGCGTCGGTGCAGGACGAAGTCGGCGGTCAGGTAGTTCATGCCCAACGCTGCACCCTCGGTGAAGGTGAGGATCCCGGGCAGCGGGAAGACCCAGTCGGCCGGCAGGACCGCGTACTCGGCAGCCCCGCCGTGCGGGATGACGCCGGCGACGCGTTGGCCGACCTCGAGTCCGGTGACGCCCCGACCGAGCGCGGCCACGACGCCCGCGACGTCGGCGCCGAGGGTGAAGGGCGGCTCGGGCTTCATCTGGTACTGCCCGCGTGAGAGCAGGACGTCGGGGAACGCCAGCCCTGCGGCATGGACCTCGACGAGCACCTCGCCCACGCCGGGCGTGAGGTCGGGGGCTTCCTGGACGACGACGTCGGCGGGACCGGTGAGGGTGACGACCTGGGCTGCGCGCATGACCGGACCCTAGGGACGTCTCCCCGACTTGGGAAGGGTTGCACCGTGGCCACCCCCTGTCTGCGGGACGCCGGCTGGCGGGACGTCATAGGAATCGTGGGCCCGAGGCCCCGATTCCTATGACGTCCCAGGGAATGAAGGGGTGCGTCAGGGGCGCAGTGACGCGACCGGCGCCACCAGAACACCGTCGTCGCGGACCTCCACGAGACCCGCTCCTGTGACGACGAGCATGAACGCTGCGGGGTGCTGGCCCGTGACGGAAACGTCGACACGGCCGGCGAGCCAGAGAAGTTCCTTCGCAGCGTCGTCGATCCCGGCCGGATTCATCCTCACCGCGACGCCGCCCCAGGAGCCGTCGGGCAGGACGACGACGAAGTCGACGGTGCGCCCGTTGTTGTCACGCAGGTGGTGCACGACGCCGCCGAGCGGGTCCGCGTAGGTGCGCAGGTCACGCAGCACGAGCCCTTCGAAGTGCTGGGCCGCGGCGGTGAGGTTGCGGCGCAGCGCAGCACTACTGAGGCCCAGCGCCGCGAGCCCGAACGAGGGGTCGACGAAGAACCGGCGCGGAGTGCGGCGCAGCGCAGCTGCGCTGGTGAGCTGCGGCGTCCACGCCGGGACGTCCTCCAACAGCAGGAGCCGACGCAGCACGGTGAGGTACTCCGCGACGGTCTCCGCGCGCGGGGTCCTGGTGCTGGTGGCAGCGGCGAGGTCCCGGGCCACCGCACTCAACTTCTGCTCGGTCCCGACCCCGGCGGCGAGGACACCGAGGAATCGCCGCAGGTCATCCGGGGTGCGGCGCACGCCGCGCGTCGGGAAGTCGTCACGGACCAGGATCAGCAGGTACTCACGCAGCCAGCGACGGGCCTTCGTCTCGCCGAGCCCCTCGAGACCGGGCCAACCGCCGACGACCATCCGTTCGAAGAGCTGGTGCGGGTCCAGGGTCGGCGCGGGAGCGGTGAGGTCGACGTCGTTCCCGGCGAAGAGCGCAGCCAGGGAGACCGCGCCGGTGGAATGACCTGACTCCCACAGGCTCATCGGGCGGATCTGCACCCGTGCGACGGCGCCAGAGGCCAGGAGTTCGTCGGCCTCGGTCGGCGTCTCGGAACCGGCCAGGAGCACTTGCCCGGGAGCGGCATCGACGCTGCTCAGGACGCGGGCGAGGGTCCGCGGGATCTCCTGCCACTCGTCGAAGAGGACGGGTCCGGGGGCGCCACCGGGCTCCAGCAGGAGATGGGGCGCCATGTCGACAAATTGACGGGCGTAGTCGTCGATGTCGAGCCGCCACGTCCGGGCGGCCACACGTCCGGCTGCGCGGGAGGCGCCGGCACCGCGGGGCCCCTCGAGGACGACGACGGCGGAGTCGACCAGGTGGCGCGCCAGCAGTCCGTCGACCACCCGCTCCCGGTACTCCACGCCACTCCTCGCCCGTGCGCCTGCGCGACGACCCTCTCCGTCGCAGCCCGCCAAGGATTCCATGCTGCCTCCCACCGGCGGGAAACGGGAGGGCGAACCGGTATTGCACAGGTTGTACACACCTGTGGAGGGGGAGTTGCTATCCGTGGAAAACGCTAGAGCCTGTGCATGGAAATGTGGACAACCTGTGCATGGGAGTCTTGATCCAGCGACCTGCTGTTTCTCCACACCTTGTGGAGCATTTTCCAGGTCGTTCACGCCCGCGTTCGGGGTGCCGAACGGGTGCCACACAACGGGGTATCAGCACAGGGCACAGCGGCACGATGTCCCAGAAATCTCAGGTGTCCCACCAGCCCCACCTGGCACCCGCGGAATCGACGCCTGACCCCGTTTTCCAGTGCCGGTCACTTCGGTGCCGGTGACTTCGGTGGCGGTGACTTCGGCTGTGCTGACTTCGGCCCTGGCGACCTCAGGGACGCAGCAGCACCGGCAGCGTCCGGTAGCCGCGCAGGATCCGGGTCGAACGACGCCTCGCCCCGGGCAACACCTTGAGATCAGGGAAGCGCTCGTGCAGTGCCCGCAACGCGACCTCTCCCTCCATCCGGGCCAGGGCCGCGCCCAGACAGTGGTGGCGACCCGAGGAGAACGCGATGTGTTCGCGTGCATTGGCACGCGTGACGTCGAAGGCGTCGGGGTTCTCGAAGACCAGCGGGTCCCGGTTGGCGGCCCACAGCACGGTCGCGATCGTCTCCCCGGCCCGCACCGGCGAGCCGTCGACCTCGGTGCCACGGGTGGCCTTGCGGCCGGTCAGCAGCACCGGCGGGTCGAAACGCAGCGCCTCTTCCACGACGTTGAGCCACGATCCCGGCCCCGACACCGCCCCGTCGCCGATGACCTCGGCCCGCTGCGCAGCGTGGTCGTGGAGCAGGTGGGTGGCATTGCCCAGGAGGTTGACCGTCGTCTCGAAGCCCGCAGCGAGCACCAGCCCGGCGGTCGCCTTCAGCTCACGCTCACCCAAGGGACCTTCGTCGTCGGTGGCGGCGACGAGCTGACTCATCAGGTCGGCGCCCGGGCTGCGGCGCAACATCGCCAGGTGGTCGTCGAGCCAGTCCTCGAAGGCCAGCAGCGACGCCTCCACCTGACGGTGCTGGCGGTAGGTGATGCCCATGTCGAGGCTGGGCGCGGCGCCGGTGCCGAAGCGCAGGACGTCGTCGCGGAACTCGTCGGGCACCCCCAGGATCTCCGCGATCACGTTGACCGGCAGCGGTGCGCAGTACCGCTCCACGAGGTCGACGGGTCGGGCGGCGACGGACTCGAGTTCGTCGAGCAGGTCGTGGGCCATCGCCTCGGTGCACTGGCGCAGGCGTTCGACGGCACGCACGGTGAAGACCCCGGTGACGAGACGGCGGTAGCGGGTGTGTTCGGGCGCATTGGTCGCGAGCAGCGACGGGCGTTCGAGCGGATGGATCGAGGGGGGTGTGGTGCGTCGGGCCAGGTCACCCAGGAACCCCGGCGGCTGGGGACGGTTGGTGGTGAAGGAGTCGTCGGAGAGGACCTGCTTCACGCCGGCGTGCGAGGTGACGACACGACCGATCGGGGAGACGTACACCGGTCCGGCGTCGCGCATCTGCGCCACGATCCGACGCAGGTCGTCGGCCCGGTCCGGGCGCAGCGTCATGAGCTGTGCCTGCAGGTTGCCGCGGCGGGCGGCGATCCCCAGGACGCCGCGGGTGACTCCGTGCTTGGTGGCCCAGTGGAGCAGATCGCTCACCCTCCCGGGCGCACGGTCGGAACGCGGACCTGGGGCAATGAGAGTCGTCACGCGGCGAGTGTGCGGCGAGCAGCCGGAGGCGGCCAGCGAATCGCCCGCATGTCCCCGAGATCGGGTACGCCCCTCAGGCGCTTCACCCCCGATCAGGTACTGACCCGATCACGATTCGGACGGTATCGTCCCAGAATCTGGACAGATGGTTCACGAGTGGGTCACGGCCCGCCGTTCGATCCGCCCCAGCGACGACGTCGCGTGCCACACTCGACGAACCCCTGAACACGAGGAGCCCCCATGTCCGACGCAAGCGGCACCACGGCCGCAGCGGGCGCAAGCACCGCCCCCCAGAAGCGCGGCGGGTTCTCGTCACGCAAGGTCTTCATCTTCGCCGCGATCGGCTCGGCCGTCGGGCTGGGCAACATCTGGCGTTTCCCCTACGTCGCCTACGAGAACGGCGGCGGCGCGTTCCTGATCCCGTACCTGGTCGCCCTGTTCTGCGCCGGCATCCCGTTCCTGTACCTGGACTACGCGATGGGCCACCGCCACGGCGGCTCCTCACCGCTCACCTGGGCCCGCATGCGTCGTTGGACCGAATCGCTGGGCTGGTGGCACGTGATGATCTGCGTCGTCATCGCCGCCTACTACGCCGCGATCATCGCCTGGGCCGCGAAGTACACGATCTTCTCGGTCGACAAGGCCTGGGGCGACGACGCCGAAGGCTTCTTCTTCGGCGACTTCCTCCACGCCGACACCTCAGGGCTCTCCTTCGACTTCGTCCCCGGGATCCTCGTGCCGATGGTGCTGATCTGGATCGTCGTCATCGCGATCATGGCGGCGGGCGTCGAGAAGGGCATCGGCCTGACCTCCGTCATCGGCATCCCGGTCCTGGTGATCGCCTTCGGCGCACTCGTGGTCCAGGCGCTCTTCCTCGACGGCGCGTCCGTCGGCCTGGAAGCCTTCTTCACGCCCAACTGGGAGGCCCTGACCCACGCCGGCGTCTGGGCCGCCGCCTTCGGCCAGATCTTCTTCTCGCTCTCGGTCGGCTTCGGCATCATGATCACGTACTCGTCCTACATGGACCGTGACACCGACATGACCGGCTCCGGCACCGTGGTCGGACTGGCCAACTCCAGCTTCGAACTGCTCGCCGGCATCGGTGTCTTCGCAGCGCTGGGCTTCATGGCCCAGGCCAACGGCGTGACCGTCGACGAGGTCGCCAGCGGCGGCATCGGACTCGCCTTCATCGTCTTCCCGACGATCATCAGCCAGGCCCCGGGCGGAGCCGTGATCGGTGTGCTCTTCTTCGGCTCGCTGGTGCTGGCCGGCGTGACCTCACTGGTCTCGATCCTCGAGGTGATCATCTCCGCGGTCCGCGACAAGATGGAGCTCGGCCGCGTGGCCGCGACCATGGTCGTCACGGTCCCGATCGCCGTGGTCAGCGTGCTCTTCTTCGCCACCGCCAGCGGCGTCGCGGTCCTCGACATCGCCGACTACTTCATCAACCAGTTCGGCATCCTGTTCGCCGCGCTCGTCGCCGTCGTCGTGCTGGCCTGGGTGCTGCGCAAGCTCCCCCTGCTGCAGCGTCACCTGGACGCCCGCGGCTCGGTGAAGCTGCGCGGCTGGTGGCCGTTGCTGGTCGGCACCGTCGTCCCGGTCGCGCTGGGGTACATCTTCGTCGAGAGCCTCAAGGACACCCTCGACGAGACCTACGGCGGCTACGAGACGTGGATGGTCGGCATCTTCGGGTGGGGCGTCGCCGGCGGTGCGATCGTGCTGGCAGTCCTGCTGGCCCTCATGCCGTGGCGCAAGGGCACCTCCCTGGAGGTCCCCGCCGACCGCGACCTCGAACCCACCCCCTCCCCCGCCCAGGAAGGAGCTCAGCGATGAGCGCCGAATCCATCGCCATGATGGTCTTCTCCATCGCGGTCCTGTGGGGCGGTCTGGCCGCCGCCGTCGTGCACCTGGGCCGCGCCACTCCCGAGGGCCCCGCGCTGGACGTCCACCACGTCGACCCGGACGCCGTGCGCGACCACACCCTCTGAGTCGACACCGTGACGACGCATGGGCGCGAGGCAGAGCCACCGGCTAACCTCGCGCCCATGAGTCCGCAGTTCACGTCCAAGGCCACCGGCGCCCGCGACGACGTCCGGATCGGCATCGACTTCGGCGGCACCGGGATCAAGGGCGCCGCCGTCGACCTCGCCACCGGTGAACTGGCCGGCCCCAAGCGCCGCCTCGACACGCCCCGGGTCTCCACGCCCGACGCCGTCCTCGCCGTCTTCCGCGAGGTCCTGGAGTTCAACCCCCGCGTCGACGGGCCCGTCGGGATCACCGTCCCCGGCATCGTCGCCGACGGCGTGATCGGGCGCGCCCCCAACATCCACCCCGACTGGGTCGGGCTCGACGCCGCCGCCTTCCTCACCGAGGGCCTGCAGCGCGAGGTCTCCCTGATCAACGACGCCGACGCCGCCGCGCTCGCCGAGCACCGCTACGGCGCTGCCGCCGGACGGAACGGGACGGTGCTGGTCACGACGCTCGGCACCGGGATCGGCGCAGGCCTGCTGCGCGACGGGGTGCTGGTGCCCAACGTCGAGGTCGGGCACATCCCGATGCACGGCACCGAGGCCGAGAAGTGGGCCTCCACCAGCGCACGGGAGCTCGTCAACCTCTCCTGGACCCAGTGGGCCGAACGGCTCACCGAGGTCTACGGCCTGTTCGAGCGGATCTTCACGCCCGACCTGATCGTCGTCGGCGGAGGCGTCTCGAAGGCGCACGAGAAGTTCCTGCCGCACGTCGAGGTGACCACCGAGATCGTTCCGGCGACACTGCGCAACCGTGCCGGGATCGTCGGCTGTGCGCTCCTGACGACGTTCTGAGACGCCCCGGGACGTGGGTCAGGCGTCCTCGGAGGGGTCCTGCCCGTACTCGTCGACGGCGTCGGCGATCGCAGCGACCGCACCGGTCAGGTAGCGCTCGATGACGTCGCGTTCGGCGTCGGAGAACTGACGGTCCAGCTCGCGCAGGCCGTCCGCCATCCGCTGCAGGTAGTGCGCGTGCTCGGCGCGTCCGGACTCGGTGATGTGCAGCGCGGTACGACGACGGTCGTCGGGGATCGCGTGCCGCTCGACGAGGCCACGTGCAGCGAGCCTGTCGACGATGCCGGTGGCCGCAGCCGTCGAGACGTCGAGCTGGCGCGCCAGGTCGGCCGGCCCCACGACGTCCTTGACCAGGATGGAGAGCGCAGAGATGTCGGCCGGGCTCAGACCGGTGTGGCGTGAGGCGACGTTCTTGAGCCTGACCCCCAGCTTCGTGAGCTCCCGCACCAGCCGGACCGACTGCTCGATGTCGGAGCCCAGGGAGGACGCGACGTCGGAATCCACGAAAGCGGCCCGCGTGGGGGAGGGAGGGGTCATCGTTGTCTCACTCATGTCTCTACCGATCGCTCGGAATACCTGCGGATCACGCACGGTTGTGCCGAGCGACACATGCCTGACGTTGGTTAACGTTGCTGGCATTCAAGGCACTCAGCATTGGCACTCTACCCAGCAGGAGTCCCCCCGATGTCCCGATCCGGCACAACAGCCGGCACCACAGCCCTGACCCGAGCCGTCACATCCCGACGGTACGCATGGCTGTTCGCCCTTCTCCCGCTCCTCCTCGCCGGCGCATTCATCGGGATGGTCGGCGAGGCCGACCGGCCCACCGGCGTCACCGACAACCTGCCCGCCGGGTTCGACTCGACCGAGGCAGCCGTCCTCCAGGCCGAGATCTCCGACGGTGAAGCCAGCGCGGCCATCACACTGTGGACCGCCGACAACGGCACGCTCAGCGACGACCAGCTCGCCGAACTCAAGGTGCTGGCCGGCGATAACGCCCCGTTCGTCGTCGCCGAGGACGCCGCTGCGGCCTACACGATCGCGCCCGTCCAGGCCGCGACGTCGGAGGAGAACCGCGGCAAGGTCGCCGACCTGCGCACCAAGATCGCCGAGGAGGCACCCAACGGTGTCACCGCCGCGCTCACCGGCCCCGCAGCGTTCAAGGCCGACTTCGGTGAGGTCTTCGCCGGCGCCGACGTGAAGCTCCTCGCGGCCACCGCCGGCATCGTCGCGGTCCTGCTGATCGTCACCTACCGCAGCCCCGTGCTCTGGATCATCCCGCTCGCCGTCGTCGGCGTCGCGGACCGGTTCGCCGCCCTGGCCGCGACCCACGTCATGAAGAACTTCGACGGCCTCGCCTGGGACCCGTCGGTGGTGGGCATCCTCTCGGTGCTCGTCTTCGGCGCCGGCACCAACTACGCGTTGCTGCTGATCTCGCGCTACCGCGACGAACTGAAGATCGAGGACGACCGCCGTCTGGCGATGGCTCGGGCCCTGCACGCCACCACCGAGTCGGTCGTCTTCGCCGCCTCGACCGTGGTCCTGGGCACGCTCACCCTGACCCTGTCGGTGATGCCCACGACCCGCGGCCTCGGTGTGGCCTGTGCGGTCGGCGTCGTCGTGGCGGCGTTCTTCGCACTCGTCTCCCTGCCCGCCGCACTCTCCTGCTTCGGCCGCTGGATCTTCTGGCCCAGGACCCCGCGCCGGGGCGACGAGCTGCTGATCGAGTCGACCGGCTTCTGGCACAAGGTCGGCCTGGCCGTCGACAAGCGCCCCAAGTCGTTCGTGGTCGGCACCCTGGTGCTGCTCGCCGTCCTCTCCGCCGGCCTGCTCGACATGAGGACCGGCCTGCGTCAGGCCGACCAGTTCCTGGAGACGCCCGACGCCGTCGTCGTCTCCGAGACGCTCGCCGAACACTTCCCGGCCGGCACCGCCGACCCGCTGCAGGTGCTCACCAAGGCCGATCCCGAGGCCGTGGCCACTGCCGTGACCGGGGTGGACGGCGTGATCCGGGCCGAGCAGCGCGGAGGCCGTGACGGGACCAGCCAGGTCAACGTCGTCCTCGGTGTGAACCCCGGAACCCCGGAGAGCACCCAGGCCGTCAAGGACGTCCGCGACGCCCTGGAGCAGTTCGACGACACCTACGTCACCGGTGGCGACGCCAACGTCATCGACGAGACCGACGCCGCCAACCACGACCGCCTGCGGATCCTGCCGGCCGTCGTCCTGCTGGTCCTGATCGGTCTGGGTCTGCTGCTGCGCTCGATCGTCGCGCCGATCATCCTGGTCGCCACCGTGGTGGCCACCTACGGTGCGGCACTCGGCACGTCGTGGTGGATCTTCCGGTTCGTCTTCGACTTCCCGGCCGTCCACCAGCAGGTGCCCTTGACGGCGTTCCTGTTCCTGGTGGCGCTCGGGGTCGACTACAACATCTTCCTGATCACCCGCGCCCGTCAGGAGGCCCGCACCTTCGGGCACCGTCAGGGCATGCTGCGTGCGCTCACCGCCACCGGCGGCGTGATCACCAGCGCCGGCATCCTGCTCGCGGCCGTCTTCGCGGTCCTGGGTGTGCTGCCGCTGGTGATGCTGGCCCAGATCGGCACGATCATCTGCGTGGGTGTCCTGCTCGACACCCTCGTGGTGCGCACCGTGCTGGTGCCCGCGATCGCGATCACCCTGGGCGAGAAGTTCTGGTGGCCGCGTCGTCCGGCCCACCTGGACGCTGCACCGAAGTCGTCGGAGGGGTCGCGCGACGTCGACGTCGCACCTACGGTGGAGGCATGAGTGACGTGACCGTGAAGGACAACCCGGCCGAGAACCGTTACGAGGTGCTCGTCGACGGCGAGCTGGCCGGTTTCGCCGACTACCGCCTGCTGTTGGACGAGAACCGCATCGACTTCATCCACACCGAGGTCTTCGAACAGTTCGGTGGCCAGGGGCTGGCCGGCAAGCTGGCCAAGGGTTCGCTCGACGAGGTCCGCACCCGCGGTCTGGCCGTGCGCCCCTACTGCCCGTTCTACAAGGGCTGGATCCAGAAGCACCCCGAGTACGTCGACCTCGTGCCCGAGGACCAGCGCGAGAAGTTCGAGCTCGTCTGACCAGACGCACCACGACGCGGGACGTCATGGGAATCAGGGCCCTGGGCCCGCGATTCTTATGACGTCCCGCGTCTGCGTGCGGGGTGTCCCGCGTCTGCGTGCGGGGTGTCCCGCGTCTGCGTGCGGGGTGTCCCGCGTCTGCGTGCGGGTCAGGCGTTGAGTGCGGCCTCGACGTCGGCAGCGATCGCCTCGGGCTTGGTGGTGGGGGCGTAGCGCTTGATCACGGCGCCGTCCTTGCCGATCAGGAACTTGGTGAAGTTCCACTTGATCTTGTTGCCCAGCACGCCTGATTTCTGCTCGCGCAGCCACTGGTAGATCGGGTGGGCGTTCTCGCCGTTCACGTCGACCTTGGAGAACATCGGGAACGTGACACCGAAGTGGCCGGTGCAGAACTCTGCGATCTCCTCGTCGGTGCCCGGGTCCTGGTGGCGGAACTGGTCGCAGGGGAAGCCCAGCACGCTGAATCCGCGCTCGGCGTAGTCGTCCTGGAGCTGCTGGAGGCCGGTGAACTGCGGCGTGAAACCACACTGGCTGGCAGTGTTGACGACGAGCAGCACCTTGCCGCGGTGGTCGCCGAGATCGGTGGGCGTGCCGTTGATGGCAGTGGCGGTGAAGTCGAAGACAGTGGTCACGTCGAAAGTGAAGCAGGTCACGTCAAGCAGAAGGCGCGCAGCCTCTCAGGAGACGACGACCGAGGACGACTCGTTGAACCGGTAGCCGTTCCCCCGGACCGTCGAGATGCAGTCTCCGCAGAGTTCGAGCTTGGCCCGGATCCGGTGGACGTGGACATCGACGGTGCGAGGAGCAGGCCTGGAACCGTCACCGAAACCGGCCACGATCTCCTCCCGCGTGACGACCTCACCGGGTCGCGCGACGAGTTGGCGCAGGATCTCGAACTCCTTGTGCGCGAGCTGCACGAGCCGGTCCCCGACGAAGACCCGACGGGCGTCGACGTCGATGGCAAGGACGGGGATCTCCGGCCTGCTCCGCGGGAGTGGGGCCGACGGGCCGGCAGCGGCCGGGAGCAGGATCCGCTCCACGCTGGGCTGCAGGCCGGGGAGCGCCTCGGCCAACTCGTCAGTGAAGCGGCGCAACAGGTGGTCCACGCGCAGTCCGACGTCGACGGGGGAACGAGCCGGCAGGTCGACACGGAGGACGTAGCGGCTGTCCTCGCCGCCGAACGTTGCAGTACTCATCACTCCCCCTTCGCCATTATTTCGATAATCTTACTTGAGATTCACCCCGTGTACATCCCCTCTGCCGACCACCGGTCCAGAGACCCTCGCGCAGCGCCGCGGTGAACGGGCACACTGGCGCTCCGACCAACCTCGAGGACGCCCATGACCGCGCCGACCCCTGACCCACTCATGACCAGACCACCACTCCCGGTGGTGGCAGTGGCGGCCGTGCTCCTGGCCTTCGCGCTCCTCACTCCGGCCGATCCCGTCTACCGGGCCGGGGCTGCGTTCGCGGCGATCCTGATCCTGCTGGTGGTACGCGACCGGACCCCGGCGAAGGCGTCCCCGACGACAGCAACGACGGCAGCGACGGGACCGGGACCCGAGCCCTCGGCGCCCGCCCAGCAGCCACGGCAGGCGCCGGTCGCGCCGACAGGGAACAGCCGCGTCGTGATCACCTCCCCCGGGCCCACACCCGCGGACGTCGCCTGGGTGTGGCGTCAGTACCGCAGCCTCGACCCTGCCGAGGAACGCACACCCGCGCAGTTCGCCGAGCAGCTGGAGGTCGCCGGTGCCGACGGCAGCGAAGTGCTCGCCGGCGCCGGCCTCACGCCCCAGGCCGCCGAGGCGCTGGCGGCGTCACTGCGCAAGGCCGGCGCCGACGTCACCGTGAGGCGTCAGGCGCCGTAGCGCTCCGTGTGCAGGACCGTCTCGAGCGGCGACCGCCCACGCCACCCGAAGCGTTCCAGGTCAGGCACGTCGGGCAGGTTCTCGACCTCGCCGACGCAGAGCCACGCGATCGGGCGGACGTGGTCGGGCAGACCGACGAGCTCGGACAGGAACGGTTCCCGGTAGAAGCTGACCCAGCCCACCCCGACACCCTCGGCAGTGGCGGCGAGCCAGAGGTTCTGGATCGCGAGGACCGCGGAGTAGAGGCCGGCGTCGGCGATCGCGTGGCGTCCGAGCACCTGCTCACCAGCGGTGGTGGGGTCGTAGCCGACGACGATCCCGAGGCCGGACTCGACGATGCCCTCGATCTTGATCTTGGCGAACGTCTCGGCGCGCTCACCGGAGAGTTCGTCGGCGAAGACCTGACGTTCCTCCATGACGTGGGCGTGGAAGGCGTCCAGAGTGGCGGGGTTGCGCACGAGCGTGAACGACCACGGCTGCGTCATCCCGACACTCGGCGCCATGTGCGCCGCGGTGAGGATGCGGGTCAGGACGTCGTCGTCGAGGGGACGTCCGGTGAACTCGGCGCGGGTGTCGCGGCGTCGGGCAATGGCTTCGTAGAGCTCCATGGGTCCTTCCGGGTCGGGTCCCCCATGCCCGCGACCGTAACCCGAACCCCTGCCACCCCTGCGGACGTCATAGGAATCGAGGGCCCCGGGCCTCGATTCCGATGACGTCACGCGGAAGGTGCGGGCACCATGGTCGCCATGACGTCTCCCTCCCCCGTCGAGATCCACCTCCCCTCCGCCGACGGCGTCGCCCGCGCCCACGAGGTCGCCGCGCAGTGGCTGCCGGCCTTCCTCGAGGGACGCCGCGCCGCCGACGAGCTGTACCTCGACGCCGACGGCACCAGTCAGGTCGTGACGTGGCACAACACCACCGAATCCGAGTCGGTGGTGCAGCGGACCCCGTCCCGCACCCGCGCCAACGACGCCGGTTCGGCGTTGCGGGTCGAGGACGTCAAGGTCGAGGTCTTCGACGGCGGCTGGGTCTTCCAGGCCGTCACCGTCGGCACCAACGAGCACGGCGGCGCAGTGCGGATCCCGGTCTGTCTGGTCGCACGGCTGCAGGACGGGAAGATCGCCCGGTTCGAGGAGTACGCGGACTCGCGGGCCTTCGAGACGCTGTTCACCCGCCCCGAGGTCGCCGGGAAGCCCGCCGACGTCTGACAGGGGCACGCCGGAGCCCCGCATCGGCGTCAGGAAGAATCCGGCACATGCCGTCCTCCCCCGACGAGCGCGTCGACCGGCGTCTCGTCCGCACGTTCTTCGTCACCCAGACCCTCGGTTACCTGGCTCTCTTCACCGTGATGCCGGTGGTGCTCGCCCCGATGGCCTCCGACCTCGGCGTCGACCGCACCCAGGTCGCGGTGGCGAGCACACTCTCGACGCTGGTCGGCGCAGCGGCAGCGTTCCCGATGGGGCGACTCCTGGACCGTTCCGGCGGGCGGACGACGATGACGGTCGGCGCGCTCATCGCGGCGTGCGGAGTGTTCGGGTGGGCGTCGGCCGACTCTCTCGGGGTGCTCTATGCGTCGTTCCTGGCGATCGGCCTGGGGCAGGCGATGAGCACCTACGACACGGCGTTCGCGGTGATCGTGGCGACGGTCGGCGCCCAGGCGCGACAGAAGGCGATCGTCGCGGTGACGATGGTCGCCGGCATCGCCACCTACGGCCTGACGCCGCTGTTCGGGTGGATCGAGCAGTCGTGGGACTGGCGGACCGCGGTGGCGACGCTGGGGGTGGCATTGCTCTGCGTCGTCGCCCCCGGGCACGTGTGGGCCGTCCCGGGCAGGTCACTGCACCGCGAACGCAACACCCAGCGCACCGGAGGCGGCCTGCGTGCCGTGCTGCGCGAACGCGACTTCTGGCTGGTGACGTTCGCCTTCACCGCTCAGACGGCCGCGACCACGGCGTTGATGTCGTTGCTGGTCACACACCTGCGTGACGCCGGGATGACGGCGATGCTCGCCGCCTGGATGCCGGTGGTGGTGGGCGTCTCCCAGGTGGTCTCCCGGCTCGCCCTGCAGGGGTCGAACGCGGTGCTGGCGAGGGTCTGCGTGGCGGCGTTCGTCGCGCAGGCCGCAGGAATGCTGCTGCTCTCCCAGGTGGGCGCGCAGGCGATCTGGGTGGTGCTCTGCGTGAGCGCTGCTGGCGTGGGATCGGGGATCGGCGTGATCGCCCGCCCGGTGGTGCTGGCCGACACCTTCGGGACACTGCAGTTCGCCTCGGTGCTGGCGGTGCTGGCCGTCCCGGTCGCGACCGCGCGAGCGTTCTCGCCGCTGATCGCGGCCTGGCTCGACGACGGTCGCTTCCTGGTCCTCTTCGGGATGCTGTCGCTGGTCGCGGCGGCGGCCATGGTTCCGGCCGCGCGCCGCTCCCGTACGGCTGGCTGAGGTCAGCCGACCAGCTCCGGAGTTGAGCTCAACTGACGATCGACTCGACCCACGCGGGGTCGACCTCGGAGACGTGGGTGTGGACCCAGCTGGGGTCGCGGTCCTTGTCGACGACGCGAGCGCGGACGCCCTCGACGAAGTCGTCGCTGCGACGCAGGGCGTCGGTGATGCGGAGCTCCAGCTCGAGGTCCTCGACCAACGTCAGGTCGGCGACGGTGCGCAGCCCCTTGAGGGTGACGGCGACCGCGGCGGGCGAACGCGAGGCGAACAGTTCGGCAGCCTCGACGGCGTCGGGGTGCTCGTGGCCGCGCAGGCGCTCCAGGATCTCGGCGGCGTCGTCACCCGCGAAGCACTCGTCGACCCAGGCGGCCGGCAGGGCGGGCTCGTCGGTGGGCTCGGAGGCGAACGCAGCGAGGGCCTCCTCCAGCCCGAGGACTCCGATCGCTTCGGTGAAGGCGGGCAGGTCGCTGTGCCACACGAAGTGGTCGACGAGACCGACGGCGAGGGCGTCGGCGGCACCGACGGACTGGGCGCAGGTGCCCAGGTAGGTGCCGGTCTCGCCGGCGAGTCCGGCAAGCAGGGAGAGGCCGCCGGTGTCGGGGTAGAAGCCGATGCGGGTCTCGGGCATGGCGGCGACGCAGCGCTCGGTGGCGACGCGGACCTGGCAGTTGCCGGCGAGGCCGAGGCCACCGCCGAAGACGATGCCGTCAAAGAGGGAGACCACGGGGATCTCGGAGGCGGAGATGTCGGCGACGGTGCCGTAGAGGTCAGCCCAGAACGGCATCGCGTAGGTACCGTCACCGAGGGCGTCCTCGCGCAGGGGCTTCAGGTCACCGCCGGCGGAGAAGGCTCGGTCGCCGTTGCCGGAGAGCACGATCGTCGCGATGCCCTCCATCTCCTGGGCGGCTGCGATCGAAGCGCGCAACGCCTTCACCATCGCGTGGTTGAGAGCGTTGAGGCTCGTGGGGCGGTCAAGCTGCAGATGCAGCGCGGAACCCTTCCGAGTGGCAATGAGGGGCGAGGGGAGATCTCCCGTGGCGCGGCCGGACGGGACGTCGACAGTCATTGCTGTTCCTCTGAGCTCGGGGGAAATCATGTCCGCGACCGGTCGACAGGGGGGCAGTTCCGGGTCATGACGTCGTCATGCGCAGACATTGTTGAATCGTAGATTCACAGATGGCTGCAGCGGCACCCCGTGAGCGGGAGAGAAGGGTCACCGGAGATCTGGGTCACCCGATCGGGGGGAGAGTCCGTTCGTCACGACGCACACCGTGAGGCCGGTCGGTCCTGGGCAGGACGTCCGGGCGCGGGTCGACACGGGGTGGGCCGGTCCGTGGTGTGGATCCGGCTCCCCCGTGTCTGCGGTGCGATGCACGCAGTGACGCGGCGGTGGCCGCGATCGGTTCGGCGGAAGACGTCGAGAACGACGAATTACAGGCGTCCCACCGGGGTGCGGGGGCGCTCGAACACCCACATCGTAGGACGATTGAAAGATTTACACGTGCTGTTCTCACTCTACGGAGAGCGACGCCGGTCACACTGGCGCGCACACCTGATCGGGTGTGACCATTCTGGCCCCTGAACGTGCCGCTCAGCACCCCGAATCACCCCGATGCGACGGCCCTCACGTCACCGCGAAGTCACGATCCCCCAGGAACTCAGGCGCTCAGGACACTCAACGCCGCGTTGTGGCCACACATCCCGTGCACCCCACCACCGGGCGGCGTCGACGAGGAGCAGATCCACGTCCCCGGCCCCACCCGGTAGGGGTCGAGCGCCGCCCGCGGACGCGCCACGATCTGCCACGGAGTGTTCGCACCCGCACTGATGTCGCCGCCGACGTAGTTGGCGTTGTGGGCCGTCATCGCGGCCACGTCCCGGGAGAACGACGCCTCGACCTGACCGGTGAACCCGGGGGCGTACTTCTCGATCTGGGCGGTGATCACTGCGGTCGCGTCTCCGGTCCAGCCGTGCGGGACGTGGGCGTAGGCCCACACCGGGTGCAGGTCCCCGACCGAACGCGAGGGGTCGGCGAGGTACTGCTGCCCGACCAGGACGAACGGCTCCTGCGGCATCTCCCCGCGGGCGATCGCGGCCTCCGCAGCGGCGACCTGCCGCGCGGTGCCGCCCAGGTGGACGGTGCCGGCCCGTCGAACGTCGGGGTTGGTCCACGGGACGTGCCCGCGCACCGCGAAGTCGACCTTGAACGCCGCCGGGCCGTAACGGAACCGCTGGTAGGCGCGGCGCACCCGCAGCGGCATCGTGTCGCCGACCAGACGCAGCACCCCTTCGGGAGCGAGATCCAGCATCAGGACGTCGGGGTCGCGGCCGTACACCTCACGCACCTGCGCCATGTCAGCGACGCGGACGCCGGTGCGGACCTGCCCGCCGTACGACTCCAGCACGCTCACCAACGCTGCAGCGATCGCCCCCGAACCGCCCTGGGCGACCGGCCATCCGGCACGGTGCCCGGCCGAGGCCAGCAGCATCCCCACCGAAGCCGTCAACGGGACGTCGAGGCGTCCGAAGAGGTGCGCGGCGACGCCGGTGAGCAACGCCCGGGCCGGCTCGTCGCGGAAGAGTCGCGCCGCGACCGTGGCCGGGAGCACGGAGAACGCACCGAACCGGGCGAGCCTGAGCGGGTGCGACGGGACGTGCAGCAGCGGACGGAAGACGTCGTCGAGCAAGGCGTCGACGTCGGCGGCGAGCGGCGCGAAGACCCGACGCCAGCGATCCCCGTCGACGTCGAGGGAAGCGACGGTGACGTCCATGTCGCGCGAGAGCAGCGCGGCCCGGCCGTCGGGCAGGGGGTGGGCGAGGTCGATCTCGGGCCAGAGCCACTGCAGTCCGTGCTCGTGCAGGTCCAGACCGGCGAAGAACGGCGAGATCACCCCCGTGGGATGGAACGCGGAGCAGTCGTCGTGCAGCAGACCGGGCACCGTGTGCTCACTGGTGCGCGCGCCGCCACCGGGCACGTCCTCGGCCTCCAGCACCGTGACCTGCACGCCTGCGCGAGCCAGCGTGATCGCGGCCGCCAGCCCGTTGGGGCCGCTGCCCACCACCACTGCTTGCGTCATGACGTCCCTTCCGACGAGTGAGGCGCACTGTGTCACTTCTTCCCGCTTCCCCGCTCCCCGCCCCGCACAGAGCCGAGAATGACGCGACACGTTTCGTCCTCCCGCCGCGTCCTTCTCCGGTTGTAGGCGAGAGAGAGGAGAGGTGATGGTCGACGAAGCCGCGTTCCGCGAGTTCGCGCAGGCACGCACCCCGCCCCTGCACCGCGCAGCGTTCCTGCTGTGCGGCAACCACCACGAGGCCGAGGACCTGGTCCAGGAGACCCTGGCCAAGGTGTACGTGGCGTGGGGTCGGCGCGGCGTCGACAACCCGGCCGCGTACGCCCGGACGGTCCTGACCCGGACGTTCATCAGCAGCCGACGCAAGGCCAGCAGCACCGAACGTCCCACCGAGTGGTTGCCCGAGACCGCCACCGTCGGCAGCGACACGGCCGCGTTGATGGACCTCATGGACGAACTGCGGGCGCTGGCTCCTGTCGATCGAGCAGTGGTGGTGATGCGGTACCTCGACGACGCCTCGGTGCGCGACACCGCCCAGGCGCTCAAGCTCTCCGAGCAGGCCGTGCGCACGCGCAGCAGTCGCGCGTTGGCCCGCCTCCGCACCGTCCTGTCCGCCGGCGTCGACGACGTGGCACCGATTGCCCGGGGAGGAACCCGATGACGCAGCACGAGGCACCCAGCAACCACAGCGACGCCACGGACACCGATGACGTGGACGTCCGCGCCGCATTCCGGGCCCTGACCGCCGGACTGGGCCCGTCGGTGGATGCCATCGTCGCCGGTTCCGCTGCCCGCGGCCGGACCCTGCGGCGACGACGCACCGCACTGCGCGTGGCACTGCCGTTGGCGGTGGCCTCCGTCGTCGTGCCGATGACGCTCCTCGTCACCGGCACGGATGACGCCACCGGACGCGACGACACGACCCGCGCCGAACCTGCACCGAGCAGGGTGACGGAGTTCGTCCCCACGACTGAGCCCACGCCCACAGCCGAGCCCACGACGGAGCCCGTGCCCACTTCCGTCCCCCCGAAAGCACCCACTCCCGTCCCCACGACGGCACCGGCTCCTGTGCCCTCGCCGGAGCCGAGCACTGTGCCCGACAGCGTCCCGGTGCCACCGGAGCTGCCGGGGCTGCCGACCTCCGACCCGGACGGCACCGACGAGGAACGGGACCTCATCGCCACCTCGGACGGGCTCCGCGACCTCACCACGATGCTGGAGGTGATGGGCCCCGACGGCGTCACGCTCGCTCCCGTCCCTGCTCCGACACCGGATGCGCAGGTGCCAGCCGTGCCCACACCGTTGGCGTCGCAGTCACCCGTGACGTCGAAGCAGACGTTCAGCACCGTGCTCACCGGGGACGGTCGGACGTCGACCCTGGCGGTGAACCTCACCGAGGCCAAGGCGTCGTGGAACTGGGAGCGTTTCCTGGCCGCCGACGGTGCTGACCCCGCGTGGGGCAGGACTCCGGACGGCGCCCTGCGCGTCACGGAGAAGGGACGCAGCATCCGCGTGGACTGGGTGCGGATCACCGGTGGTCGGGTGAGCGTCACGCTTCGGGCCACGACCGGTGAGCCGCTCCTGGACGTCGAGCAGCTCACCGAGATCGCCCAGAACCCGGTGTGGTGGCACTGACCGTCCCCGCAGACCCCACCGGTTTGGGTCGTGAAATCGAGCGATTCACGACCCAAACCGGTGGGGTGCGACCGGGCCGCAGGCCCGGAAGATTTTTCGGGTGCAACGTGACGTCTCCCCCGACGCGTTCACCCAGTACCGGGGCACCCGCCCCGGTACGACGAGAGGAGGGGCAGTGAAGGACGAGGACGCGTTCCGCGAGTTCGCCCATCTGCGCACGCCCACCCTGCTGCGTGCCGCGTACCTGTTGTGCGGCAACCACCACGAGGCTGAGGACCTCGTGCAGGAGACGCTGGCGAAGGTCTACGTCGTGTGGGGACGCAAGCGGCTGGAACACCCGGTCGCCTACGCCCGCACGACGCTGACCCGCACCTTCATCAGCACCCGTCGCCTGCGTCGCAGCACCGAACGGCCCACCGACGAGATGCCCGACGTGGTCGCGGCGGGCAGCGACACCGACCTGCGCCTCGACCTGGTCGCGGCGTTGGGTCGGTTGCCGAAACTCGACCGGGCCGTCCTGGTGCTGCGGCACCTCGAGGACACCTCGGTGGCCGACACCGCTGACGCCCTCGGGCTCAGTGAGCAGGCCGTCCGTACCCGGTCACTGCGGGCGTTGAAGAAACTCCGCGACCTCATGGGTGATCAGCAGCCCCGCAGTCAGGCCAGCACCCGCACGACCACCACATCCGTTCACGCGGCCGCACCGGTCGCCGTTCACGCACTGGGGAGATGACGTGAAGACCGACGAAGAGCTCCACACCCTGTTCCGCGACGCCAGCAACGACGCCGCACCCGACTTCGCCGTCCACCGCGTGGTGGCCGGCGCCACCACCCGCGGCCGCAGCCTGCGCCGCCGCTCCGTCGCCGTGCGCACCGTCGGCTCGCTCGCAGTCGTCGCGGTCGTCGCCCCGCTGGCCTGGGTGGGCGTCGGGCAGCTGGGTGGGGACGAGGGCCAGGCGCCCTCCGTCGCCGCCCCTGCCAGCCAGGCCGCCGCCCTGAGCGGTCCGCAGCGGATCGCGTTCACCTCCGACACCCTCGCCCCTGAACTGGTCGACGCCGTGCAGGAACTGCGGCCCGGCGCGGACATCACCGTCCGTGAACCGTTCGCGGGCTACAACCGGGTTGGCCGGATCGCAGTGGTCGAGGTGAACGAGGACGGGCAGGGCGGAAACGTCGAGATCCAACTCTGGCCCTCCGACGGAACGATGGAGGAGGTCAGCACGAGCGTCTGCGACCCGATCAACGGAGAGTCGACCTGCACCTCGGTCGCGGGCGGCACCCTGGCGACCAGCGTCGGCGACTACTCCGGGACCTCGATCGTGTCCCACACGGCCACCTTCGTCCGTCCCGACGGGATCCGGGTGGTGGCCACCGCGTCCAACACCGAGGTCGCCGTCTGGCCGGCACCGGTGATCGGTGATGCCCCCGTGCTCGACGACGCCGCCCTCGCCGCCCTCGCCACCAGCGACCGCTGGGTGGAGGACGGCGCACCTGACCCCGCCCCCACTCAGGACGTCCCGCTGGGCACCCTCGCCCTCGACATCGCCGGCATGCAGGCCGAACTGATCGACCAACTGCAGGCGCTCGCTCCCGACGCCACCGTCAGCGCGGCTCCGGCCGCGCAGGGCGCAGGTCCGCGCGTCGGTGCCGTGGTCGACGACGGGCACGGCCAGGCCTTCGTCGACCTCTACCTCGGCACCCAGATGCCCGGCTTCGTCTACGGCGCATGGCTCAACGAGTCCGGCGCCTGCGGCGCCGGCTGCAGCGAGACCGACGAGGGTAGGCTCGAGGTCTACGACGGGGCCGACGACGGCACGCCCGACGAGATCGGCGTCTGGAACGGGGCCACCTACCAGCGCGCCGACGGCGTCGAGGTGCTGGTCTCGATCTCCAACACCGCCGGGCCGAAGTTCGACGCGACCACGACGACGCGGGCCACGCCGCCGTTGACCGGTGAGCAGCTGGCCGCGATCGCGACGTCCGACGTCTGGGTCGACTGAAGCCTCACGCGCAGCGGAACGGGCGGAAAGTCGCCCGCCTCACATCCTCAGGGCCCCCGGAAATCCCGGGGCCCTGAGGCATTCCTACGCGTGAGTAACCTCGATGGGTCCGGACGTGGCACCGGCCCGCTGACCGTCATCCCCGTGACGGGACAGGCCACGTCCTTCTTCCCCCCAGCTCCATCGAAGGACCCATGAACCTCTACGCGCGCCTGCTCCACCTGTTCACGTTCGGTCGTCGTCGTCCCGAGATCTCCATCTGGGACGTCGCCCGCACCCCGTTCCGGGTGCTGCCGAACGATCTCGACATCAACATGCACATGAACAACGGCCGTTACCTGACGCTGTTGGACATCGCCCGGATCGACATGATGGTCCGCTCCGGCGCCTGGAAGAAGGCAATGGACGCCGGCTGGTACGGCGTCGTCGCGAGCCAGGACATCAAGTACCTCACGTCCCTCAAGCCGTTCCAGAAGTTCGAGGTCCACACCCGCATGATCGGCCACGACGGCAAGAACATGCTGGTGGAGCAGAAGTTCATGGTGGGCGAGAAGACGTACGCGATCGCGACGGTGAAGACCCGCTGGCTCTACCGCAAGGGCGGTTCGGTGCCGATCTCGGAGATGCCGCAGGTCGTGGGCGAGTTCCCCGAACACTTCGGCCTGATCTCGGCCTGACGCCTCCCTCCAAGCGCCGAACCCCACCGGTTTGGGCTGTCGAAACGGTTGTTTCGCAGCCCGAACCGGTGGGGTTCGCGTGGTTCAGGGGGTACTCAGACCTGGAGCTCGCCCATCTCGCCCCACGCGTCGCCCTCGACCTGACGCGAGACGATCAGCGGGGTGGCGGTGAGGTACTGCGGGAAGTCGGCCTGCATCTGCTTGAAGTGCTCCGAGTTCACGTGCGGACCGGCGCCGTCCTCGGTGAAGCCCTCCACCAGGACGTAGGTGTTGGGGTCCTCGACCGAGCGGGACCACTCGAACCACAGGTTGCCGGCCTCGGCGCGGGTCGCCTCGGTGAACGGGCGCGAGATCTCGGGCCAGGCGTCAGCGAACTCGGGCTTGACCGGGAACTTCACGACGATGAAGTACATCGATGTCTCCTCTTGAGGGGGGATGGCGGGGACACGGGCCGAGGCCCGAGGGTTCTCCATCGTAGGTGCGTCAGACCTGCCCGCCCGAGGCCCGACGGCCGAAGGTCAGGTTGCTGTCGTCGACGTCACCCCGGCGCAGCAGACGCCGGTCGGCGAACCAGTTCATCGTCATCAGCCACGGCGCCCGGTCCCCCTGGGACGGCAGTGCGTCGAGGGAACGCTGGACGTACCCGGCCCCGAAGTCGAGCAACGGACGGCGCCCCACCGCGTCGGGACCGTCGTCGGCAGGCAGGTCGGGGCGCACCCAGTCGAACCCACCGACCTCCATGTGACGCAGCAGGTCGACGAAGTAGTCGCACAGCAGGCCGACCTTCAACGTCCACGACGCATTCGTGTACCCGATCGAGAACGCGAAGTTGGGCAGGCCGTCGAGCATCAGACCGCGGTAGGCGACGTGGTCGGTGAGCTCGAACTTCTCCCCGTCCACGAGCGTCTCGATCGCCCCGAACGGCTGCACCGTGAACCCGGTGGCGGTGACGACGACGTCGGCCTCCAGGTGCTCGCCGCCCTTGGTCCGGACGCCGGTGCGGGTGAACGCGTCCACCTCGTCGGTGACGACGCGCGCGCGGCCCTCGCGCAGCGTCGTGAAGAAGTCGCCGTCGGGGGCGACGCAGAGCCGCTGGTCCCACGGGTCGTAGGGCGGGTCGAAGTGCGGCGAGAGCACGACGTCGTCGCCGGCGACCTTGCGCTGTGCAGCCCGGATCGCCTTCTTCGCCTGGGCGGGCCAGCGTCGGCACGCCGCCCACGAGAGCCGCTGCACCAGCGCCGACTTGTACCTGGTCACGACGGTGCCGCGTTCGACGCCGAGCAACTTCTTGGCCGCGACCCCGAAACCGTCGCGGGCCGGGAGCGGCATCACGTACGTGGGGGTGCGCTGCAGCATCGTCACCTCGGCGCCGCCGTCGGCGAGCGCGGGGACGAGGGTGACGGCGGTGGCGCCGGAGCCGATCACCAGCACCTTCTTGCCCGCCAACGACTCCGCGGTGACGTCCTCGGGCCAGTGCTGGGGGTGGATCACCTGACCGGTGAACGCGTCCAATCCGGTGAAGTTGGGGGTGAAGCCCTCCTCGTAGCGGTAGTAGCCGGTCCCGGCGAAGATCCATCCGGCGGTCTGGACGCGGACCTCACCGGTGCGGGAGTCCTCGACGGTGACGGTCCATCGGGCATCCGGCGTCGACCACTCGGCCCGCACGACGCGGGAGTGGAACTGCATGAACGGGCGCAGACCTTCGTCGGCCACCGTCGCGTGCAGGTAGTCGCGGATCTTCTCCCCCGACGCGATCGCGTCGTCGTCCTCCCAGGGCCGGAAGTCGAAGCCGAAGGTGTAGAGGTCGGAGTCGCTGCGCACGCCCGGGTAACGGAAGAGGTCCCAGGTGCCGCCGATCTCGTGGCGGGCCTCGACGACCGCGAAGCTGCGCCGGGTCTCGGTCAGCAGGTGCCACGCGGCACCGATGCCGGAGATCCCGGCCCCCACCACGAGGACGTCGACGTGGTCGGTCGGACCGACCGGGCGTGCGACGCGGGTGGGGACGGTGCTGCGAGCCAGGACTCGACGCGGACTGCGACGCATGGGACTCCTCGGGTGTGCCGGGCCGGAGAGGCCCACACTGCCAAGGGATCGCGTCGCGCGCGAGGGGTCAGGCAGCCCCTCCTCACTTCGCAGCGAGTCGCGCCTTCTTGATGCGGTTGCCGCAGGTGTTCATGGAGCACCAGCGCCGGTTGCGCCCGCGACTGCCGTCGACGAACAGGCCTGCGCAGCCAGGCCCCTCGCACAGGCGCACCGGTACGGTGTCGCACGCTCCGAGAACTCGGATCGCATCCTGGGCAATGACCGAGAGAGCGTCCGCGAGGGAGGAGTTCTCGAGGCTCCAGGCAGCGCACCCCTTCTCGTCGAGCACCAGGGTGGCGCGGCCGCCCGCAGCGACGCGGTTGAGAGCTGCCAGGTCCGTCACCGCAGGCGTGAGTCCGGTCGCGAAGGCGGAGCCCACGCGGTGCACCACCTCGCGGAAGTCTACCGCCGACCGGAGATCCGCGGCGTCGAGGCCGACGACGTCCAGCCCCGCGACACGGAACCAGAGTTCGAGGTGGGCCGGGTCGACGAGACGTTCCCGCGGGCTCTCCCCTGCACGGTCACTGAGCGTGGCCGTGAACCGGAAGGCCAGCACGTCGTTCTCGAGCCTGAACACCTTCGTTGCGTCCATCGACGTCTCCCCTCGCTCCACATGAACCATCCTAGCCGGTTCACCCTGGCGACGACGGACGTGGCACCATGTGAACCGTCTTGAACGGTTCAATAGTTCGGAGGGTCTCATGGGACACCTGGCAGTGATCGGTCTCGGAGCCATGGGGCGTGCGATCGCGCGCAACCTGGTCGAAGCAGGGCACGACGTCGTGGTCTGGAACCGCTCCCCCGGGCCCGTCGCCGCACTGGAGGCCCTCGGCGCCACCCCTGCCGCCACACTGGCCGACGCACTCGCGACCCCCGTCGTTCTCTCGGTGCTCTCCGACGACGCCGCCGTCGCCGACCTCTTCCTCGACTCCGGGGCCCTTGCCTCAGCCACCCCGGGGGCGATCCACGCCAACCTCGCCACGGTCAGCCCTGAACTCGCGGCACGCGCCGCCAGAGCACACCGGGACCACGGCCTCGAGTACGTCAGCGCTCCGGTCTTCGGGCGAGTGCCCGTCGCGGAGGCTGGGGCACTGACCGTCATGGCAGCCGGATCCCGGACCGCGCTCACCGCACTGGAGCCGTACTTCGCCGTGATCGGCAACCGCACGTGGCGCATGGGCGACGACCCCGCCGTCGCCAACGTCTCCAAGATCCTCGGCAACTACCTCGTCGCCTCCGCGATCCAGGCCCTGTCCGAGGCAGTCGCCGTCGGCGAGTCAGCCGGCCTCGACCCCCAGCAGCTCGTGGACCTCCTGACCTCGACCCTCTTCCCCGGGCCCGTGTACTCCGGCTACGGATCGATGATCGCGAGCCGCTCCTACCTGCCCGCCGGATTCACCACCACGCTCGGCGCCAAGGACGTGCACCTTGCCCTCGACACGGCAAGCTCCCTCGGGATCGACCTGCCTCTGGGCGAGGTGCTGGGTGACGTCTTCGCGCGCGCCCTCGCAGCCGGGCACGCCGACCAGGACTGGGCGTCCGTGGCGGACCTCATGCCCCGGCGCGCATGAACCATGACACCCCCGCCTCACATCCACCCCCGGGCCCTCCGCCCGCGCATGTCGGCGGCATCCTGGCCGGATTCGGGGCGGGGGCCCTGCTCGCTGCGCAGTCGTGGAGCAACGCCGGCCTGGCCCACGCCCTGGGCGGCGACCCAGCAGCACGGCTGCGAGCTGCCTCGACGAGCATGACCACGGGGCTGGCCTGCCTGCTGGCCCTGCTGGCGTGCTCGCCCCGGGTGCGCCGTCGCACCCGAGGCCTGGCCCACCTGTGGCACCGGCGACAGCTCGGACACGTCGCCGTGGCCGGAGCATCACTGGGCACCCTCTATGTGGTCACCCAGTGCACGGTGGCCCCCACTCTGGGGATCGCCCACTTCACGACGGCAGTCGTGACCGGCCAGACATGGGGCTCCCTGGCCGTCGACATCCGCGGACTGGGGCCCACGGGGCGCACCCCACTCTCCGCCACTCGTCTGGCGGTCGCCGTCACGCTGCTGGGCGCCACCCTCGCCACCACCCTGCACGGCGCAGGCGGGGACCCCGGCGTCACCACCGGCGCCACCGCGGCACTGACACTCGCGGCAGCTGCGACAGGAGCAGGACTGGCCCTGCAGCAGGCCGCCAACGGGCACGTCTCCACGACAGCTGGCCCACTGGGCGCAGCTCTCCTCACCTTCGCGCTCGGCAGCGCCGCCCTCCTGACACTGTGCGCAACCCTGGGGAGGCCGACAGGCACCATGCCTTCCAATCCGGCGACGGAACCCCTGCTCCTCGTCGGCGGCGCACTGGGCGCCTCCTTCGTGACGCTCTGCGCGCTGCTCGCAGGCTCACTCGACTCCCTGACCCTGGGACTGTCGGTGATCTCCGGGAACCTGCT
This sequence comes from Nocardioides yefusunii, assembly GCF_004014875.1. Lineage (NCBI taxonomy): Bacteria > Bacillati > Actinomycetota > Actinomycetes > Propionibacteriales > Nocardioidaceae > Nocardioides > Nocardioides yefusunii. The sequence goes on along the minus strand of NZ_CP034929.1, from coordinate 100,004 downwards.
GGCCTCGATGCTGGTCAGCGCTCTGGCGCACGGCCAGCCCCCCCCTCGCGACCACGGCGGTCGCCGGCGTCGCGACCACAGCGGCCGCGCTGGGCCCCCTGCTCAGTCCTCGGCGGTCCGCATCAGCGGCGCCAGCATCGCGGCGACATGCTCGGTGAGGGTGTCGACGTCGGCGGCGGCGAGCGCAGAGGTGCCGAGCTTGACCCGCATGAACCCGATCCCGAACGCGGCGGCCGCGACCAGTTCGGCACGCAGCGCGGCATCGGGTCCGGCGAGGAGGCCGCCCAGGCCGACGCCGAACTTCTCCTCCAGCCCGGCCCGCACCTCGGCGCGGATCGACTCGTCGTTGCTGGCCGCGAGCACGAGCGCGAGCTTGCCGAGGTCGTTCCCGGCCGACTTCTCGGCCAGACGTCGGGCGATCGCGTGCGGCAGGTCGTCGAGGTCGTGGTCGGCGAAGACCTCGGAGAACGGCGGCGCCTCGTCCATGACGGTCTCGCTGAGCAGCGCTTCCTTGGAGCCGAAGTAGCGGTAGACCAAGGCCTGGTTGACGCCCGCGGCGTTGGCGACCATCCGGGTGGAGACGCCGTGGCTGCCGTGCTCGGCGACCAGTCGACGGGCTGCGTCGAGGAGGTCGGCGCGGGTCTTCGCGGCGTCACGACGACGCTTCGGCGCGGCCGCGTCACCCAGGGTCGCGGAGACGACCGTCTGGGGCTTGGTCCCACCGGTCGGTGCGTCGGGCAGGGAGTCCATCAACTCGTCGAGGATCTCTCGCGGTGAGCTGGTGTGCGTCGGGTCGGCCACGTTGGCGTCCTTCCTGAGGGCGTCCGGGTCGAGGCGATCCTAGGCGGTCGACGTGGTCCGGACACCAGTGCGGCGTGGCAGAACTCCGCCGCAAGTAGTCAGTTGTTGACTTACACGATTCCACAGATCTACGGTGACAAGTAATCACTTGATTACTTGACTAGTACCGGAGAAGAACTCTTTGTCCTCCCAGACCACGGCGGCCTCCGCACGCCGCTCCAACCCGGGCGCCGTGCTCGGCATCCTGTCGCTCTCGACCTTCGCCATCATCGTGATGCAGACGATGGTCATGCCGAGCCTCAACCAGCTCGCCTCCGACCTCGGCATCACCACCGCCGACGCGTCCTGGCTGATCACGGCCAACCTGCTGGCCGCCGCCGTCTTCACCCCCCTCTTCGGCTCCCTGGGTGACGCCCTGGGCCGCAAGCGCACCCTGCTCACCGTGCTGGCCCTGACGACGCTCGGCTCGGTGCTCGTCGCCACCGCCCCCGGCCTGGGCATCGCCCTGGTCGGCCGCGTCCTGCAGGGCACCGGCATGGCCGTGATGCCGCTGGCGATCGGCGTCGTGCGTGAGGTCTTCCCGCCCGCCAAGGTGCCGTCCTCGGTCGCGCTGCTCTCCGCCCTCTCCGGTGTCGGCGCCGGCGCCGGCCTGCTGATCTCGGGCCTGCTGATGAAGGCCGACGTCTCGGGTCAGCACATGTTCTGGCTCGCCGCCGCCGTCACCGCGATCGGCTTCCTGGGTGCGTACACCCAGATCCACCTCGCACCGCACGTGCGCACTGCGTTCCACCTCGACGTCCCCGGCCTGCTGACCATGTCGCTCGGTCTGGTCTCCCTGGTCCTGGGCATCAACCGTGGCCCCGAGTGGGGCTGGGACTCGGCGCGCGTGATCGGCCTCTTCGTCGCCGCCGTCGTGCTGCTCACCGCCTGGTTCTTCGTCGAGCAGAAGGTCAAGCAGCCGCTGGTCGACATGTCCACGATGAAGAACCCCGTCGTGCTCTTCACCAACCTGACCGCCCTGATCCTGGGTGCCGGCATGTTCGGTGCGTTCGTCCTGATCCTGCAGTTCGTCCAGACCCCCGAGCAGATGGCCGGCTACGGCTTCGGTGTCGACGCCCTCGGCGGCGCCGTCACCCTGCTGCCCCTCACCCTGGGCACCCTGGTCGCGGCCGCACTGGTCTCGGCGCTGATCAAGAAGGTCGGCCCCAAGTGGCCGCTCGTCCTGGGCACCACCGTCGTGGCGATCACCTACGTCGTGCTGATCTCCTTCCACGGCGACCACATCGACTTCTACATCGCCTCCGGCCTGATGGGCCTGGGCCTGGGTCTCTCCCTGGGTTCGATGCCGACCCTGCTCAACAACTCCGTCCCGGCCGACCAGACCTCGATCGCGAACGGTGTGAACGCCACCCTGCGTTCGGTCGGTGGCTCGATCGGTACGACGATCGTCACCGCGATCATCGCCGCCGAGACCCTGCCTCCCATCCAGCTGCCCACCGGTGACGTGCTGGTGCTGCCCACCGAGGACGCCTACGTCACCGCCTTCGCGGTGTCGCTCGGCATCAGCGTGGTCGCGATCATCGCCGCGATGCTGCTCCCCTACCGCCACGCGGAGCACGGCGCAGCGTCCACCGACGCCTGACCCCTCCTGCACCCGACGGGTGACACGCATCAGGGAGACCCCCCTCCGGCCCACGCCGGCGGGGGGTCTCGCGTTCGCAGGCCTTGACGGCGCCCGCGCGGATGCGGCAGGAATGGAAGGCATGACCCAGGCCTGCCCCGTCCAGTCCGGTTCCGCCGGCGCCCTCGGCATCGACCTCGGCGCCCACCTCGACCAGTTCGCGGACCTCCCCAGCGGAATCCGGATCTGCTTCCGCGACCTCCCTCCCCGTCCAGGCGTCACGCCGCACCCCGTGCCGGTGGTGCTGGTGGGCGGGCTCTCGTTGGAGCAGTCGTTCTGGCCGCGTGGATTCCTGGACCGGCTGGCCGAGGGCGGGCTGCGCGTCATCACCCTCGACAACCGCGACGCGGGACGCTCCACGCACTTGGAGGAGCAACAGCGCGCCACGAAGTTGCAACTGCTCCGGGCCCGTCCGCCGCAGGGTGCCTACACGATCGAAGACATGGCCGAGGACGTCGTCGGGCTCCTCGACCACCTGGACCTCGACCAGGTGCACCTGGTGGGGATGTCGATGGGCGGGATGATCAGCCAGACCGTCGCCTCGACCCACCCGTTCCGGGTGCTGTCGCTGACGTCGATCTTCTCCACCACCGGCAACCCGAAGGTGGGCCAGCCGGCCCGCTCGACCCTGCTACGACTGGCCCGCCGGGCCCCACGGAACGAGATGGAGCACGTCGCGGCACATCTGGGGATGACCCAGCACCTGGCTGGCTGGGCGTTCCGGCCCGACGTCGAACAGGAGGTCGTGGTGGCGCTGCGGAACTGGCGCCGTGGGGCCGGGCTCGGCAACTCGGCCGCGACCCAACGGCAGATCTCCGCGATCCAGGCCTCCGGTGACCGCACCGCATCACTCGGCAGGATCACCGCACCCACGCTCGTCGTGCACGGCGATCGGGACCCGATGGTCGCCCCCAGCGGTGGCCGCGCCACCCACGATGCGATCCCCGGCTCGACACTGGAGGATATCCCCGGAATGGGTCACCACATCGGGCCTGAGGTCGACCGCGAGCTGGCGATCCTCGTCGAGCACCATGCCTTCGCCGCGTGGCACCGGGAGCAGATGGCCGCGCTCAAGGAGTGACCCGCCCTGCGACGGGGGCGTCAGAGCGTCAGTAGGTCAGCGCGATGAGTTCCGCGCGGGTCGCTTCGAGCTGTTCGTCGGTGAGGTAGGGCGTTCCCCGGCTCACCGACAGCCCCTCGACGGCGTACCGCACCGCCCAGACCCGAGCCAGCGGCAGGCCGTCGGCAGCGAAGGCGGCGTTCCACCGTGCGGGATCCTCAGGATCGAGTCCGAAGACGTGCTCCATGCCCTGCTCGGTGCCGAATCGGGCCAGCAGACCGGTCGCGCTCATGAGGTCCTCGAGGTAGGCGCTGTCGCCTGTGAAGGCGCGCACGTAGGCACGAGTGAAGGCACCGGGTGCGGTGTCGTCAGAGTCGGCGCAGGCAGCGACCTCGGCCCAGGTCCGCGCCAGGACGTGGCGGGCCACCCCGACCAGCAGCTCCTCCCGGGAGCCGAAGTGGTGGAGCAGACCGCTCTTGGTGACTCCGGCCTCCCGCGCGACGAGCGCCAGCGAGACCCGGGTGCCCTGCTGGTTCATCAGCCGTTCGGCAGCGTCGAGGACGGCGGCGCGGGTCCGTGCAGCGTCGCGGCTGCGCGGTCCTGCACCAGCGCTCGGCTCAGTGCTCGACATGACTGCTCTCCCCCGAGACGACCTTCGGCGACGGGATCACCTTCCACGCCACGACGGCCGCGACCACGAGGATCGCCGCGGCGATCCAGGCGGTGTCCTGCATGGCGGTCTCGAAGGCGTCCTGGGCAGCGGACACGACCCGGGTGTCGGTGACGGCGTAGACGGTCTCGGCCAACGAGTGCTCAGCCGCTTCCCGGTCAGCGGGGGCGACGCCGTCGGGCAGGGTCAGGGAGTGGCGGTAGATCAGCCCGTTGAGCGAGCCCAGGATCGCGATGCCGAGCGCGCCACCGAGCTCGTACCCGGTCTCGGCGACCGCCGACGCTGCTCCGGCACGCTGGGCGGGGACGGCTCCGACGACGGCGTCGGTGGAGAGCGTCATCGCGATCCCGACACCGAGCCCGACGACAGCCAGGCCGACGCCGAGACCCCAGTAGGTGTCGGCGGCTCCGGTCGCGGCGACGACGGCGAGTCCGAGGGCGGCTGTCATCAGCCCGATCCCGATCGAGCGTCCGGCGCCGAACCGGGCCAGGAACCAACCGATCAGCAGCACCACGACCATCGAGGAGACCATCGCGGGCATCTCGGCGATGCCGGCACGCAGTGGGCTGTAGCCGCGCACCATCTGCAGGTACTGGGAGAAGAAGAACAGCAGGCCCAGGAAGCCGAAGATCGCCAGGACGTTGGCGCCCAGGGCTCCGGCGAAGGCGGGCACCCTGAAGAGAGAGACGTCGAGCAGGGGGACGTCGAGCGTCAACTGGCGTCGGACGAAGACGTACCCAGCGATCAGACCGAGGGCGAGCGCTCCGAGGGCGACGGAGTCGACGCCGTGGGAGATGGAGTGCTTGATCGCGAAGACGAGCGGCACGATCGCGAGGATCGACAGTGCCGAGGAGGTCCAGTCGACGCGGGCGGGGGCGTCACCCTTCGACTCCGGGAGCAGGAACCAGCCCGCGACCAACGCCACGACCATGACGGGGATGTTGATCAGGAAGACCGAACCCCACCAGAAGTGACCGAGCAGGAAGCCGCCCACCAGTGGCCCGAGCGCGCCGCCGGCAGTCGCGCCGACCGACCAGACCGCGATCGCGCGGGCGCGTTCGCCGGGGTCGGTGAACATGGACCGGACGATGGAGAGCGTCGAGGGCATCAGGGTCGCGCCGGCCAGGCCGAGCAGGGCCCGGGCCGCGATCAGGGTCTCGGCGTTCGGGGCGAACGCAGCGAGGGTGGAGGCGACGCCGAATCCGACGGTGCCGGTCAGCAGGAGCCGCTTGCGTCCGATCCGGTCAGCGAGGTTGCCCATCGTGATCAGCAGGCCCGCGAGGACGAAGGCGTACACGTCACCGATCCAGAGGATCTGGGTGGCTGTGGGGCCGAGGTCCTCGGTGAGCGAGGGGACCGCGAGGTACAGGACCGTGCCGTCGATCGCGAGGAGCGTGACGACGAGGACGAGCACGCCGAGGGCGGCCCATTCGCGACGGCCCGCGCGTGCGGCGGACGTCGGCTGGGGGGTGTCGGTGGCCATGCGACCGACCTTACCGACCGTTTGGTCGGTTGTGGTCGGAGTGCGGACGAGCCGCGACAGGGGCCGTCCGGAAAACGACGGAAGGCCCACGACCTCCCCAGACCGTGGACCCTCCTGCAACTGCGCCCTCCGCCAAGAGGACAGCTGCTACCGATCCGGAGACAGACGAAACGACGGCACTCGGAGTACCGCCGTTCGAGCTCACGGAAGGCTTTAACTAAAGGTATGTAATCGTCTGCCGAATTGGCAATCCCCGTGCATCACAGCGTCACAACGCCATCGGGGATGAACGGTCCCGGCGAGAGGGCAATATCTCAGGACGGCATTCACAATGGGACGAGTGAACGACACCCAGGCCCGCCTCGACGTGTGGCTCGCGATTCTGCAGATCCAGTCGGTACGGATGAAGAAGTTCGAGTCGTGGCTCCGCTCCGAGCACGAGATCACCGGCTCGCAGTACGAGATCCTGCGCCACCTCGCCGACGCCCCCGACGGCATGCGGATGCAGCAGCTCAGCGGCGCGATCCTCTACAGCAGTGGCGCCACCACCAACGTCGTGCGTCGTCTCGAGTTCCGCGGTCTCGTCGAACGACACCCGGTCGCCCACGACGCCCGCGGTGTGCACGTCCATCTCACCGACGACGGAGTGCGCCTCGTCGACGCCGTGCGTGCCCTGCACCACACGCACGTCGTGGAGAGCCTGCCGGAGTTCACCGACGCGGCCGAACGCCGCGCGGTCCTCTCCTACCTGTCCCGTGCCTGCGCGGACCAGCCCGCGTCCCCGGTCAGGTTCCGGCCCCCGTTGGCGCGGGTCAGCAGCGAGAACGCTCGCCGCTGACCCACTCCGGGGTCAACGGCGAGCACCCGCCCGGGCTCACGGGATGCGGTACAGCCACTCGTCGGTGGCGAACTTCGACTCCACCAGCGCCTCGGCCTCGGCGCGCGTGGCGTCATCGAGACCGACGGTGGTGAGGCCGTAGGAGTCGCGGAACTCCGCGATCAGCGCCTCCACGACCTCGGCACGCTCCAGACCGGTCTGCGAACGCATCGGGTCGACGCGCTTCTTGGCGCTCTTGGTGCCCTTGTCGGACAGCTTCTCGCGACCGATGCGGAGCACCTCGGTCATCTTGTCGGCGTCGATGTCGTAGGCGGCGGTGACGTGGTGCAGGACCGCACCCTGGGCGAACCGCTTCTGTGCCGCGCCACCGATCTTGCCGGCAGGCGAGGCGATGTCGTTGAGGGAGACGTAGTCGGCGTCGACACCCAGGCCGCGCAGAGCACGCAGCACCCAGCCGTCGAGGAACTTGTACGACTCCGCGAAGCTCTGGCCCGCGACCAGCGTCGTCGGGGCGTAGATCGAGTACGTGATCGTGTTGCCGGGTTCGACGAACATCGCGCCGCCGCCGGAGACACGACGCACGACGGAGATGCCGTGCTCGGCCGCAGCCTCCAGGTCGACCTCGTTCTTCACCGACTGGTACGAGCCGATGATGACCGCCGACGACGCCCAGTCCCAGATCCGCAGGGCCGGCTTGCGACGACCCTCGGCGACCTGGCGGGCCAGCACCTCGTCGACAGCCATCTGCATCAGCGGCTCCAGCGGGCCGGCGTCGACGAGCTCGAAGTCGTGGTCGTCCCACGTGGTCGCCCGGCCCAGCGCACGGAAGACGGTCAGGGCGACGTCCTTGGGCGCGAAGCCGAACATCACCGCGTCACCGCGGGCCTCCTCGACCTTCGCCGTCACACCCTCGAAGGTGGTGTTGACGTCGAGGCCTTCGAGCGAGGCCCGGATGTCGTCGAGGGCCTCGTCGGGCTCCAGGAAGAAGTCTCCGGAGACGACGACGTCGTGCAGACGTCCGTCCTCGACCCGGCCGTCCACACGGACGAGCTTGCCGCCGGGGACCTTGCGTTCACCAGTCACGTTTCCAGTCACGTTCACGACCCCCAATCTACGGGGCACACCAGTGGTACGGACCAGGCCCGCCACCCCCGTTCTGGTCCCCCGCGGACGTCATCGAAATCGGGGCCTCTGGCCCACGATTCCCATGACGTCCCGCTGCCTTCAGAGGTGAGCGGTGACGCGGGAGGCGGAGGCAGCGACGTCGCGGGCCAACACCTGCGGCCACTGCCGCAACTGCGTCGGGGTGGCCGCCACCCGCAGGGTCGCGTCGGGCATCAACTGCACCAACGCCTCCGCGGTGGAGAGCGGGTGGGCGGGGTCGTCGGTCCACGCCAGGATCGTCGACGGGACGTCGATCTTCGCGACGTCGTCACGCTCGGGGAAGTTGGCCAGGGCAGCACCGCGCAGCACCGACGGCATCAGGTCGGGGTCGATCTGCGGGATCGTCGCCGGGGCCGCCGCCTGCGCCGGGACCGGTGCGGCCGCGCGTCCGGCGTCCAGGAAGCCCGCGAGCCCTTCGCGTTCGACGAGGTCGGCCTGGGCGCGGTAGATCCCGGCCTTCGCCACCCGCGTCTCCCACGCGGTGGGCGGGACCATCAGCGTCAGGCCGGAGAACCGTTCGGGGTCCTTCACCGCGGCGTGCAGCAGCGTCGCGCAGCCCATCGAGGGGCCGACGCCGTGCACCTTCTCCCCGGGGAAGAAGTGGTCGAGAAGGGCGAGAAGATCCTCGGCGAGGTTCGACCAAACGTAGTCCTGCGGCACCGTGCGGCCGGTCGAACGACCGTGACCGCGCGCGTCGTAGCGCAGCAGCCGCGTGCCGGAGAGCCCCCGGCCCAGGTCGAGGGCCAGCAACCGGTCGCGCAGCCGCGACGACGTCAGGCCGTGCAACTGCACGACGGGGTGGCCGCCCTCGTCGCTCAGTTCGGTGTCGAGCACGGCCCCGGGAACACGGAAAACCGCCGCAGAACGTGTCATCTCTTTCGCTCCTCAGCCGGGTGGGAGGGCCCTACGCTAGCCGCCATGCGGCTGACCAACGTGGCACATCTGAGACTGCCCTTCGGGCGCCTGTACGGCTACGACGTCACCGTCACCGACCTGCCCGACGACGCCGAACCCTGGCGGCCGGTCTCGTTCGACCAAGGACGCCACGTCGGGGCCGGGGACCGACCCGGGTCGTGGATGGCGCTGTCGTTCCGGCTGCCCGAGCCCGTCGACCGCGAACACCTGGCCGCGGCCTGGCTCGCCGTCGTGCAGCGTCACGGCACGCTGCGCACCGTCTTCTCCCCGCCGGCAGCGTCCGGCGGGGTGCCGTCGTTGCGGGCTGTGGAGGTGAGCGCCGGAGCGTGGCGCGAGCACCGGATCGAGGCCGGCCAGGCCGTCAACGAAGCCCTGCGCGACGTCCTCGACGAGGCGTGCCGCCCCTACGCCGCGCCCTCGCACCGGCTCTGCGTGCTGGAGACCGCCGACGGACCCACCGTCGTCGTCGGGGCCGACCACTCCCACACCGACATGTGGTCGATGCTCGTCATCGTCCGCGACCTGCTCGCGGTGCTGCCCGCGGCCCGGGCCGGCGAGGACCTGCACGACGCGCTGCCCGCGGTCTCGGAGTTCGCCGAGCACACCCGCGCACTGCTGGACCGCCCCACCGCACCCGAGGACGTGCGGCAACGGTGGGCCGAGATCATCACCGACGGCGGTGGCGTGATGCCGCGCTTCCCGCTCCCGCTGGGCGACGTCGACGTCCCCACCCCCGAACGCGTCGAGGTCCGCGACGTCCTCGACGTCTCCTCCTCGGTTGCGCTGGGCGAGGCCGCGGTGCGCGCGGGCGTCTCGACGCTGGCCCTGGTGGTCGCGACGATGGCGACGGTCACCCGCGACCTGGCCGACGAACCGTTGCGGGCGGTCTTCCCGGTGCACAGCCGCTACGACGCGCAGTGGCACGACGCGGTGGGCTGGTTCATCACCAACTCGGTGCTGCACGTCGACGACGTCACCCCGCACGCTGCTGCTGCGGCGGTGAAGGAGGCCGTCCGTCTGGGGTCGTACCCGTTGGCCGACGTGCTCGCGCCGTGGGGCGGGATGCCGTCGGCGCCGGGGATGTTCGCGATCTCGTGGCTCGACCTGCGTCGCCTGCCGGTCAAGGTCGACTCCCATGCCCTGGAGGCGCAGTACGTGGGCGCACGGATCGTCACCGACGGGGTGATGATCTGGTTCGTGCTCGACGCGTCCGGCCTGCACCTGCGGTGCCGCTACCCCGACACCGACGAGGCGCGGCTCAACGTCGGGCGGTGGCTGGACGAACTGGTGGCGGCATTACGAGGCGTGGCTGACTGAGGAATCGAGCAGAGGTCCGTACCCGGACATGCAAAGGTCTCGCCAGGGGCCATGTAAGGCGGGCTCGAGCGACCTTTGCATGTCCGTCTACGAGCGCAGGTTCACCCAGGTGGACGGGACACACCCCTCAGGCGCGGCGCGGGTCCCAGGGGCCGGTGCTCGCCGAGCGGACCGGCAGGGTGGAGGGACGCGGCGGGTGGATCTCGGGGTCGTAGTTGACGGCCGTGCCGCCCCACTCGATCCAGCTGTCGACGGTGTGGAAGTTCTCCAGGGCTCCGTCGCAGCGGATGATCCAGATCGTCTCCTCCTTGGTCTGGAAGTGACCGTGCTTGATGTGCGAGGGACGGAACGTGTACGTCCCGATGCCGGCGTCGCCGTGCAGCGACTCGGTGCGTCCGGCGAGGGTGAAGTACTCCTCGTAGACGGGGTGGTGCAGCATCCGCGGCTCCTCCCACCCGACGGGGGCCTTGATCAGTCGGGTGTAGAAGTTCGTCTCCGGGTCGTGGTGGAGCATCTTGATGTAGAGCGGGCTGAGCGGGCCCTCGACGAACTCCAGTGTCGACTTCCACTCCAGGTCGGCGGGGTTGGTGACGGTGACGTCGCCGCGGGCGTCGTTCCAGCGCTCGCCGGCGACGGTGAACCGGCTGGTGCCGTACTCGCGCCAGTGCAGGAGGCGGGTGCCGGCAGCGACGCGGAGCTCGGCCATCGGGACACCGGCGGGGACGTGGAGGTACTCCCACTCGCCCATCACGGTGCCGTCGTAGGTGATCGATCCGGACAGGACGAAGAACTCGGTGTCGGCGTGCGGAACGCCTGCGGGGCGCGACCAGTCGGTCTCGAACTCCAGCAGCAGCGACGACGAACCGTCCTCCTCGTCGACGGAGAGACGCTTCTCGAGGACCTCTCCGGTGCCGCCGGGCAGTTCTGCCGGGTGCCAGACGTAGTCGGCTTCGTTGATCATCTCGACGTGTGCGCGCATGGCTCCCCCGCTCTTTCTCGATACAACTTGTATCGACAACGAGAGAGTAGGCGCCTCCGTGCCGCGACGCAAGTCTTTCCACTTCATTCTGTATCGAAAAGGGGGGCGGAAACGTTCCATCACCTTCCTCACATATAGACCTCACAGCAAACAAACAGGGACGGCTCACCGCGCGAGGTCCCCAACGGCTAAGTTGGGGCGGTGCTGACCCGGATCGCGCGCAAGGTGCGCAACTCACTCCCCTCGCGCGGAGGTGCTCCCACCCCCGCTCCCACCCCCTCCGTCACCGCGACGACGCCGATGCCGGAGGGCCTGTCCCCCAAGCAGCAGCGCCAGTTCAAGCTGACCCAGGCCGTGCTGCGCGAGGCGACCCTCGACTCCGAGCGCTTCGCCAAGTACTCCGTGCCCGTCGGCGGCACCGGTCGCTACTCCTGGATGCGCGGCATGCGTCTCGACGCCTCCGCCACGCGCCTGTACCACCGCATCGAGAAGGGCCTGTCGCTGCCGAAGCCGCGCCACCCCTTCGGCGCCGTGCCCACGGCCAAGATGGAGAAGGTGCTGGCCAACCCGCACCACGACACCAACGCGCTGTACCGCCACGAGATCGACTCCACGCTCGCCGCGCTGAAGCTGTGGAACGAGCACGAGCAGATCGACAACAGCGTGGCGCCGGTCAACTCGACCCTGCCCGGCAACCCGATCAGCGCCGAGGAGGCTGCCGCCTTCGTCACCTCGCGTCGCAGCATCCGCCACTTCGCCCCCAAGGCGATCGACCGCGCCCTGATCACCGAGGCCACCCGCATCGCGATGTCGTCGCCGTCGGTCTGCAACCGCCAGAGCTGGCGCGCGCACTACTTCGACTCCGCCAAGGACCTCGCCGCCGTCATGCCGCTGCACAGCGGCTCGGCCGGCTTCGGCGACAACGTCCGCGGCGTCTTCGTCGTCACCTTCGACATCCGCACCTTCGAGGGGCCCACCGAGCGCAACCAGGGTTGGATCGACGGCGGCATGTTCGCCCAGACCCTGCTCCTGGGCCTGCACGCGGTCGGCCTCGGCGCCGTCCCGCTCAACTGGTCCCGCATGACCCGCGCCAGCAACACGCTGCGCGAGACCGCTGGCATCCCCGAGTACGAGAACATCGTGATGCTCATCGGCGTCGGCCACCCGGCCGAGGGTCACCGCGTGGCCCGCTCCGCACGTCGTCCGATCGAAGAGATCCTGCGTTTCGGCACCACCAAGTGACCTGACGCGCTCGGGCGCACCTGATCAGCTCCACCGCCCCTCCCCTCCACGACCTCGTGTCGTCGGAAGGTGAGGGGCGGTTGCCGTTGCGGCGCCCCTCCGCCTCCGGGACGCGCGACCGTCGCGGATTCAATCTCGTCGGCGCCTCCTGAGAGGCTGTGCGCATGGGTCACGTCGACGTCGCACACCTCGAATACGTCCTTCCCGACGGGCGTCCACTGCTGGGCGACGTGTCGTTCCGCGTCGGCGAAGGATCAGTGGTCGCGCTCGTCGGCCCCAACGGCGCCGGCAAATCGACGCTGATGAAGCTCATCACCGGCGAACTGACCCCCGAGTCCGGCACCGTGACAGTCTCCGGCGGCCTGGCCGTGATGCCGCAGTTCGTCGGCAGCGTCCGCGACGGCTCGACCGTCCGCGACCTGCTGATCTCGGTGGCTCCTGATCGCGTGAAGAACGCCGCGAAGGCCGTCGACGAGGCCGAGGCACTGATCGCCGTCGACGACTCCGAGAAGGCCCAGATGGCCTACGCCCAGGCACTCTCGGACTGGGCCGACGCCGACGGCTACGACTACGAGAACACCTGGGACATGTGCACCCAGGCCGCGCTCGGCATCGACTACTGGTCGGCGATGGGTCGCGAGGCGTCCTCGCTGTCGGGCGGTGAGCAGAAGCGCGTCGTGCTGGAGGCGCTGTTCCGCAACCCGGCCGAGGTGCTGCTGCTCGACGAGCCCGACAACTACCTCGACGTCCCCTCGAAGCGCTGGCTGGAGGAGAAGCTGTCGGAGACCAAGAAGACCGTCCTGCTGATCTCCCACGACCGCGAGCTGCTCTCGGTCGCCGCACAGAAGATCCTCTCGGTCGAGCCCGCCCCGGCCGGCGCCGACGTGTGGGTCCACGGCGGTGGGTTCGCGACGTTCGCCGAGGCCCGCAAGGCCCGCTTCGCGCGCTTCGAGGAGCTCCGCAAGCGCTGGGACGAGCAGCACGCCCGCCTCAAGAAGCTCGTCGTCGACCTGCGTCAGGCCGCCTCGGTGAGCCACGCGATGAGCTCGCGCTACGCCGCCGCACAGACCCGACTGAAGAAGTTCGAGGAGGCCGGCCCGCCGCCGGAGCCGCCGCGCGAGCAGGACATCACGATGCGCCTCAAGGGCGGCCGCACCGGCGTCCGTGCGATCGAGGTGCAGCAGCTCGAGCTGACCGGTCTGATGAAGCCGTTCGACCTGGAGGTCTTCCAGGGCGAGCGGATCGGCGTGCTCGGCTCCAACGGTTCGGGCAAGTCGCACTTCCTGCGTCTGCTCGCCGGCCAGGACGTCGCCCACACCGGGTCGTTCAAGCTGGGGGCCCGCGTCGTTCCGGGCCACTTCGCCCAGACCCACGCCTACCCCGAGCTCGAGGGCCGCACCCTGCTCGACATCCTCTGGTCCGAGCACTCGCTGCAGAAGGGCCCGGCGATGAGTTCGCTGCGCCGCTACGAGATGGAGCAGCAGGCCGAGGTCACCTACGAGCGTCTCTCGGGCGGCCAGAAGGCGCGTGTGCAGATCCTGCGCCTCGAGCTGGGCGGCGCGACGTCGCTGCTGCTCGACGAGCCCACCGACAACCTCGACCTCGAGTCCGCGGAGGCACTGCAGGCAGCGCTCGAGGCCTACGACGGCACCGTCCTGGCGGTCACCCACGACCGCTGGTTCGCGAAGACCTTCGACCGCTTCATCATCTTCGGCTCCGACGGGGTGGTCCGTCAGAGCGACACCCCCGTGTGGGACGAGAAGCGCGTCGAGCGCGAGCGCTGAGGACGACGACGTGCAGACGCTCCTCGACGTCCTGGTGATCGCCGGTGCCGCACTGGCCGGCATCGTGATGGCACGCCTGGTCGCGAAGCGATCAGAACGTCGACGCTCCCTGGGCCGGGGCACCCCCGTCCCGCGTCCGGCCCCCCACCCCTCCAGCGACGACGAGAGCATGCGCGACACCCTCACGCCCCACGAACCCACTGCCCACGAACCGACCACGCACGAACGACGCGAGGCCGAGCGTCTGGCCGCGAAGGCGGAGAAGGCTGCGGCTCGGTTCGCCCGCGCGGGCACGTCGGGCCCACTCTTCGACTACGTCCTGGAGACGGGCTCGGCCGCGTCCGCAGCAGGCGTCCCCGGAATGGTCCACACCGGCGAGTACGCCGTCGTCGACCTCGAGACCACCGGCCTCGACCCGGCCGACGGCCACCGCGTGATCGAGATCGCCGTGGCCCGCGTGCGCGCCGACGGCAGCGTCGTGGAGGAGTTCTCGACGCTGCTCGACCCCGGCCGCGACCCGCGCACCGGACGTCGCGAGGTCGGCCCGACGCACATCCACCACGTCGAGGTCGACGACCTCCTCGGCGCACCCACCTTCGCGCAGGCGTGGGGCGAGGTGGCCCGACTCTTCGACGGTGCCGTGGTGGTGGCGCACAACGCCGTCTTCGAGGAGAAGTTCCTGGCCCACGAGCTGGGGCTGGCCGGGATCTCCGGCGAACGCTTCCCGGCCGTCTGCACGCTGCTGTGGGCACGCGAGAGCATCAACACCGACAACCACCGCCTCGCGACGGTGGTCGAGCACGCCGGGATCGACTTCCCGCACCAGCACACCGCGCTGGGTGACGTCCGGGCCACCGCGCAACTGCTGCCGATGCTGCTGTCCGCGCACGGCGACGTCGTCCTGCAGGCGCCTGCGGTCGAGCGCGGACGTGCGGCGTCGGGCGTGGGCGTCGACTGGAAGCCGAAGGCTCGCGACCTGGCCTGACGCCGGGCATGTGACACCCGCGCCTCACTCCCGTTCGGGTGTGAAATGTCAGGATCTGTGACGGGGGGACATCCACTTGCACAGAGCCCTGAGCCCATGGAGGTCACGATGAAGATCACTGCACTGGTCGTCGAGGAGAAGGACGCACCGTTCACGGTGCAGGAGGTCGACCTGGCCGAGCCCGGGCGCGGTGAGGTCCGTCTGAAGATCGTCGCCGCGGGCGTGTGCCACACCGACGCGATCACCCGCGAGGGCGACATGCCGATGCCGTTCCCGTCGATCCTGGGCCACGAGGGTGCCGGCGTCGTCGAGGCGATCGGCGAGGGCGTCACCCAGGTCGCCGTGGGCGACAAGGTGATCATCGGCTGGCCGTCGTGCGGCGAGTGCCGCAACTGCATGGACGGTGAGCCCCGCTACTGCCTGCGCACCGGCGAGGCGCTGGTCTCGGGCCGTCGATTCAAGGGCGAGCAGGCCGGCACGTCGGCGTACTCGCGTGACGGCGTCGAGCTGAACGGTCACTTCTTCGGCCAGTCGTCGTTCGCGACCCACTCCATCGTCTCCGCGGACGCCCTCGTGGTGGTTCCGGCCAACACGCCGGTGGAGCTGATGGGTCCGCTGGCCTGCGGTCTCGCGACCGGTGCCGGCGCGGTGCTCAACGAGGCGAAGCCGGGTCTGGGTGACTCGATCCTGGTCGCCGGTGTCGGCGCGGTCGGCCTGGCCGCGATCATGGCGGCCCGCAACTCCGGCGTCACCAAGATCATCGCCGTCGACCTGCACGACTCCCGCCTGGAGCTCGCGAAGGAGTTCGGTGCGACGCACACCGTGAACTCCGGTCAGCGCGACGTCGTCGAGGCGGTCGCGGAGATCACCGGCAGCACCGTCGACTACGCGTTCGACTGCACGGGCGTCATCCCTGTGATCGAGAAGATCGCCGAGTGTGTCGGCATGCTCGGCACCCTGGTGCTGATCGGCGGCGCCCCCGCGGGTGCGTCGTTCAGCCTCGACCACCTCACGACGCTGTGGGGCAAGCGCGTCATCGGCGTCCTGGGTGGCGGTGGCCGTTCGGGTCAGCTGATCCCGGCGCTGATCGAGCTGTACGAGCAGGGACGTTTCCCGTTCGACAAGCTGGTGAAGTTCTACGAGATGGACCAGATCGAGGAGGCGCTCGCCGACTCGAAGTCGGGCGCGGTGATCAAGCCGATCCTGCGGATGCCCGCCTGATCCAGATCTTCGCGGGCCATGGCCTGTGAGGTCGGTGAGGCCGACTCAACGCCCCCACACGTGCGCTGAGTCGGCCTGCTCCACGTCCGATTCTGGATGATGACCAGCAAATGTGGAGATTCGTCCTCCGCCATTGTCGATCCGGTCACGCCGTCTCGTGCGGTTCAATGCCGTATGGGCACCCACGAGCACCCCACCACCACGACGCCTGACGCCGCACTGCGCGAGCGCGCAACCGCCGTCGTCGACTCCCACGCCGACGATCTCGTCGCGATCTACCAGGACCTGCACGCCCACCCCGAGCTCGGTTTCACCGAGCACCGGACGTCGTCATTCCTGGCCGACGAACTCGTTCGTCTCGGCTTCGACGTCGTCCGCGGGATCGGTGGCACCGGCGTTCTGGCGCGCCTCGACAACGGCGACGGGCCCACGGTCATGTACCGCGCCGACATGGACGCCAACGCCGTCGAGGAGGCCAACGACCTCCCCTACCGCAGCACCGTCCGGGTGACGCGCGAGGACGGCACGGAGTCCCCGGTGGGGCACATGTGCGGCCACGACGCCCACGTCACCTGGATGGTCGGGCTCGCCCGGACGCTGGTGGAGACCAAGGACGCATGGCGTGGGACGGTGCTGCTGGTCGGACAGCCCGCCGAGGAACTGATCCAGGGCGCGCAGGCGATGGTCGACGACGGCCTCCACGACCAACCCCTCATGCAGACCCCGGACCACTACGTCGCCCTGCACACCGCACCCGTTCCGGTGGGGACGGTGGCGTGCGTGCCCGGCACGTTGATGGCCGGCACCGACCAGATCGACGTGCTGATCCACGGCGTCGGCGGGCACGGTTCGATGCCGCACGTCACCAAGGACCCGGTGCTGATGGCCGCGACCGCGGTGGTGGAACTGCAGTCGGTGGTGTCGCGACGGATCTCCCCACAGGCGACCGCGGTGCTGACCGTCGGGTCGATCCAGGCGGGCGCGGACAACAACGTCATCCCTGACCGGGCGCTGCTCAAGGTCAACCTGCGCTGGTTCGACGCCGCGGTGCGCGAGCAGCTCGTCGCCGGCCTGCGAGCGGTCTGCGACGGCGTCGCGCGGACGGCCGGGATGAGCGAGGACGCGCTGCCGGAGTACACGTTCAAGGGTGGCTCGACCCCGTTGGTGAACGACGACGTCCAGACCCCACGTCTGACCGGCGTCCTGAAGGAGGTGTTGGGCGAGGACAAGGTGATCACGCAGATGCCGCCGGTGACCGGATCCGAGGACGCGCACCTGTTGATGGGCCCGCACGCCGACGAGATCGCGTTCACCTACCTCAACGTCGGGGTCGCTGACCCGGTGCTGTGCGAGCAGGCGTGGGCGCGTGGCGAGCTGGTCCCCTACGGGATGCACTCCCCGCAGTACCTGGTGCACCTGCCGGCGATCGCGGTGGGCGCGAAGGTGGCCGTGGCGGCAGTCCTGGAGCTGCTCGGACGCCCCTGACCTGCGCTTTCGGGACAGGACGAAACCGAAAGGACGGAACGGCGTCGTTCTATTTCCCCCACGAACAACCGTTCGCGTCTACCGTCGGGGCGCATTGACGAGGCACCGGGGGAGTTCGTCAGCACTGGCCCCTGCCGTGCCCACGACCCACGAGAGCGAGCCATGTCCCAGACCCAGTTCCCGCCTGCCCAGTTCCCGGACGGGCAGCACCCCGGCGGTCAGTACCCCGGCGGTCAGCCCAGCCCGTACCCCTTCACACCGCCCCAGCCGTCGGGCAGCAACGGCCTCGCCACCGCAGGCTTCGTCCTGAGCCTCCTTGGCATCCTCATGTCATGGATCCCGCTGCTGAACATCTTCGGGGTCATGCTCGCGGTGCTGGGTCTCATCCTCGCCGGTGTCGGCCTGGCGAAGTCGAAGAAGGTGAACGCAGGCAAGGGCCTGGCCATCGCCGGTCTCGTGCTCGGCGTCCTGACGATCGTGATCACCATCGCCATCAACACCGTCTTCGTCACCGCACTCGAGGACGCCATCGACGAGACCACCTCCACCGAGGTCGTCGACAAGGACGGCAAGTCGGCCAGCAAGGACGTCGGCACGACCCGTGACAACCCCGCCCCCCTGGGTTCGCAGGTGAAGGGCGACGACTGGACCGTCGTCATCAACTCGGTCTCCACGGTGGAGAAGGACGCCTTCGACCAGAAGGCCGATTCCGGCAAGGTCCTCATCGCCGTCAACCTCACCGCCACCTACACCGGTGACGACGACCAGGGCGAGTCTGCCTGGGCGACCGTGAAGTACGTCGGCAAGGACGGCAAGACCGTCGACGGCACCGACGGCATCTTCGTCGCCGAGGACGCGTTCGACAGCCTCGAGACCGTCTACAGCGACGGCAGCGTCACCGGTGACAAGATCCTCGAGGTGCCCGCGCGGTGGGAGAGCGGCGCCCTCGCCGTCTCCCCGGGCATGTTCAGCGACGACACCTTCGTCGCGGTCAAGTGACCTGAGGCTGCACCGCAGCCACCTGCGCGAGCCCCGCGTCGTCGTCGGACGGCGCGGGGCTCGCTCGTTCTCGCCCTGTTTCCGCGGGCCGAGCACCGAGTGAAGACCGCGCCGGCGTCAGATTCTTGAACAAGAGAACAAAAAACCGGGGTACTCGGGGGAGAATCGCCCCATGAGCAGCGCGACCAACCTGATCCTGGCCGGCGTCGCCATTGCAGCCGTGACTTCGCTGCCGCTGCTGCGCAGCACACCCCGCAGCATCGAGGACGAACGCGACAGCCTCTTCCGGGACGCCCTCGCGACGTGGGCGGCGCGCGTCCGCAGCGACCTCCTCGAGGCCGAGGAGCACCAGCGCTGGATCACCCTCGAAACGCTGCAGACGTGGTCGAGCACCCGACCCGTCGGCCCCCTGCCCGACGCTCTGCGGCAGACCGATTCCGCCCATGGCCGCAGTGACGTCTCCCTGTTCGAGACAGATCTCGACAGCCTGCGGCGCAGCACCAACGACCTCGTCGTGCGGCAGGCGTCGAGTCGTCACAAGACGTTCTTCGACACTGTGCTGGGACAGCCCCTCAGCACCGACCAGGCCGCCGCCGTGGCAGCCACCGAGAACCGCCTCCTGGTGGTGGGCCCCGCCGGTTCGGGCAAGACCTCGCTGCTCGCCGCGCGAGCCGCCTGGACGCTGCGCCGAGGCATCGGGCCCCAGGGCCGCGTGCTGTTCCTGACCTTCGACCAGGCTGCCGCGGACGACGCCCGACGCCTCACCGACGAGTGTCTGGGCCGGGCCGGCGTCGACCCCGAGCGTGTACAGGTGCGCAGCTTCGGCGAGTTCGCCCGCGACGTCGTCGAACAGGCCCGAGGCACCCGGCCGCGCGCTGCGGAATGGACCGAGGGAGCGACCGGCCTGCAGGTCATCTCGGAGATCGCCACCCGTCTCCGTGACGAGGACGAGGAGTTCCGACGCCGTTGGGACACCTACCGTCTCCTGTTCGCGCGCCCCACCACCGCCGACCCCGCAACGCTCCCCCACGAGGACCCGGCCGCGGAGTTCACCACTCTGGCCGGCGAGGTGGCGCGTTCGCGCGGGGAACGGATGCTGGCCGACTGGCTGGTCCTCAACGGGATCGACCACCGTTGGCGCCTCCCCTACCCGCGCACCACGAGCACCCTCGACGACTCCCAGTACTGCCCCGACCTGCGTTATCCCGGCATCGACCTGTGGCACGAGCACGTCGTCCCGGACGCCGAGGTCACCCAGCTGCACGAGGGACCGCGTCACGAGGACACGATGGAGTGGCGACGCAGGGTCCACGAGCGCCACGGGTCGACGATGATCGAGACCGTCGAGTCCGAGGTCGTCGGCGGCTGGGGCCTCAAGAAGTTGAGCGACACGCTCATCAACCGCGGCGTCACGCCCGTCTGGAACCCCGACGCCCTCGGCGATCATGCCCACGTCCGCCACGACGACCTCGTGCGGTTGGTCCGTTCGTTCATGACGCAGGTGAAGTCCACCGGCAACACTCGCGCTTCACTCGACCTGGCGTGGCGCCGCAACGGACGCTCACACTCGACCCGCCTCTTCCTCGATCTCTACTGGCCGATCCACGAGGCCTGGCAGGCACGCTTGGAGGCCGAGGGGGTCAACGACGCCGAGGACGACCTGACCCAGGCCACCACGGCGCTGGAGTCGGGGCTGGACATGGGCTTCACGACCGTCCTGCTCGACGACGCCCAGGACGTCTCCGGCCCGCGGGCACGGATGGTGCGCGCCCTCGTCGAACGGCCCGAGCGACACCTGTTGGCCGTCGGCGACGACTGGCAGTCCGTGCACCGGTTCGCAGGCGCCGACCTGTCGGTGCTCACCGACTTCCGACGCTGGTTCGGTCCGTTCGAGACGATGTCACTGCCCTCGACGTTCCGCTCCCCGCAGACCGTCACCGACACCGCGGCCGAGTTCGTGCAGCGCAATCCGCGTCAGGTGCGACGCACGGTGCGTTCGACGCTGGCGTCCCCCGGCGAGCCGGTGCAGTTGGTGCGGTTGGGTTCGGAGGACGAGATCCCCCGGGCCGTCGCGTCGTGGCTCAACGACCTGTCGCGGCGGGTGACGTCGGCGAGCGTGCTGGTCCTGGGCCGGTACGGCTTCGAGCAGACGTTGCTGGGCGAGGACGTCCCCGCCAACCTGCAGGTCCGGTTCAGCACGGTGCACGACGCCAAGGGCCGCGAGGCCGACCACGTCCTGCTGCCCCGGATGGTGTCGGGCGACCACGGATTCCCCAGCGACGTCCCGGCCGATCCGGTGCTTGACCTCGTCGTCTCCAACGCCGAAGGCTTCCGGCACGCGGAGGAACGACGCCTGTTCCACGTCGCCCTGACCCGGGCCCGGAGCACCGTGACGCTGATGACGGTCCAGGGCAAGGAGTCCGCGTTCGTCACCGAACTCGCCCGGTACGAGCAGCTCGAGGCCTCCGCCTTGAGCACCGCCGATGACCTGGTCGCCTGCCCGGCCTGCCGTCGGGGTTCCTTGGTGCGCAGCAGCGGCCCTCACGGTCCGTTCCTGGTCTGCAGCACCGCACCGGCGTGCCGGCACACGCAGAAGATCGAGATGCCGGACGCGCTGGAGGTTGCCTCCGCCTGAACCACGGGCCGGTGGGATTCACCACGGGTCAGGGGCCGCTGAGTCCTGCCGCAGCCCGGCGGGTGCCCTGGACTCAGGATCGCTCCAGTTCCTCGCGACCGTGACGAGCTGAAGGCCGTCGAAGTCAGTCAGCGCATAACGGTGGTCTCCCACCGTCCGAGCGAGGTACCCCTGCTCCGTGGGAGCTTGAGTGATGAGCGCCGCATACGGCTTCTCCTCGCCCAACAGAGCATCCACAAGACTCTCCCAGAGCAACTCCCTCACTCTCGCCGTCAGCCTCCCGACGTAGACACCCGGCAGCACCTCGACCATCCACTGGTTCAGTGCCCCTCGCACGCCCACCGGCACTGACGAGGACACCATCACGCTGAGAGACCTCATCTGAGCGGCTCGTCCCGGCCGTGCCGATTGTGGCCAGCCAGCACGATCTCCCCGCTGGAACCCCACAGGGAGAGGACGTCAACGTCCCAGTCGGGGTGCGCTTCTTCGTCAGGGAGGTCGACGTCGAGCACGCGGTGGAGGTCGTCAACGATCCTGGGCAGGAGCCGCAGGAGCCTGAATTCGTCCCTGAGCGCCCTCATCACGTCGCGGCCAGGGTTTGCCGAGTTCAACTGCTTGAAGGCCAGAGGCACCGAGATCTCAGCCTTGTAGAGATCAGCGATGTCGAGAACGAACGCACGTGGCGAACCGTGGTGGACCACACCCAGCCCCGGGCTCATCCCGAGCCCGCAGACCACGGCCAGACACACGCCGTACAAGGCGGTGTTGGCGTGGTTCAGGGCATCGTTCACCGGGTCGAGGGGACCTTCCCCGTCTGATTCGTCGAAACGACGACGCCAGGACTTCATGCGGTAGCGGCGGGCCTGCTCGCGGTAGATGGCCTTCATGCGAGCGCCTTCGAAACCGCGTAACTGTTCCAGGGAGATGGGAGTTCCGTCCCTGTTCACCTCCGGGACCGTCAGGTCCGGAAAACGCATCCGCAGCATGCGCGCAGCCACGACCGACCGGACCTCCGGCATCACCGACGCTCGGGCCTGAGCCTGCAGCAGGGTTGTGCTGCGGGAGAGCGGAGACCACGCGGAATACATCCGGACGCCACCGGCTCCTGTCATCAGGACCGCGCAGCCGTTGCGCGCCAGTGCAGCTGCCGCAGGCGCTGAGATGGACGTGCCGGGCCCCAGCATCAGACAGCTGAGATCTGCCGCAGGGATGTAGGTGGTGTGCACGACGCCGTCTCCGGACTCCACCCGAGCGTGCGTCCCGTTGTCGTCCTGCTCCACGCGACAGAGGTCGAGGTACAGGAAGGAGAGCCGGTCGCTGAGGCGTGTCAGGGAAATGGCACCACTACGCCCGGCATTGGGGCGGGCGAGGGAGCCAGGGGTCTTCACCGTTCTCCTCCGCTCGCGCGGAGAGCGTCATCACCGTGGTTGTGAATGGAACCACCCCACGCCATCGCGTGGGAGAGACCTCCCGGCTCCCAGCCCCTCACCGTCTCAGCCTGCCTTGCGAGCGGTGATGAGTCCACAGCCGTAGGACTTGCCCCGCCCCAGGCCTTCGAGCCGGATCTGGCTGAAAGCTGCCGGGTCCTGCACCTTGGCTGTCAGGTCGAACGTGTCGACGACCAACTTCTGGCGACCGGAGAGCGAGGTGTCGCGGAAGTGGTTGACGACCTCAACGCCCTCCAGCGCTCCCCCCAGACGGTCGTCGAGCCATGCAGGCATCTCCTCGGGGGTCACGACCGTCGCCGTCTGCTTGCTGTTGCTGCGATCCCTGCGTCCGTCGGGTCGGCGCACCGGAGTCTCCCCTCGGCTGTTGGATCCTTCGCGGAGGGTCTCCTTGTCGGAGTCGACGTAGTACCGGGTCGTGCGCCGTACCGGGTTCACCGCCACCCGCAGCGTGATCGGGTCACCCACCTCGAACTCCCATCCCCGGCGAGACACCTCCGTGGTGCGACTCAGGGCCGGCGTCAGCTCTGGCGGAACAAGGGACTGCACGAGCACGACACCCGGTTCGCCGGGCACGAGCACGTCCACGCGGTACAAGATCCCCGAGGAAGCGCGACGGTCCTTCGCGCTGCCGGGGAGACGTGGCGGGAACAGCCGCATCACAGCTCGGTGAGCCGCCTGATGGTCACTCCAGTCAACCGGCCGGCCATCGGCTCCGGTGAGTGCGGTGACCGGGAACTGCGTCCAGAAGACTCCTGTCTTGGTGGCTGCACTGGGCGTTGGCGTCAGGGTCATCGCAAGTTCTCCTTCACCCAGGTCAGCTGAGCAGTACGGTCCACACGGTCGGGCGTGTAAGGGCGAGGGTGTTCGTCTGCGTGGTGGAGGTCGTAGGAACCTCGCACCGTGTAGGCCAGCAGAGGTGCCTCTTCTCGGTTCCGGTCGACGTGCGGCAGGTGAGCGAAGAGGTCTTCGAGGCTGCCGTCGTGGATGCCGAGGACGAAGGGGAACGTCGGCGCACACGACCGGCGGCCCAAGTAGGGCATGAAGACAGGGTCGCGCAGGGCTGAGATCCATGCCTCCGCCGTGGACGCATCGGTCTCCAACGCTGCGATGAACTCCGAGTGCGCCAGGAAGTCGCGTCGGGCCACCGTGGTGGGGAAATTGCCGCGGTCGCGGTTCGCCGGGAACGCAGACGTCGACGCACTCCCCACCCGGTGGGACCGGTCAGCACCGCGGTGAGCAGGACCCGTGAGCGAGCTGAGCACCTGGAAGTCCTCAGCGGCAGGGTTGCGGGCGTCCACGCGCACCTGCAACCGGTACCTCTCGCCGATCGAGTCCAGGTCGCGCGCACAGCCGTACCCCTGGTCGTGGGGGCCCAGAGCCGCGCCCAGAAGACCGTTGACCCCCGACTTGCGGGGCAGGGCCTCGGTGGGTGCGACGAAGCGCATGTTGACGGCGTGCCGGTACCCGCTCCAGGCCTGGAGCGGAGCGGCAAGACGCAGGACGAGTGTGCTCATGCGGTTGCTTCAGCCAGCTGCTGCATCACGAGGGAAGCGACGTACTCCGACAGATCGTCGACGGAACCGAGGCTCTCGGCGGCACCGAGGTGCGCGTCGGACTCGACGAGGTCTGCGATCGACGGGGCTGCCAACAACGCGGTGGAGACGTAGTTGGCGGAGTCGAAACTGCGGGCGTCCGCCACCTGTGCTGCGAGCGAGCGCACGGTGGGCCGGGTGAAACCGCCGTTCTCGGCGGCCTCGACGGGTGTCTCGAACTCGTAGACCGTGCGGGTGCGCTGCTCCTCGACGAGAACCGCGAAGGGCTTGGTGTGAGCGTTGGTGTTGGTGAGTCGCCCCGTGGGAAGTGCCTCGACCAGAGCCTTCACCAGCGCCGCGACCTGTTCGCTGGCCGTGGCACTGTGTGCCCCGCTCCACGAGCGGGCCAACTGTGCCGGGTCGATGGTGAAGGTCGAGTAGTAGACACCCGAGGTGTAGTAGGCGCTGTCGATGTGGGCTGCGCCAGCCCCCTTGCTCGCGTCGCCCGCCTCGTCAACAGCCGTGAAGTAGTCCAGGGTCAACGACATGGCGTGGGTCATCACGGCATGGCTGACCGCGACCGCAGCCTGGGTCGACTTCGACGGCTGGGCCGCGAACATGCGTCCAAAGGCCGCGACGTCCAACGAGGGCGAGACGAAGTCCTGCACGAAGTGCTCGTGGCCTGCCTCGACACCACCGTTCTGCTCATCGACGAGCGCCTGGGCGAGGGTCTCGATCTCCGCGTCGGAGAACAGCAGGATGTTGTCCTTCTTGGCGTCTGCCTCCGAGGCGTCTCCCGAGCTCGGCTCCTCGTCCTTGCCTGCCTTCAGCGTCTTGGCGAGGGACGTCACGACCGAGGTGGCTCGCTTCTTCGCCACCTTCTCGTCGAACGCCTTCCCATGCGTCTGGGCGTACTCGCCTGCCAGAGCGACAACTCGTGTCACTGCGTTCGAGTCCATGGTCCGCACCGAGGCAGGAGCGTGGGCGATCCCCGTCACGGCCTCACGGAACGCGATGCGAGCCGGGCGCTTCAGTGCTTGACTGGAGAGTCGCCCCCGCTGGATCCCGCCGTCGAACTGGCTCTTGGGGAGACCGTTCTGGTCGCGGTTCAGGTTGTGCATGGGCAACGCTCGGAAGACGTGGACGGTCACGAAAGTCATGGGGTTTCCTTCTGGTGGGTTCTCAGCGAGTGACGCCGGCAGCGGCGTAGTGGAAGTCGAGGACGATCTGGTTGCGGATCTCCTGGGAACGAGGTGTCGCACCGGTTCCCCAGTGGACGAGCGTCCGAGCGAGCGCGGCGAAGTCGACGGCGACGCCTGCCGAGGAACAACGGTCCACGAGGCCGTCGAGCGCCGCAGCCGCTGACTCAAGGTCCAGGAGAGGAAGCGTGGCAACCTGTCTCTCCACGCTTGATCCGCCCACCGCCCGGCTCAACGAGGCGAAGGAGACGCCGAGCGCTCTTCCCTTGGCGTTGCGAACGTCCTTGTTGGAGGCGCGGATGGCCGCAGCCCTCAGCGCGCCAGACCGCTCTCGGGGGGAGAGGCCTCCCAGGTAGGGGCCGGCCGGAACCACTGCCCGCGACTCTCCTGTCCGGGTGATGCCGTGCCGGAGGTCGGCCAGCCACCCCGAGTACAGGTTGCTGCCCGGGACGCGGTTCGCCGCCAGACGCCGCAGCGTTTCCTGCATCAGTGCTTGGGTGGGCGTGACGGGCTGAGGCTCACCGGTGCCTGCGGCGATCGTCATGAGGTCTCCTGTTCAGGTGAAGATGCAGGTGCGGGGAAGTGTTGGGCGCACGCCTTCGCGATGAGACGAGCGAACTCAGCCCGGGCATGGGCCACTCGGGCGACGGCGCTGGGAACGAGCATGGGCGCAGTGGTGCGGTCGAACTCCCGCCGTGCGATGCGGAGCAAGGCCAGGGCGTGGGAGCGCATGTCCACCTCTTCGCCTTCGTGGACGGCGTGGGCAACCGCAGCGAGGACCGGAACGAGACCGGCGTAGAAGGCTGCTTGCCCCGCCTCGGCGGCCGGCGGGATCCGCGAGTCGCCGGTGGCCAGCTTCATCGCGTACCCGAAGGTGTTGCGGCACTGAGCGGCCAGAGTGAGCAGGGAGCGAACTCGCTCGAGCGCGTCACCCGATGCGCCTGCGACGTCAGCAGGAAGCTCGTCCCAAGCAGCGAACTCTCGGTTGCCGTGGGTGTTGCCGTTGTCGCTGTAGAGGGAGTAGAGCCAGTCCTTCTTCTGCGAGGAGGACACCGTGAGGACCCGATCCGTGCGGGCCCACCGATCGAGCGCGGCCCGGATCTGGTTCTCTGCCCGGAACCAGCGTTCGAAGCCCTCAGTGGTGGTGAGCCTGACTCCGAACGCGCCCCGCGGTTTGAGGTCCCCCGACTTCTGTTCGAGGTAGAGCCTCGTGTGGTCGAACTCGTGGACCATGCCGAGGGACGTCTTGTCGTCCTTGCCCAGGCCAGGAACCGGAATCCCCGGGTCCTCCCCGATCACGAATCCCACAGGGGCACCGTCCTCGACGTAGACCAGCGGCAATGTCTTGGCGTACGTGAAACGGGTGACCGAAGCGACATGTGCTGTCGCGAAGTCGCGAGGAAGGCTCTCGTGGTCAAGGAAGAGCGGCAGGTCGTTGCGGCCGTCGATCCATGCGTACGGCATGTTGGCGCAGAGCGTCCGCGCCAGACTGCGCGGATCGGTCAGATGGACAGCGAACGGGTTCACGTGCCACGTCCCGGCGCTCCCCTTGAGGCTCTTGTGCCCCCAGGGATCCTTGGAGTTGCCGTGCTTCGTCTGGAACCACGTGGTGACCAGCAGCAGTGTGAGCTCCGCACACTGGGTCTCGTCCCTGGTGTCTCGGCGCACCGCCCACTGCGACGAGCTGCCACCGGGGGTGTGGGGATGGAGCATGTGCAGGGACTGGAGCTTTTCCGATCGCGCCTTCTCCCGACCTCGGCGAACCTTGGGATCGGCGACGTCGAGGGAGAAGAGTGCCTCGAGGTCTGCGTGCTTCCGGTCCCAGCGTTGCAGGAACGGCCTGTCCCCGGTCAGCTCGAATCGTTCCTCGTACAGGGCCCCGAACTGGTCGACTGCTTCCTCGGGGAACGACCAACCCTCGTCCTCCCCTTCATTCGGGAGGGCGTCGTCACCGACCAGCCGCAGAATCACCGCGCCGACGCTCGGAAGGAAGCGGTACAGCGAGTCGCGGTCCAGCGGAGTCAGACCAGCACCGAGGCCCGCGAGGTCGTGAGCGCGGACGAAGGTGTCCCTGAGGGAGAGCCGGATCTGCTCCCCGTTCCGGTCCTGGAGTGGCACCCATGGATCTCGCCAGGCGTTGAATGTCGTCATGCAGTGTCCTTCGTCAGTCCCGTCTCGGGGTGATAGCTCGCGATGTCCACGAGGTGGCGCAGATCGAGCGGTCGGGCTGCGGCCGCGCGAGCTGACCTGGGCTTCCACTCGTGACCCGCGAGCGTCTTCTCCAGAGCCGGCTCGATCGCCGTCTTCAGCGCGAGCGGAACATTCATCTGGAAACATTCATAACTATGGTGTTGCGATGGCGTCATGTCGAGCAGTTGCTGAATGTCGAGGCTCGGAAATCGCACGGCCTGGCCATCGCCGTCCCTGAAATGGGCTTCGGCGGAGCTGTCGAACAGGAGGACGGTGAACGCCTCCTGCTCGATGAACCGCGTCCGCATCAGCGCTTCGTCATCGGAACGATGGGTCAACGCCACCAGGTCGCACCACCGTGCCGAACGTTTCCCGCGTGGGGCGGGCAGCAGGGCACGTGTCGAGTCGCCCGACGGCCGAGCCAACGAGGCCCGCGAGAAGCTCGCCGCGCGCACGCGGGCCGATCCGGCCAGCACCTCGTCCAATGCTGCCTTCGCCTCGGACTCCTCGATCGCGAAGAGGGCGTGAGGGTCCTGGTCGTAGGCGGCGTCGACCCACTCCTGCGAGAACCCGAAGACGTCCACGACGGGCTCCGACTCGATACGGTCCAGGAGGCTGCGACGAGTGCGAGCAAGCACTGCCGCGAGGTAGGGAGCCGCACCCCGGTGAGACACCTGGCCGGCTTCGTCGACAACAGTGACGACCTGCATGGTTCTCGGTTCTGACTCCGCCAATCTGCCGCCGCGGAACTCTCCCGGCAGAGCCCCCTCGAACCGCCACACCCGCCCCAGACGCTGGATGAGGTCAGGAGCGGGGGCGAGGTCGCTCGACATGAAGTCGACGTCGTAGTCCAGTGATGCCTGGATCACCTGCGTCCCGACGACGATGACGGGGCGCGCCGTCGGACCGAAACCGCAGCCGTGTGCTCCCTTGCCACTGCGACTGACCAGCGCCGCCTCGATCGAGGTGCGATGTCCGGCCACCATCGCGGAGTGGAGACACAGGACGTCATGACTGCGCAGAACTGATTCGTCCGAGGCCAGTTGACGGGCCACGTCGGCACAATCGGCCACGGTGTTGAGCACGATCGCGACGGGGCTGGTCCGATGCTGCGAGACGGTCCGCTTGGCCCATTCGACGTGGGCTGAGCGCCTCGCTTCGCGGTCCATGACCTCCACCACGTCGAATCGTGTCGGCTGTGGTCGCCGGACCTCTCCTTGAGGACTCCTCACAGTGACGTCGACGTGGCCGTCCTCGGCATGGCCGGCAACGGACACCGTGGACGGGAAGGAGGCGACAAGGCCGCCCAGGTCGTCGCCGCCGCCGTCCTGACGCAGCGGGGCAGCCAGTACACCCGCCCGATAGGCCCTGACCATGCTTCGCATGTGTGCTGACGGCAACGTGGCCGAGAGAAGAGTGACGCGGGTTCCGGTCAGGCCCCACCAGTAGAGGAGTTCCACCAGGAGTTCGGTCTGGTAGTGGTCAAACGTGTGGATCTCGTCGAGGACGACGTGGTGGTTGGCGAGCCCGAGAAGCCTGAGGGTGATGTGGCGTTGTGCCAGCGCCCCCGACAGCGCCTGGTCGACCGTACCGACGACATTGGGGGCGACGAGTCTGCGGATGGCTGCGCTGTACCAAATGAGGTCAGGTCGGTTCGAGCACTCAAGATCGTTCGCCCCCTCGAAACTGGGTTCGTCCTCCGACGCCACCAGTTGGACCTGCTGATGGCTCTTGATCAACGGGAACCGCGATGGGTCGTCCAACGCTGCCCCGACCTGTTGGAGACGGCGTTCCATGGCGTCGGTGGTCGCCAGCGTGGGCAGACCGAAGAACAGCCCTTCCTCGGGGCGCGCTGCCCCTCGCAGCAGCGCCGCCTCGGTCTTCCCGTCCCCCGTCGGGTACATGGCGATCCACAAACCCGAGTCGTCCGCGCCCTGACGAGCAAGTGCCTCTGCCTGGAGCGGACGTGGCTGGAAGGCCCCGAGGGTCACCGCTTCCATCTCGTCGCGGGTGAGGTGGCCGAGCGGGCCGAGGGACTGGCGGACGTGGGCGTGCAACGTCTCGCTCCGTACCCGCATCCACTCACGCGCCGTGTCCGTGGACGTGTACGGATCCACTCCTGTGGACCACAGCTCCTTGCCCGAACGGACCTGCGTGTCGTCCGAGGCGATCCAGTCTGCGAGCGTGAGCAGACCGGAAGTACAGGCGAAGGCGACGGCGCCATGGGACGAGCTGAGAGGCCGGACCTCGTCGGCGTCGACCCCCAGAGTTGTCAGGACTCGCTGGTGGACGAGCGTGTGCGGCTCCTCCCAGCCCTCGAGAAGTTCGTCGCCACCGTTACCGACCCACCCGAGGTGAGTCTCCGGAGCTCGCCAGTGTCCGTGGTGTCCCCCCGCAACGACGCCGATCCACCCTGCCCCTCGGACCGATGTGGTGTTCTCGGCCCAGCTGCCCGTGACCATCCGGTGGGTCAGGAATTCGTGGCGCCTGAGCGGATGCAGCGGGTCTGAATCCATCGCCGAGCGCAGGGTTCCAGGAGTCTTGGGAAGGCGGACGCCGCTCGCCAGCTCGTCTGCGAAGTCGAAACCTGATCCGCGACGCTCCTGGAATTGGAAGTAGGGGTTGAGTTTGCCCAGGTCGTGGATCGCCGCAGCGTAGGCCAACAACTTCCGCATCTGGTCCGCATCCACGTCGGCCGCGCGACTGATGGCGCTCCGAAGCTCAGGCCGCACCCGGGTGTCCCAGAGGTGCTGCATCACGACTGCCGTGTCGAGCAGGTGGCACAGGAGCGGGTACGACCCGTCACGGCCTGGCCTCGGGCCTGGATCCTTGCCGTGGAGTCGCGGATCTGGGCGCCGAGACGCGTCGCCCAGATCATTGAGTTCTTCTGTCCCCGTCAGCACGCGGCCACTGTGCACCACAGCACCGACGTCTTCGGTCTCTTTCTTGGTGCGGCCTACGGGAGACTGCCCGTGGGCTCGCCCCCGCTCACGCGGGGAAGGCTGCTTCGCGGCCACAGACACAGCCGTCGCGAAGGACTCACCCCCGCTCGCGCGGGGAAGGCGCGGTCCTGGCGTGGAGCGACGAGCACCGCCAGGACTCACCCCCGCTCGCGCGGGGAAGGCATGGAACAGGGCAGCGGCGACCCGCAGGGGCAGGACTCACCCCCGCTCGCGCGGGGAAGGCGCAGCTCGCTCACTGGTTCGATCACTGGTGATGGACTCACCCCCGCTCGCGCGGGGAAGGCCCCGCTGTCCCGTTCTGGGACGAGGGCAACACGGACTCACCCCCGCTCGCGCGGGGAAGGCTCCTTGTTGAGGAACTTGCTTCCGGGCGTGAAGGACTCACCCCCGCTCGCGCGGGGAAGGCGGGGACGGTGAGGCCGTCCAGGGTCCGGGCGAGGACTCACCCCCGCTCGCGCGGGGAAGGCGGTGAGTCGGGTGGAGGACCGGCGGTCCTTGCGGACTCACCCCCGCTCGCGCGGGGAAGGCGCACTCCTGGGCGGCGCAATGATTCAGGCGACGGACTCACCCCCGCTCGCGCGGGGAAGGCGCTCCGGAGAGGCTGCAGGGCCCCGAGGTCGAGGACTCACCCCCGCTCGCGCGGGGAAGGCAGCTGGGAGGCTTCCTCGTCGGCCAGCGTCTTGGACTCACCCCCGCTCGCGCGGGGAAGGCGTGGGGTTCTGGTTCTTCGTGTCGGGGAACCGGGACTCACCCCCGCTCGCGCGGGGAAGGCCGGAACCGCCGCCGGTTCCAGACCTTCGCCATGGACTCACCCCCGCTCGCGCGGGGA
Organism: Nocardioides yefusunii; assembly: GCF_004014875.1. Lineage (NCBI taxonomy): Bacteria > Bacillati > Actinomycetota > Actinomycetes > Propionibacteriales > Nocardioidaceae > Nocardioides > Nocardioides yefusunii. The sequence continues at coordinate 68,584 of NZ_CP034929.1, read as the reverse complement.
AGGCAACGCTCCATCGCCGACTGTCTCGCCGCCCACGGACTCACCCCCGCTCGCGCGGGGAAGGCATCGCGATCGTGACGAGGTCCTGCACGGCCTCGGACTCACCCCCGCTCGCGCGGGGAAGGCATGGTCGATGCAGCCGTCGCATGGCCCGGTGCGGACTCACCCCCGCTCGCGCGGGGAAGGCCCGTGTTCGTCGATCCAGAACGCGGACTCTTCGGACTCACCCCCGCTCGCGCGGGGAAGGCTAGGACGCTGACGGCATGTCGACCGTTTCCCTGGACTCACCCCCGCTCGCGCGGGGAAGGCACCTCACGAACGGCAGTGTCGGCGCGCTTCCAGGACTCACCCCCGCTCGCGCGGGGAAGGCGGCTGAGGTGGACCAGGACTTGAACCTATTTCGGACTCACCCCCGCTCGCGCGGGGAAGGCAATTTCTGGTTCCGCATCTGGACGCCGGATTCGGACTCACCCCCGCTCGCGCGGGGAAGGCGGCGCCGCGTTGGCGTGCCCGACGATCGCGTCGGACTCACCCCCGCTCGCGCGGGGAAGGCAGTGCCATCAGCGACCGCAAAGCCGCACGACAGGACTCACCCCCGCTCGCGCGGGGAAGGCCGCTACATCACTGAGGCCGAACTCGCCACACAGGACTCACCCCCGCTCGCGCGGGGAAGGCTCGCCCTGGACCTTGCCGCTGGTCGCGACCTTGGACTCACCCCCGCTCGCGCGGGGAAGGCACCTGCTTGGGCATCGCGAAACCGGTCAGATTGGACTCACCCCCGCTCGCGCGGGGAAGGCGCCACAGCCTGGGGCTTCGTGGTGTTCGGGAGGGACTCACCCCCGCTCGCGCGGGGAAGGCCCCCTGGGTTCAATTCGTCGCGGCTTGTCCCAGGACTCACCCCCGCTCGCGCGGGGAAGGCATCGCCAAGCCTGGGCACGGGATCGAGTTCATGGACTCACCCCCGCTCGCGCGGGGAAGGCCCGTTGACTCTGTGCCGGTTCGCTGCATCTCAGGACTCACCCCCGCTCGCGCGGGGAAGGCATGGCCGACAGGACGCCGGCGATCTTGTCCAGGGACTCACCCCCGCTCGCGCGGGGAAGGCCACTGGCACCCCGACGTGTCAGACGCGGACGCGGACTCACCCCCGCTCGCGCGGGGAAGGCCCCACGGAGACCAGTCCTTGCCCTGCTTGGAGAGACTCACCCCCGCTCGCGCGGGGAAGGCCGGTCATCTGCCTGGGCGCGGGCGTCGGCCAGGGACTCACCCCCGCTCGCGCGGGGAAGGCTGGCCAGGGAGGCATCCGACTTGTCCATCAGTGGACTCACCCCCGCTCGCGCGGGGAAGGCAGAAGCGCCGCGTCCAGGGTTCGTCGCGCATGGGACTCACCCCCGCTCGCGCGGGGAAGGCGACGCGATCTCGATACCCGCGACATCGGCAAAGGACTCACCCCCGCTCGCGCGGGGAAGGCAACCCACACTCAACCCCCGCCACTCGACGGGGGGACTCACCCCCGCTCGCGCGGGGAAGGCACACCAGTTTCGTGGGGGTGAACCTTGGGGAAGGACTCACCCCCGCTCGCGCGGGGAAGGCTGGACATCCAGTGCGGTGACCTTGACCTGGAGGGACTCACCCCCGCTCGCGCGGGGAAGGCGCCCTCGATGTCGACGAGCGCGTCGTCGAGGAGGACTCACCCCCGCTCGCGCGGGGAAGGCCGGGTGGCCGCGATGACGCGGGCGACGGAGGCGGACTCACCCCCGCTCGCGCGGGGAAGGCGAGGCGGGGAGGGGGTTCTGCTCCGGGGTGTGGGACTCACCCCCGCTCGCGCGGGGAAGGCCTCTTCCAGCCCATCGACGGCCAGGGGCACCTGGACTCACCCCCGCTCGCGCGGGGAAGGCCACACGCCGGGCACGGCGCGGGTGGTCATGGCGGACTCACCCCCGCTCGCGCGGGGAAGGCATGGCCGACGGGACGCCGGCGATCTTGTCCAGGGACTCACCCCCGCTCGCGCGGGGAAGGCGCGTTCGTCTTCGCTGCCTTGGCCGCGTCGATGGACTCACCCCCGCTCGCGCGGGGAAGGCGTAGAAGCGGCACACAGCCGCTACTTGACGAAGGACTCACCCCCGCTCGCGCGGGGAAGGCCCCATGTAGAAGATCAGCGGGTTCGGGTGCCGGGACTCACCCCCGCTCGCGCGGGGAAGGCGTGCAGAGGTATCGCTTGAGGCTGCCGGACGGGGACTCACCCCCGCTCGCGCGGGGAAGGCCCCATGGCGGCACGGATCGAGCCGGAGAAAGCGGACTCACCCCCGCTCGCGCGGGGAAGGCAGCGGGATCGTGACCGGGGCGGTGGCGGGCTTGGACTCACCCCCGCTCGCGCGGGGAAGGCGGGCGCCTCGGCGCTGGGATGCTGCAGGGCGCGGACTCACCCCCGCTCGCGCGGGGAAGGCTCCGCGATCAAGGTCAGCGACGCCGAAAAAGCGGACTCACCCCCGCTCGCGCGGGGAAGGCCGGGTCAGTAGATCCCCGCGAGGGGGTCGTAGGGACTCACCCCCGCTCGCGCGGGGAAGGCTGCTCGTGCGAGCTGGGCCGGCGTGATGAGATCGACTCACCCCCGCTCGCGCGGGGAAGGCGGTCATGCGAGTGCCACCCATGCGATGAAGAGGGACTCACCCCCGCTCGCGCGGGGAAGGCGGCAGCCTCATGGGTGGCAAACGCTCTACCGAGGACTCACCCCCGCTCGCGCGGGGAAGGCGGCAGCCTCATGGGTGGCAAACGCTCTACCGAGGACTCACCCCCGCTCGCGCGGGGAAGGCCATTCGAGGCAGTCGGTGCGGATGGGGCAGGTGGACTCACCCCCGCTCGCGCGGGGAAGGCGAGAGCGGTAGCCAGTAATTCAGTGCACCCAGGGACTCACCCCCGCTCGCGCGGGGAAGGCCGAGAGCGATAGTGGGTGACGCTGGAGATCAAGGACTCACCCCCGCTCGCGCGGGGAAGGCAGACCACGGGTCAGGTAGGCCTGACGCTCAGCGGACTCACCCCCGCTCGCGCGGGGAAGGCCGGCGACATCGCTTGTGGTGGGCGGAACGATGGGACTCACCCCCGCTCGCGCGGGGAAGGCCCATCTTCGGTGGCGGCGACGTCCCCCGTCTGGGACTCACCCCCGCTCGCGCGGGGAAGGCCACGACGTGGAGACGTTGAAGAACTGCCAGGCGGACTCACCCCCGCTCGCGCGGGGAAGGCGCACCGGTGGAGTCACGCCAGATGGCGACCATGGACTCACCCCCGCTCGCGCGGGGAAGGCTCATCGAACTGCTGCCCGAAGGTGTTCGCGCTGGACTCACCCCCGCTCGCGCGGGGAAGGCGGCTTAAAGGAGACGTGGACGTGATCGAAGTGGGACTCACCCCCGCTCGCGCGGGGAAGGCGGACTCACGGGTGGCGAGAAGCGCTTCAGTCTGGACTCACCCCCGCTCGCGCGGGGAAGGCGCCCGTTCACGCTCAGGAAACGACCGTGGACGGGACTCACCCCCGCTCGCGCGGGGAAGGCTCCACGGCCGTTACCTCGGTGTCCGTGGGCACGGACTCACCCCCGCTCGCGCGGGGAAGGCGACTACTACAAGGAGCGCACCATCCCGGTGTCGGACTCACCCCCGCTCGCGCGGGGAAGGCGCGGGTACTGCAAACGCGTCTGCGTCGCAGTGGGACTCACCCCCGCTCGCGCGGGGAAGGCGATGCCGCTGGAGCTTCGGAGGTAGCGAGGGCGGACTCACCCCCGCTCGCGCGGGGAAGGCCACACGCCGGGCACGGCGCGGGTGGTCATGGCGGACTCACCCCCGCTCGCGCGGGGAAGGCGTACTCCCGCGGTGGAGTACCCGCCCGCGGACGGACTCACCCCCGCTCGCGCGGGGAAGGCGCGCCGATCACTACCACACCGGTCATGTGCGCGGACTCACCCCCGCTCGCGCGGGGAAGGCTACCGGAGCTTGTACGCGCTCGCCGCGTTCATGGACTCACCCCCGCTCGCGCGGGGAAGGCCTTGAGAGTCAGGCTCACGCCACCCTCCCGTCGGACTCACCCCCGCTCGCGCGGGGAAGGCGGCCTCAGCCAGGGTGAGCGTGCCGTTCCTCAGGACTCACCCCCGCTCGCGCGGGGAAGGCTACGGCCACATCGACAAGAGCAAGGTCACCAAGGACTCACCCCCGCTCGCGCGGGGAAGGCACGGAGCGCACGTACACGTCCCCTGGTTTCCGGGACTCACCCCCGCTCGCGCGGGGAAGGCGGAGATTCTTCAGCGACGCACGCCACTGATCCGGACTCACCCCCGCTCGCGCGGGGAAGGCTTCGACCAGAACCTGAAGTGCCGAGGCTTCCAGGACTCACCCCCGCTCGCGCGGGGAAGGCCCTGAGCAGCAATCTCGCCGCTCAGGATGCTGGGACTCACCCCCGCTCGCGCGGGGAAGGCTCCGACAACTGGCCCGGCCAGCGCGTCGAACTGGACTCACCCCCGCTCGCGCGGGGAAGGCCCCAAGGTCTCGGCAACCTCAGGGCCAGTCTTGGACTCACCCCCGCTCGCGCGGGGAAGGCACCGCCTCATCCGGCGAGGCCGTCGCCCCCATGGACTCACCCCCGCTCGCGCGGGGAAGGCGGCATTGAGCCGACGACCACCGCGCACACCACGGACTCACCCCCGCTCGCGCGGGGAAGGCCGGTCATAGGTCACCGGCACGGGCAGCCCCAGGGACTCACCCCCGCTCGCGCGGGGAAGGCGGAGATTCTTCAGCGACGCACGCCACTGATCCGGACTCACCCCCGCTCGCGCGGGGAAGGCCACTTCAAAAAGTGGCTCGACTCCCCCGAAGAGGACTCACCCCCGCTCGCGCGGGGAAGGCCCTACCTGACCTGCTACTTTACGAGCAGACTGGCCCAGCCTCAGTGTTTCCCGTTGAAGACTCTCGCCCCCAGTCCGTCTCCCCCTGCCGTGAAACTGCCGGCGGCTGGGCCCCTCAAGCCGATTCTCAGCGCCCCAGCGTCAAGTGAGCAGGCCTAGGACGGAACGACCATCGCTGATCCGCGGTCCCCGGAAGTGAATCTGGGTTCACGTCCGACCGAAGGTCGGAAAATCTCTCCACACCCCTGTTGGCGTGATCCACGTCACGCTAGGTTCACCCCAAGAATCCACCAGGGGAGGGAACCCATGTCCGAGGTCCAGAACAGGTCCCAGATCTACGTCGACGGCGCATGGCGCGACAGCGCCGGGACCGGACGCATCGAGGTCCTGAACCCAGCGACCGAACAGGTCATTGCCGAGGTCTCCGCCGGTGACGCCGCTGACGTGCAGGCCGCCGTCGCCGCAGCCCGAGCCGCTCAGCCCGCATGGGCCGCGTTGTCGGGTGCCGAGCGAGGCGACTTCCTGGGTCGCATCGCGAAGGAGATCGAGGCCGAGTTCGCCGACCTCACCGCGGTCGCGGTCGCCGACGTCGGGATGCCGGTCGACGTCGCCGGACCGATCCAGGTCGGCGTCCCGCTCTTCCAGTTCAGCAACTTCGCCCAGCTCGCCGCGACGCTCGACGAACCTCCGCAGGAGGTCGGGCCGTCGCTGGTCGTCGAAGAACCGGTGGGGGTGGTCGGCGCGATCACGCCGTGGAACTTCCCGTTCTTCCAGGTCAGCCTCAAGGTCGGCGCCGCTCTCGCGGCCGGCTGCACGATCGTCCTCAAGCCCAGCGAGGTCGCACCCCTGCTGGCCTACCGCCTCGCCGACGTCGTCGACCGGATCGGGCTCCCTGCCGGTGTCTTCAACCTGGTCTCCGGCGGTCCGGAGGTCGGTGCGGCGCTCTCCTCGCACCCCGACGTTGACCTGCTCTCGTTCACCGGCTCCACCGCGACGGGCAAGAAGATCGCGGTCGCCGCCGCGGAGAACACCACCCGGGTCGCGCTCGAACTGGGCGGCAAGTCCGCGACGATCGTCCTCGACGACGCCGACCTCCAGTCCGCGGTCGCCGACGCGCTCGGCAAGTGCTTCCTCAACTCCGGTCAGATCTGCATCGCCCAGAGCCGTCTCCTGGTCCCGGCCTCGAAGGTCGCGGAGGTCGAGGCGCTGGTGCAGGCGATCGCTCCGGCGTTCACCCCTGGGGACCCGACGCAGAGCGGCGTCGTCACCGGTCCGCTGGTCTCACAGGCCCAGCGCGAGAAGGTGCTCGCGCACGTCGAACGCGCGGTGGCCGACGGCGCTCGCGTCGTCGTGGGTGGCACCCCTGCCCCGCAGGAGACGGGCTTCTACGTCACCCCGACGGTACTCACCGACGTCTCCCCCGACTCCGCGATCGCGCAGGAGGAGGTCTTCGGGCCGGTGCTGGTGATCCTCCCCTACGAGACCGACGACGACGCCGTCGCGATCGCCAACAACTCCGCCTACGGCCTCTCGGGCGGCGTCTGGTCGGCCGACACCGACCGTGCGCTCGCGGTCGCGAAGCGGCTCCAGACCGGCATGGTCAACATCAACTCCGGCCAGTACAACCCCGCCGCTCCGTACGGCGGCTACAAGGCGTCGGGCTACGGACGCGAGGGTGGCGTCGAAGGGCTCAAGGAGTTCCTGCAGACCAAGACGATCAACTACCCCGCGCCTGCCGAGGGCTGATCACCGCACCACCTGCGCGAGGTGGAGGATCACTGTCAGCAGGTGACAGTGATCCTCCACCTCGTTCTCCGTCAGCTCAGGAGCAGGCGTCGAGGAGGCGAACGGCAGTGGCACGGAGGTCGTCGGTGACGGCGCCGCCGGGAAGCACAGCCGTGGCAGGAGCGTCGCGTTCGGCCACGGCCACCGCGCGTCCGTCCCACCGCAGCTCGACGACACCAGCATCGGTGCGTCCGAAGTCGAGGTGCTCGTCGACGTCGCGTTCCTCGGCCTCGACGAGCACCTCGGCGAAGAGTCGAGCGGCCTCGCTGTGCAGGCCGAGTTCGAGCAGCTCACGCCAGGTCCGGACGACGTCGACCCGGTCGTCGAAGTGGATGCCCAGGTGCGGGTGCGCGGGGTCGAGGGCTTCCCACGTGGCCCGCTCGACGAGCGCCACCGCACGGTTGCGCAACGCGTCGTACTGCTGGGTCGAGAGGCGTGCCAGGAACGGTTCGCTGAGCCCGGGGACAGTGTGCGCGGCCCCCGAGGCGACGTCGTGGGAGGACGCAGCGATCTCGAGGTGGACGTCGAGGTCGGCGAGTTCGAGGCGGTGCTCGCCACACGTCCACGTGACGCGCAGGTGCCGCAAGGTACGGGCAGCCAGGGTCGCGTCGGGCAGGTAGACGACGAGGTCATCGAGGATCGCGGTGGAACGCGGCAGGGTCGCGCGGAACCAGTGGGGCCGGGTGTAGTCGGTGCGGCCGGGTTCGGCGCCGAGCCAGCGCGGAGCCGGCGTGTTCACGGCCCAGTCCCGGAGGCCGGCGGGGGCGGCCTCAGTGAGCGTCGCAGTGAGCGCGCAACTCGCGAGGGTGTGCAGCCACTGCCCCACTGCGACGACGAATCGCGGACCTTCACGACGCACGTCGGCCGGGGACTGCGCCGGGTCGGGGACGAGCGCGAGGTGCGGTGAGCCGTACCACCGGTCGAGCCAGAACCGGACGCCGTCGGCCGTCGCCGAGGCGTCGAGACGGATGGCGAGGTGCGGGTGCTGGAGCGCGATCAGCGCCAGCCCCGAGGTGCCGCCCACCGTCGCGCCGGGTTCGTGGGCCGCGGGGGTGGTGAGCCATTCCTCCAGGAACGCGACGAGGCTGCGCGGGGAGTCGACGGTGAGGGTCTCCCCCGAGGTCGTCCCCGGCCCGAGGTCGCCGCCGGGGGCTGCGCTCGCGTCGAGGGTCGCGACCACGCCGAGCGCACCGCCGTCCCACGTCAGGGCCGCTTCCGCGGCGGCGAGTGCGACGGAAGTGAGGACGTCGGCGGTGTCCTGACCGGAGTCGTTGACGGCGTACGGGTCTGCGACGTCGAGGTCGACGGCGGTGAGCGCGTGGTCGGTGTCCTCGAACGCCGCCCAGTCGGGGCCGACCGGGACCGGGAACACCTTCGTGAAGAGGCGTCCCTCGGCGACCCAGCAACGCACGTACGGGCTGTCGCCGTGCTCGGGGGGCGCAGCGGGTTCGAGGAGCAGGTCGGCGCCTTCACGCAGCGCGGTGGCGAGCCAGGCGCGGGTGTAGATGGTCAACGCGAGGCGTTCGACCTCTGCCGCGAGCTCCGGGACGCCGATGTGCGGAGCGAACGGTGCGGCCGCGAAGGCGGCGAGCGGACGTGCCGGTTCCCGCAGGTCCACATCGCTGCGGACGACGGCGATCACCTGCGCGTCGGCGTGGAACAGAACCACTTCGCGGTGGTGCGGCGGACCGGGGTCGACGCGGGCCAGCGTCGCGGTGCCGAGCATGGCGGCGAACTCGTCGGCGTCCCGGAGGTCGACGTCGACCGAGCCGTGGTCACGAGTCAGCCGGACGACGCCGTCCACCACCGGCCCGACGAGGACGAGCTCCCACCCGTCAACGCCTGCGCAGACCTCACCGGGACCGCTCTCGAGAGCCATGTCGTTCCTCCGTCAGTCAGTGAAGTGCCGATGCCCACGATGCACCGCGTCCCCAACCCTCACACGCGGCGCCTCAAGATCGGCGAGCACGTCCCACGCACGCTTGCAGGATGGGGGTGAAGCGAAAAAGGGCCCGCGGTTCGCACCTCTCTTGGAGCATCGCTCTGTGAACGACCAGTCTGACCAGTCCCCTCTTGACGAGTCCCAGTCCCACCCCCAGGTCGGCCAAGTCGCGAACGGCCACGTGTTCACAACACACGGCTGGTATCCACTCCGGCACCTTCCACCGGGATCACCTGGCCCCTTCTACGCTGGCGACGTCCTGAACGGCCAGGCTTTCACCGGTGAGCACTGGGTGCACCTCCCGAATGACTTCCATGCACCTGCGACGCCGCAGCCCTTGGCAGCGCCCGGTGGCGCACTCCCTGCCCAGCCCAAGAAGCGGCTCAGCAGAGGCAAGCGCATCGGAATCGGTGTCGCGATCTTCGTCGGCGTCGTGTTCGCCGTGAACATGATCGTAGGCATCACCTTGGCGCTCACGACCGCCCTGCAGGCCGACGACACGAAGGCCACTGTCCAGAGCACGACGAAGTCCCCCGCCCCGTCTGCCTCACCTTCGCCACGCCGGCCCACTGATACCCCCACTGCACGTCCCAAACCGACGAAGAGCGCCCAGCAGATCGCCGACGAGAAGTACGCGGCGGAGATGAAGAAGGCCGGCTGGAAACAGATCGACGACGACGTCTGGTCACGCTGGGACGAGGGCGAGTCCGACATGTTCTTCTACACCTTCAAACTGCGCGTGGTCAGTCCCACCGGTTGCAACAACAGCCTCTACGTCAAGGGCTCACTCCTGGACCAGGGCGGGACCGTCATCGGTTTCGCCAACGACGTGCTGCCAGGTCTCGCGGCCAACCAGCAGGCCGTTCTCGAACTGACGTCCTACGACGACAACGCTGCGTCCATCCAGCTCGACGAGGTCAGCTGCTACTGATGAGCGCAGCAAGTCCACTTCCTCCTGTCCCGGTTCCGCCTAGAGTCCCGCCCATGGACGAACAGTTCGAGGCGAGGGTGGCTCTACGCATCTCGAAGGAGGTGCGGGGCCAGTGGGCGCTTCCGGTGGACGAGAACGTCTCGGTGGGCCGGCTGCCGACGGCAGGCCTGCACGTGGGCGACTCCTGGGTGCCGAGTCGGTTGTGCCGTTTCATTCCGTTCGAGCGCGGTTGGGTGCTGCAGTTGGGGCGTCCGCGGGCATTGGTCGCCAACAAGTACCTGGGGCAGCACACGTTTCGCGGGCGCGCAGCGGTCGCCTTGCAGCCGGGGACGTCGATCATCCACTTCCCCGAACTGGACGACGAGCTGTACCTGCGGGTCACCATCGGTGCCGGTCAGGCGGAGGGGCTGACAGTGCTGCACGACCTGCCCGCGCAGCGCGAGGGGACCTACGACCGAACCTCGGGACGGTACGCGATCGACCAGGTGGTGCTCACTGACAACCAGCGGCTCGTGCTCGCCGTGACGTACCGCCACCTGCTGGTGCGGGCCGCAACGCCCGACAACGTCGCGAAGGCGGCGGCGCAGGCGCTCGGCAAGAGTGAGCAGGCCGTCAAGAACACCCTCACCGACGTACGACGGAAGGTGAACCGGGAGCGTTGGCTGCACCTGCAGGACACCGAACACCTGGGCCAGTACCTGTGCCGATTGACGCACACCATCACCATGGCTGACCTGCCCGAACAGTTCCGCTGAGGTGACACCACTGCCGTCCGGGAACGGAGGGGGGTTACCCGGGTAACCCCTCCGAAACGGCCCTCCTCGGCAGAGTCCTTCTTGTCGGTCCGACCGGATCGCAGAAGGAGGAACACCATGCTGAACGTGCACGTCGGCCAGGGCACGACCCGTGGCGCGCTGACCGTCTTCCCGCTCTGGAAGGAAGGCGCCGGTTTCGCCCGCCACACCCTGGCCACCGACCACCTGGAGATCGCCGAGACCGAGGGCAGCCCGCGGGTCGACACCCTCGTGGTCGGCAACCCCGGTGACCGCCCGACGTTGATCCTCGAGGGTCAGTTGTTCGAGGGCGGGTGGCAGCACCGGATGGCGACACGGCCGGTGGTGGTGGGCGTGCACCAGACGCTCGAGATCGACGTGGCCTGTGTCGAGCAGGGTCGGTGGACCGGTGCGACGGAGCAGAACTCCCGCGGCCGTCGAGTGACGCCGTGGATCCGCGAGTCGGTGCGCAGCGGCGGGAACGTCCAGCAGGAGGTCTGGGACCGGGTCGCGCAGCGCACCGCAGGGACCGACAACCCGACGCGGTCGTTCGTACGCCGCCTCGATTCCGAGCACGGTAGTGACTGGTCCGACCTGCGTCCGCTGCAGGGGCAGACCGGGATCCTGGTGGGGCTGGCCGGCCAGCCGTTGATGGCCGAGATGTTTGCCACCAGCACGGACCTGCGCCAGCAGATGCCGTCGATCCTCGACGCCGTCAGCATCGATGCTGCAGCGCTGCAGGACAGCGGCGCGCTCCTGCAGTCGACGCCGGAACGTCGCGCGGTGCGGTTCGTGCACCGCTTCACCCAGGTGCAGCGCAGCGGCCTGCGCCAGGCAGGTGTGGGCGTCGAGGAGAGCGGCCGGTCGCAGTACCTGGACGCGTCGGTGGTCCGCCTGCAGAACACGCCCGTCCACGTGCGGATGAGCAACGTCCGCCACCCCCTGCTCGCCGGCGTCTGAGCCGGGCTACCCACGATCCTGGAAGGAAATTGATGATGACGACGAACTTCACGAGCGCTCAACTCGACCGTGTGTGTGGTGTTCTGCTCGGCTCCGCGGCCGGGGACGCGTTGGGGGCCGGCTACGAGTTCGGCTCGGCGCCGTACTCGGGTCGGCCGGAGATGATCGGTGGCGGCCTGGGTGGGTTCGCTCCGGGCGAGTGGACCGACGACACCTCGCAGGCAATGGCGATCGCCAGGGTCGCAGCAACCGGCGCGGACCTGCGGGACGAGGCCGCGCTGGACGCCATCGCGGCAGGTTTCGCGGAGTGGTTCGCGGGCGGACCGTCCGACGTCGGGATCCAGACGTCGCAGGTGCTGCGGCTGGCCGGGCCTGACGCGTCGGCGGCGACGATGCGGGACGCAGCGCGGGCGGTGCACGAGCGCAGTGGCCGCAGCGCAGGGAACGGGTCGCTGATGCGGACGGCGCCGGTGGCGTTGGCTAACCTCGACGACCCGCAGGCGTTGGTGGAGGCTGCGTTGGCGGTGAGTGCGCTGACGCACCACGACCCCATGGCCGGCGAAGTTGCAGCACTGTGGTGCCTGATGATCCGTCACACCGTGCTGACGGGTGAGTTCCCGACGAGCGCGGAGGCCGTGACGGAACTGGAACACCACCTGGGCCGTACCGGGTGCGTGGACTGGCGGGCCCTGCTCAACGCCGCGGAGGAGTACGACCCGTCCGCATTCACCTCCAACGCGTGGGTGGTGGGAGCTCTGCAGGCCGCGTGGTCGGCGATCGTGCACACGCCCGTCCCCGGAGGTTCGACCGGCGACGTCCCGGACGGAATGCGTTGCCTGCACCTGCAGGACGCGCTGGCCACTGCGATCGGGATCGGGCACGACACCGACACCGTCGCCGCGATCGCCGGGGCGCTGCTGGGCGCGCGGTGGGGTGGCAGTGCCGTGCCGCAGGAGTGGCAGGAACTGCTGCACGGCTGGGGCATGACCGGGTCGCGTGGTGCCGCCGACCTGGTGCGGCTGGCGCTCTTGACCGCACAGGGCGGGAGGACCGCGACGCGTAGCGGCTGGCCGGCGTGCGAGCGGATGGAGTACCGCGGTTGGGGCGGCGAGGAGACGTTCGTGCCGCACCCCACCGTCGACGGGGTGTGGATCGGCGGAGCGTTGCCGGTCGAGAGCCTGCCCGCCCAGATCGACGCCGTGGTCAGCCTGTGCCGGATGGGCACCGCCCAGGTGCCTGAGGACGTGAGCAGTCACGTGGTGCGCCTCGTCGACACCGAGGCCGAGGACAACCCGAACCTCCACTTCGTCGTCGACGACGCGGCCCGCACGGTGCTCCGGCTGCGGGCGCAGGGCAGAGGCGTCTATCTGCACTGCGTGGCGTCGCACAGCCGGACACCGACGGTCGCGATCCGGGTGGCGGTGCTTGCGGGGGCGTCGTTGGAGGAGGCCACCCGCGCGGTGGTGGATGCTCTTCCTGCAGCGAACCCGCGGACGTTCTTGCGTCAGGCGTTGGAGGAGCTGTCGAAGGCTGACGAGACGAAGGACGACGCATGAGGATCGACCTGCACACCCACTCGCTGCGCAGCGACGGCTCGGACACGCCGCGTGCGCTGGTCGCGAAGGCGGCCGCGGCGGGTCTGGACGTGGTGGCGTTGACCGACCACGACACGGTCGCGGGGTGGGACGAGGCCGTTGCTGCGGGGGCCGAGTTCGGGGTGGCGGTGGTCTGCGGCATCGAGCTGTCGGTGACCGACGCCTTCGAGCGCGACGGCGTCCGGACGAGTGCGGGACGGCACCTGCTCGCCTACGGCGTCGACCCGACCGCGCCCGCGCTGGCCGAGATCCTGGCCCGGGCGGCGACGTCACGCGAGGACCGCGCCGAGGCTCTCTTCGCCCGGTTGGAGCAGAGCGGGCTGGGCGTGGACCGGGCTGCGGTGACGGCGTCGGCCGGTGGCATCCCGAGCCGCAAGCACGTCGCGGCCGGGATGGTCGCTGCCGGTCATGCGAGCAGTGACGACGACGCGTTCGCGCGGTTCCTCAACGAGGGCCGGGAGTTCCACGTCGAGCGGTACCGCCCGAGCGTCGAGGACGCGATCGCTGCCGTCCACGCTGCGGGCGGGGTCGCGGTGATCGCGCACCCGCGCGACACCAAACGCGGTGCAGGGGTCGACGACGTGCGTATGGCGCAACTGCGGGAGGCAGGGCTCGACGGCGTCGAGGTGGACCACCAGTCCCACGACGCCGCGACCCGCGCTGACCTGCGGGTTCTCGCCGGTCGGCTCGGGCTGTGGGTGACGGGTTCGAGTGACCACCACGGTGACCGGAAGGTCGATCATGACCTGGGCTGCAACCTGACCGACGTCGACCAGGCGCGGGGGTTGTTGGGCGACGCGTTCCCGGAGGCGTCGCACCAGGGCTGAGGTCAGCCCACCGTGACCAGGGTCGCTCGGGCGCGTTCGTACTTGGCGCGCAACTGGGCTGCCTTCTCCGGATCGACCTCGGCCAGGACCGGGTTGTCGGCGAGGTTCTGGGCGTTGTCGGCCAGCTTCACCAGACGTCCCAGCGGGTGAGCGGCGGCGCGGTCGATCAGCTCGTCGTAGGTCTGTCCCTCGACCTTGCTGACCGCGACGACGGCCTCGACGACGACGTCCGGGACGCCTGCCGTACGCAGGTCGTCGGTGGTGAGAACGGTGTCCTCCAGGACGTCGTGGAGCCACCCAGCCATGACGGCCTCCTCGCCGTGCTCGACGAGGCGCGCCGCGACACCGGCGAGGTGGTGGTCGAGGTAGGTGCGTGCCTGCTGGTCGACCTGACGACCGTGGGCTGCCTTGGCGAGGACCTTGCCCTGGTCGAGCGTGATCTTCATGCGTCTCTCCTGACCAGGGCGCGGGGCGTTCCCGCGTCCCGATCGGGAGCGTAGCGAGCAACTCCGACACGTTCTGCCACGACCATCGACGCTGCGTTCCTCCCCCCGGAGTTCCCGATTATCACCCTGGGTTGATGCCCCACGGCGTGTGGTCCGTGCAACCGCGTTGATTCTCTGCCCTATCGTTCGCTGCACGCGTTGGAGGTGACCCTTGACTCACAACACCGTTCCTGTCTGGACTCTCACGTCGTCCGAATCGACGTCCGTGCCCGCCCTTCCTCTTCGGAGTGGCCCGACGTCAGAATGGCTCACGTAACTGCGTAGGACTCTCTCTGCGCTCCGCGACTCTCTGGCGACACGTTCGGATCACTCGGGCAAGTCTCTGACGTCAATGGTGTCCTCAAAACGATTCCGCTGCACGCGGGACCATTCCGCGCCTACGTGACGCACTTCCACCTCACCCGCCGTCAGTTAGGCCGGCCAATCATGCATGGCGCCCACGACCAAGAAACCTACGGATGAGCATAAATACACACAGTGGAACGAAGGTCGCCCACAACACCTTTCCCAAGAACTGCCCACCCACTGTCTCTGCGGTGATGGGGAATCCCGCCAGAGAAAGAAACAACAGTGTGTCTACGGGCGCGGAGACCACGTTGGACACGATGGCACCCTGAACGAATCCCTTAGCGTTACGCACCGGGATGAACACCGCAAGGTCGATGAACTCAGCCGCAAGAAATGCGACGACCGAAGCGACCGCGAGAGCAGGCGAGGCGAGGAGCCAGGAGACTCCTCCCGCCAAAAGCACTGTACCGATGGCGATCCACCGGTTCCCGTATCGATGCACGAAGTCCCGCGCCAACAGCGCAAAGCCCGCCGCGTACGTCCCGGCCGTGACGTAGAGCCCAAATCCGACCGTCACCAACCCAAGGCGGTCGGTCACGATGTTGGCAGCCACGACAGCGGCGATGTACACGACAATGGCGAGAAGCAGTCTGCCCCACGCGAACGGCCCTGCCATACGCTTCGAGTCAGGCGCGGTGATGAATTCAGACATGCGAACCGCCCCCTACATAGCGAATCTCGGACGTGCAGGTCTCCTTTACCCTCACCTCTGACAACCCCGGCAGTTCCGCGATGAGTTCATTCCAGATCCAAACGGCGAGGTGTTCACTCGTGGGGTTGTCCAGTCCATCCACTTCGTTGAGGTAGCGATGGTCGAGTCGCTCGTCGAGTGGCGCCCAGGCAGACTTGAGATCACCAAAGTCCTGGACCCAACCAGTCTCCTCGCCTACAGTGCCGGCCACCCGGATCGCCACGCGGTAGGAGTGCCCGTGCAAGCGTCCACACTTGTGCCCCTCGGGGACGTTAGGCAGGTGGTGTGCCGCCTCGAAGGTGAACTCGCGAGCGATCTCGGCTGTGTACATCACGGAATCCCTAGGTACTTGTGGGTCTGGAGGCTGAGTTGCCATCGGGGGTTGTCGAGGCAGAACTTCACGGCTGCAGCCACGTTCTGCTCCAGTTTGGGGCCATCCATGGGTTGGACCCGCAAGTTCTCGAACTCGAGCGATTCGAACCTACGCGGGTCGACTCCCAGTTGCGGGTAGACGAACTTGAGTTCCTGGCCTTCTCGGACGACCAGATCTGACCCGATCTTCGGACTGACACACAGCCAGTCCACGCCCCCCGGAGGTGTGCGCGTGCCGTTCGTCTCAACCGCGACGTAGAACCCACGCGCGCGGACCGCAGCAACCGCTTTCGAGTCCAGTTGCAGCAGTGGTTCTCCCCCTGTGAACACAACCATCCGGTTGTCCCTGTCAGATTCAGGCCAGGCGACAAGGATCGCATCGGCTAAATCATCGGCAGTGGAGAACTTCCCTCCCCCCACACCATCCGTACCGACAAAGTCTGTGTCGCAAAACTGGCAGATCGCGCGCGCGCGGTCGGCCTCGCGCCCGGTCCACAGATTGCAGCTAGCAAATCTGCAGAACACGGCAGGGCGACCGGCATGTGCTCCCTCACCCTGGAGGGTGTAGAAGATTTCCTTGACTTTGTACGTCATCAGTCATTGACATAACTGATCGGATCACTGGTTCCGGCCTCTTCGAAGCCCTTGAGGCGGAGCAAGCAGGAGTCGCACTGCCTGCAGGATCGCCCCTGGTCGTCCGGGTCATAGCAGGACGAAGTGAGCCCGTAGTCCACCCCAAGCGACAAGCCCAGCGTCACGGTCTCGCCCTTCGTCTTATCGATCAGGGGAGTGTGGATCCGCACATGCTGGCCCTCGACACCTGCTCGCGTCGCAAGATTGGCCATGGCTTGGTAGGCCTTGATGTACTCGGGCCGGCAGTCCGGGTAACCCGAGTAGTCCATGGCGCTCACGCCGATGAAGATGTCGTTCGCCCCGATGGTCTCTGCGTACGCCAGAGCGAACGACAGGAACACAGTGTTGCGGGCCGGGACATACGTGATCGGGATGTCCTCGGCGACGTCGGCGACGGACGCGTGCTTCGGCACATCGATGTCAGAGGTGAGCGCAGAGCCACCGAAGACGCTGAGATCAATGTCGCAGACAACGTGGTTGGTTACTCCGAAGTGCTCCGCAACCCGACGCGCTGCCTCGAGTTCGACGACATGGCGCTGTCCGTAGCGAAAACTCAGCGCATGCGGGTCGTAGCCTGCACCCTTCGCGTAGGCCAGCACCGTCGTGGAGTCGAGTCCCCCACTCAAGAGGACTACCGCCTTGGCCATGTCGCCACCTTCCCAACTGCTGCACCCCGAGACCAGATCGTTTCGAGTAACTGTCGCGTACAGTAGGAACTGTACACTGACAGTTTTGAACCCGGAGCCCTAGACATGACCACGAAACTGACACTCCTGGTCACCTGCACCAACCGCAAGACGACTGCCACTTCTTCTGAACTGCAGGTGCGAAACCTCCCCGACGCCCCCCTCGAAGAGCGAGTGCGGCATTGGAATCAGCGTCTCGCCAGCGCTGGCACCAGGCGCCCCCTCCGCGAGCTCTACAAGGGCGAAGCATGGGCGCAAGTGAGGCAACTCGAGAAGACAGCGCGGGCATCAGGGTATGAACCCACGGTCGTCGTGGCATCGGCTGGCCTAGGATTGCGTGGGATCGACTACCCCTCCCCCGCCTACGCCGCCACCTTCAACCGACCTCACAAGGACGCAGTCGGTGACACGAATTCCGCGGCCAGTTCATGGTGGAAGCACCTCCATGACCAAGATTCAGAGCGACCCGCGTTGAAGGGGCCCATGCTCTGGGTGCTCTCACAGAGTTACTCGGCTGCTATCAGCCAGCACCTGTTGGCGTATGCAGACACCGCTGAACTCCTGGTATTTGGCGGATCCGATCACATCGCTCCTGCTCAACGCATGCCCTCCGACCGGTCCCTGCGCAGCAGTCTGGGGGGCACAGCCAATGGACTCAACCTGCGGATGGCAATCCGCTGGTTGGAATTGGCGGAGGATGGTGGCCTGTTCACGGCTGCGACTCGCGAACGCTGGAACGCGTGGGCGGCAGTGTCGCGCAGAACTGAGGTGCACGGACGCATGACTCTCTCCGACAGTGCCGTGCTCGACTTCATCGGTTCGCTGCGAAGCAGCGATCCCGGTATCCCCAAGACTCGAGCACTTCGACTCCTTCGGGACGCGGGCTACGCCTGTGAACAACGACGATTCAACACACTCTTCGAGCCGACAGGGGCACGCTCATGAGCGAACAATGGCTGGAGCGTCGCGCACTCAAAGTGCTCCAGAACGACACGGTGCCTCTGTACCTGTTCGCACTGGCCGCTGAGGAAGTCGATCTCATCGCGGACGTGGCGCGCGTGAGTCGGGATGAGGCTGGACGCCTCATCGGCTATCAGCGACCCGAGAAGCGGAAGCACGTCAAACAGATCCAGGACTATCTGGACTCCGATGAGGTCGTCTTCCCCAATGGACTCATTCTGGCCCTTCCCCCCGAGGTTCGTTTCAAGTCGAGTCGCGGCCCCAATTCCTCGGATGGCCTTTCGGTCTCTGGGACCCTCGAGATTCCTCTCAACAGCGTGTCAGGGACATTCCGACCGGCTTGGATTGTTGACGGCCAACAACGCAGTCTTGCTCTGTCCCGCACCAGGCATACCCGCCTTCCAGTGCCGATAGCCGGTTTCGTCACCGAGAACCTCGAACTCCAACGTGAGCAGTTCCTGCGTATCAACACGGTTCAGCCACTGCCAGCGGGACTTGTCACGGAACTACTGCCCGAGATCGCGCGAGTCCCTTCTCCACGTATGGCCACCCGGCAACTGCCCTCAGCTCTGGTCGACATGCTGAACCAGGATCCAGGTTCACCGTTCTATGGCCTCATTCGTCGAGCCTCCTCAACCGGCGAGGAGCGCAAGACCACCGTCGTCACTGATACGAGTCTCGTTGAGGCCTTGCGCGAGTCGATCGAGTCTCCCTCTGGGGCACTGTTCCCTTACCGAAACATCGCCACAGGCATGACTGACACCGCCGGGATCCGCAGTGCCTTGTTCGCCTACTGGGGAGCAGTGCGCGAGACCTTCCCAGAGGCGTGGGGACTGCCTCCCACCAAGTCCAGGCTCATGGGCGGCGTAGGAATCCGTTCCATGGGACGCCTGATGGACCGTGTACTGGCGCACGTGGACCCGCTCGGAAATGACGCAGGCGCAGAGATCCAGCAAGAATTAGCCCGTGTCTCGGAGTGCTGTCGCTGGACCGACGGCGTCTGGGAAGACCTCGGACTCGGATGGAACGACTTGCAGAACACCCCTCGCCACATCAGCGCACTCTCGAACGCTCTCATTCGTTCCTACCTCGCAGCACGGGCAGGCCATCGATGAGGTTCTACTTCCCCGATAGCCAAGACCTCGTCAGCCCAGCCTACGACTTCCTACGGGACGAGTACCCGCCGCACCGTGTGCGGCAACGGGACGATCTCTATGCCCACGAGGTGCTCGAGAAGGCGCCCTACCACGGAATCTTGGTCAGCAAGGCCATCGTCGATGGCTCCGTGAAGGGAGGCGGCAAATACACCGGCGCGCAGCGAGCTCGTCTTCAGCGGATGGGAGTGAACCGGTTCTTCCGCCTGCCCTCCAACGTCCTAACCTTGGGCGACAACGGAGCCTTCAACTACGTCGAAGAGGAGATCCCGCCAGTCACGGTTGCGGAGACACTCGACTTCTACGTCGAATCGGGGTTCGACGCCGGGATCAGCACTGACCATGTCATCTTCGGCTACGACGAAACCGCCCCCTTGGGCGACCCCGCCCCGGTCGAGTGGCAGGAACGCAGGGCCCTCACGTTGAGGCTCGCCGAAGAATTCATCAACTCCACGCAGGATCAAGGAGTCTCCCTGGACCCCGTCGGCGCTGCTCAAGGCTGGAGTCCCCAGAGTTACGCAGACAGTGTGCGCCGCTTGGAGGACTTGGGATACCGCCGCATCGCGCTGGGAGGCATGGTGCCGCTGAAGACGGCTCAGATCATCGACTGCCTCAAGGCGATCGATGACGATCGGCGCTCCCGTCCGGACGGGTGGCAGCCAGCAGAACTACATCTGCTTGGGATCACCCGAATTGATTCGATGGAAGAGTTCGCCGCGCTTGGCGTCACAAGCTTCGACAGCACCTCTTCCTTCAGGCAAGCCTTCATGGACGATCGTAAGAACTACCACATCGAGAACACCTCCTTCGTGGCTCTACGTGTGCCCCAGGTCGACGGTAATCCCACGTTGAAGCGAGCCATCCTGGCCGGGACCGTCTCTCAGAGTGAAGCCATCGCGGCCGAACGGGCTGTCCTCAAGGCCCTTCGCGCCTTTACTGGGGCACCCAACGAGGTGAGGGGTTGTTTGGACGTGCTGGGCGCGTATGAACAGATCTGCGGTTCCAAGAAGTCCTACTTGGATGCCTACGAACGCACACTCACAGCCGCACCTTGGCTCCACTGCTCGTGCACCCTATGCCGCAAGCACGGCATCGAAATCGCCATCTTCCGTGGGACCGAACGCAACAAGCGTCGTGGATTCCACAATCTCTCCGTCCTCGCCGACCGCATGGACTCCCTGTCCCTCCCTCAGAGAAAGTCCATCGATGACTGACCGCCACGACCTTCGACTCCCGGCACTCCAGATCAAGCAGGGCGAGCAGTACATCTACGCCTTCGGTGTCGACGGGAAGAGGGTGCATGACTTCACCGCCGTGAGTCGGGTGCACCGCGACGAAAAGAAGTTGGCTGGATACCAGCGTCCTGAGGTACGCACACACATCAGGGCGATCCGCCGCTACCTCGAGTCCGACAATGCAATGCTTCCTAACGCCATCGTCTTCGCTTTCGACGATCGCGTCCGCTTCGAGGCTCACACCACTTCCATGGCTGTGGACTACGTCCGTACTGGCGAACTCGTCATCCCCATCGATCCGTCTCTGCCTGAGTCCGAGCGACCCGCTTGGCTCGTGGACGGACAGCAACGCAGCGCAGCCATCCGCGACGCGGAGGTCGACCAGTTCGCCGTGGCCGCGGTCGGCTTCATTGCTCGCGGGGAGGCGGAGCAGCGATCCCAGTTCATTCTGGTCAACAACACCAAGCCACTCCCCAAGGGACTCATCCACGAACTCCTTCCGGACACCAAGGGACACCTCCCTACTGCATACGCCCGTAAGCAACTCCCCGCTGACGTCCTCTCGCGCCTCAACTTCGGGACTGCATTGATCGGCGAACCGTTCGCGGGAAGGATCGCCACCCCCACCGCTCCGGATGGCTACATCAAGGACAACAGTGTCCTCAAGATGATCGAAAACAGCCTCTACGACGGCGCTCTCTACCAGTACCGAAACCCCGTCGACGGCACAGGCGACATCGAAGCGATGGTTCTGCATCTCAACCTCTTCTGGACCGCTGTTCAGCACGTCTGGCCCGGAGAGTGGGAACTCCAACCTCGCAAATCGCGCCTGACTCACGGCGCCGGAATCCAGGCTCTGGGCTTCGTGATGGACCACCTGACCGAAGGAGTCCAAGCCAACGATCTGCCCTCTCTTGATCTGCTCGCTTCGCTCCGACGACTGCGTCCGCACTGCGCATGGACCAGTGGCACCTGGGGCTTTGGCGACGAGCAGGATCGACGCTGGAACGGAATCCAGAACACGCCCAGCGACATCCGCCTGTTGACCAAGCATCTCCTCAAGCACGTGAACTGAGTAGGACTCCGGGACAACGAGTTCGCTCCTTTCGCCCTCCCGGCCACTGACCCCGTCTGCGGAGATCGACCGCAGGCGTCACGTAACAAGCCTCCTCTAATGATTCCGGGCCTCACCCGTCATGAACCGAGATGAACGACTACATTGAGGCTTCAACAAGGATCGACACCAGGGGGTTCAAGTGGCCGGGAATATCTCTGTCGGAATGTTGGTCCGGTTCGACGGCGCACCAAGCATCGGTCGCGTTGCGGAGTTCAACGATGGTAAGGCCCGTGTTGACTTCTTCGAATCACCGGCCGAACCCGTGGCGCACTCCCAGTGGGTCCCCGCCGATTCTCTGCGCAGGTGCATGCTGACCAAGCAAACTCGCGTGTTCCTGCAGGACGGCCATAACCGTTGGCGCGCCGGGCGCATCATCGAGGGCGACGGCGACTCCTACAGGATTCGAATTCCCGACATTGCGGTAGACACCGAGTGGCCCGAACACCGACTGCACGTGCGGTGGGACAAGCCGCCCAAGGACACACTGCAGGTTCTGCTATCCGGAGCCAACGAGAGTGCGCGATACCAGGACGTACGAGAGCCGGTCCGGAGACTGCTCGCTGCTGAACGCGCGGCCACCGGGTCTGCTACCGCCATCGGTTCGTCAGCCATCCGTATCCATGCCCACCAAATCAACGCAGCCCTGCGCATCATCCGAGATCCAATCCAGCGCTACCTGCTCGCAGACGAAGTGGGCATGGGTAAGACCATTCAGGCTGGCTTGGTGATGCGCCAGACCCTGCTGGATTCCCCCGGGCGTCGTATCGGCGTGCTTGTCCCCGACGCCCTCGTCGGGCAATGGCGCGCCGAGTTGCGAGACAAGTTCCTGGTCGACGACTTCCCCACGGATGCCGGCGAGTCCCCGGTCACGATCCTGGGCCACAACCAGGTCGGCCGGTGGCACGAGTTTGGCGACCTCGACATGCTCGTCGTCGACGAGGTCCACCTGCTCTCACGCACCACGACGCCTGACGAGCCGCGCTACGCGCGCCTGGTCGAACTGGCCCACGCGACGCCGCGCCTGCTGATGCTCACGGCCACCCCGTTCGCCAAGGAGACGACCAGCCACCTCGCCCTGCTCCACCTCCTCGACCCCGACTTGTTCTCCTGGGACGACGTCGACGCCTTCGAGCGCCTGCTGGAGTCGCGTCACGCACTGGCCCGCAGCGTCTTCGGCCTCGACGAGGAGCCCTACCCGGAGTACCCGGAACTGCTACAGAGCCAGTTCGACGACATCCTCGCGCACGTCCCCGACGACGAGCACCTTAAGGAGTCGATGGCCCGCGCGATGGCACTGTTCGGCCCCGAGGGCACTCCTCCCGAGGCGGTCGACACCGAGGCCCTCAAGTTCGCCGTGGCAACCGTTCGAGCCCACGTCTCGGAGACCTACCGCCTCCACCACCGGGTGATCCGCAACCGGCGCCACCAGATCGCTCAGCAGCAACTCGACGACGCCGGACTTCTGACACCCTTTGAGTTTACTGGCCGCAAGCGGCCCGTCGGGTCCCGTCAGGAGAACGACGAGATGAACTTGTGCAACCTGGCCATCACCCGATGGGCCTCGAGGTGCGCGGATGCCGTGGTCGACCTGGGCGTCACCCCCGAGGAGTACGTGCCCGTCTTCCAGGTGCTGTTCTCCCGCTCGAACGGCCCCGTAGACGACCTGATCGCCACGTTGGGCCACCGTCTCGGCACGGAGGACGCGACCTCCGCGGCACTTCTCCCCCACGAACTAGCGGCTCTCGAGTCCGCTCCGGTGCTCCCCTTTGAGGCGCAGATCCTCAACGACCTCCGCGCTGTACGTGACAGCGGAGCCCTGCAGGCGATCGCGGAGTGCATCGCCCAACGGTCCCCGGCCCGACTGCGCAGTGTGGTGTTCTGCGGCCCCGGCTCGCTCGCCCGGGCCTTGGTCGAGGAGTTGCCCAGCCACTCCGGTGCCCCGGTGCTCAGCCACCTGAACTCCCAGAGCGAGGAGGCGCGTGAGGAGGCAGTACGGGCGTGGATCCGCTCCGGCGGCATCCTGGTCGCCGACGAGAGCGGTGACGTTGGCCGCAACATGCAGGCGGCCCAGGCGGCGTTCCACCTGCGTCTCCCCCCCGTTCCGAACGCACTCGAGCAACGCATCGGTCGCATCGACCGGTACGGTCGTGAAGGTGCGGCCAAGCAGGTCGTGGTCACTGACTACGACGCACAGAGCGTCTTCACCGCCTGGCTGCTCTCCTTGGTCAAGGCCTTCGAGATCTTCGACGCCTCCGTCTCGACCCTGCAGGAAGTGGTCGATGACCTGACAACGCAGGTGTGGACCGCGGTGCTGGACCAGGGCGTCGAGGCGGCGGAGCAGATGCGCGAGTCCATCGTCGACGAACTCACGAAGGAGCGTCGTCGGATCAACGAACTCGACGCGCTCGAATCCTCCTATGGAGCCGGTGGTCTGGGTCAGGAACTCGCCACCTCAATCGCTGCGCACGAGGACCGGCACGAGGAGATCGAGGCAGCATTCCGTGCCCTCCTCGAGGGCGTCGAGGGCTTCCATCTCGCGGCCCGGGAGAACCCTGACGGCAGCGTTACCTTCGGACGCGACCCCTACGCCGCTCCCCTGCTCAACGAGCGCCAACTCGGCATGTTGCTGCACCCCCCGTCTGCGGCGACCGGCCACTTCGACCGGTGGCGTGTGCAGCCCGGACGTTCCCTGTTCCGCCGGGGCAACCCGTTCGTGGACGCGATCGAACGACTCCTCGACGTCGACGACCGCGGTCAGGCGAGCGTGTTGTGGCGGTACAACCCGACCGGGCCCAGCGACCCCCTGCCCTACTTCGGGTTCGACTTCGTGATCGAGGCCGACGTCTCCCAGGCGCTCGCCCTGTGCGACGACTCCGTGGACGCCCTCTCGATCGTGCGTCGTCGGGCCGACTCCGCCCTGCCGCCGCAGCGCCACCGCATCTGGGTGCCTGCCACTCATGCGACAGCGATCGAGGACCCGGGGTTCGCGGAGTACCTGAACAAGCCGGTCAGCGAATCCACCGGGGTGAAGAGCATCAAGGGCAAACTCAACTCCGTCCTGTACTCGGTCTTCGGCAACCAGGACACCTTGGAGAGCACGTCCCGTGCCTCCCTCGAGGTCGCCACCGCTCACGTGGAACAACTCTCCGGAGTGCGCCAGGCCTCCGAGTGCGCCGTGCAGCAGGTGGCACTGGAGACCGAGTTGCTGCGTGCACGCAGCAACGCACGCAGCCAGGCAGGAACCCTGGTGGCCGATCCTCGTGCCCTGGAGTTGGAGATCGCCCTCGGAGAGGCGATCCAGGAGGGTGTCGCCTCCCCCATCGTGCGCATGACCGGCGCACGGGTCGTGATCGTTTCGAGGGAGTCTTACGCCGACCATGTCTGAGCACGACCTCTCCGTCCTGCAGAACGCGTTGCAGGCGTGGCCCACTCCTGCGCACCTCGAGGCACACCACAGGATCAGCGACGTCTGTCGTCGTGCCCTGGACGCCATGCACGGTCTCACCCTGGGCGAGTCGGGATGGCTTGACGTGACCGCACTGGTCCGGCAGGTGTTGCTCATCCAGGGCGTCACCTACGGCGGCGCGCCGTCCTTGGTCGTGCCCTCCGAAGCCCCCTGGCCCACGGCTGATCAGTGGCGCGACACGGGGTGTGACGTGTCGTCGTTGGCGAACGCGCGCCTGCGGGTCACCGCCGAACTCTGGGCCCCTCCGACCTCCTCGCCGGAGGAGCAGGAGGCAGCCGAGGAGCAGGTCCGTGAGGTCTACCGGGACCTCGATCCGACCTGGTCGAACCAGATTCCCAGCGACCCCTTCTGGCGGGCGGCCCACCCCGACTTCGGTGCCTACCGCGGCGAACCCCAACGGCAGGCCGCACGGGCCGCCGCCCTCAACGACGGCGGATCGCTGATGGTCGCCTTGCCCACGGGGCGTGGCAAGACCGCCGTTGCGTGGACGACCATGTTGATGTCCCACACGGGCGTGACCGTGGTGATCGTCCCGACCGTGGTCCTGGCCCTCGACATGGAGCGCCGCACCATCGACCTGGAGAGGTCGACGAGTCGGGTGCTGAGTCCGGTGCACCGCTTCGCCTACATCGGTGCGATGTCGGCGGAGACGAAGAAGGAACTGCGCGCCGCCATCCGAACCGGCAGCCAGCGCATCGTCTACACCTCGCCCGAGGCGTTCGTCCAGGGCCTCTCCGACGCCGTCATCACCGCTGCCAAGAAGGGACTGCTCCAGCAGGTCGTAGTGGACGAGGCCCATCTGGTCGATCAGTGGGGAACCGAGTTCCGTCCCGAGTTCCAGATGGTTCCGGGTGTCCTGAACGCGGCCTACGACGCGGCCCCGGACGACCTCAAACCCTCCACGTTGCTCCTCAGCGCCACACTCGCCCAGCGTTCGGTGGACGTCCTCGAGTCCCTATTCTCCAAGCCCGAACGCCCCATGGACGTGGTGTGGGGCACCGAACTCCGGACCGAACCGTCCTACTTCTTCAGCAACCACCCCTCCGAGGAGGAGCGCACCGCTGCCGCCCTGAAGGGGGTCACACTCCTTCCCCGGCCGCTGATCCTCTATACGACGAAGGTCGAGGACGCCGAGCAGTGGGCCGACCGTCTGCGCGCGACTGGCCTGCAGCGGGTCGCGGCGATCACCGGCAAGTCGTCCGACGAGGAACGGCGTTCAGTGATGGAACGGTGGCGTGGCGAAAAGCCCGACGGGACGCCGACCGCGACGACGTTGGACGTCGTGGTGGGCACCTCAGCCTTCGGTCTCGGACTCGACATGTCGAATGTACGCACCGTGATTCACGCCTGTGTCCCCGAGACGATCGACCGCTACTACCAGGAGGTGGGCCGCGGCGGCCGTGACGGTCGTCCCACCCTCGGGTACCTCGCGCAGGCTCCCGACGACATGCACATCGCCGAGAACCTGAACTCCATCAAAGTGATCGGCGACGAGTTGGGGTGGGCGCGCTGGGAGGCGATGCTCAACCAGTCCACGCCGGTGCTGGGCGGCTCGCGTCTGCGCATTAAGCGTTCATCCTTACCGGCGCACCTCAACGAGGGTTACGACCAGCACAACGCGTGGAACCTGCGCACCCTGCTGCTCGTCACCCTGGCCGGTGCGATCACGCTGCGGGCACCGCAACCGGATATCCCCGAGGGCATCACCCCCGAGGAGCGTTCCGCCCTGCTGGACGAGTACTACGAGCAGGCCCCGGACGCCATCGACATCGTCCTGCAGGACGGAACCCTGATGCAACCGGAGGCCTGGAAGAAGGCGGCCCACGCGGTCCGTCAACAGATCCAGCAGGCACAGACGAAGTCACTCGTGGCCATGCAGAAGGTGCTCGCGCAGACGACCTGCGTGGGACGCACCATCGCCCAGCACTACGCTGTGACGTTCGACGGCGCGAGGTTCCACGTCAGCGCCGCCTGCCGAGGGTGCCCGTCCTGTCGGCGTGACCCCTCGTCGTCCCCCGGAACGTCTCCGGCCGAACCTGCTCCCCCGCTCCCGACCTCCCGCACCGCCACCGACCGGATGGCGCCCTGGCGAGGTGGTCAGGGTTGGATGTTCATCTCGTACGCCCCCGGCGACAGGTTGGACGACCTGTTCGCCCGCATGGCTGAACGTGGCCTGAACGTGTGGCGGGTGGACCTCGAGACGGCAGAACGCCTGCAGCGCAACGTCCCGACCATCCCTGTGGTGTGGGACGACCCCGAGCCCGGCTTTTCCCCCCTCGAATTTCACCCGGGCCCTTTGGTGGCCGTAGTCCACTCCGATGAAGTCCCGAAGAGGGTGTGGGAGCGCATCTCCACCGGGCTCCCCACGTACCTGATAGGGCCCGAGACCCTGCGCAACCCCAGTCGCCCAGACTCGTTACTGCGTGACGTCTCCGAGGGCACCTACGCCTCGGCCAAGTCTCTACTGAAGGGCATGTAATGGATCTCCTGAACCCAAATCCGAGTGCGGTGCTGCCCCAGGCAATGTGGCTGCTGCATTCCGCGGCGTCGGCTCATGCCGGCCTCACCCGGGAGTCGCTTCTCGACCTTGTGCTGCCAAAGACCTACCACCATGTCGCCCCCTCGAACGGACACCACGTCAGGGCTGCTTTCACCGCCCTACAGAAATTGGGCCTCTTCACCGTCGACGACGGTGTGGTCACTGCCCTCCAGGTCGAGGACCACACGGTGTTCATCCGTCACCTGCGCCACCGCCTCATCCACCCTGCCGACACCTTCGGTCCCGACCATGAAGGGGCTCCCTCTCTCGTCCGAGGACTGCGGTGGCTTCTAAAGCAACCCCCCGCAAAGGCACTTCACTACAGCACCGACATTGAGGTGAAAACAGACGAAGAGACTCGCAACACCTTGAAGAACAAAGAGCGATGGAACATCTTCCGCCCGTGGTGCTACGCGCTCGGATTCGGTCACCCTGCGCTGAGTCTTGTGGACAAGAACAACTCTGATACCAAGATCATGGCGGACCCCACCCCAGCCGTGGTCGACGTGATCTGGCACCCGTTCGGGGAACCCCTGCCCCGTGACACGCAGATCCCCATCTCGCAACTGCTCGACTTCCTGCGCCGGGAGTTGCCCGTCCTGCCTGACGGCACCGGCGAACCCCGCGAACTTCACGCCCTCGGCCACGCCCTCCTCGCCGCTGCCCGGCAAGGTGTACTAGACCTCGCGTATGAGTCCGACGCCCCTTCCAACTTGGCCCTTCCGTACGCCAAGGCCGGCGAGACCCCCCTCGTCTCCGCCGTCACGATCAGGAAGTGAAGTCGATGACCCTGCAGACCAATCACGCGTGCTGGACGATCGCAGACGTCGTCTCGACCATCCCTACCGAGGCGGCGACGCCTTCGGCAGAGGTGTTGCTCGCGACCCACGCTCCCTTGCGCATCACGCGCCACGAAGCCATCGCCCGTGGTTCAGGACCCACCATCATCGATGAGCAGACTGTGCTCGAGGAGTTCTTGGAGCGCGAACCCACCAAGGGCATCCTCGTCGCTCCCGTGGTCGGTGAGTCCGGGACCGGCAAGTCGCACCTGGTGCGCTGGGTACACGCGAATCTTGTTTCCAAGGCTCCCGGCAACGTCCCGCGACACATCATCTATCTCCGTAAGACGGACACGAGCCTGAAGAACGTGGTCGAGCGGCTACTAGTCGGGCAGCAGGGCCCCCAGTTCGACGAGATCCGCAACAAGCTCGACACGTTGGGCGCGAGCGTCTCCCAAGAGACGATGGAGGGCCGCATCCTCGACTCGTTGGCCGAGGCGTTGGAGAACCACGAGGTCACCGGAACAACCAGAATTCTCACCGGAGTGAGCGGACTTGCCCTCTTCTTCCGGGACCCCCTCTTCCGTGAACACCTGCGCCGCGAGGGGTCATTCGTCCAGCGGCGCGCTCGGCACGCACTGCACGGACGTGCCGTGGACGAGGCGGACATCCCCCTGGAGTTCACGGCCGAGGAACTCCCACTCGACATCGTTGACTTCGCAAGCGTTCTCGACGCGGCGGCTGCGACACAGAAGATCTTCAGACTGGTCTCCACCAATGCGAACCTGCAGAACGCTGCGGTCGAGATGGTCAACGAACTCCTGCATGTCGCCGTGACACGAGCGGTCGGCCTGAGCGTGGGCGACATCTCGCAGGCCTTCCTGCAGATGCGCGCGAACCTCCTCGGCGACGAGATCATCCTGCTGATCGAGGACGTCGCCCTGATCCAAGGTGTGCGTCGTGACCTCCTCGACGCCATCGTCGAACCGGCCGAGGACCAGGGCACGGTCAAGTACGCCACGGTGCGCACGATGATGGCCGTGACCTCCGGTTACTACAACGAGACGCTTCCAGAGACCTTCCGCTACCGGGCCGAGGCTTCCGGGCCTCGCTACCAAGTCGACATGGACCTCGCCAACCTGGAAGAGGACGAGGACTTCTTCGCCGACTTCGTCGGTCGGTACCTGAACGCTGCCCGAGTCGGCAAGGAGGCACTCGAGGCGGCGGCGCCTAACATCCCAAACCCTTGTCACAAGTGTCCGTTCATGGGACCGTGCCATGCTACGTTCGGCCACGACTCCGAGGAGCACGGCCTCTATCCGTACAACAAGGTCGCCGTGCGCAGGGTCGTGCAGACGCTCGCCGACTCGCGTCCCGACGGGGCCCGCACATTCAATCCCCGTCGAGTCCTAGCCAAGGGCGTACGCGACGCCTTGCGCGAGGGTGCCGGACAGATCACGGGTGGCCAGTTCCCGCCCGCGGAATTCCTCGGCGGTTCGAACCTCTCTGGCCTCCCCACCCTTCCGTTGGGAGTGCGGGCCAAGATCGAGGCGGACCTCCCCGAGAAGGACGCCGGACGGGCCATCTCGCTGTTGACCTTCTGGGGCGACGCGGGCAAGAAAACGATCCCGAGCGATCTCTTCCGTGCCTTCTCCCAGGAGTCCTTCGCCGAGATCAGCACGGACGACGCGGTCGCTCCCCCTCTTCCCGACCAAGATCCGATCGGCTCGGCGCCACAGAGGGTGTCGCCATATTCGCCTGCACTGGTCAAGAAGTTGAAGGCAATCGACCTGTGGTCGGCCGGTGAGGCGACGCTGGCGCATAACATCGCCAGCGATCTACGTTCGATCGTGCGCGAGGCCCTGCTCGCCAAGGTCGTCTGGCTCGCACCGCTGATCAAGGATCCCGACTCCGCCACGATCAACAAGGCCATCAAGAACAGCGCTTACAGCATCTCGATCGCCCATGCGGGCGAAAACGTGCTCGGTACCTCCCCGGTGCTGACCATCCCGCGCTCCGCCGTTATGGGCCAACTCTTCACCGGGTTGCTCCTTCTGGAGGCCGGTCATGCCCAGGACGCCGGGTCGGCGTTGGCGAGTCTGGATGCCCTCGTGACGGCCGCGGTCCCGGCCGCACAGCAGGCGATCCTTAAGGAGTACGACGCCGTCGACGCCGTGATCGTCGACGTCGCCACCTCGTTGCTCGTCGGAGCTGCCCGTTGTGGGCAATTGCCTTCCTCCCCCAAGGACGTCGACCTGCTCGAAGCCGTCCTCTGGGCCCCGAACCTCGACGTTGAGCGTGCAGACGCGCCGAGTCGTACGGTGGCTTGGCTCGCAGCTCACCAGTCGTACATCAAGACCCGGCCCGCCGTGGTCAAGAACTTCGTGGCGAGAGTGGGTGCCGCCCAGGGAGTGACGGGTGCCGTCTACGGCATCGATGTCGCACGCCTCCTACCTCTTTTGCGCACGGCGTGGAAGCAGGCCAAGTCGCCCACCGCGGAGTCGTTGGTTCTACCTGCCTGGGCAAAGGAATCAGAGCGCCTGTCCAAGGACCTGAAGCGTGCCGCAGCGGCCCAGGTTGCCTACTGGAGTGACCTGGTCGAACGGGCCCACGTTCATCTCCCGGCCGGCAGCACCTGGAGTGAGACACTCGACGTCCTGACCTCCACGTTCACCGTCGCCAGCCAGGCAAGTCTGGTCATCCACCCCAACATGCCGGCACTCCAGGCCGGACTCCAGGAGGCGCGTGCCTTCGAAGGACGCAGCGTCGCGGACGTCGCGAAGGTACTCA
Organism: Nocardioides yefusunii; assembly: GCF_004014875.1. Lineage (NCBI taxonomy): Bacteria > Bacillati > Actinomycetota > Actinomycetes > Propionibacteriales > Nocardioidaceae > Nocardioides > Nocardioides yefusunii. The sequence goes on along the minus strand of NZ_CP034929.1, from coordinate 37,612 downwards.
CGCAGGTGGCTGGCCTTCCCCAGGGCAGCGACCCGTCCCGTCTCATCGGCATCGAGGTGGGCGGAGACCTGTCGCGGGTGGTGGCGATGTTGGAGCAGTCCGCCAAGTGGGTGGACAACGGCCTCGAGATCGCCAAGGGCAACGACGACGACGACACCACCCTGGAGGACAAACTCCAAGTCGCCATCGACGACCTTCGCGCGATCGTGGACGAGTACACGCCCGACACCGACCAGCAGGAGCAGACCTTCGATGGCGCAGGAGCCGAACATGTCTGAGACGCTCAGCCTCCGGGACCGCGCCAAGCAACTGGGCGCCAAAGCCCGTGCCAAGCAGGAGAACATGGCCGACGTCGTGGCGGCAGGTCAGTTCGAGACCGCCCTTGAAAAGCTGACCTCGATGTACTCCCCCCTGCGCTCAGCCCTGCACACCCACCAGAAACTGCGTTCGGCTGGCATCCCGATGCCCGACGTCACTGGTCTGGAGGCCCCGCTGACCAAACTGGAAGAGGAGGCGAGCATCAGCAGACCCACCCCCCAGTTTCTCGCCAGTCGGCGCAAGGACATCAGCACTCTCACCACGAGCGTCCAGGCCCTCACCGACCAGGCATGGAGGACGTGGGCCGCCACACAGATTGCCGAACTCGCTGTGGACCCGTCGCTAGTGGTCGGGACGCGTGGACAGCGCTTCACCCTCAAGGTCGACGACCTCAAGTCCATGGCAAAGAAGTCCGCAGCCGAAGCTTTCATCCCGGAGTTCAAGAGCTGGCTCGGCACTGCCGCCGATCTGCGTGACCACCTGAGTTCCCCGATGACGGCCGAGGACGTGTTCGACCGGATCAAGGCGACCCCCGGATTCTCCTTCAGCGACTTCACCACCGAGGAGTTGGAAGTACTCCAGCACGACCTCGACGCCGCGCAGAGGATCAGGATCACCCTGCTATGACCATGACGCCCTGGAACGGGTACTCCGACCTGCTGTCGCGCATCGAGGACCTCGAGATGCACTTGCTCTCGTGGGGAGTGGTCGACGGTCACCTCAGCGAGGAGGACGTGCTGGACGCGATCGGCGCCCAACTCGACGCCGACCTCGACCGTGACCCGACGCTGATCCCGCCCTCTGCGCAGGAGTGTCTCGACCGGCTCGTCGCGACCGGGTTGCTGCACCGCATCCCGAACACCGCGACCTACCGGACCCGACTGGCCGAGACACTGCGCCTGTTGCGGAGCCTGCGTCAGTTGCTCCCGCCGCGAGATAGCGAGCCCGCCTTGGGGTGGTGGCGCCAGGGCAGTTCGCTGGTCTCCGACTACCGACTGCGGGTCTCACCGCGCCGCTACCCCGCACGCACCGTGCCACTGGACGCCGTACTCGACGTTCTGGGAGCAAGCGGGGACTGGACCCCCGAACGTGCTGCCGTGGTCCGGTCGATGTTGGGCACCGACCTGTTGGCGCAGTTCCAGGTCGACGCCACCCGGACAATCCTGGGGTACCTCGCCTCGGGCCAATCCGGTGCCGCGATCGTCACCGCCGGCACTGGTTCCGGAAAGACGCGTTCCTTCTACCTCCCGGCCATGATCGACATCGCTGCTTCGCACGCCACGAAGCGCTCGGGCCCACACACGTTGGCCCTGTACCCCCGCAACGAACTGTTGCGCGACCAGGCGCGTGAGGCGATGCGCGTGGCAGAGGGGATCGGCCCCCTGGCCGGCCCGGGCACGCGGCACGCACGCATCGGCCTGTTGTATGGCAACACCCCATACAACGCCAACGACCCCCAGCATGGCAAGGTCCACTACGGCTGGAAGGCGGTCTCCCAGGGCTGGGAGAGCCCTTACTTCCCCTGCCTCGACGACGACTGTCTGTCCCCCCTGATCTGGACGACCGTTGACCGGAAACAGGGCATGGAACGCCTGACGTGCCCGGCCTGCGGCGCCACCACCACTCCCGGCGCGATCGCGATGACGCGCGACTCGATCCGCAAGAACCCGCCGGACATCCTGTTCAGCACCACCGAGATGCTGAGCAAGCATTCCACCTCGTCGCTGGCGACGGTCCTGGGGTGGGCCGGGCACAACGGAACACGCCTCGTCCTGCTTGACGAGGTGCACACGTACTCGGGCGTCTCCGGTGCCCAGGTTGGCCTGATGCTGCGCCGCTGGCAGCAGGCCATGCAGGTCACGCAGGGCGCCAACGCTCCCCGGCCTGTCTTCGTGGGCCTGTCCGCAACGTTGAAGAACGCCGGCGATTTCATGGCCACGCTCACCGGGGTCGACCGTGCCCGTATCGAGGCGATCGCCCCGGCGATAGAGGACATGCTCCCCGCCAGTCGCGAGTACGGACTGGTGCTGCGGGGCGACCCGACCTCGGGTGCTTCCCTGCTGTCCACCACGATCCAGACGACCATGCTGTTGTCGCGCATGCTCGACAACAAACCGGGCCTCTTCGGGTCGGTGACGTTCGCCTTCACCGATGACCTCGACGTGATCAACCGTCTGCACGACGCCCTGCAGGACGCCGAGGGCCACAACCCCTACGGCATGGCGCGCGGCACGAACCTGGCACAACTGCGGTCGCCCATGCACCCGCAAGCATCCGCCCGCTACGCCGAAGGGCAGTCGTGGGACCTGCCGAATGCTCTCGGTCGGATGGGCCGGAAGATGCTTGTGGCGCGCACGAGCTCGCAGGATACCGGCGTGGACAACCAGGCCGACGTCATCGTGGCCACCTCCTCGCTCGAGGTGGGCTTCAACGATCCTCGCGTGGGTACAGTCATCCAGCACAAGGCCCCCCGGGACATGGCCTCCTTCCTGCAGCGACGGGGTCGTGCAGGGCGTCGTCTCGCGATGCGGCCCCTCACCGCGGTGGTGCTGTCCGACTACGGGCGCGACCGACTCGCCTACCAGTCTTACGAACAACTGCTGGAACCTGAGATCTCGCGCCGCAGCCTGCCGATCGGGAACCGATTCGTCCTCAAGATCCAGGCGACGCACAGCCTCCTCGACTGGCTCCGACGCCGGACTAAGACGGATACCCGTCGTCTGTTGGGGGCGCCTCAACTCAAGCCAGGCCAGCAGGCCCCAGACGCCTCAAAGATCATCACCCTGCTCACCGACGTGTTGGACAACGCGGACCTCCTACGCGACTTGACCCTGCACCTCAAGAGGGCACTCCAAATCGACGAGGAAGAGGTCAGCGCCCTGCTCTGGGAGGAACCCCGCTCTCTCATGCTCTCCGTCGTCCCGACGGCACTCCGCCGCCTGGAGTCACGTTGGACTCCGATGGGTGACAACGGCGACCCCGGCGGCAGCGACCGCGACCCGTTGCCGGAGTTCATGACGCGGGCTCTCTTCGAACCCCTCAACACCCCCGACGTGGAGTTCATCCTCCCGTTCAATCGGAACGAACCCGAGCGGATGCCGATCGCGCAGGCACTGCGCGAGGCCGTGCCCGGCCGCTTCAGCCGACGCTACGGACACCAGCACGCCCTGGACGCCACTTGGCTCCCCCTGCCCGCCGCCGGCAACCTGCTCCCCCTCACCGACATCGTCGCCCGGGGACGTGCCTTGGGGACCTGGGAGGTCGACGGCCAGGAGTACCTGGTGGTCCGTCCGTACGCCCTGACGTTGCAGAAGCCGGGACGCGAGGTGCAGCAGCAGTCCCAGGCGATGCCGGTGTGGCACACGCTGTTCGAGTACACCAGGTCGACCCTCGTCGACGTCGACGTCCCTCGACCCTCGGTGTGGTCGACCTTCATCTCCTCTGTTGGCTTCGGCCTGCACGTCACGGGAAGCCCGCTGACCGTGCGACGCATGACGACGGGGTCCACTGGTGAACTGGTCATCAAGGAGGGCTTCAAGCACACGCGTACCCCCATCGAGGTGCAGTACACGCACGAAGGCAAGGACGCCGCCCTGGGCTACGAACTCCAAGTGGACGGCATCGTGGTCAAGGGCTCCCTGATCGAAGTCCGTGACGGCCTGCGGACATATGCGCACAGTCCTGCTTGGCGCACCGCGGCGTTCAAGCAAATGGTGCTCGAGGACCCTGACCTCGACGGCATCGCGAACACGTTCCAGCGTATCTGGCTGGTGGAGGTCTACAAGCACGCGCATGTGAGCCGCGGCCTCGACCTCGACGACCCCAAGGCGTTGGCCGCAACTCTGAGCAACGGCGCCTGGGCCACCGACATGTCGGCGTTCTTAGCGGCCTCCTACCGCGCTGAGATCGACGGTGACACAGAGGCACGTCTCCTCACTGGCTTGAAGGACCTAGCCTCCCGGACGACCGTGCGCCGGGTGATCGAGAAGCACGGTTCTCTGCTTTCCTCCGGCGACCCGTCGATCGTCACCCAGGAACTACTCGACCGCGTCTTCGCCGACTCCATAGGAGCCGCTCTGCTCACGGCTGCGGAAGCTTTGCTTCCCGACGCGCAAGAAAACGATCTCACCGTCGACATCTCCGTCGATTCCGCGACTGACCGCTTCACGGTCCACCTGACCGAGACCTCCATCGGCGGACTGGGCTTGGTCGAGAGCCTGCACCGCGAATACGTCCAAGACCCACGGACCTTTTGGGAGGCCGTCGCACGTGCAACGGCACCCACGGAGGCCGAAGAGGTCGACGTGTCCCTGCAGACCCTCCTGCGCGATCTCACCGCTCCGGACTCCGTATACCGCCCGCATGTAGCCGCCTTCCGTGCCGCAGAGACGATCAGCAAGATGGACTCGTCCCTCGACGCTCTGGTTGAGGCTTGGACCCTGCACGAGGGCCCGCCCTCGCACCTGCTGGTGTCGAGCATCGCGGCACGTTTCCTACGTCCCGGCTCCTCTCCCCAGGTGGACGCCACGATCGCGCGCCTCACACAACAGTGGATGGACCAAGAGGAGCGTCTGGGCGTTGAGATCGATGCGCGCACCTTGGTGCACCTGATCGAGTCCGGCCGCCTGCCCGGAGGCCTGGGGTCGCTGACTTCGGACATGGTGTTCTCAATGCTGTGGCTGCGTGGTGAGGCCGCCCGTGCCCAGAACCTCCAACACTGGCACCCGTTCCGCACCAACGTGCTCGTCGACCGACTGGCCATCGAGAGCGCGATCGGGGACCCCGGCACATCGGTGGACGTCACCGCGGACGACTGGGTCCAGGCCTATGTGGATGCCATGGAGGCTGAAGGTCGGGTCACCTTGCTGGCCCCATTCCGCGCCCGCACCTCCGTCGCGCGGGCATTGCGCCGTGTGGCCGTCGAACCTCTCGACCGAAACGGCCTCCGTGTTTATGGACGTGTCACCGGGGTGACCCAGGTCAAGGGCCACGTCCAGGTGTCCGTCTCCCTTGCCGAGGAGTTGCAATGATCCTTTCCCGTGACCTGCGGACACGGCCGCGGAACGGACTGGCCGTCACCGACCTGCTCACCACCTTGTTGTTGGCCGAGATGATCGATCCCAGCCCAGAACTGTGGCTGGTGAGCGGATGGATCACGGATATCCCCGTGATTGACAACCGGCACCACCAGTACGACGCCGCGTTGGGGGGCGCGGCGCGCACCACCCTCATGCTCAGCGAGGTCCTCGCCGAAGTGACCTCACGCGGAACCTCACTGCACTTAGCCCTGCGGATCGAGCAGCACAACGAGTGGTTCATCCGGAGGGTGCAGGAACGCATCCCATCTAACCGCCTGCACCTCCACGAGAGTGCAGAACTGCACGAGAAACTCATCGTCGGACGCGACTGGATCATGAAGGGGTCGATGAATTTCACCGTCAACGGCACTCAACTCAACGAGGAGAAGATCCAGGTGGTGCACGACGAACGCAAGGCGGCTCAAGAACGACTCGAACTGCAGACACGATGGATCGGACAGGCATGATCTCGGCGAACGAATTCCTCCCCAGGTTCTTCGGCGAGGGCAACAACATCTGGCCCGGAGTTGATCCCCAGCACGCCATGTCTTCGGCCCTCTCGAAGTTCCTCGACGCCCTGGAGAAACCGGGCGAGTGCCCGGTGATCCTGCCACGTCAGATACTCATGGCTAAGCCCTCCGTCTGGTACGTGATCGCCCATGACACTGCACACGTCGAACGGGTCCGACTACTCCTGCAAGCCACCGTGGCGCACTCGTGGGTCCCTTTCAACGGCCGGGTCGCGCATCTGACCCCGTCTGACCCCGTGGACCGGGCTGTCCTTGACTTCCGGGGGCCGGGCACCACTTTCGTCCTGAAGCCTTCAACGCCCGAGGCCGAGCGACGAATGGTCTGGGCGTTGCGCCGTCTGGCCACGAGCCTCGCCGGTCGCGAACTGCGCGTGCCCAGCGTTCCCAGGCCAGTCGGTCGCATGTTGAAGGAATTCGAACTCCATCTGGCCACGGACTCAGTCGCGGGATCCGCGCGCATCCTCTCCGAAATCGAGAGCGCCGGCGGGATCTCCCACGAGAACATCGCCTTCCTGCGTCTGCGCCGTCTAGCACAACTAGGGCTTGAGGAGGAAGTGCTCTCCTCCCCTTCTCTCCCCTCTCTCGTCTACTCCGAACCGCCTTTCCTCGTCCGTGAAGCGGTGTTGGGCGCTTGGGCCCGTCATCTAGTCCTGCCCGTCCTCGAAGACGCGGGCAACGATGCCGCATGCGAAGCCATCATCTCCTCTCCCATCGACATCGCGATGTTGGTCGACGCCCGGAGCACTGAAAGCACCGACACGGACGTGGCCCGTGTCAGCAAACTCGTGCTGGCCATCCGTGCCAGCAGTGCACCTGCTCCGATACTCGAAGAAGTCACCGAGTCCGCCACCGACGCCGAGTTTGAAGTCGACGAGGCGACCCCCAGTCCGACGCCCACCCAGGTGACCACGGACCTCCCCGAGTGCGGCGAGGAGTCGATGTCCGAGGGACTCGAAGAGGACGACGCACTCAACCCCGAGGGATGGCTCGACTGGGTCGCGGCCATAGCCGAGGAGCGGCAGCCTGAACTCGACCTGAACGTCATTGGCACCTGGACCCCAGCCTGGGGGGTAGACACCGAATTGGCGGCCGCCATCAACGATCTGCCCAGCCTTGCCGAGGACTCCCTGATCAGCGGTGTGGCGGCCCTGCTCCACACCGACGATGCGGACCATCCCGCCCCGCGCACCGCCCGGGCCTTGATCGACTGGTATCTGGTCACCGAACGCTTCACACCACTCGACCTCAGCGTCCTATGTCGACTACTGCAAATCGTTATCCGCAGTTCCCCTAACGAGCAGTCGTATAACGCACTTCTGGGCGATATCCGCGCCTACGCCGACCGTTGGGTTTCAGTCTCCAATGCCGTGCGGGTCATCGACATCGCCGACGCCGTGGCTTGCGGGCCTGCAGGCGAGGCGCGCGACAATTTCGTTTCCGCACTACTGTCACCCCTCAACCATCAACGCACTCGACTACCCGAGTCGATGCGAACCGTGGCCGACTTCGTTACTAGCGACCTAGAAATAGCCCTTGATTGGCAGGTTCCAGGAACAGTTGTCCAGGCTGACCAGGATTTGCCACGCGAGTCAATCACGCCTCGAATCCTGCTTTACAGCCTCGACAGTGGAACCTTGGGCCGCTCCGAACAGGCTATCTCCAAGGCGTGGCCTGAAGCATCAGTCGATATTTCGGATGCAAAAGTCGGAAACGACTCTTTGAAGCAACTAGCCCGCAATTCTGACATCGTTATTATGGCAACTCGGAGGGCGACACATGCAGCCACAAATTTCATCATCCAGAATCTTGGTGGTGCGACTCACCTCGAGTATGCCGATGGTTCCGGATCGGCGTCTATGATCCGCGCAGTCGAGGCAGGAATCAGCGCTTGGGCAGGATGAGTAAATGGCCCTCCCCACGAAGGGAAGCGTCCCGATCGCACCACTTGGACTGAGCAAAGGCCACGCCGTTGACGCTCGACAAGAGCGATACCTGCCAGCGGTAGACGCGCCGATGCTACCTCCAGGTCGAGTAAGGGTGAGACGTGAAACATCCAAGTCCGCCAGTGAGGGGACTTCCCTGAAATTGCTCGCAGATACGTGAGATCAAGCCCCCGGGTACTTGCTGTCCCACCACACGTCAGGATCGGGACGATCGCTCGGCCAACCCTCCTTCCAAGAGGCAGGCGCCTGGAAACCACTGAGGCTGGTGTCGAGGTCGATGGCGAGGCGGTCCATGGTCCACCCGTGCGTGAGGCGAGGTAGCAGCGACGTCGGGAGAGCCTCGTACCCGAACAAGGCACCCAGGACGGCGCCCGTGACGGCAGCCACCGAGTCGGGATCCGGGGCACGGAGCGCGAAGTCCAGCGCCCGGCCGACGTCCCAGACGTCAGGGAAGCTCATCGCGGCATAGAGGCCACCGAGTAGTGCGGATCGCGCAGAGGTGTCCGGCGCCAACCCGCGAAGCACGGAGAGATCTGCTCGAGGTGCCTCAAGCACCGACACGAGGTCTCTCCGTGAAGCGTCAGCCATCGGTTCACGGACGAGGTGAGGCTCCTCGACGGCTTGGCGCACCCGGTCATCCAGCGTCAAACGCGACCGCTGGAGCATCGCAGCGACCAAGCGAACTCCGAGACCCGACAACCGCTGGGACTCCCCATCGTCATGGGTGAGCAACGCCAAGTTGCGCGCCCACATCTCCACGTACGCCGCATACGGAGAGTCACCCGCACCCAGGAGTTCTGAGTAGCCGCTAGCCCCCACTGGGCGCTCCAGTTGCGTGAACGCTGCCACAGGCAACACCCGTATCAGAGCTTGGCACCCAGCGCTCCGAACCGGACGTCCTTGCTGCAAGGCAGCGATCGTCGTTGGAGACTTGCCGCGGCCGGTGCCCATGGCGGGGTCCTCCCACAGCCATCCGTTGGGCCAGGGCCGCGATCCGTCAGCGAAGCCTGCCAAGAACCTCGGCACCCAAGTCTTGAGCCGCGGCTCCGGGTAGCCGCGCTGCTCGAACCACCTCTGATAGCCGTACAACCCGACCTCGACAAGGTCAGCATGCAGGATTCCGTAGCGCACGTAGTTGCGCTGGGTTCCCTCAATGCTCCATGCAGCGAGCTCAGTTGCGACGCCGGCCACCAACGGCCCCGAACCGTCACGCTCATCAGCCGTGGCGTTCCCCAGAGCGTCGCCGAGAGCTAGTCCCAGACACAGTCCCCGGATCCGGCTCAGCCGAGTCGGCAAGTGTTCTGGGTGGGTGATTTCTGCGGGCACGCGGACCATTCAACGACCAAGAGAATCACTTCGCGCGTTATTCGCCATCCTGTCCACCGGAAATGACAGAAGCCCCGGTCTGATGACCGGGGCTTCTGATCAAGCGTGCGCGAGGGGGGAGTTGAACCCCCACGCCCTTTCGGGCACACGGACCTGAACCGTGCGCGTCTGCCTATTCCGCCACTCGCGCTTGATGAGAGAAACGTATCCCACCGGGAGCGATACGCCCAAACCGGGGCGCAGTTGTGGCCCTCTCGCAGCCGTTCCACGCCTGAAATCACGCCTGAACGCACAGTGGAGCGCACCGTCGAGCAGCGTCCGTACGCCACCTCGCGCGACACGACGTCGTCCGGACCACCGGGTGCGAACCGGTAGGTTCGTCCACTTGCTCGTCGTGGGAACACGTGGCGGCAAGGCTGCGCGGATACGATCACGGCAGGCCACGTGTGTGGTCTCACTGCACGTACGCCCTCGCGCGTATGCCGACAGCGCCGCCCGGCGGTGCTCAGGAACCAACATGGAGGAGGTGGGTCGTGGGAGCCCTGCAGCGTTTCGAGCAGCGCCTGGAGGACCTTGTCTCCGGCGTCTTCGCCCGCGCCTTCCGCAGCGCAGTGCAGCCGGTGGAGCTCTCCGCCGCGCTCCAGCGCGAGGTCGACAACAACTCCCAGATCCTCAGCCGCGACCGTCGTCTGGTCCCCAACGACTTCCGGGTCGAGCTCTCCGCAGCCGACTTCGAGCGTCTGGCCCAGTACGACGACGCGATGGCCCGTGACCTGGCCGAGCAGCTCGAGGAGCACGCCGCCGCGCAGGGATACGTCTTCCCCGGCGACGTCTCGATCGCGTTCGACCGCGCCGACGACCTCACCACCGGTCGTTTCCGCATCCTCTCCGCCGCGAAGGCCTCGGTCACCGGCCCACAGCCGCCGGCGCGCCAGCGACTCCGCACGCCCGACGCGGTCCTGGAGATCAACGGCACCCGGCACCCGCTCCTCGCTCCCGGTCTGGTGATCGGTCGCGGTTCGGAGGCCGACATCCGGATCAACGACCCCGGCGTGAGCCGCAAGCACGTCGAGTTCGAGATCTCCACCCACCCCGACGGCACCGTCCAGGTGGTCGCCACCGACCTCGGCTCCACCAACGGCATGACGGTCAACGGTCACTCCATGACCCGCGCCGCACTGCGCGAGGGCACCGTCGTCCGGATCGGCAACACCGACATCGTCGTGCACATCGAGCCGGAACGGAGCTGACGTCGATGTCCGAGATCACCCTGTTCCTGATCAAGTTCGCCTACCTGGCGGTGCTGTGGATCTTCGTCCTGTCGGCGGTCTCGGTGGTCCGCTCCGACATGTTCGGCGCCCGGATCCCGCAGACGGCCCCCACCGGCCGTCGCACACCGCGCTCACCCAAGCCCCCGGCCCGACGCCGCGGCATGCCCACCCACGTCGTCGTGGTGGAGGGCAGCAACGTCGGCGCTCGTGCCGAACTGAACTCCGCACCGGTCCTGATCGGTCGTGGCAGTGACGCCGCGATCCGTCTCGACGACGACTACGTCTCCACCCGCCACGCCCGCATCGCGTCCTCGGGTGACGCCTGGTACGTCGAGGACCTCGGTTCCACCAACGGCACCTACGTCGGGCCGACGCGCCTGACCGAACCGCTCGCCGCGAACTCCGGCATGCAGGTGCGCGTGGGCAAGACCGTCCTCGAGTTGAGGAAGTGACCCGGTGACGCAGAACGACGACCGGAGCGACGACCGGCCCACGATCCAGCCCTCCACCGACCCCGGGTCCCCGACGCACGTCGAGGCCGAGCCGACCGTGATGCGCCCGATCGTCCCGGCGCCGCGCACGGCTTCGCTCCCCGACGACGTGGTCGCCCACGACCTGCGTCTGGACTGGTCGGCGTTGTCCGACGTCGGTCGGGTCCGCAAGGACAACCAGGACTCCGGCTACGCCGGCGAGCACCTCCTCGTCGTCTGCGACGGCGTCGGTGGCGCTGCTCGCGGCGACATCGCCTCCTCGACGGCGGTGCGTGCGTTGCGTCGTCTCGACGAGCCCGGCGCAGCCGACGGTCTGGAGCGGGTCGCGGGTGCGATCCAGCGGGCCACCGACATGATCGGTGAGCTGGCCGAGCAGGACGAGTCCCTCTCGGGCACCTCGACCACCGCGACGGTCGCGCTCTTCGACGGCGGCAGCATCCACCTGGGTCACGTCGGTGACTCGCGCGCCTACCTGCTGCGCGACGGCGTCCTGACCCAGCTGACCCACGACCACACGTTCGTGCAGTCGCTCGTCGACGAAGGTCGCATCACCGAGGCCGAGGCCCGGGTGCACCCGCACCGCAACCTGATCCTGAAGGCCGTCGACGGGGTCCGTGACCCCGAACCCGACCTGTTCAGCGTCCCGCTGCGGGTCGGCGACCGCCTCCTGTTGTGCTCCGACGGCGCCTGCGGCGTCCTCGACGACACCGCCCTGACGGTCCTGCTGGCCGAGGGCACCCCTGACTTCGCCGCGGTCGAGCTGGTGCAGTCCTCCCTCGAGGCCGGCTCCAGTGACAACGTGACCTGTGTGGTCGCCGACGTCATCGCACCCGATGCGACCCGTGACCCCAACCTGTCGCCGCTGCTGGTGGGCGCTGCCGCCGACCAGCCGCGTCTGCCCGAGGCCAACACCTCGGCCCGGGTCGCGGCCGTCGCGGCTCCTGCTGCTCCCGCCGCCTCGGCCGGCACTGCTGCGGCCCCGTCCGCTCCGCTCGACGAGGAACTGGTCCGGTACGCCCCGCGCGAGCCGCGTCGTTTCGACTGGTTGAAGCGCATCTTCATCACCGTGGCCCTGCTGGGTCTGGTGTGGGTGGCCGGCGTCGCTGCGTGGTCGTGGAGCCAGAAGCAGTTCTACGTCGGTGAGCACGAGGGTGCCGTGACGATCTTCCGTGGCGTCGACGCCAGCCTCCCCGGCATCGAACTGTCCCAGCCGTACGAGACGTCCAACGTCCTCGTCACGGACCTGGCCCAGTACGACGCCGACCTGGTCCGTGACGGCATCACCGCCAAGGATCTGACGACAGCGCGCGACACCGTCGACAACCTGGGTACGAAGCGGGTGCAGTGACGTGAGTGTGGCTCTTCGCAAGACCGGGGACCCCGCACAGCCGGGTGTCCTGATGGGTTTCGTCCACCGCAGCCGTCGTGGCGCGGAACTGTTCCTGCTGCTGATCGCGCTCGCGGTCGGCATCGGTGCCTACGCCGCGGTCGGGCTGGGTGTGCAGGGTGAGATCCCTGTCGACATCCTGACCTACGGCGGCTGGCTCTCTGCGCTGGTGCTGGTGTGCCACGTGACGTTGCGCTTCACCGCGCCCTACGCCGACCCGGTCCTGCTGCCTCTGGTGGCGGCGTTGAACGGGTTGGGGTTGGCGGTGATCCACCGCATCGACCTGGCGCGTGGCCGCTTCGACGGCGGCCTCGCACAGCAACAGTTGGTGTGGATGACGCTCGGCGTGGGCCTGTTCGTGGCCACGATGGTCGTCGTACGCGACCACCGGCTGCTGCAACGCTTCACCTACACGTCGGCCCTGGCTGCGTTGGTGCTGCTGCTGCTCCCGATGGTCCCCGGCATCGGCCACTCGACGCTCGGCGCCAACATCTGGATCAAGATCGGCGGGATGACGTTCCAGCCCGGCGAGATCGCGAAGGTGCTGCTCGTCATCACCTTCGCCGGCTACCTGGTCCAGCACCGCGACGCGTTGGCCCTGGCCGGACGTCGGGTGCTGTTCGTCGACCTTCCCCGTGGACGCGACCTGGGGCCGATCCTGGCGATGTGGCTGGTCTGCATCGGCATCCTGGGCGTCCAGAAGGACCTCGGTTCGGCGCTGCTCTTCTTCGGCCTGTTCCTGGTGCTGCTCTACGTCTCCACCGAACGGTCGGGGTGGCTCGTCGTCGGCGGCATCCTCTTCGTCGTCGGTGCGACGGCTGCGTACACATTCTTCGGGCACGTCCAGAACCGTGTGCGGATCTGGCGCGACCCGATGGACTACTACCAGTCCCTGCCCGGTTCAGGTCAGCTCGTCGACTCGATGTTCGGCATGGCGTGGGGCGGCCTGATGGGCCGTGGTTTCGGTGAGGGCAAGCCGTGGCTGATCCCCGTCGTCGAGTCCGACTTCATCATCGCCGCGATCGGCGAGGAGCTCGGCCTGACCGCCGTCATGGCGCTGCTGCTCTGCTACGGCCTGATCGTGGAGCGTGCCCTGCGCACCGCGCTGATCTGTCGTGACGGCTTCGGCAAGCTCCTGGCGACGGGTCTGGGTGCGGTCATCGCGCTGCAGGTCTTCGTCGTCATCGGTGGCGTCACCGGCCTGATCCCGCTGACCGGTCTCACCACCCCGTTCCTCTCCTACGGTGGTTCGTCGTTGATCGCGAACTGGATCATCGTGGCGTTGCTGGCGCGGGTCTCCGACCACGCCCGCAAGCCCCCGCCGGACCTGACGCCGCACGCCGCCCCCGACGACTCCGAGTCCACCCAGGTGGTGCGTCTGCGATGAACAAGCCGATCCGCACGATCTCGGTCTTCTGCCTGCTGCTGTTCGTGGCCCTGATGGCCAACGTGACCAAGCTGCAGGTCTTCGACGCGCCCGAACTGGCTGAGTCGAAGTACAACAAGCGCGTCATCGACGAGCAGTTCTCCCGCGAACGCGGCGCGATCCTGGTGGGCCGCGACCCGGTCGCGCAGTCCGTGCCGGTCGAGAGCCGCTACGAGTTCCAGCGCGAGTACCCGCAGCCGCGTCTGTACGCCCACGTCACGGGCCGCTTCAACTACTACGGCTCGACGGGTCTGGAGCGTTCGCAGGCCGAGGTGCTCTCCGGTGACGACTCCCGCCTCTTCGTGAACCGCGTCGTCGACATGCTCGCCAACCGCTCCCCCAAGGGCGGCAACGTCGAACTGACCATTGACGCGGCGGCGCAGAAGGCGGCCTACGACGGTCTCTCCGCGCTGCCCGGCAAGGTGCAGGGCGCCGTGGTCGCGATCGAGCCGAAGACCGGCAAGGTCCTGGCGATGGTGTCGCTGCCCAGCTACGACGTCAACAAGCTCGCCGACCACGACCTCAACAACGTCAACAAGGTCCACGACAAGCTCAACGCCGACCCCACCCAGCCGCTCGTCAACCGGGCCACACAGCTGCGTCTGCCGCCCGGTTCGACGTTCAAGCTGGTCACTGCCGCGGCCGCGATGGAGTACGAGGGCTACAGCTCGACCTCGCAGGTCCCCGGTGGCGACACCTACCAGCTGCCCGGCACCAAGGGTGAGACCGGCGAGATCGACAACGGCGGCCGTTCCTGCGGCAAGAAGAAGGTCTCCTTCGCCCAGGCGATGGGGCAGTCCTGCAACACCACGTTCGCGCAGCTGGCCGTCGAGGTCGGTGGCAAGAACATGGCCAAGCAGGCCACGAAGTTCGGCTTCGGCAAGGTCTACCTCGACGATCTCGACCAGGTGGAGTCCAACTTCCCCGCCGACACCGACCCCGCCGAGACCGGCCAGACCGGCATCGGCCAGTTCGAGGTCGCCGCGACGCCGCTGCAGATGGCGATGGTCGCGGCCGGCATCGCCAACGACGGCGTCGTCATGAAGCCCTACCTCGTCGACGAGCTCTCCACCCCCTCGCTCAACGTGCTCGACCAGAACGACCCGAAGGAACTGAGCCGCGCGACGTCGGCCAAGACCGCCAAGCAGCTCACCGACCTCCTCGTCGCCACCGTCGACTCCGGCACTGCCTCCCCCGCCGCGATCAGGGGTGTGAAGGTGGCCGGCAAGACCGGCACTGCCCAGTCCGGAATCGACCACGTCCCCCCGTACGCATGGTTCACCTCGTACGCGCCGGCCTACGACCCTGAGGTCGCCGTCGCGGTGATGATCCAGAGCGCCGACGTCGACCGCGGCGAGGTCGCGGGCGGCAAGCTCGGCGGACCGATCGCGAAAGCTGTGATGGAAGCGGTGATCAACCGATGAACGCACTCGACATCCACGTGGACGATGCCCACAGGTACCTCCTGGGCACCCGGATCGCCGCCGGCGGCATGGGTGAGGTCTGGCGCGCCACCGACACCGCTCTGGGCCGCGAGGTCGCGGTCAAGCTCCTCAAGGCCGAACTGGCTGACGACACCCTCTTCCGCTCCCGTTTCGAGGCCGAGGCACGCCACGCGGCGGCCCTGACCCACCCCGGGGTCGCAGCGGTCTACGACGTCGGCGAGTCCGCTCCCCTGCAGGGAGTGCGCCGTCCCTACCTGGTGATGGAGCTCGTCGAGGGCCAGCCGCTGAACAACCTGATCCGTCCCGGTGCCGTGATGGACCCCGCCGTCGTGCGTGACCTGATGGCCCAGGTCGGTGACGCCCTGGGCGCGGCCCACCGTGCCGGGATCGTGCACCGTGACGTGAAGCCGGGCAACCTGCTCGTCACCCCCGAGCGCCGGATCAAGGTCACCGACTTCGGGATCGCACGCGCCGTCGAGGCGGTCGCGCTCACCGAGACCGGTCAGGTGATGGGCACCCCGCAGTACCTCTCCCCCGAGCAGGCCGAGGGCAAGCGGGCCACGTCCGCCTCCGACGTCTACTCCCTGGGCGTGGTGACCTACGAGTGCCTGGCCGGACGTCGTCCGTTCGAGGCCGAGTCGGCCGTCGCGACCGCGCTCGCGCACCTGCGCAACCCGGTGCCGCCGCTGCCCGACACGATCCCTGCCGACCTGGCCGCCGTGGTGATGCGCGCCCTGGAGAAGAACCCCGAGGTGCGTTACCGCACCGGTGACGAGTTCGCCGCAGCGTTGCGCAACCCGGCCACCGCGATGGTGGGCATGCCGACCCAGGTCGCACCGGTCTTCCCCGTCACCCCCGAGACCACCGTGATCGCACCGCCCACCGCAGTCGCTCCCGCCGCCTACGACCCGACGACGGGCACCCAGGCTGTCCTCGGCGCGGCCACCGGTGCGGTGCCGTTGCCCGAGGAACCGGAGAAGAAGTCGGTCATGGGCTGGGTCCTGGGTGGACTGGCCGCCCTCGTCGTGGTCCTCGCGCTGGTCGCCTGGTTCCTGGCCAGCGGAGGCAAGGACACGCCCGACGAACCGGTCGAGTCCCCGACGCCGAGCGCGACACCCACCGACGACGTCGACGACGACGAGCCCGAGACGGTCCGGGTCGACGCCGATCAGTACGTGGGACGCGACGTCGAGGACGTCTACTCCGAGCTGCGCTCCTTGGGTCTGCGCGTCGACCGTGAGCCGCAGACCAACCCGGGCAGCGAGCGGGAGGGGCGCGTCACCGGCGTCGATCCGTCCGGACGTCTCGAGACCGGCGACCGCGTGACGGTGACGTTCTGGGGTGCCGCTCCGGAACCGGAACCGGAACCCACCCCGGAGCCCACCCCGGAGCCCACGCCGACGCCGACGCCGACGCCCACTCCGACGCCGACGCCCACTCCGACGCCGACGCCGACGCCCACCCCGACGCCCACCGAGGCCCCGACGGACGAGGTTGATCCGACGGTGTCCGAGCCTGTCCTGAGAGGCCAGTGATGACCACCCCCGAACCGACGTCCGTCGGTGGACGCTACGAGCTCGCCGAGCTGCTCGGTCGTGGCGGCATGGCCGAGGTGCGCAAGGGTGTCGACACCCGGCTGGGCCGCACGGTCGCGGTGAAGCGTCTGCGGACCGACCTGGCCTCGGACGCCACGTTCCAGGCCCGGTTCCGGCGTGAGGCGCAGTCCTCGGCCAGCCTCAACCACCCCGCCATCGTGTCGGTCTACGACACCGGCGAGGAGTGGGTGGACAACGCCGACGGCGGCGTCGCGCAGCCCTACATCGTGATGGAGTACGTCGCCGGGCGCACCCTGCGTGACGTCCTGCGCGAGGGCCGCAAGATCTTGCCCGAGCGGGCCATGGAGATCGTCTCCGGCATCCTGACCGCGCTCGACTACAGCCACCGTGCCGGCATCGTGCACCGCGACATCAAGCCGGGCAACGTCATGCTGACCCCGGCCGGCGACGTGAAGGTGATGGACTTCGGCATCGCCCGTGCCATCTCCGACGCCGCGAACACGATGACGCAGACCTCGGCCGTCGTCGGCACCGCCCAGTACCTCTCCCCCGAGCAGGCGCGCGGCGAGACCGTCGACTCCCGTTCCGACGTCTACTCCACCGGCTGCGTGCTCTACGAGCTCCTGACGGGCCGTCCGCCGTTCATCGGTGAGTCGCCGGTCTCGGTGGCCTACCAGCACGTGCGTGAGCCCGTCGTCCCGCCGACCCAGGTGGATCCCTCGCTCCCGCCGGAGGCCGACACGATCGTCCTCAAGGCCCTCGCCAAGCGGGTCGAGGACCGCTACCAGTCCGCCGCCGCGATGCGTCAGGACATCGAGCGTCACCTCGCCGGCCACCCCGTCCAGGGCGCGCCGGTGCCGCAGCCGCCGTCCTCGGCCGAGCGCACCACGGTGACGCCGCGTCCGACCGCCGCGACGCCGCGCGTCGACGTGGAGGAGCGCAAGGCCCGCAACAGCCTCGCGATCTTCGTGGGCCTGCTGGTGATGGCGGTCTTCGTGCTCGGCGCGTTCGTGCTGCCGCGCATGTTCGACACGGCCCCCGAGGAGGTCGCGGTCCCCTCGGTGGTCACCAAGACCGCCGACGAGGCACGCACCGAGATCGGGAAGGCCGATCTGGTGGTCGGCAACATCACCTACGGCACCTCCGACGACGTCCCCAAGGGCAAGGTCATCAGCCAGGACCCTTCGGGCGGCTACATCGCGCCCGGCACCCGCGTCGACTTCGTCATCTCCACCGGTCCGCCGGAGGTCGAGGTCCCCAACCTGACCGGTGTCGCGAAGGACGAGGCCAGCGAGAAGCTGGGCAACCTCAACCTCGAGGTCAAGGTGAAGGTCGAGAAGTCCGACGACCCCAAGGACGAAGTGGTCCGCACCGAGCCGTCCGCGTTCAAGTCGGTCGCCGAGGGCACCGTCGTGACGATCTTCGTCTCCACCGGTCCCACGACCGTCCCCGACGTGGTGGGCCTGGACCAGGCGGCCGCGACCCGGATGGCGGAGTCGGCAGGGTTCTCCGTCGACGTCGTGCCGTGGGCGGACACCAAGGAGAAGAAGGGAACCGTCATCCGACAGTCCCCGACCTCGCGTCCTGAGCGTCAGGGCACGCTGGTGACCCTGTTCGTCTCCACCTACGAGCCGCCCGAGAAGCCGTCGCCGAGCGGATCCCCCAGCGGTTCGCCGAGTGGTTCGCCGAGTGGTTCTCCCAGCGGATCCCCCAGCGGTTCGCAGAGCCCCTCCCCCGATGACGAGGACGAGGACGACTGATCCCCTCCCCCGACGTACGACGAAGCCTCCACCACCAGCCGGATCATCCGGCGGTCGTGGGGGCTTCGTCGTGCCGGGCCGTGGCTCGGTTCAGGAGTCCAGCGGGACGGCGTAGCTGAGGTTGGGGACGCCGTCGTAGGCGGGCGCCTCGAGGAAGGACTCCAGGCGGATGTCCCACCCGACGCGGACCTCGGGGTCCTGCGCGGCGGCCCGGTAGAGGTCGAGGTAGTCGTCGCCCTCGACGGACTTGAAGAGGTCGAGCTGGTTCCCGATCGCGCTGATCACGTACGGCGGGGAGTACGGGACACCTTCGAGCTGGACAGTGTTCCCCGAGCACTTGATGCCGGTGGTGGAGATGATCCGCTGCCCCTGCACGGTCACCGCGGTTGCTCCGCCACGCCAGAGTGCGTTCACGACCGCCTGGATGTCCTGCTGGTGGACGACGAGTTCGTTGAGGTCACGCGAGGTGCCGTCCATGATCTCGGCGGGTGCGTCGGTGAGGGTGACGGTGACGCCTGCGCCACGGCGGGTGGTGAGACCCGCGGGGTCCTCCAGGACGGCGATCCGACGGTTGTACCGGCTCACGGTGCGGTCCCCGACGCTGGCGGTCAGCAGGGCGACCTCCTGGTCGAGATCGGCAGCCCGTTCGTTGAGCTCGGTGAGCTCGGCCGACTCAGCTTCGACGATCGAGGCGATGTCGGTGAACTTGCTGGGCCGCAGGTCGATGCCGTCGCTGTTGGCCGCGGAAACCACGCAGAGGGATGCCCCGAGCAGCACGACGACAGGCGTGGCCAGTTTCCAGCGGCGTTCAGAAGGCGTCAGCGGGCGCTTCGTCTCCGGGGACGGCTCCGCACCTTCACTCATGGCGACTACGCTAACCGCGCGGGGCAAGTGTGGCCGAACGCAACACCGGCCACGGACTCCGCATCCATCCACCACGTCACCGCACTCATGAGGAGCACCAGGTGTCCAGCACGAAGGACAAGCTCGACGCAACGGGCATCCCGAAGGAAAAGTTCCTGTCCGTCCGATTCGTCATTTCACTGCTGCTGGTGCTCGCGGGCATCGCGTGGATCGTCTTCCAGTACACCGTGGTCCGGGTCGACCCGATCGCTGCGGTCACCGACGGCGCGAAGCCGGGTGGGCCGAAGTGGGTCGACGACATCGGCCTGTGGAGCTACTGCATCGGCTTCGGCCTGCTGATGGTCGGTCTTGCCACCGCGGCGCACCCCTCGACCCCGCTGGGCCGTGGCCGCGGCGTCGTCGTGGGCATGCTGGGGTGCTTCCTGCTGGGCATGATCTGGATCTGCACGTTCTACGTGTTCCAGAACCAGACACTCGACTCGATCTGGGTCATGAACGACCTCGGCAACTACAACATCCTGGTCGGCATCGCCTTCCTGGCCGTGGGCTTCACCTACGCCACGAAGTGGGAGTGATCCCCGCCTGAGCCAGGCTCAGCAGGACCGCAGAGCGGCCGCGACCCACAGGGTCGCGGCCGCTCTGGTTTTCCACAGAAGTGTTATCCACAGTTGTGAACAACCCTGTGGAGGAGTTACAGACCTGTAGTTATTCACAAGTTCTCCACTGCCTGTGCATTAAGTACCGGAAATACGGTTTCCTGAGCGCGATTTCTGCACATTTGCCGAGGTCAGCGTTCTCCACACGCCTGTGGAGAACCTGTTCATGCCCCCGTTCGGGGGTGGTTTTTCCACAGGAAACGTGAAAAACGGCCCCCGAAGGGGCCGTTTCTCCACAGATTTCCGGGCGTCGTCCTCAGGCAGGGAGCAACTGTGCCGTCCTCGCCACCAACAACGCTCCCGCGATGACGACGAGCAGTGCCACGCCACTCCACTGGAGCGTCGACCGACGCTCGCCCCGCGGCGTGAGCACCATCAGCAGCGCCACCAATGCGCCACCGACGAAGCCGCCGAGGTGACCCTGCCACGAGATGTTCGGGACGAAGAGCGTGATCGCGACGTTGACCGCCAGCAGACCCGCCATGCTGCGCACGTCCCCGCCGACCTTCCACACCAGCACCAGCGTGGCCCCCAGGAGCCCGAAGACGCCGCTGGAGGCGCCCAGCGTCGACTGGTAGGGCTCAGCGAACCACATGATCGTCACACCGGCCACGAAGACCGAGACGAGGTAGACCGCCAGGAAGCGACTGCGACCCAGCACACGTTCAAGATTGGGGCCCAGGACCCACAGCGCGAGCAGGTTCATCGCGATGTGCAGGAACTCCTGGTGCACGAAGCCGTGGCTGAGGATCTGCCAGAGCGCTCCGTCGGTGAATCCGGGCGACCACGACAGCCCGTAGGAGGTGCAGAGGTCCCCGGAGGTGACGCTGGGGTACCACCCCGAGCCGTCGACCGCGGAGCAGCTGCCCACCGGCGTCAGCATCAGCGCCGAAGCGAGCTTCGAGGTGAGACCGCCGGTCGCCCGGACGAGGACGAAGACGGCGATGTTGATCGCGATCAGCGCGATCGTGACCGTGCGCGGGTCACGGGAGGCACGCCCACCGAAGGGGAGCATGCCCTGACGGGTCTGCTTGACCCCCTGCGCGACACAGTCGGGGCACTGGAAGCCGACGGCCGCTTGGTTCATGCAGTCCGGGCAGATCGGACGCTCGCACCGCTGGCAGCGGATCCAGGTCTCCCGTCCGGGGTGCCGCATGCACTGCGGCGCCCCGGACGGGGACTGCGAGGGGTCGCTCGGTTGGGTCACTGGGTTCCTTCCCCTGGCCACCCCTCGTGGGTGGAGCTGAAGATCAGCGGGTGATCTCGACGGACTCGATGGTGATCGGCTCGATCGGGCGGTCCTGGCGGCCGACCGGGGCGGTGCCGATGGCGTCGACGACGGCCTTGGAGGCGTCGTCGGCGACCTCGCCGAAGATGGTGTGCTTGAAGTTCAGCCAGGTGGTGGCCGCGGTGGTGATGAAGAACTGCGAGCCGTTGGTGCCCGGGCCGGCGTTCGCCATGGCGAGCAGGTACGGCTTGTCGAAGGTCAGCTCGGGGTGCGGCTCGTCACCGAACTTGTAACCCGGGCCGCCGGTGCCGGTGCCGAGCGGGCAGCCGCCCTGGATCATGAAGTTGTCGATGACGCGGTGGAAGCCGAGGCCGTCGTAGTACTTGACGCCCGAACGACCGGCGTCGTCCTTGAACTCCTTGGTGCCCTCGGCGAGGCCGACGAAGTTCTCGACCGTCTTGGGAGCGTGGTTCGGGAACAGGTTGATGACGATGTCACCCTTGTTCGTCTTCAGGGTGGCCTTGAGCTCAGACATCTTGGCGTCTCTCCGCATCTGTTGGGGTTCCGTGCTTGCTGCCCCAGATCTTCCCACGCGGGACCCACTTTCCCCACGGGACCAGACCTCTGGCGCAGCCTTGTGTCCTGTGTTGGGATGGGAGCCGGCGTGGCCCGACCCGGGTCCACGTCGCCAACGGTCGTTTCTGGGGAGGTGACACCGATGGGTGTCCGCAGCAAGAAGTCACTGCTCGAACAGGCTCATGACGTGGTGCAGGACGTCGCCGAACAGGTCCAGCCGCACCTGGAGGCCGCGGCGGACAAGGCCGTCGCCCTGGGCAAGGACGGTCTCGACCGTGCCGCGCCCCTGGTCGACAAGGGCAAGGAGGTCGCCGGCACCGCCGCGGCCAGCCTCACCTCGTCCGTGGACGACGCACGCGCGGTCGCCCGCGAGAAGGGCGCCGAGGTCGAGAAGAAGGCCGCCAAGACGTCGCGCAAGGTCTCCAAGGACGCCCGCAAGCAGTCCAGGTCCGCGAAGAAGGACGCGAAGTCCGCCACGAAGGACTCCCGCAAGAAGCTGGAGAAGTCCGCGCGTCGCAAGTCAGCCGCACTGAGCGCCACCACCGCTGCCGCCGCGGCCGCGGTGAAGAACCACGGCAAGGCCCCGAAGAAGTCGAAGAAGAAGGGCGGCGTCTTCGGGAAGCTGTTCGTCATCGGGGCGCTGGCTGCCGCCGTCGCAGTGGTCTACAAGAAGTTCGTCGCCGGTGGCTCGACCGGCGGGTCGCACAGCACCGCGCCGTACACCCCGCCGCCGGTCCCGAAGGCCACGCCTGCGGCTCCCGCACCCACTCACGCAGCTGACGAGGAGGAAGCCGCGCACGGTGAGGGCGAGACCACGAGCCCCGAGGTGGAGCCGTGGCCGCACGACCACCTCGACTCCCAGTCCGACCCGATGATCGCCTCCGACGAGCCGGCGCCCTACAAGCCGGGCAAGACCGGCGACGCGCTGGACTGAGTTCGCTCTGCTGAGAACGGACGAGAGGCCCACCCCGGCGTGCGGGGTGGGCCTCTCGTCCGCGGAGCGCTGCGTCCGTGGAGCCGGCCGTCAGGCGGCGAACTCGTCGGGGAAGTCGTTCTTGATCCGGGTGCTCGCCTTGTGCTCGGCCCAGAACGAGACCACCGGGATCGTGCCGGCGACGAGGATGCCGAGGGTGTAGCCCATCGACCACTTCGCCTTGCGCGAGAGCGAGAAGGCCATCACCAGGAAGATCATGTAGAGCCAGCCGTGCAGGGTGCCCAGCCAGCTGGTGATGAACGAGCCGGCCTTCTCGGCGTTGCTGCCCTCGTCGAACCAGTTGGGGGTGCCGATCGCGTCGACGCCCCACAGGGGCTGGCCGTCGAAGTTCGACAGCGGCACGCCGACGAGGCACAGGACGATCAGCAGCACACCGACGATGTAGGCCATGAGTCGGTAGCGGAACAGAGCCTTCTTCACGTTTCGAGAGTACCGACGCGCCGCAACGGTTCAGGCGTCGGTGGCGGCGTGGGTGTCCTCACGCCGCTCGTCGACGGCTTCGACAGGCTCTGCGGTGGGCTCTGCGGGAGCGTACTGAGCAGCTTCCTCCTCGCGCACCCGCAGCACCTCGTCCCGGCACCAGCGCAGCCAGATGAACAGCGCGAAACCGGCGAAGATCCACCACTCCATCGCGTAGAGGAAGTTGCGCCAACCGGTGGTCGCGGAGACCTCGGGGACCTGGGTGAGGTCGACGGACTCCAACGACTCGACGCCGCCGTTGCTGGTGCTCGCGTCGACGTCCTGGATGTCGTGGTCGAGCAGCAGGTAGCCGCCGTAGAGGTCGCGGTCGACGTGCTGGACCAGGTCGGCCATCCGCACCTGCGGGATGACGTCGTCGGTGGGGTCGTCGTCGGGCATCCCGGCCTTGCCCTCGGGCGGCTGGAGCCAGCCCGCCAGGGACGCCTGGCCGGTGGGCGCGACGGGACGGGGATCGATCTCCTCGATCCAGCCTCGCACGACGGGGATCGCGGACTCGCTGCCGTCGACGGCGAACATCGTGATCACCCAGTGGCCCTCGACGCCGTCACGGTCCCGGTCGGGGACGTAGACGGTGCGGTCGGTGAGCCATTCGCCCTGGGCGGTGACCGAACGAGCCACCTGGTCCTTCTGGAACGGCTGGTCGGGGCCGATGACGTCGACCAACGGCTCGGCCGAGCGCTCGATGCGTTCGGTGGACGCGTCGTCGCGACGGTCCTCCCACGTGTTGAGCTGCCACAGCCCGAGACCGACGGCCGCGGAGGAGAGGACGATGCCTGCGACGTGGGCCCCGAGAGCCACCGGACGGAGCAGCACGGGGATCTTCACGCCTCGAGTCTAGGTGGCGTGTGGTGGAGCAGCCGCGTCCGTCGAGACGTCGCCCTGCTCACGCCCGTACGGGCGCGGGCGTCACCAGCCGAGCGGAGAGACCGGTGCTCGACGGATCTCGCTGGAGCGCACGATCGTGGGCGGCAGCGTCGCGTCGAGCCGGGCTGCCTTGACCGCGACGGCGACGGCGATGCCCAGGGCGACGACGGCGACGGCGAGGAGTGCCAGCGGGGCACCGAACAGGGTCAGGACGGCCATCGCGATCGCTCCCCCCAGCAGCGGGAGTGCGGCGGAGAGTCGCAGTGCAGCTCCACGGTGACGCACGGTTCCGGCGGAGCTGACGCGTTCGAGGACCCGGCGCACGAAGACGCGGGGGGAGCCGTGGACGTCGTCGGCGTGACGACCGCGGCGCGTGAACATGTCGACGGCCTCGACCAGGACCGCGTCGATGTCGGCGTCGGAGACACCTGCGGCACGCAGGCGGACCGCGACGGCGCGGGCCCACTTGTGGTCGCCGTCGGTCAGTCCGACGAGCAGTTTGCTCGCCTCGCGACGCTTCGCGGCCGCGTATGCCTCCGCTGCGTTCTGCGGGACTTCGCTCTGCGGGGCTGCCCGCTGGGCCGGCGGGACGGGCTCGACGGTGGACTCAGCGGGGGCCTCGACCTGCATGGACGCGTGCTTCGACATGGGGGGACTTCCGAGAGATGAACAATGGCGACCGCTCACCACCGTGGAACAGCGCTGGCGGCAGTGCGGCGAGGGACCTGGGCCTGGCGGTGCCACAAGAGTTCCCGAATCCACTATCGGCAGAAAAGCCGCTGTGTGAGAAAAAGAGGACGACGTATCGCCGGTCACGCTCCGTGGTGGCCCCTGAGGACGGGCGCAAGCGAGAGGCCGTCACGCGCGGGCCGCGTCGGACGCAAGACCCCTGAAATGAAGAAAAACCCGGAGTGGAGCCTCCAGGTCTTTCAGTGGAGCCTGGGGGACTCGAACCCCCAACCCCCTGCTTGCAAAGCAGGTGCGCTACCAATTGCGCCAAGGCCCCATGCTGGCGTGAACCAGCGGGTCTTACCTTACGCCACGGAGTCCGTGACGCTGTGCCAGACGGCCTTTTCGGACCGGCTCTGGTCAAACTTCTTCTTGCCGATCACTGCGGCGACGACCGCGAGGGCGATGAGAAGGATCTTCTTCATCGACTTCCTCCGTCTTGGACGTGATGGCGGAACTGTGGGCCTAACAGGACTTGAACCTGTGACCTCTTCCTTATCAGGGAAGCGCTCTAACCGTCTGAGCTATAGGCCCTCCCTCGGCGAACCGAGCGAGTGTGGGCTTTGCGGCCCAACGAGGTGAAACACTACCTGATGCCCTGAGAACAGGACAAAACGGGGTCCACCCCACGCGAGAGGACGTCAGTCGGCGTCTTCGGAGAGCGTCACCTCGACGCCTCCGAGCAGCGCTGCCGCCATGTTGTAGAGGAACGCACCCAGGGTGGCCATCGCGGTCAGCAGGAACACGTTCACCACCGAGACGACCAGCGTCAGGCCGAGCACGCGACCGGTGCCGACGTAGTCCTGGATGTCGAACGACGACGTCCCGTCGCTGTTGGAGGCGACGCTGGCGGCGATCGAGTTGATCGCGTCCCAGACGCCGGCAGCACCCATCACCGACCAGGTGATGAGGACCGCGACGAAGGCGACGACGCCGAGCGCCACCGACAGCAGGAACGCGACCTTGGCGACCGACCAGGGGTCGATCCGGCTCAGACGCAGGCGAGCCCGACGCGGACCACGTCCGCCGAGGCTGGCCTTGCTGGTCACCGGGTCGCCCTGCTGGGCCGAGGAGACCTGCTCACGGGCCGAGGAGGCCACGGCGCCGACCTTGTCGGCGCCGCCACGCAGGACGGCGCCCAGACCAGCTCCGGCCTTCTTGCCCGGCTTCTCGTCAGAGGCGTTCTCCGTGACGGGTGCTGCCGCCTTCTTCACGGTCGGGGCCTGGGCCTTGGGGGCTGCGGCCGCAGCCGACGAAACGGGCCGCGTGGGCCGTTCCGCCGGCGCGGGACGCTGCTGGCTCTGTCCCGGGCGCGAAGCAGCCTGGGGCGGCTGCTTCGCTCCCGGCGTCGGTCGTGCTGCCGAGTACTGACTCGGACGCTTCGACGAGGACGGCAACTGAGCAGAAGGGCCTGCCGGGCGTGCCGCCTTCGGTCCCTGACCGTTGGCGACCGGCTTCCCGTCCTTGTCGAAGCGTTCACTCATCAGATCAGTCCTCGGTGCTCTCGTCGGTGGCGCTGTCCGCGGTCACGGTCTCGGCGCCGGTCGGGTCAACGGTCTCGCCGACAGGACCTTCCTCGGTGTTCGTCTCGTCCTCGGGAGAATCATCACGCGACTCCGTCGAGCGGGCAACCACTGCCACCGAGTCGCCCTTCTTCGGGGTCACGAACTTGACGCCCATGGTGGAACGTCCGGTCGGGCGGAAGTTCTCGTCGATGGGGGAGCGGACGACCTGGCCCGCCTCAGTGATCGAGAGGACCTCGTCGCCGTCCTCCACGATGAAGGCGCCCACGAGCGTGCCGCGAGCCTCGTCGGCCAGCTTCATCGCCTTGATGCCGATGCCGCCACGCGACTGGACGCGGTACTCCTCGATCGGGGAACGCTTCGCGAAGCCGCCGTCGGTGATGGTGAAGACGAACTGCTTGGCCAGGGCCTCCGGGGTCTCGACGACCTCGGTGCCGTCGGCCTCGGTGGTCACGACCTCGCCCGGGACGACCTCGCCGCCCTCGCCGATCTCCGCAGCCACGTGCGCGGCGCGGATGACCGACATCGACAGCAGTGAGTCGCCGTCACGGAACTTCATGCCCGTCACACCACCGGTGGCGCGACCCATCGGGCGGAGCTGGTCGTCGGAGGCCTCGAAGCGCACCGACTGGCCCTTGCGGGAGACCAGCAGGATGTGGTCCTCGGGCGCGACCAGGTCGGCGCCGATCAGCTCGTCGTCGTCGTTGCGGAAGTTGATCGCGATGACGCCGGCCTGACGCGGGGAGTTGTAGTCGCCCAGACGCGTCTTCTTGACCAGACCCGACTTCGTGGCCAGCACCAGGTAGGGCGCCTGCTCGTAGTCGCGGATCGCGAGGACCTGCGCGATCTTCTCGTCCGGCAGGAACGACAGCAGACCTGCGACGTGGCCGCCCTTCGCGTCACGACCCGCCTCGGGCAGGTTGTACGCCTTGGTGCGGTACACGCGACCGGCCGAGGTGAAGAACAGCAGCCAGTGGTGGTTGGTGGTGGAGATGAAGTGCTCCACGACGTCGTCACCGCGCAGCGAGGCGCCACGGACGCCCTTGCCGCCGCGCTTCTGGG
Organism: Nocardioides yefusunii; assembly: GCF_004014875.1. Classification (NCBI taxonomy): domain Bacteria; kingdom Bacillati; phylum Actinomycetota; class Actinomycetes; order Propionibacteriales; family Nocardioidaceae; genus Nocardioides; species Nocardioides yefusunii. The sequence goes on along the minus strand of NZ_CP034929.1, from coordinate 10,105 downwards.
TGCGGTACTGGTCGGCGCGGGTGCGCTTGGCGTAGCCACCACGGGTGATGGAGACGACCAGCTCCTCGTCCGGGATCAGGTCCTCCATCGAGAGGTCGCCGTCGGCCGCGATGATCTGGGTGCGACGGTCCTCGCCGAACTTGTCGACGATCTCACCGAGCTCCTCGATCACGATCGCGCGCTGACGGACCTCGTCGCCGAGGATGTCGAGCAGGTCGGCGATCTCGATCTCGATCTTGGCGAGCTCGTCCATGATTTTCTGGCGCTCGAGGGCGGCCAGACGACGCAGCTGCATGTCGAGGATCGCGTTGGCCTGGATCTCGTCGATCTCCAGGAGCTCGATCAGGCCCTGCCGGGCGTCGTCGACCTCGGGGGAGCGGCGGATGAGGGCGATGACCTCGTCGAGAGCGTCGAGCGCCTTCACGAGACCGCGGTAGATGTGCGCGCGGCGCTCGGCGTCGGCCAGGAGGAACTTCGTCCGGCGGACGATGACCTCGATCTGGTGGGTGACCCAGTTCGAGATGAACTGGTCGATGCTCAGGGTGCGCGGCACACCGTCGACGAGCGCCAGCATGTTGGCGCTGAAGTTGGTCTGCAGTTCGGTGTGCTTGAACAGGTTGTTCAGCACGACGCGGGCCACGGCGTCGCGCTTGAGCACGATGACGAGGCGCTGGCCGGTGCGCGAGGAGGTGTCGTCGCGGACGTCGGAGATGCCCTGGACGCGACCCGAGTCGACGAGCTCGGCGATCTTGAGCGCCAGGTTGTCCGGGTTGACCATGTAGGGCAGCTCGGTGATGACCAGGCAGGTACGACCCTTGGCGTCCTCGTCGATGGTGACGACGGCGCGCTGCTGGATCGAGCCGCGACCGGTGCGGTAGGCCTGCTCGATGCCCTGACGGCCCACGATCAGCGCGGCGTTGGGGAAGTCAGGTCCCTTGATCCGCTCGATCAGGGCTTCCTGCAGCTCCTCGCGGGTGGCCTCGGGGTGCTCGAGCGCCCAGACGGCGCCGTCGGCGACCTCACGCAGGTTGTGCGGCGGGATCGAGGTGGCCATGCCGACCGCGATGCCGGAGGAACCGTTGACCAGCAGATTCGGGAAACGCGCCGGGAGGATCGTCGGCTCCGACGAACGACCGTCGTAGTTCGGCTGGAAGTCGACGGTGTCCTTGTCGATGTCGCGCACCATCTCGAGCGCGAGCGGGGCCATCCGCGACTCGGTGTAACGCATCGCAGCGGCCGGGTCGTTACCGGGCGAACCGAAGTTTCCCTGGCCGTGGATCAGCGGGTTGCGCATCACCCACGGCTGCGCGAGGCGCACGAGGGTGTCGTAGATGGCGGTGTCGCCGTGCGGGTGGTACTGACCCATGACGTCACCGACGACGCGCGAACACTTCGAGAAACCGCGGTCGGGACGGTAGCCACCGTCGTACATGGCGTACAGGACGCGACGGTGCACCGGCTTGAGGCCGTCACGGACGTCGGGGAGTGCGCGGCCCACGATGACGGCCATCGCGTAGTCGATGTAGGAGGCCTTCATCGACTCACGGAGGTCGACCTCCATGATGCGGTCGGTCGTCAGGCCGGCAGCGGTGAGGCTGCTGGTCACGCCGGGAGCGTTCTCTTCGGGAGTGTTGTCACCGGTCGGGGTGTCAGTCACGATTGCTCTTTCTGAACTGGTCTATCGATGTCTAAGTTCTGGTGGAGAAACTCAGATGTCGAGGAATCGGACGTCCTTGGCGTTGCGCTGGATGAACGCGCGACGCTGCTCGACGTCCTCGCCCATGAGGATCGAGAAGATCTCGTCGGCACGCGCTGCGTCGTCCAGCGTCACCTTTTGCAGGAGGCGCTCGTCGGGGTTCATCGTGGTCTCCCACAACTCGTCGGCGTTCATCTCACCGAGACCCTTGTAGCGCTGGACCGGGTTGTCCTTGGGCAGCTTCTTGCCCGCCGCCAGGCCTTCCTTCATCATCGCGTCGCGCTCGTCGTCGGAGTAGACGAACTCGTGCGCGGCCGGCTTGTTCCAGCGCAGGCGGTAGAGCGGCGGCATCGCCATGTAGACGTAGCCGTGCTCGATGAGCGGCTTCATGAAGCGGAACAGCAGCGTCAGCAGCAGGGTGTTGATGTGGTGGCCGTCGACGTCGGCGTCAGCCATCAGCACGACCTTGTGGTAGCGCAGCTTCTCGGCGTCGAACTCCTCGTGGATGCCCGTGCCGAGCGCGGAGATGATCGCCTGGACCTCCTGGTTGCCCAGGACCTTGTCGATGCGCGCCTTCTCGACGTTGAGGATCTTTCCGCGGATCGGGAGGATCGCCTGGATGCGCGGGTCGCGTCCGGACTTGGCCGAACCACCTGCGGAGTCACCCTCGACGATGAAGACCTCGCACTCGGCCGCGTTCGTCGACTGGCAGTCGGCGAGCTTGCCGGGCAGGCCACCGCCGCCGAGCAGACCCTTGCGGTTGCGGGCCAGGTCGCGGGCCTTGCGGGCCGCCATCCGCGCGGACGCAGCAGCCTGCGCCTTGCGGATGATCTCCTTGCCCTCGTTCGGGTTCTGCTCCAGCCAGGCACCGAGCTGGTCGTTGACGACGCGCTGGGTGAAGCCCTTGGCCTCGGTGTTGCCGAGCTTGGTCTTGGTCTGGCCCTCGAACTGCGGCTCGCCGAGCTTGATCGAGATGATGGCGGTCAGGCCCTCACGGATGTCGTCTCCGGAGACCCGGTCCTCCTTCTTCTTGACCAGGCCCCACTCCTCGCCCCAGCTGTTGACCAGCGAGGTGAGTGCGGCGCGGAAGCCCTCTTCGTGGGTACCGCCCTCGTGGGTGTTGATCGTGTTCGCGAAGGTGTGGACCGACTCCGAGTAGGAGGTGTTCCACTGCATCGCGACCTCGAGGCTCATGTGAGCGCCGCCGGCGTCCTTGGCGTAGTCGCTGGAGACGGCCTCGAAGGAGATGACCGACGGGTTGGCCTTCTCCTTGCGACGGTTGAGGTGCTCGACGAAGTCGACCAGTCCGCGCTCGTAGAGGAAGACGTGCTCGACGCCGTTCTCTCCGACGACGCCCTGGGCGGACTCACCGGGGACGGCGTCGAGGTCGGCGTCTAGGTTGGTCTCGGCGTCCACGCCCTCGACCGCCTGGGGACGCTGGTCGCGCACGACGATCTTCAACCCACGGTTGAGGAACGTCATCTCGCGGATGCGCTTGGTGATGGTGTCGATGTCGTACTCGAGGGTCTCGAACGTCTCCGGCGAGGCCCACCAGGTCACCGCGGTGCCGGTGTGCTCGTCGTCGGCGAGCGGGCGGACCTGCTCGAGGTCGGCGTCGGGGACACCGTGGGTGAAGCTCTGGCGCCACAGGTGGCCGCGGTTCTTGACCTCGACGACGAGGTGCTCGGACAGCGCGTTCACGACCGAGACGCCGACGCCGTGCAGGCCACCGGAGACCTTGTAGCCGCCGCCGCCGAACTTTCCACCGGCGTGCAGCACGGTGAGGGCGAGCGTGACGGCGGGAAGCTCCTGGCCGGGCGCAGTGCCGGTGGGGATGCCTCGACCGTTGTCCTCGACGCGGACCGAGCCGTCGTCCTTGAGGGTCACGATGATCTCGTCGCAGTGACCGGCCAGGGCCTCGTCGACTGAGTTGTCGACAATTTCCCAGATCAGGTGGTGCAGACCACGCACGCCGGTCGAGCCGATGTACATGCCGGGCCGCTTGCGGACAGCCTCGAGACCCTCGAGGACCTGGATCGCGGAGGCGTCGTACTCAGCGGACACAGTGGTGTCGACGCTGGACTGCTGCACCTCCCCGGGGACCTCGGTCATGACCTCTTCGGTCGGGTTCTCAGCGCTCACGCAGACCTACTTCCAGTTCGTGCGGTACGTCGTGGGGCACGACGAACGACGGCCGCGACTGACGGAGTACGCGACCACTGTTCAGTTTACCCGCTCGACCGAACAGATTCAGCCTCCCGCGCCCAGCCGGTGGGCACGAGTTGGTCCAGAAGTGCCCACAGGGGCCCCTAGAAGGCCTCTCTGGCACCCCCAGAGGGGTCGAGGTATGTCCCGGTACGTCTCGCAGGCCCGCAGATCGGCACAGGCCGATTCCGGCCTCCCCGACGTCGTCGTCGTGCGGAACTCAGCCGTAGGTGTCGCGAACGCCTCGACCGCCGGAGCTGCGCAGGCCCTTCTTCCACGTCGGGACGTGCGGCCCCAGGACGTCGATCACGACGACCGTGCCGTGCCCCAGGTCGGCGTTGAGACGCTTCACCAGCCGAGGTGCGAGCAGGCGCAACTGGGTCGCCCACGCGGTGGAGTCGGTACGCACGGTCAGCTTGCCGTCGACCAGCGCCTCCGGGGTGCAGTGCTCCGCGATCGCCTCACCGACCAGCTGCGGCCACTGGGCGAAGACGCCCTGGGCCTTGAGGTCGGTCTCCCAGCCGCGATTGCCGACCAGGCGTTCCAGAGCGTTGCCCAACGCCTGCGGGTCGCGGTCGTCAGGGTGGGCGCCGGACCAGGCCGACTTCCCCCGACGACGCTGAGGACGTTCCTTGCCGCCGCCCTTCGACGCCCGACGCACGGGCGCAGGCGCCTTGGACTGCGCACGGGCGAACGAACGGGCCAGGTCCAGACCGTCGGCGGGCGGGATGTCGCCGGACTCGGGCAGGTCGACCGTCGGGGTGGTGCCGGTCAGGACGTCGTCGTCCTCGGGGACGTCAGTCGACACGCGTCACCGTGCCCTCCTGCACCCGGAACCGGGCACCGCTCAGAGCGGGCGGGACGTCCTCGGCCACCGCGGCGGTGATCAGCACCTGCTCGGCACCGGCCACCATCTCGGCCAGCTGCTCACGACGGCCCGCGTCGAGCTCGGCGAAGACGTCGTCGAGGATCAGGATCGGGTCGTCGCCCTCGCTGCGGAGCAGCTCGTAGGAGGCCAGCTTGAGCGCCAGCGCGAACGACCACGACTCCCCGTGCGAGGCATAGCCCTTGACGGGCAGCTCGAGATCGCCGTTGCCCAGGGTCAGGGTGAGGTCGTCGCGGTGCGGACCGACCAGGGTCACGCCACGGTCGAGCTCGTCACGGCGTCGCGACTCGAGTTCGAGGTTCAGCACCTCGGCCAGGGACGCGATGCTGGGCACCGTGCCGTCGGCGCCGCCGTCGCCGCGGGGCAGCTCGAACGACGGCTTGTAGGCGATGTGGGCGTCGTCGCGCGAGGCCCCGCGAGCCACCGCTGCGTACGCGGTCCCGACGTAGGGCTGCAACGACGCGACGAGGTCGAGGCGCTGGTGCAGGATCTCGGCGCCGAACTGCACCAGGTGGGTGTTCCACACCTCGAGGGTGGAGAGCAGGTTCTCACCGCCCGCGCCGCGTCCGCGCGCGGTCTTGAGCAGGCTGTTGCGCTGCTTGAGCACCCGCTCGTAGTCCGAACGGACCGCCGCCATCCGCGGGGAACGCAGGACGAGCAGGTCGTCGAGGAACTTGCGACGGTCGCTGGGATCACCCTTGACGAGCGTCAGGTCCTCGGGGGAGAAGACGACCGTGCGCACCAGCCCGAGGATCTCGCGCGGGCGCTGCAACGGAGACCGGTTGATCCGGGCCCGGTTGGCCTTGCCCGGGTTGAGCTCGACCTCCAGTGTCGCGGCACGACCGTCCTTGACCACCACTGCCCGGACCAGCGCCTGGGGGGCGCCGGCCCGGATCAGTGGTGCGTCACTGGCCACTCGGTGCGACGCCAGCCGGGACAGGTAGTCGACCGCCTCGACGAGGTTGGTCTTTCCCTGTCCGTTGCGCCCCACGAACGCCGTCACGCCCGGTTCGAGCTTGACGTCGACGTCCCCGTAGGAACGGAAGTCGTGGAGCAGCAGGTGCTGGACGTGCACGGAGGAATCAGGCGTCGGGGTTCGCGTCGCCGCCGGCGGGCGGCTCGATCTGGACTGCGTGGCCACCGAACTGGTTGCGCATGGCTGCGATCGCCTTCATCGCCGGGGAGTCGTCCTGGCGCGAGACGAAACGGGCGAAGAGCGCAGCGGTGATGGCCGGCACGGGGACGGCGTTGTCGATCGCGGCCTCGACGGTCCAGCGACCCTCGCCGGAGTCGGAGGCGTAGCCCTTGATCGAGGCCAGGCCCGGGTCGGCGTCGAGTGCGTTGACCATGAGGTCGAGCAGCCAGGAACGGATGACCGTGCCCTCGCGCCAGGAGCGGAAGACCTCGGTGACGTTGTCGACCAGGTCGGCCTTCTCCAGCAGCTCCCAGCCCTCGGCGTAGGACTGCATGACGGCGTACTCGATGCCGTTGTGGACCATCTTGGAGAAGTGACCGGCACCCACGCGACCAGCGTGGACGGCGCCGAACTCACCCTCGGGACGCAGGGCGTCGAAGGCGAACTGCACCTTGGCGACGTCCTCGGCGGAACCGCCGTACATGAGCGCGTAGCCGTTCTCGAGGCCCCACACACCGCCGGAGACGCCGCAGTCGACGTAGCCGATGCCCTTCTCCGCGAGCAGTGCTGCGTGGATCTCGTCGTCGGTCCAGCGGGAGTTTCCGCCGTCGACGACGACGTCGCCCTCGCCCAGGAGCTCACCGAGCTCGGTGACGGTCGCGCGGGTCGGCTCGCCGTGGGGAACCATCACCCAGACGACCTTGGGGCCGCCGTCGGTGCCCAGTGCGGCGACGAGCTCAGCGAGCGAGCCGACGTCGCTGAGCGACGCGTCCCGGTCGTAGCCGACGACGGTGAGGCCTGCACGGCGCATGCGCTCGCGCATGTTGCCGCCCATCTTGCCCAGTCCGACGAGTCCGATTTCCATGTGTCCTCCGAGACAGTGCTGCGTACGTGGGGGCGACCGGACAGTGTCCGGTCGACGAAGTCAGGAAAGCAGACGGCGCGGCATCAGGAGATAACGGAACAGATTGTTCTCGCTGGCTCCGGTGGCCTGGATGACGACGGGCTTGGTCGGCTGGGTGAACGAGAGGTCGACCTTGTCGCCGGCCATCGCGGACAGTCCCTGCAGCAGGTACTCGGGGTTGAAGCCGGTCACCAGGTCGTCGCCGGTGACGTCGGCGCTGACCGCTTCGGTCGCCTGCGCCTCGTCGCCGGACTGGGAGTCGAGGATGACCTCGTCGCCGACGAAACGCAGCTGGACGGCGGTGTTGCGCTCCGCGACCAGCGCGACGCGCTTGACGGTGTCGATGAGCTCCTGCTTGGAGATCGTGGCGACGGTGAGGTGCTCGGCCGGGAAGAGGCTGCGGACCTTGGGGAACTCGCCGTCGAGAAGACGCGTGGTGGTGCGACGCAGACCGTCGCCGCTGCGGCCCTCGAAACCGATGATGCCTTCGCCGCCGGCGGACGAGATCGAGATCGTGACGTCGCCCGAGAGGGTCTTGGCAGTGTCGGAGAGGACCTTGGCCGGGACCAGCGCAGCGAGCGAGGCGGTGGTGTCGTTCGGCGTCCAGGTCAGCTCGCGGTGCGAGAGACGGAAGCGGTCGGTGGCGAGCAGCGACATGCGGTCGCCCTCGATCTCGATCCGCACGCCGGTGAGGACCGGAAGCATGTCGTCGCGACCCGCCGCAGTGACGGCCTGGGAGACCGCGGAGGCGAACTCCTCGCCGTTCACGACGCCGGAGGCCGGCGGGACGGTGGGCAGGGAGGGGTAGTCCTCGACCGGCATCGTCTGCAGGGAGAACCGACCCGAACCACACTTGAGCTCGAGCTTCGCGCCGTTGAGGTCGAAGTCGATCGGCTTGTGGGGCAGCGAGCGGCAGATGTCGGCGAGCAGACGCCCGCTGACGAGCACCTTGCCACTGACCTCGAGGTCGGCGGACAGCTCCGCGCGCGCAGAGGTCTCGTAGTCGAAGGAGGAGAGGACGAGTCCTTCGTCGCCGGCTTCGATCAGCAGTCCGGCGAGCACCGGAGCGCTCGGGCGGACGGGAAGGCTGCGGGCCGCCCAGGCCACAGCGTCTGCGAAGACGTCGCGTTCGACGCGGAACTTCACTTAGGTCCTCCGGGTTCGTGATTCGCGTGGTCCGTGAATCCTGCCATGCCGCGTCGACACCTGTCGTCTCGACAGGAACGTCGGCGACGACTCCGAGGAGCCCTTCTGGACCACTTCACGACGTCGCTCGCACCCGAGGAGGACTGACGCAAGGAAGTCCGGACACCCTGTCCGAAAAAAGACGGAGGGAGGAGTTCTCCCCAGGAAGTGCGCAAAGTGAGTTTCAACTGAGTGAGCCCCATGTGTAGGTAAGTTGTTGTCATAGGGACTGGGGAAACTGTGGAAAACCTCCGAAACGGCAGGTCACGGCCACTTTGCCCCCGTGCATGACCTGTGCACAAAAAATGGGATGACTCAGGCAGGGTGTGCACTCCGCCGGGTTGTTCACGCGACCCCCGCTCTTCATCCACAGGGCTGTGGACAAAACCGGCCCTTCGCTCATTTCTTTATCCACAGGCCTGGGGGACCTCCACGGGGGTGGCAGGAACCTGCCATTCGGGTAGCACTGAAACCCCTTTGTGGGGTTCCGACAAAGGGGTTCCGGTGGGTTCCGTCGGCTCGACGGATCTGGGTTCAGCCCTGGCGTGCCTGCATCTTGATCCGGTTGGTGAGTTCGGAGACCTGGTTGAAGACGGCGCGACGCTCCGCCAGCAACTGGTTGATCTTGCGGTCGGCGTACATGACCGTCGTGTGGTCGCGGCCGAACTCCTTGCCGATCTGCGGCAGGGACATGGAGGTGAGCTCGCGGCAGAGGTACATCGCGATCTGACGCGCCATCACCAGGTGGCGTCCGCGGCTCGGGCCGCAGAGGTCGTCGATCGAGACACCGAAGTAGGCCGCGGTCTGGGCGATGATCAGCTGCGAGGTGATCTCGGGCTCGCCGCCCTCGGGGATCAGGTCCTTGAGGACGATCTCCGCCAACGACATGTCGACTTCCTGACGGTTCAGGTTGGCGAACGCCGTGACCCGGATCAGCGCACCCTCGAGCTCACGGATGTTGGTCTGGATCTTCGAGGCGATGAACTCCAGCACGTCCGGCGGAGCCGTCAGTCGGTCCATCGCGGCCTTCTTGCGCAGGATCGCGATGCGGGTCTCGAGGTCGGGAGCCTGGACGTCGGTGATGAGGCCCCACTCGAAACGGTTGCGCAGACGGTCCTCGAGTGCCTCGAGCAGCTTCGGGGGACGGTCGGAGGTCAGCACGATCTGCTTGTTGGCGTTGTGCAGCGTGTTGAAGGTGTGGAAGAACTCCTCCTGCGTCTGCGTCTTGCCCTCGAGGAACTGGATGTCGTCGATGAGCAGGACGTCGACGTCGCGGTACCGACGCTTGAAGCGGTCCTGGCGGTCGTCGCGGATCGCGTTGATGAACTCGTTCGTGAACTCCTCCGAGCTCACGTAACGAACCTTCGCGCCGGAGTAGAGCGAACGGACGTAGTGGCCGATCGCGTGCAGCAGGTGCGTCTTGCCCAGACCGGACTCGCCGTAGACGAGCAGCGGGTTGTACGCCTTGCCCGGCGCCTCGGCCACCGCGACGGCGGCTGCGTGCGGGAAGCGGTTGGAGGATCCGATGACGAACGTCTCGAAGGTGTACTTCGGGTTCAGTCGGGTCTCCAGCGCGGTGGGCGGGGGAGTGGGGCGCTCCGGGGTGTAGCCGGGGTCGAAGCCGGAGTGGCCGCCCTGGCCGAGCTGGTGTCCCAGCTGGTGACCGATGCCGCTGGGGCGCGAGGACTCGGGCTCGCCGTGGTCGAGGACACGGCCGGCGCCGTGACCAGTGCCGTGACCGGGGAGGTCGACGACGTCGGCGTCCCAGTCGGAGTTGTTGCCGGACTGACGGGCCGGAGCCTCGTCGATCGTCGGCAGGGGTGCCGCTTCGTCCTCGAGTCCGGGGTTGACCGTGACGGCCATCCGGATCTCGCGACCGAAGCGGTCGCTGAGGCGGTCCTCCAGGTGCGCACGCAGGCGTCCCTCGAGCTGACCGCGGGTGAAGTCGTTGGGCACCGCGATGATCGCGGTGTTCTCGTGCAGGGTGACGGGCTCGCTGGCGCGCAGCCACGCCCGTTGGTTGGGCTGCAGCTCCTCGACGACGTCGCGCCACACGGTGTTCAGATCCACCGGCTGGTTCTCCACTTCTTCCCC